>CAWCYP010000056.1:0-73209 GCA_963799735.1 uncultured Solirubrobacterales bacterium | reverse complement strand
GCCGCAAACTCAATCCGCCTGCTGACAGGGTCCGCCGGCACTGTCACGGGTACCATCACATTCGACGCCTACGGCAACAAGATCGAAAGCACCGGCACTGTCTCACCGCTTGGCTATGATGGGCAGTACACCAGCAGTGACACCGGACTGATCTACATGCGCGCACGCACATACGATCCCAAGACAGCGCAGTTCCTCAGCGAAGACCCGATGGTGGCCATCACAAGAGCGCCGTACAACTACGCGATCGATAACCCGCTGAACTTTGATGACCCTAGCGGCCTGTTGCTAGTCGGCGGAGGCTGGGGCGGAAGCATTGGCATACCCGTCCCGGGTCGCGCACCGGTTTCTGGAATTGCGGGTGGAACCGGCGTGGGCTGGATCAACCCAGGGTCCGGGAGCGGCGGCATCACTGGATCGGGCGCCGGCTTGGCTGGAGTCAACACTGGCGAGGTCTCGACGGGCCTGTGGTCGGCGTTTCAAACGGAAACAGCACCCATGAACTCACTGGACCGTTCACAGAGGTGTGCGCCGGGGGTGCGCTCCTCCTGGGCTGGCAAGCCTGCGTAGCGCATGGCCACGCACAGACCGAATGCGGCGAAGTGAGGTCGATATGGTCCGTGACAACTGGGCCCGTTGTCGGCCTAGGCGGATACGTCGGTGCGGGCAAGTCCTATACTGTAACGCCACCCGAAGTTGACCAAGACCCGGTCTTCTATCCATGACCAGACCCGCCCGTTGAGACGCCGGTGATGAGTGCAGGAGGCAGCGATCCCGTGCCGGCCGTCCCGCCGCCACGACATCGAGCCGCACAAGACACTGTGCTCCAAGCCATCGGCTTGGCGGGTATCCTTTTTGTGTTGGGGGGGTGGTTTATCGTTGCGCACTGGGCGAACGTTGCTGTGCCTGCGGGTTTCCTAATGGTTATCGTCGCCGCTCGCGGGAAGCCTCGGTGGGTCGCTCGGCCTTATTTCATCTCAGGGCCGCCACCCCGTTGGATTGCGTGGCTGCTAGCAATACTCTGCCTCGTGTGGCTCGTGGCTGGCATCGTGAGCCATGCTGGTCATTAGTCAACGCCAACGCTACAGCTTCATGCGCGGGCCGGGCGGTTCGCCGGTCGAGCAGATCAACCGGTCGGAAACGCCCACCCACCTCCACCATGACCAGCAAAACTCAATCCGCCTGCTGACAGGCTCCGCCGGCACTACCACCGGGAGCATCACACGTTCGACGGTGATTAGAGGAGGCGTTGGCCGGTGGGGCATCGTGCGCGGAGGCGCGGCGTACAAATGTGTTTCGGACTCGTTGTACTGGTCGCGCTCGCGGTCATATTTGTCGTGCTGCTTGGCGCGGCGCCTCGTGGGAGCAGCGCAAACTGGTCGTTCGGCCCGTTCGCCGGTTACGTCTGGCGCGGACAGGTCACGTCGGTACAAGGATCGTGGAGCGTGCCGCGTGTTCTAGCAGGATCATCCCTTCGGTCGGCAGCGAGCACGTGGATCGGGGCGGAGGCACCCGGCGAGCCTGCCCCGTTTATTCAAATAGGGACAAACGAGCAGCGTGTATCGCCGGCGGAAGTGCTGGAACGTGGACCGGGCTACTACGCGTTCTGGAGCGATACCAAAGGGGCGTTTCATCCGCGGCCCTTCTTTCGTGTTAGCCCAGGTGACGATATCCGGGCGAGCCTTGCCCTGGCACGCAAGCGGTGGACGCTAGCAATCGTCGATACGACATCCGGCGCATCGGCACACTTCTCCACTGGCGACGAGACGCATGAGGGGGCACTCAACGAGGCCGCATGGACGCAGGAGGACGTCACCGACGGGACAACCGGCAAGCCCTCGCCATACCCGCGACTCAGCGAGTCCGGCTTTCGCCACCTAGCGGTCAACGGTAAGGCGCCAAGCTATGCCGACCTGTACTCCTCGTGGATGTCCGTACACGAAGGAAACCTCGCGCCGAGCCCACTACATGGGGATTCCTTTGTGTTGCGGCGGGCGACAGTCAGCTCGCTCGGTGCACAGTACCTGGCCATCGCCACACGCGATGACGTAGCCAGCGAGACGTTCGTAGCCGGATTCGCTCGATGGACGACGAAGACGCCGTACTCACAGATCGAATCAGCGAGCGTACGGTTCAGCGGGGCGCTCAGCAGTAACTCCCGGGCGTTTACAAAGGTGCGATGGCCAGCACCAGTACGGGGACTGGTGCACTCGTTGATCGCCGACACCGGAGTGCTCCTCGAAGACTCGCGACCCTCCGCACTCGTGTCCTCAGCCGAGCTTGCCGGCTGGAAGTCAAGATGGGCGCACGGTGCGGAAGCAATCACCGGCGTCGCTCACGCAATCAAGCGCACCCTGAACCTGCCAGAGATCAGGCCCGTGACATAAGCCTCACGAGCGGGAAGCTGATCATGCGAATCTCCAGCGCGGCGGATATAACGTCGAGGAATCAACGGCGCAATGCAAGCTCTCTATTTACAACACCACGACCAGCAAAACTCAATTGCGCCTGCTTGACCGGCTCCGCCGGCGCGCCATCCGACGGTTCGTTGCGGTAGATCAGACGAAAGCGCGGCTTGCCCGGGTGTGTCGGAATGTCGAAGCGGACTCGGCGGCGTGGATGCCGAGCTCGCTCAGCGCCTCGGTGCCGTCCTGCGTGCGTTCGGCGGCGCCGCTTCGTATCCGCCCTGCTGCAAGCGCCTCTGCCTCATCGTCGGCGCTGCGGGACTCGAATGCCTGAGTCATCGTGTCAAGCCTTGAATCCAAGTCAGCTTGGAGCTTGCGCACCAACTCCTGAAGCTGACGGACCATCTCCATCAGCGCATCCAACCCTTGACTGGACCTCGTCTTCGGCAGAAGGGGCATCACAGCAAGGATACCGCGGGTCGGTTCGGTCTCCCGGTGAAGCTGCAGCCATGGCGATCAAGGCCTCCCAGACGAAGACTACGCCTACGAAGACTCCGCGGGGGTCCCGGCCATCCCGTGCGCGTGGACGGCCGCCGTGTCGAGGGTCCCGACGCCGACTGGATCCACCTGCCCGACCCGATCGCCGAGGCGATCCAGGGCCTGGCCAGTCGCATCGGCTCACTGGAACGGACCGTCGCCGAGCTCTCCGGCGAGGAGGGGGGGGAGGGCTCCAATGCACCGGTGGCCGAGGTCACACCGCTGCGCACCGTTCGTGGTCCCAATCCTGCTGGGGGGTAGGAAACGGGTGAATGGGGTTTGGGGGGAGAGAAAGAGAAGCGAGAGAGAAAGAACGGGTGTGCGAGGCCGGCTGCGCTGTCCGGTGCCGGCCCCCGTCGGGGAGTCGCCTCCGCTCGACCGGAAGGGGCGCTGCGTAGGGCTCGGTCGTGGAGCAGGGCTCAGCCGGTCGTTCGGACGCGCCGCCCGTCGGGGGCCTCATGACACCCGGGGCACCAAAGCCAGAACTTCAAAACACGAGCTTTCGAGGCGAATAGAATCGATACGGTTATGCACCTCACCGGCTCCGGAGGCAGACAGTGAATGAGCCTGAGCTCACGGACGCAGTTGCACGAATAGCGCAGAGGGACCCGACGTTCTGCGTTGCGCTCGCACGAGCGCTCTTGAGGAGCGCTGCCTTGGAGCCCGGGAAAGCCGGCGAGCGAGCAAGCCAGCTTCTCTCGCATCTGCCCCGTAAGCGACTCCAGCTCTACAACCATCAATACTACGAACACGTGCCTATATACCGCGAGCTTCTGCGGGAGCTCCTACTGGGCATACCCGCACCATCCCACTCGTTCATTGATTGGGTTTGGATTGGTGAGTCATTTGTTCTTGCGGTCGAGGTTAAGACGCACAAACGACCGCTGTTCAGCAAGGATCAACTAGAAAGGTATCAGCGCGCCATTAGGCGCTTGGGGAAGCCACATCACGGTCTACTCGCCATCACGACCCTGCCACCGTATACCGATGAGCTAGGGCGTGTCCGTCGCCGTAAAGACTTTCTCGGGGCGATTCTCTGGAACAATGCGGAGGCAGAGCTCCCGCTCAGAGCGGGTCGCCTTGCGAACAAGGCGTCGCGGTAGAGCGAGCGGCTCCACACTAGAGGTCATATGGAGGTTCCCATCGACCACACTGAGCTTCAGTTCGATCGCTGGGCCTTCTTCGGGATCTAGGTAAAAGCACTGTAGGCCCACGCTTTGCTTCGATCCGCGGCTTATGTCAACAACAACCTCGCGCGCCATTTGCCCGCGCGAGCGAGCGCCAAGGGCGTCGGCGACAGCTGTGCCGACCTTCGCTTTGGCGTGTTCGGCGAGGATTTCCAACTTCCGTCTCGCCCCCTCGGTCGAGAGGCTTTCAAGCGTGATCTCAACAGCGCCCAGATCGTCCTCGTCCGACAGGACGCCCAGCAACACCGGCCAGACCGACGCGAGCGTCTGCGTGGAGGGCCGGACATGTTTCAGCTCGGCTATCACATCGCGCCACAGCGCAACCCCGAGCCAGTGGGCCTGTTCGGCACCGAGCAGTCCGTCCCCAGGCCGATTGCGAGCCAGAACGAGCAGGCCCCAGGCGTCTGCCTGCCTGCCTTCGAGATCCTTGTAGTAGACCTCCTTCAGCGGATTCTGTACGTTGGCCTCGATCTTGACCTCCACCCCGAGCAGGAGCAGCGGTTTACGCTCATCGCTACCCCTGGCTTCGAGCAGCCAGTCAATCCTGCCGCGCTGTTGCGCTCGTTTGAGACCGACACGATGCGTGTCGCCTACCACATGCTCCTCACCCTTCCACGAGACCTCGCTCGGCAGCGCTTGAAGGAGATCGCGGGCGCGATCGCCTATCTGCGGATCTCTCGACGCCGCCGTGAGCAATGCAGACGCTAGGCCGTGTCCGACTCCGGCATCTACGCCAGCGAGCCTGACGAGGCACCCCGTGAGCTGAACCTCGTCCTTCTGCCGTCGCAGGGCTCGAAGTAGGGTTTCGAGCACCTCCGACTCCTCCGGTGTGTTACGGACATCAGTCATGACACGAATCCGATCCGTGGCTTGGGATAGTGCGCGAGGGCGCCGGTGAGGCTCCCGTACAGCTCGGCGATCGTGGCTGGGCGTTGGTCCGCCGGGACGGGCGCGTCGTGTTCTGCGAGCCATCGCCTCGCCTCGTCCGTGCTGAGCGCGCCGAAGTCGATGGCCGATGCGCATCGTCCTGGACGGCTGACCGCGGGGTGCAGCGTGTTGATGGGCTCGTTGGTGGTGATGAGGACCAGGACGGACATACCCTGGCCGAGCATCCCGTCAACGAGGTTGAGTAGGCGGGACAGTGCTTGGCCGGTCGTGGCCTTGGCGTCTCGCTCTATGAGCTCTCCGGTGTCCTCCAACACGAGCATCCTCCAACGCGCCGGTCCGTCGCTGTGAACTGCAGGTGGTCCGAGTTCGTCAGCGTCGAGATCGTACTCGGGATCACCCCAACCGTCGGTGTTCGTCAAGACATTGAGCATGTAGTCGGGATCGCCGAGGAACGCCTCGGGATCGACGATGTAGTGCACCTCACACCAGGACCGCCACGCGCCCGCGAGAGCTCGGAGCGCGAAGGTCTTGCCGGTGCCCGGCATCCCGTGCCACAGCAGCAGTTGACCTCCCTTGCCAGGCTGATGGTCGTGGAGCAATACCGACAGCGCGTCCCGGGTGGGGGCGGTGTAGTTGAGGCGGATCTCATCCCAGGACGGGACCGCCAGTCTGCGCGTGGTGGCCCGGCAGAACTCGCCCGAGCGCGACCAGAACGTGACCGGCACCGTCGCCGCCTGGCCGGCTCCCGCATCCTCGGGGGGAACCAGACAGCGAAGGGCCTCCTCGGCCCGGTCGAGCAGCTCCGGCGCGTGTGCTGCCAGGGATCCCGCGACCCGGCCATCGTGTCGAACATGAAGACGAGCAAGGGCGCCCTCGATCTCGAACACCCACCTGCCCTCGTCATGATCGATCGAGGAGCAGATGAATCGTCCATCCAGGGCGGGCTCGCGCACCGAGCTCAGCCAGTGCAGATGGCGCAGATGAAACGATCTCGTATCGAGGACCAAGCGCTTGAAGATCAAGACGCTCAGCGCGCTGTTGAAGTGCAGGCTCACGCGATCGGTAAGCACCTCATCCGCTTCATACATGGGCTTGTTCCCGGCAGGAGACGCCGAGCGTCCCGTCGGCGCCCCCGGGATCGACGCGGGCTGATGCTGCGAATCGTGGCCGCCATTGACAGTCTTCACGTGAGTTCCCTTCTCGCGGTTGTCCAGTCTTCAACTGACCTCTGTGCCGAGGTCGTGCCGCGAGCCTCCCACCCGTTCGACCAAAATCTCGATCGACAACACTAGGCGCCTCGGGCCTGAGATAGGCGACGATGAGGCTGCGCAAAGCAGGGCAACGTTGTGGCGCAGCCTGACCTGTACGGTGGGTGGATGGCTGTCACGCACGTCTTCGCCGGCATCCCGGTCGTTGATCGCGACACGGCCGTGGGCTGGTACGAGCGGTTCGCGGGCCGCCTGCCCGATCTGATCCCGAACGAGGATGAGGCGGCGTGGCAGATGAGCGAGACGGGTTGGATCTACCTCATCGCCGACGCCGACCGGGCCGGTTCGGCCCTGTGCACGCTGTTGGTCGATGACCTCGACGGCTTCCTGGCCGGTCTGACAGAGCGCGGGATCGCCGCCGATCCCGTCGAGATCATCGGCGGTAACGTGCCTCACACGATCGTCACCGATCCGGACGGCAACCGCCTCAAAGTAGGCCAGCCGCCGGTCTGACCTCTCTCTCCTACACGCGCAGGCGAGAGTCCCATCCCCGGCGATCGGTAGAACCACTGGTGTGGCTGAATCGATCGAGCAGCTCAGTTTCGAGTTGACCGCCAACGTCAGGCGGCTAGCAAGACCAAACTCCTGCCGGTACCGGCGGCTCGACTCTGCACCACACAGTGGCGCGCAGCAGGGGACGGAGCGGGCTACAACCTCACATGCAGCCGCCCGATCGCCGAGGCGATCCAGGGCCTGGCCAGTCGCATCGGCTCACTGGAACGGACCGTCGCCGAGCTCTCCGGCGAGGAAGGGGGGGAGGGCTCTCAAACACCGGTGGCCGAGGTGACGCCCCCGCGCACCGTTCGCGGGCCTTTACCGAACCTACACGATCCGTGCCAGGTCGTGTAGTACAATCCCGCTGTGGCGGCGTCAGCCCATCGTCTGAATGTCACGCTCGACCCCGAGCACGCGGCTCGGCTGGCGCGGTTGGCCGAGCGCACTCACGTGCAAGAGGGGACGCTGGCGCGTTCGCTGCTCTCGACCGCGATCGAAGAAGCCGATCCCGACGCGCGTAGCATCACTGCTCTACTGGATGGGATTCCTGGAGCTTATGAGGACGCACGTCTGGGTCTCGAGCAGGCCCGTGAAGGTAAGACGATTGCATTGGATGAGTTGTAGGCGGTGACGGAGATCAGGCTGAGCGTGGCCGCGGTCGAGCAGCTCGAGCGCATGATCCTCACGCACAGCCTCCCGTCTGACACGAAGGATCGAGTAAGACGCTCGCTCCGCATAGTCGAGCAGTTTCCTTACGCTGGCCGGGAGCTCGACGGGCGCTGGCGACCGCTTCGCTTCATTCTCGGTCCGTGGCGGTGGATGCTCATCGTCTATGTCTACGACGAGCCGCAGGACGTGGTGTTGGTGGTCACCATCCAAGACGCACGATCGTCTACCGCCGCCACCTCGGGGCCGCCATGAGCGACGTGGTTTTCGTTCCGTGTCGCGAGTCGATCCGGTTCGGGTTTGGGGAGGGAGAGAGAGAACACCGCACTGGGACACCGGATCGTAACCGTCGAAGGCTCGCCATCGCGATCCCGCCTACGCTTCGGTGAACGTCGTTCCCTCGCCAGCGCCGGTGGATGGGTGGCGGTGCACGCTGATGTAGGCGATTACGGTGGCCGCCGCCACGACCGCCAGTGCGAGGTACGGGAACTCGTTGTAGGGCGCGGGCTGTCCGGGCTTGCACAGATAGACGAACGGGATGATGAGGGTCGCGGTGCCCAGCACCGGGATGGCCACGTGCCGCAGAACCGAGAACGACTGGCGGTGGCGGCGCCACATGAAGACCGGGAGGGAGAGCGTCGTCAGGAAGTACACGAACAGGACGACGATCGTGCCCATGGTCGAGCACTCGGCATAGAGGCCGACGGGGTTCGTCGATCCTGTGTTCACGCCGACGACGTGCGATAGCCACCAGACCGCGATGATCCCGAGTCCGGCGCCGGCCATGAGGAGCAACGCGTTTACCGGCGTATCTACCGGCGCGCGTACGTGACCGAGCCATCCTGGGAGCAGCCCCGATCGACCGCCGTCGAAGAGCATGCGCGCCTGCGAGTTCACGGCGGCGACCAGCGTCGCGAGCACGGAGACGATTCCGGCGATCCAGGCCAGGACGGCCAATCCGCCGAGATAGCGGTCAGCCACTGTCAGGAACGGGACCGATGAGCGACCGATGGACGAGACGTTGTAGTCGAAGCCGGTGACGGTCGCGTAGGCGAAGAGGACGAAGAGGACGGTGCCGATCGCGACGGATAGGTAGAGGGCCCGTGGGACGGTGCGCCCCGGGTCTCGACACTCCTCGGCCAGCGCCGGGCCGTTTTCCCAGCCGATGAACATGTAAAGGGCAAGGGGGAAGCCTGCGGACAGGCCGGCCAGGCCACCGGTCAGGTGCGCCCAGGAGAACGGCGCGACCGAGAGATGGGCGCGCTGGTCGACGAGCGCAACGACGCAGACCGTGACCATGATCGCCACCTGCACGAGACCGCCACGCCCACCGCTGTGGTCGAAAGCCTGACGCCGCGCACCGTCAGCCAGATCGCGCCGGCAGTCAGCACAAGGCTCGAGCGGCTCCCACGGGAGATGCCACGATGTGTAGTGGTCGAGCGTGAGCGCGACCATCCCGCCCGACATCGTGAACACGCCCGCGATCGCCACGGTGAACCCCACCGCGACCAGCAGGGCCGTGACGCGCCGGCCCGCGCTCCCAGCGAGGTCTCCACGTAGGTGATGAAGCTCCCCGCCGAGGGCTCCGCCCTCGTGAACTCGGCCACCGTGAAGGCGAGGAAGACGACCGCGACGCCGGCGGCGAGGATCGTCAACGGAGCGGCGACACCGGCGGTCACGGCGATCACCCCGAAGGCGAAGTAGAAGTCGATACCCGGCCCGATGTTCGCGACCGTCGAGGCCGTCACGTCCGCCGTGCCCAGCTGGCCGGCCTTGAGGTGATCTGGGCTCTGGCTCACCGCGCGCCCTGACGCCGGCGGTTCCCGGGTGTCCACACGCTGGAGAGTACGGGTGAGGATCAGCCCCTGTCAGCACGCCAGCCGCATCCGTTCGGCTGTTCCGACTCAGACCGTCACGGGGGGTTACGCGTGGGGGGCGCGTGACCCGTCCTGTGTCGCGAGTCGATCCGGGTCGGGTTTGGGGGGAGAGAGGTGACAGGGTGTGCCCTCTTTAGGCGGGTCAGCCTCGGGCGGCGAATGCCGCGATGAGGTCGTCGGGAGTCAGGCGAACGTCGAGGCCGTCCACGGCGAAGCCGTTGCGGGAGACGCCGACGAGGAGTGTCTCGTCGGTGGCGCCGGGCACGAGTGCGCGGTGCTGAATCAGCCTGCTCAAATCGTCGCGGCCGAACCTGGTCCGCTCGCGCCACTTGATCGAGCCGACGAAGTCTATATCGCGGCTTGTGGCTTGGCCGCGACCGCCTACGAGGTCGACCTCGACGCTATTGTCGCGGTTCCAGAACGAGCCCACGAATTCGCCGCCGGCAAAGCGCTCGTCGGGGAGCATCGTCTGGATCGCATCGCGCACGAGCGGCTCGATCGCGCGGCCGGCGAACGAGGGGAACGACTCGCGGATCTGGCGGTAGACGATGTCACCGCGGCCGCGCTCGATCGCCGGGATGCTCGCGCGGATGAAGCGCAGCCAGAAGCGCAGGTAGGGATCGGCCACGTAGTAGCGCGTGAGTCTCGGACGCGGTTGCGCGGAGTAAGGCAACGTCCTGTCAACCACGCGCTTGTCGATCAGTGTCGCGAGTGTGCTCTCCAGCGTCTTGTTCGACATGTTCGCCCGCTGCAATATCCCCGTGAACGTTCGCTCGCCGGCCCCGATCGCCTCAGCGCGTCACGCGCCTTCAGCTCCACCGGGAACTCGGCGCCAAGCGAACGCTCGCCCAGCACGATCAGCGGCGACTCAGGGTTCTGCAGCTCCCGGCGCAGGAACTTCCAGATGTCCTCTCCCGGATGCCGAATCTCCGCGAGTCGCGGAAAGCCCCCGATCGTCAGGTAGGCGTCGAACGTCGCGACGGCGGACAATCCCAGCATGTCGCTGATCGCCGCGGGCGTGAGCGGTCCGATCGTCATCTCGGTCAGGCGCCCGTACAATGGCCGGCCATAATCGCTCAGCGCACCCATCATCGACACGTCGGATCCGATCAACACCAACAGCACGGGTTGGGCCTCCAGGCTGCGGTCCCACTGCTTCTGCACGATCGCCTCGATCGCCGGCTCGCTCTCGATCAGAAACGGCAGCTCGTCTATCACGAGGACTAGCGGCTGCTCGGCCGACGCCCCGCTCGCGGCGATGCTCAACGCGGCCTCCCACGAGCCGATCGGCCCCGCGGCGGCCACCGCCGCGCCATCTGTCGCGGACGCCGCGATCTGCTCGCCGAAGTTGCGCAGCTCCTCGGCGGCGCTCTGGCGGGAGGCGGTGTAGAACACGGCCCTTGCTCCGCTGCGCCGGATGAACTCCTCAACCAGGCGAGACTTGCCGATCTGGCGCCGTCCGCGCAGGGCGAGCATCCGTCCCGATCCACTCTCGCGCACGTGGTCGAGATGTCCCTGAAGCCTGGCCAGCTCGGCCTCCCGCCCGATGAAGCGCCTCACGGCCATGAGCGAAGTGTAGCGCAGGAAACACTACTCGACTACACTTGTATGGCGCGCTCTCACCAACGTGTGGAGGGGACCACCGGCTGGGGCTCCCCAGATGTGACACTGAGCGCGTGGCCCGCCCTGTGTCGCGAGTCGATCCGGGTCGGGTTTGGGGGGAGGGGAGGGAGAGAGAAAGCCGCGGGGAGCCTACGCGGGAGAGATCGCTCCGATCCTGATCTAGGCGAAACCTATAGGTTGAGGAAAATAGGGAGATCACAAACCTATAGGTTGATGAGGTCCATGCCCATTCAGACCAGCAAAGTTCGCTCCAGCGAACTCCGGTCAAGCGAACTCCAGCTGGGCGAGCTCCAATGCGACCCTGTGAGATAACCCGGGGTGGGTCAGCCCGCTGCGCTCCGTGACCATAGACTCCCCTGCGGTGTTGCGGCTCGTCACGATCCCGATCAGCCACTATTGCGAGAAGGCGCGGTGGGCGCTCGAGCGCGCGGGGATTCCCTATCGCGAGGAGCGTCACGTCCAGGGCGTCCACCAGCTCGTTGCGCGGCGCGCGGGCGGCGGGATCACGGTTCCCGTGCTCGTGACGCCCGATGGTGTGATCGGCGATTCGGCAGACATCCTTGCCTGGGTCGATCAGCGCACGCCACCGGAGCACCGGCTGTTTCCCGCAGAGCCCGGCGCGCGCGATGAGGTCGAGCGTCTCTGCCGGCGCCTGGACGAGGGCCTCGGGCCGACGGGGCGGCGGCTGATGTACGTCCACATGCTCGCCGACCCGAAGCTCGCGCTGCGCTTCAACAACGCGGGCGTGCCGGGCTGGGAGGACCGCTTCATCCGTTACGGATGGCCCGTCGCCCAGCGCTACGTCAAGCGCGTGCTCGACATTCGCCCCGGGATCGAGGTCGACGACGAGGCGGCGGTCTTCGGCGAGCTCGACCACGTCGCAGAGCTGCTCTGCGACGGCCGTCCGTACCTTTGCGGTGAGCGCTTCGGCGCGGCCGACCTGACGTTCGCGGCGCTGTCCGCCTCGGTCATCGTCCCACCCGTCTATGGCGTCCCGCTGCCGCAGCCCGATGCTCTCTCGCCCGGCATGGCGGCGCTCGTGCAGCGCGCACGCGAGCACCCCGCCGGGCGCTATGCGCTCACGCTCTTCACTGAGCACCGGCGCGAGACGGTCCTCTGAGCGATCGCAACGCTTCCGCTCCGCTGCACCGGTGAGGGCCCGGCGTCCTGCCGGGCCCTCGTTCCGATCATCGGCGAATAATCGGAACTGCATGAGCATCCGCACGCAGACGCTCCTCGGGAACGCCCGCTCGCGCTGGCCTGCGCGCGTCTAGGCTTGACAGGTCCGCTCGGAGAGGAGAAGCTTCTGGCCCTCGTGACCGTGAAGGTGGTCAAGAGGGGAGGTGTCCGTGGAAGAGCAACTGACATATGAGCAGGCAAATCTGGTTCAGAGAGCCATGAGGCGTTTTGCCGCAAGCGGTCCCGGCTCGTGGCTGTTCGTACGCGTCCTGCATCGCATTGACAGGCCCGTGTACAGGTTGACCGGTTCTCGCCACACGCTCGCGAATCTCGTGTCCGGGATTCCCGTCGTGATGCTCACGACGACCGGTGCGCGCAGCGGTGTGCCGCGCACGGTTCCCGTGCTCGGCTTGCCGACCGCCGATGGCCTGGTCGTGATCGCGTCGAACTTCGGCCAGGAGCGACATCCCGCCTGGTACTACAACCTGCTCGCCAACCCCGTGGGCGAGGTGACCGTCAACGGCACATGCCGGCCGTTTCACGCGACCGAAGCGCAGGGCGACGTGCGCGCTCGAATCTGGCAGGAGGGACTGAAGGTCTATCCCGGCTGGTCGCAGTACGAGCGTCGTGCGTCGAACCGCCGGATCGCCGTGTTCGTGCTCAACCCCGTCTGACCGGCGGCTCCTATGTGAGTGGGCTGTGGGACGGAGATGATGTGGGTTGGGGTAAAGCAGTTCTTCCCTCTCTCATCTCATCCCATCACACACGGTGCGTATGGCTCTCTAGGATCAGGGAGAAAGAGAAACGGCCCGTTCCCAGGCGTCAGGGAATGACGATCGTGAACGCATACCCACCGGCCAGTTTGGAGGTGCTGGGATCGTAGGTGTCGACCTCGAAGGTCGTGGAGGGGCAGTTGGTGTGCTGTGCGTTGACCGCAATCGCACCCAGCGCTCCACCGGGGCTGTAGCTGACCTCGGGTGAGACGGCCACCGTCTCCGCCGCCGGGTTGATCGGGGTGGCGGGGGTGATGCGGTAGACGCCGCCATTCGAACCGCCGACGCTGGTCTCAGTGACGCTGGTGATGTTGGAGGTCTGACCGGAGATCAGGGTGGCGACAGTCGCCGAGTTGGGCTGCACGACCGCGTATGCGCGGGCCGTGCCCGCCGGCCCCTGGGGTCCTGTCGCGCCGGTCGCGCCCGGAGCTCCATTCGTCCCGTTCGTGCCGTTTTTCCCGGTGGCACCTGTTTTCCCGGTCTTGCCGGTCGCACCCGTTTTGCCCGTCGCCCCTTTCGGACCGGTGAAGCCCGTGAAGCCACGTGGTCCTCTGAGCAGGCACGCGCGCACGCGCCGCCCGTGGCTGATGACGATCACCGCGCTGCATCTGCGTGCGCGCGCCTGACGGGCCGCCGGGCTCGCGCCGGTCGCGGCGAGCGCTGGGATGGCGATGGCCAGCGCGCCGAGGACGGCGGGGATGGCGATGAGGGACAAAGCTCGGTGGTGCATGGGATGCGCCTTTCGATCGTGGGGTCGCAGAGGTGATAACACCCTGAGGGCGTTGGCGGAGCGGTGCGCTCTCAGCCGACGCGTGCGGGCGCCGCCTGGTCGGGGGCCGGCGCGAAGGTGTACTCGGCGGTGTCGAGCTGCCTGGTCTGATCGAGGTACTCGCGCATGTAGCCGGGCCAGTTGGTGACGATCCGGCCGTGCTCGTCTCGGTACCAGGAGTCGCAGTCCATCCACGCGGTTCCCGCGAAGCGCGCCTGCAGCTCCCGATCGCTCGCGGCCTCGACGTCGGCACGCACCTCGATCGCGCCCGCCCGGCGGTCGCGGAGCTGCGCGAGGGCCTGACGTATGTAGGCGGCCTGCGCCTCGAGGTAGACGAGGATCGAGCCGCCGGACGTGTTCGTGTTCGGCCCATACATCACGAACATGCTCGGGAAGCCGGGTACGCACATGCCGAGGTGCGCGTGCGCTCCGCCGGACCACTGCTCGCGCAGGCTGCGCCCGCCGCTGCCGCTGATCTGCATTGCGAACATGAAGTCGGTGGTCGCAAATCCGGTCGCCCAGATGATGCAGTCGAGCTCGTGCAACGTGCCGTCCGCTGTGAGGATGCCCTCGGGGGTCATGCGCGCGATCGGGTTGGTGAGGAGCTCCACGTTCGCCTGCTGCAACGCCGGGAGGAAGTAGGAGCTAAACAGGATCCGCTTGCAGCCGAAGGTGTAGTGCGGCCAGGCCTGCTCACGGATCCGCCGGTCCTTCAGCTGGGAGCGCATGAACGCAGCGGACAGCGCGCCGACGAGGCGTCCGACCGTACGGGGGTGGCGTATCGCGAGGGTCAGCGACTCGGTGTATTGGAACACGAACCTGCGCCGCAGCGCCTGCAGCCCGGGCACGCGCTCGACTGCGGCCAGCACTCGGGCAGGATACGGCCGGTTCTTGCGCGGCAGGAACCAGTTGCCCGTGCGCTGGAACACCGTCAGGCGCTTGAGGACCGGTGCGATCTCGGGGATGAACTGGACGGCGCTCGCGCCCGTCCCGATGACACCCACACGCTTGCCCGCCAGGGGATAGTCGTGGTCCCATTCGGCGGAGTGGAAGCTGTGGCCAGCAAACATCCCGGCGCCCTCGATCGGCGGCCGCGCGGGCTGGTGCAGCTGCCCGGTCGCCAGGATCAGCGCGTCGGCCTCATAGGTCGTGCCATGCGCGGTCTTCACGCTCCAGCGGCAGCTCTCATCGTTCCACGAGCAGGAGGTGACAGTGCTGCCGGTCTCGATCAGCTCCTCGACGCCGTGCGTGCGCGCGACCTCGTGGAGGTAGCCGTGGATCTCCGGCGCGGCCGAGCACAACCGCGGCCAGTCGCGGCGCTGGGCGAAGGAGAAGGAGTACAGGTGGCTGGGGACATCGCACGCGGCGCCCGGATAGCTGTTGTAGAACCACGTTCCTCCCAGGTCAGGAGCCTTCTCGAGGATCGTGATGTTCCCGATCCCGTGCCGGCGCAGCTCGATCGCGGCGGCGATCCCGCCGAAGCCGGCACCCACGACTATCACCTCCAAGCTCCGCCCGCGCATAGGCGCTTACGCTACCTCGATGGCCTCGCTCTTTGCGGCTCGGTTCCGCGTCTGCGAGGAAAACAGCGTGCCCGGAAGCGAGCGCAACCCCTCGAGCCATCACCTCCCCGGGCTGCTGCCGCCCCGGGGAGGTGGGAGGTTTGTTTTTCTGTGCGGTGTGCTATCAAGCCGAGCCGGCCGGCGGTGCGGCGGGTGGAATCCGGCGGGCTGTCGCCTCTTCTGGCTTTCCCTTTAGATTCAACCACCAGTTCAGCATTGGCAGCAGGAACAGGATGGCCCCGAACACGATCAGCAGGATCCCGGCGAGGATCGCGATGCTGCCGATCTGCGCCCAACCCCACGCGTTCAGCAACAGGCCCTTCAGCGTCTCTCCCGTGAATAGGGTCGTGCGCTCTTCGGCGAGCTTCGCGCTCTTCATGCCTCCCGCGATCCATTCCTCGCTCACCTCCGAGTAGGTCTTGCCGCCCGCGACCTTGTTCAAGTCCGGACCGAGCTGGTCGTTGGCGTACGCTTTTGCCTGCGAGCCGGTGAGGACCTGCTTGCCGGCTTCGCTCCTGAGCGCCGGCCACTCCGCCGGCTCGGGGAAGTAGATCTTCTGCGGACCGAGCTGGTCCCGCACCACTTCGTGGTCGTAGCTGCCGCCGACGATCGACACGATCCCGAGCACGATCAGCCCCGCGGCCGCCCCAGCGGCGATCGGCGTCAGGCTCGTGATCTTCTTCAGAAATGTGCGCATCATGCCTCCTCTATTAGAACGATTAGAACCCTATAGCTTTCAGCGCACGTAGCGGCCCATCCGTGCGGTCGTGATCGTCTCGCGCAACGTCTGGAGGGCGTCGTGCTTGGGGCGCCAGCGCAGCTCGCGGCGTGCCTTCCTCGTGTCCATGATCACCGGCTCGCGGAACGCGGCTATCCACTGCGCCTGCGCGGGCAGGAAGCCAAGGCGCCCGACCATCTCCGCGACCGCGTCGACGGCCAGCTCGGGCACGGGGATCGAGTACCAGCCGAGCTCGCGCGCGAGCTCGGCGACGGTGAGCTGCCCGGGCCCTGCGAGGTTATACGCGCCGGGCGTCCCGCGGCCGAGCACCGCTGCTCGCATCGCGCTTGCCACGTCGTCGTGGTGCACCAGCTGAAAGGGCACGCCCGGATCGGGCAGCACCGGCCCCAGGATCGGCACGCCCTCGAGCAATCGTAGCACCGGCCCGGGCAGCCGCTCGGAGATCTGCGTGTAGGGCAGGCTATCGATCAGCAGCGGCGCGTCAGGACCCGCGACGATGCAGGGACGGAACACGTAGGCGCTGGTGGAGCCGCCGTCGAGCGTCTGTGACAACAGCGCCTCGACCTCCGCCTTCTGGGCCGAGTAGTAGTGGCTGGCGCTGCCGCGCGCGGGCACGTCCTCGGTGAGCGGCTGAGGATTCTCGCCACGGAACCCGTAGGCGGCCACCGATGATGCGTACACCAGGCGTTTCGCGCCGGCCGACACCGCCGCCTCGAACACGTTGCGCGACCCGTCGAGGTTCACAGCCGAGGTCTCCTTCGGCCCGCCCATGATCATGAACGCCAGGTGCACGACCACGTCGGCGTCCTTGACCAGCCGCGCCACGGCCTTGCGGTCGAGCACGTCGCCGCGCCGGTATGAGACCTTCTTCCAGCCGTGCGCGGCTGGGTCGAACGGCCGCCGCGCCATTCCGAGCACCCGCTCCACCTCGCGTGAGCGCTCGAGCGCCGCGACCACCGCCTGGCCGATCTCTCCGGTGGGGCCGGTGACCGCCACGGTGAGACCCGCCGAAGGAGCAGGACGTTGCGCCATCGGAGTGTTGTATCGCACCGCCGCATGCACACGCCGGGAGCGGCGGACTCCAAGCCAGCCGCTCCCTGTCGGCGTGCTACTTCGACTTCGCGTCGTCGTCTGATCTGGTCAGTGTCTTGCCTGCGCTGTCCACGACCTTGCGCAGGAACTCGTACTGCGTATGGACCAGCCGCTGGGCCATCTCCAGGGCGGAGTCGGTGATCTCCTCCCTCCTGGACGGGCCCTCTCCGCGTGGCGGCAACTCCTTGTCGACCGTCTCGACGAACTTGCGCACCGCCTCGATCGCGCTCCGTGCGCCGTCGTCGAGCGACTTGAGCACGTCCTCTGAGAGCTCCGTGGTCCGATCGATCGCGCTTGCTGACATTGCGCTCCCGATGAGACGCGCGACGCTGGGAGCAGCCGCTTTCTGCGTGTGAGCAGCCGCTTTCTTTTTTGCCGGCGGGCGGCGTTGGGTCTTCGTCTCGGGCATCGGCTTCACCACCTTCGGGACCTCGGTCCCGTCACGAGCTTCGCGAAAGCCGATCCGCCAGACCGGTCGCACTTGCGAATCCAGCGCCACAGCCTTCCGCCTGTTGGCTGCAACGGTATGCCAGCCCGATGGCCGTGGCATCCGGAGAAACTCCCACTTGGCGATGGGCGGACTACGCTTGGTGTGCCAGGGGTCGGCGCGGCGCCGTGGTCATGACTTGCGTGTGCGTCCGCGGTCGAGCTCCTTGCCGAAGGCCACCTCGACGGCCTTGGTCATCGTGGGCTGGAAGGCGGCGGTGAGCGCCTCGGAGGCGAGCGGTCGCAGCTGGTCGAGCGCCGCTCGCACCTGGGGCCAGTCGGACTCGGGCCGGCCGGCGTCGTCGAAGGGCTTCCAGATGAACTCCAGGAAGATCTGCACGAAGGTCTGCGCGATGCGGTCGGTGTTGCGTCTGAGCTTGTCCATCGTGTCGAGCGCGGCGTCCAGGGGAACGCCCAGAGCGACGAGTCGCTCGCCGGCGGCCAGCAGGGTCGGGCTGGGAGCTTCGAAGCTGTTCTCTGCGATCGAGATCACCAGGCCGAGCTTCTCGGCCTTGGCGATGAGCTTTGGGTCGACCTCGCCGCCGAGGCGCTCGAGCAGGTCGGCGCGCTCGACGATCTCGGGTGTCTCGGTCTCGAAGGGGGCCATCAGGGAGCGGGTGAAGCCGAGGACCTGCTCCCCGGCGCCGCGAGCGTCCTCCAGCAGATGGGCGATCGCGGCGAGGTTGAACCCCTGGGCCTGCATCTCGCGGATCAGCGCAGCCCCGCCAGGTGCTCGGTGCCGTAGTAGCCGATCCTGCCCTGCACCTCCGGTGGCGGGATCAGCCCGCGCGACTGGTAGTTGCGCACGTTGCGCACGGTCAGCCCGGCCGCCTGGGCGAGCTGGTCGATCGTCAGCTGCTGCTCGGTCTGCGCTCGCGCCATGTCCTAAGCATATCCGGATCAAAGGTACACAGATCAATGTAACCTAAATCTGTGATACAAGATATGGGGACACGTTGATGTGGAGTCGCCTTCGACGATCACCACCCAGGAGGCGCGATGAGCGAGGGCGATGAGCAAGCCATCTGAGCCGGCCGGCACCGTGCCGAGGTGGCGATCGTGGTCGACCCTGATCGCCTGGGGAGTGGCGATCGCCGTGCTCGCGTATCCTCGGCAGGCGGCCTCGAAGGCAGGCTTGCGCCGATGTCGCTGGCGGTGCCCGGCACGCCCTCCTCGCGGGCCGAAGCGATGCTGGCCAGCCGAGTTCGGCAACACGGTCCCGATCGCCGTCCTGCTGCGCGGCCCGCCCGCGGAGGTCGACCGCCAGGGCCGGCGGCTGGTGGCCGCGCTGCGAGACGTCAAGCAGGTCCAGGTGCTCTCGCCCTGGGATGGGTCGGCATGGCGCACGCTAGCATGGCGCGCTCGCTGCGCCCCACCCCGGGAGCGCGTTCGTGCTCGTGAACTACATCCGGCCCGCGAGCCGCGCGATGGCGGTGGTGCCGAGCACCGAAGCCGTGATCGCCCGCACCGTGCACCGCCCGGTGCGCAGCTACCTGACCGGCGTGGCGGTGATCGGGCGTGCGCTCCAGGAAGCCACGATGGCGGACACCGAGCGGGCCGAGATGATCGCGCTGCCGGTGCTGATCCTCGTGCTGCTGCTCGTCTTCCGCTCGCCGGTGGCCGCCGCCGTGCCGCTGGCGATGGGCGGCGCGACCGTGATGGCCGGCCACGGGCTGCTGTGGCTCGCGAGCTTCGTGACGCCGATCAACTCGCTGGGAGTCGCGATCGCCGCGATGATGAGCCTCGCGCTCGGCGTCGACTACGCGCTGCTGATGGTCTCGCGCGTGCGCCAGGAGCTGGCCGGCGGCTGCGACCACGAGGCGGCCGTGGCGATCGCGTCCCGCTCCGCCGGGCGCACGATCGCCGCGGCGGGCGGCACGCTGGCGCTGACGATGCTCGCGGCGAGCGCAGTGGCGACGCCGGGCCTGCTCGGCCCGGTGGCGATCGGAGTCGTCATCTCGGGCCTTCTCAGCGTCGCGCTGGCGCTGACCGCGATGCCGGCGCTGCTGCGCCTGCTCGGCCCCCGCCTCGACCGCTGGGAGATCCGGCTCCCCCGCTCGCGCCGCCAGGGACGGCGCACCGGAGCGGGAGCGCTTGGCGGAACGGCTGATCGCCCACCCCGCGATCACGGTCCCGCTGATCCTCGCCGGGATGCTGGCGCTGGCGGCCCCCGCCGGCGCGCTGCGCATGGGTCCGCCGTCCGCGTCGGAGCTTCCCTCCTCGAACCCGGCGCGCATCGCGGTGGGGATGGTGGAACGCACGATCGGACCGGGGTGGTCGGCGCCGTTCGTGATCGTGGCGAGCGCCGACAGCGGCGCGATGACCACCACCGCAGCGCCTGCGAGCGCTCACGCACTGGCAGGAAGCGATCGCCCGCGAACCCGATGTCGCCGCGGTGCTCGGCCCGGCGTCGGTCGCGGGCGCGCAGCGCGAGCTCGCCGAAGCCCACGCCGCGCTCGCCTCCGCGCCGAAGCGCCTGGAAGGCGCCCAGCATGGGATCGAGGGCCTGCGCTCGGGGCTGGGCCACGCAAGCGACGGCGTCGCGGAGCTGCGCGGCGGCCTCGCCTCGGCCGCGGCCGGCGCGAGATCGCTCGGCGGCGGCGCCGGACGCGCCGAGAGCGGCGCCGAAGCGACTGGCCGATCAGACGGGCCGCGCCGACGCAGGCGCGAAGCGACTGGCGAGCGAAACCGCCCGCGCCCACGCAGGCGCGAAGCGACTGGCGAGCGAAACGGGCCGCGCCCACGCGGGCGCGAAGCGACTGGCGAGCGAAACCGGCCGCGCCGGCGACGGCGCGAAGCAGCTGCAGACGGGCCTCGCCCAGGCGGCGACCGGATCGGCCCAGCTCGCGGACGGGATCGACGAAGCCGCCGCGGGCGCCGAACGTCTGGCCGGCTCCGACGGTCAGCTCACGACCGGCGCGGCACAGCTCGCGCAGGGCATGGACACGCTCGACGACACCGTTCACGCGGTCCTTGCGCCGATCGAGGTGCTCGCCGAACAGCTCCACGGCTGGGCCGGCTGGATCTCGACGCTGCGAGCCTCCGACGAACAGCTGCGCACCCGGCTGAGCGAAGCGACGCACGAACTCGACGCGATGACCGTCGCGCGCGGCGACCCACGCTATCCGGCGCTCGCGCAGGACCTCGCCGCGATCACGCAGCTGATCGAACAGAACGGCCTCTCACAGCTCGCCGGCATCCAGCAGCAGCTGTGCCAGGGCCTGGAAGCGGCTCGCGAATCTGCCGAGCGAGCTCTCGCGACTGACCGCCAGCCTGGACCAGCTGCGCTCGGGCGCCGACCGGCTCGCCACCGGCACGAGGGAATCCGAAGAAGGCGCGCTCGCGCTCGACTCCGCCCTGCACCGCCTGGCCGCGGGCGGACACACCCTCAGCGACGGGCTCGCCGAGCTGAGCGGCGGAGCGGGGACAGCTCGCCGACGGGCTGGGCAAGCTCACGAGCGGCAACGCCCGGCTCGCCGGCGGGCTCGGCAAGCTCACCGGCGGCAACGCGCAGCTCGCCAGCGGGCTCGGCAAGCTCACGAACGGCAACGCCCAGCTCGCCGGCGGGCTCGGCAAGCTCACCGCCGGCAACGCAGCAGCTCGCCGGCGGGCTCGGCAAGCTCGCCGCCGGCAACGCACAGCTGGCGGGCGGGCTCTCCGCCGCGGACGGCCGCGCCGGAGCGCTCGCCACCGGGCTCGACGGGGCGCAGCGACCGCTGCAGCAGCTACGCGAGCGATGCTGCACGGCTACCAGCAGGACTACCGGCTGCTGCACGCCGACTCGCCGAACGCGCTCGACTCCGGCTACCTCGTGCTCACCGCGCTCGACGGCACCGTCTCACCGACGCGCGAACAGGTCGCGCAGCTGGTCAACGTCGACGGCGGCGGCCAGGCCGCGCGCATGATGGTGATCGCCTCCAGCCCACCCGAGGCGACCGCGACCGCGGCGCTCAGCAGCAGGCTGCAGCGCAGCCTGCCCGCGCTCGCCGCCGCGACCGACAGCAAGGTCGAGATCGGCCAGGGCGCGCAGTACCTGCTCGACTACACCAACGCCAACACGGCCCGCGTCCCATGGCTGGTGCTCGCGCTGGCGATCGTCGCCGTGCTCACGCTGATCGTGGTGCTGCGGGCGCTGCTGCTGCCGCTGATCGCCGTCGCGCTGAACCTCGCCACGATCGCCGTCGCGCTCGGAGCGCTGGAGCTGCTCACCGAGACGCACGTGCTCGGCGGCCCGGGCTACATCGACGCGGCCTCGGGCGCCGGCATCATCTCGATCATGTTCGTCCTGTCGATCGACTACGAGGTCTTCCTGCTGACACGCATGCGCGAGCAATGGATCGCACAGGGCGACGCCGAGGGCGCGATCTCCTACGGCCTGCGACACACCACCGGTGTGATCACGGGCTCCGCCGCGATCATGACCGCCGTCTTCCTCGCGTTCGCCGGAGCCGACGTCATCCCGCTGCGCCAGTTCGGCGTCGGGCTCACGATCGCCGTGCTGCTCGACGCGACGATCGTCAGGCTCGTGCTGCTGCCGGCGATCATGCGCGTCGCGGGACCGCGCATATGGTGGCTGCCCGCCTGGCTGGAGCGCAGGCTGCCGAACATCGAGCATCGAGCGCCAGACGACCATCGAGGGGAGCCCAGCCGGCGCGAGTGCGATGCCCGCCGGCTCTGCGCATCCGTCGCAAATACTGATTCACAAGCGGAGTCTGGACGGTTGCGGGGTGGTGAACAATGGCCGAATCTTTGAGGGATGGACCATCCGCGCTGCGCACGCTGCCAGGACATCATCGGTGTCTACGAGCCGATGATGGTGATCCTGCGTGACGGCAACGAGTGTGCGGGGTCGCGTTTGACGCTGGAATCCGAGCTGAACGAGCCGGGAAGCGTCACCCTCCATGATCACTGCCACCACGCGGTGGTGGTCGATCTGTACCCTGGCCGGTGCTGACCGCCCGGTGGCCCGGTAGCGCAGAGCGCAACAAGGTGTTGAAGGGGAAGGGCTGCACGCAGCATGTCAAATAAGCAGGAGTCGCGAGCTGCCCGGGTCAGCCGGGTAGCTCGGCGACGCTCGCCGCCATGGGCGACCCGCTCCCGATTGGAGCGAGCGTGTCGCTGGTCTCGGGGGCGGCGACGAGCTGGCTGGTGACGTTGGCGAGCGCGGCGCCGCCAGCGTACGATTCAAAGCATGACTCGCGTCGCAGCCACCGAGTCTGTGAGGCCCCGTCTGCGGGGCGTCTCTCACGAGTACGCGTTCTTCGTGTCGCTGGCGTGCGGTGTGGCGCTGATCCTCACCGCATCCGACGGGCGCGCTCGACTGGCGGCCACGATCTACGCGGTCGCCGTCTCGGGCCTGCTGGGCACGAGCGCGCTCTATCACCGGGTCACCTGGCGCCCTGAGGCGCGACGCTGGATGCGCCGCCTGGATCACTCGATGATCTTCGTGCTGATCGCCGGCACCTACACCCCGGTCGCGCTGCTCGCGTTGAAGGGCTCGCTGGCAAGCATGATCCTGATCGTGCTGTGGGCCGGGGCGCTGGGCGGAGTCGTGTTCAAGCTGCTGTGGATCGACGCGCCGAAGTGGCTGCTCGCGGCGGTCTACGTCGCGTTCGGTCTGGTGAGCGCGACGGTCTTTGGCGAGCTGCCGGCGGCGATCGGCTGGCTCGGCGTGGCCGGGCTGGCGACCGGTGGTCTGCTCTACGTCATAGGGGCGATCGTGTACGCGAGCGGCCGGCCCAACCCGTGGCCGAAGGTGTTCGGCTACCACGAGGTGTTCCACGCGCTGGTCCTCGCCGCAGCGGCGCTGCAGTACGCGGTCATCGCCTTCGCGGTGCTCCCGCGGGGATGATCGTCGAGACGCCTCTTAGGCGAAGGACCAGGGCGCTACGCAGTGGCCAGCGCCTTCTGCTTGATCTGGTCGAACTCCGTCTGCGAGATCGTGCCGGCGTCCAGCAGCTGCTTGGCCTTGGCGATCTGCTCGGCCGGGTCCGCCTTGCCGGCGACCGACTTCACGTACTGGTCCATCTGGGACTGGGCGTCATGCTGCGCTTTGATCGCCCGTTCGGTCATGCCCTTGTGCTCGGCGATCAGGTAGACGAACACGCCGAAGTACGGCAGCACGATGATGACGATGATCCAGAGAACCTTCGCGAACCCGGATGTGTCGTGGCGGCGGAATATGTCGGCCAGCACCGTGATCAGGATCCAGATCCAGATCACGAACGCGAAGAAGATGAGCATCGTCCAAAAGACTTCGAGGAACGGATAGCTGGTTGCGAGGATCATGGTCGTCGTCCTATCGGTCGGGGGATAAGTCCACTCCGTCCGTGGAGGCGGGCGGCAAGACGCCGCGTTGAGCACAGACCATATCTAAACGCCACGGCAGCGGGACTACGGCGGTTACGCACCCCAGCTTGGGCGTAGACTTCCGCTGCGCACGCCTGCGATGCTCGTGCGTGCAGTGTGACAGCAAGGAGCTCAAGCGAGAGCTCGAGGAGGCAGAGAAGGAGGCCGCCGCGAGTTAGATTGCGGTACCGGCCGCGGCGAGCCCGGTCGCCGCCTCATCGGGAATGCAGGTCCACGCCGACCCCTGATAGGCTCGCGGTGGTGGCCGAGGACCCTGACCACAGGGCCAAGGAGGGTCGCGAACTTGAGCCGGCTCCTCCGGCGGACTCGTCTGCCGGAGGAGCCGCCGATGCGGGTCGGGTGACGCACGGCGCCCCACCCAGCCGCGCTCACCGGATCTGGGTGCGCCTAATCCTCGTGCTGGCTACGTTGCTAGCGGTCCTGGCCATCTTTGCGATCTGGGCCGACCGGCAGCTCATGAACCCGACCAACTGGGCGAAGACGAGCACCGCGCTGCTGCAGAAGTCGACCATCCGCTCCGCCGTATCCGGCTACCTGGTCGACCAGCTCTACGCGAACGTCAACGTGGAGGGCGAACTGAAGTCGGGTCTACCGAAGCAGCTCGCGCCGCTCGCAGGCCCAATCTCGGGAGGGTTGCACAACCTGGCCGAACAGGGCGCTGAACGGGCGTTGGAAATCCCGCGGGTGCAGGACGCGTGGAAGAGCGCCAACCGCGCGGCCGACCAGGTGCTGGTCACGATCGTCAACGGCAACGGACGCCGCGTGCAGATCCAGGGCGGCACGGTCTCGCTCAACCTGCACCAGATCGTCGCCGAACTCGCCCAGCGTCTCGGCCTGCCCGCGAGCATCGCCGACAAGCTGCCCCCTTCGGTGGCGAATCTGAAGGTGGTCACCTCGAGTCAGCTTGGGCTGGTGCGCAATCTCGCCAAAGCGCTGCACGCGCTGGCCCTGCTGCTGACCATCCTCGTGGTCGCGCTCTACGCGCTGGCGGTGTTCCTCGCTCGCGGGCATCGCCGGCGTACGCTGATGTGGGTGGGCTGGAGCCTTGTGTTCGCCGGCCTGATCGTGCTCGTGGGGCGCAAAATCGGGCAGGGTCAGCTCGTCTCGGCGATCACCACCGACGCTTCGATCGAACCCGCTGCCAACGATGCCTACTCGGTGGCCACCTCGCTGCTGGTGCAAGTCGCCAGCGCCTCGATCATCATCGGCATCCCCGTGATCCTTTCGGCGTGGATCGCGGGGCCGGCGCGCTGGGCCCTCGCCGCTCGGCGCTTCTTGGCGCCTCACCTTCGGCGAGCGTCCTGGTCTGGCCTACTGGATCACCACGGCGCTGCTCGCCCTGGTCTTCATCTGGGGACCGATCCCAGCCACCCGCAACCTGCTGGAGATGCTGCTGTTCACGATCCTCGCCTTCGTCGGCGCCCACGTGCTCCGCAGCCAGATCGCCGAGGAATTCCCGGACGCCGAGCCGGTCTCAATGCGAGCCGCTTTCGGCGAGTACGCCCACATAATGGGGGAGAGGATAAGCCACATGCGTACCGCAACGGCGCCCGCGACGGGCGCCGGCGCTCCCTCCAAGGCCGCTGAGCTCGAGCGGCTGGTCGCCCTGCGTGATCGCGGCGCGATCACCGACAACGAGTACGCGACGGCCAAGCGCGAGCTCTTATCCGGCGCCTGAGCCGGCGTTAGAGGCCGGTCTCGGCGGTGATGCGGCCGGACTTGACCGCCGTCGGCCAGCGCCTTGTAGTCGCGCTCGTTCTGCTCGGCGTAGGCGTGGGAGAACTCGACGATCGCGCGGTCGAAGCTGGGGCCCTTGCCGAGGTAGGCGGCGATCGCGATGCGGTCGCCGCTGCGGGCGTGCGCGCGGGCGAGCGTCCAGCCGCACAGCCGGCCGTAGGCGGCCATGCCCTTGGGGACCATCTGCTCGATTTCCGCCGAGCCCTTCCAATCCTTCAGCTGACGCCCGTAGAAGTCGCGCTCCTGGCCGTCGATCCCGGACTCGACGTGCAGCCAGCCGAGGAAGATGTCGCTGGTGGCCTGCATCAGCCGCTGTCCGGTGACGACCCGCTCGCCGTGGTTCTCGAACTCGCTCGGAGCGACGAACTCCTCGAGCACCGAGGCCTCGGCCTCCTTCATCTGCAGGAACAGCGGGTCCTGGCCGTCGCGGCCGAGCATCAGCGCGATCCAGGCGCGCGTGCCGACGCTCCCCACGCCGACGACCTTGCGCGCGAAGTCGGTCAGCCGGAACTCCTCGAGCAGCACGCGCCGGTCGTACTCCAGCGTGGCGCGGTAGGAGCGCAGCAGCTCGTGCAGCCCGTCGAACATTTCATCGCGTTCGCTGCCCTGCGCGAGGTCATCGATCGGCACGATCAGCGGCGGTTCGGCGACGATCCGCGCCTCGCCGTCCACCACGCGCGTCAGTTTGGAGAAGGCCGACATGCTGTCCTTGGTGCGCGCCTTGGCGAGCGTCTTCTCGGCCGCGCTTGACCATCTTGGGTTTGAGCTGCGAGCCGAATTCCTTCAGCGTGGTCTCGATGTCGAGGTGCGCGTACCAGACGTCGAGGTTCTTCATCGCGGCGAAGCCCGCCATCGCGGTGCGGTACGCCTCGACGGTGTCCAGCACGATCTGGTCCTGGTCCTTGACGGGAAAGTCGTTGTTGCGCGCGGCGATCAGCATGCTCACGGCCAGGCGCTTGACGTCCCACTCCCACGGCCCGGGGAGCGTCTCGTCGAAGTCGTTGAGGTCGAACACCAGCCGCCGCTCGGGCGAGGCGAACACGCCGAAGTTCGACAGGTGCGCGTCGCCGCAGCACTGCACGTGCAGCCCCGAGCGCGGCGTCGCCGCCAGGTCGCTGGCCATGATCAGCGCGGCGCCGCGATAGAACGTGAACGGCGAGACGAGCATGCGCCCGTAGCGGATCGGCACGAGCTCGGGCACGCGCGTCTTTGCCTGGCGCTCGAGCAGCTTGATCGGATCGACGCGGCGCGCCGGCGGCTCATAGTCGGCGTGGCTGGAGCGCGGCACCTCGGCCCGCGCCGCCTTGCCGCGAGCCGCCCGCTCGGCCACGCTCAGGTGCGGTACCGCCGGAGCCGCCGCGCTCGCGTTTGCCATCGACAGACCATACTCCCAGCGGGCTCAGTCACCGTCGGCGGCGCGCCCAGTGACTCGCGCCACCCAGTCGCGCAGCGCCTCATGCATCGCCTCCACGCCGACGATCGGAGCGGCCGGCTCGCTCCAAGCGACCGGCACCACCGCGAAGGGTCGCGTCTGCGGCCCGCCGAGGCCGCCGTGGGAGCCCATGAACTCCTCAAACGGCGCCACCTCGTCGGCGTCCGGGTCGTACATGCTGTTGACGAGTATGTCCGGACAGTGCGGGAAGCGATCGTGGCGGCGCAGATGGTCGGCCGCCGTCGGGTCGAAGTGGGCGAGCGGATCCTCTCCCTCGACGGCGTCGTCCGCCAGGCGCCGGTGGCCCGCGCCGCCGATCACGAGCGCGCCCTGCGCCTGTGATCGCACCATCACGAACCCGATCCCGGGATGGGCGGTGAGGGTGTCCAGCAGCCGCGGATGCGCCTCGGCGATCTGCTCGAGCGTGAGTCGCTCGGCGCTGAGCGGCAGGTAGATGAGCCCGAGATTGCCGGAGACGAGCACCACCGCCTCCTGCTCGAGAGCCTGACCGGGCGCGCTGCGCTCTGCCAGGGCGTCCCGGTTCGGTCCCAGTGCGACCGTGCCCTCGACCGATCTGCTGCGTGTGGCGCGCGCCAGAACCCGGCCCCCGACGCCGGGCTCCTGGCGCGCGTCGGCCAGCACGGCACCGACGTTGCCCCAGGCCTCGTCGACCGCGGCCGGGGCGTACACCTCGCCCCGCGCGAGCGCCCCGTGCACGACCTCCTCGAGCGTCTCGCCGTAGCGCTGAGCGAAACGGCGCGCCCTGCGTCTGACCGTGATCGGACAGCACGACGAGGTGATACGGACGCGGCGACTGTGTCGTCGCGCGCTCGAGACGGGCGAGCTGGTGATCGTGGCGCTTGAGCACCGCGAGAGCGTCGGGCTCGCGAATCCCCGAGTGGTGGGCGACCTCGTCGTAGCCCACGAAGGTGGCGTAGCTGACCGGCACGCCCTCGACGATGTCGGCCATCAGCAGCGCCGTGACGAGGTCGCGCATGACCACGGTGATCGTGGCGCGGATGAGCGGGTACAGGCCGCCCCGGTCGACATGCGCGGCGCCGCTGCGGCGCTGGCGGATGGCCGCCCGGCGCTCGTGCGCGATGTCGGCCAGCGACAGCACGATCGTGCGCAGGAACCCGTAGGGATCGGAGAAGTAGGCGAACAGGTCCCCGGCCTTGGATCGAGCGCGGTCGCGGATGACGCTCATCGTGGCCGTGCAGCGTGGCGCGTCGCCCGAGAACATGTTCCCCCGGCTCGTGCCCGCGGCGGCCAGCAGACCCTCGCCGGTCGAGTCGCCGGCGCTCGATCTCGGCCGCGTCGGCGGGATGATTGGAGACCAGCGTGCGACCGGACTCCTTCTCATACCAGCGGAAGGCGGGCATGTCCCAGTTGCTTCCGAGCAGCAGGCCGGCCTGGCTCGCCCCGGTCTGGGAGGAGAGATCGCACTCCCAGCCGAGGATTCGATGTGTGCCAGCAGACAGCCAGCGCGCGATCGTGGGCGCGTGTCCATCACGCACTGCCTCACGCAGGACCGTCTCTCCGAGTCCGTCGATCTCGAACAGGATCACGCCGGGGACATCGGTGCGATTGTGTCGGCGTGTGCGTCGCACCCGCCGGCGCACGACGCGCAGATGGCTGGCGTCGCCGTCGACGTCGAGCAGCGGCGCGACGAGCATCGACACGAGCGCCAGTCCGAACGCGATCGCCACGTCGTCCGCCGAACGGTGGACTCCTGCCGTCGACCACGTAGAACGCGAGCGCGACCGCGCCGGCGCTGAGGACGAGCGAGCCCAGCCCGAACGTGAGGATCGTGAGCGGCAGCGCCAGGCGCGTGACAACCGGCCACAGGATCGCGTTGATGAGCGCCATCGCCACGGCGACGAGCACCGCAGCGTCGAAGGAGAGTGTTTCCACGCCAGGCAGGAGCGCGGCGCAAGATCATCAGAGCCGCCGCATCGACTACCAGCAGCGCCGCCACGCGGATCGCGAACCCCAGGATCCGTCGCCAGTTCCTCATCGGCTGCCGGCGTTGCGCTCGTCGATCGCTGCAAGCATCCCGTTGCTACCCTCTCACGTATGGCCGATGGCGCGGTCACGGCCCATCGCGCAGGCACGTCCGCGGACCGTATCGTTTTCCTGGGCCATGCCACCGTCCTGATCGAGTGCGACGGCGTGCGTCTGCTCACCGACCCGCTGCTGCGTTCTCGCGTCGCACACCTGCGCCGCCAGACCCCGCCGGTCGACAGGAGCGCAACGGCCGGCCTCGATGCGGTGCTGATCTCACACCTGCACCACGATCACCTCGACCTGGCCTCGCTGCGCCTGCTCGGTCGCGATACGCCACTGCTCGTGCCGGCCGGCGCCGGCGCGTGGCTGCGCGACCGGCGGTTCACCGCGGTGACGGAGCTGGCCGTTGGCGAGGTCGCGGACGTCGGTGCGCTCGCGGTCACCGCGGTTGAGGCTCGTCACGATGGCCGCCGCCCCGGCGGACCTCGCGCCGAGACGGTGGGCTACCTCGTGCGCGGCCGGCGTGCGATCTACTTCGCGGGAGACACCGAGCTCTTTGCGGAGATGTCGAACCTCTCATCAGAGCTCGACGTCGCGCTCCTACCCGTCGCGGGATGGGGGTCAAAGCTCGGCCCCGGCCACATGGACCCACTCGAGGCCGCACGCGCGGCCCGCCTGCTGCAGCCGCGCCTCGCGATTCCGATGCACTGGGGAACCCTGCTGCCGATCGGCTTCGTGCGTCGCCGCGCGGCACGGCTTGGAGACCCGCCGCACCAGTTCGCCGAGCATGTCGCACGCCTGGCCCCGGACGTTGAGGTCCGAATCCTGGCGCCGGGGCAGGAAACGACGCTTTGACGCGCGCCGGGCGGCAACCCAAGGCTCACCGTAACCAGGGGCCCGAACGGAAGGTCCGGATCGCGCTCGCGCCCGTCGTTCAACTGCTTGGCCCGCCCGGACCAGCGGGAGGTCTGTGAGAGAAGCGGTGGATCGGGACTAGACTCGCGGGCGTGGGGCAACAGGATGAATGGGGAGGCCTGTTCCGGGCGGCGTTCACGCAGTCGCGGAACCCCATGGTGCTGCTCGACAGCCACCGCCGACACGTCGACGCCAACGGCGCCTACCTGAAGCTCCTGGGCCACCGACGCGAGGACCTCATCGGCCGACCCGTCTACCAGTTTGTGCTCGGTGGTCCGCGGCTCTCGCCCGCGGAGTGGAGGGCGAGGCTGGCGACACATCAGTTCACCGGCGAGGGACAGGTCGTGTGCGCCGATCGCAGCATCGTGGCCGTGCAGTTCGCCGCCACCGTGGAGGTCGTGACCGGTCGCCAGCTGGTCCTGTTCGTGGCGTTGAGCACCTCGCGGTGGGGGCCGCGCTTCCGCCGCACGATGCCTGCCGAGCATGAGCCCGGAGCGCTGACCAAGCGCGAGCGCGAGGTCGTCCGGCTCGTGGCGCTCGGGGCCACCGGACCCGAGATCGCCGACGAGCTTCAGATCGCCCACGACACGGTGCGCACGCATGCGCGCAACGCGATGGAGAAGGTGGGCGCACGCTCGCGCGCCCACCTCGTTGCCAAGGCCCTTGGCGAAGGGCTCGTGTTGAACTGATACGTGAAAGATCGCGCGACTGCGGTATCGACTGCGCCGGGGCGAGCGGCGAGGATGGACTCCGTGAGCCCATCACGTATCCAGTCTCGCCCATCGTTTACGGATCAGGACTGCTTGCGCCTGCGCTTTTTCTTCCAGGCGTCGAGCCTCCCACAGGCGGTGAAGCTCGCCGCCGAGTTCGGGACGATATCCGCGGATGTGGCGCGTACGCATGCGTCACCGCCGCGACCGCTGGGCCGGCGGGATTGGATGGTGGTGCTCACGACACCGCCAATGCCGCTGACGTCGGAGGTCGTCCAACTTTGGGAGGAAGAGATGCTCGCGGTGGAGCACCGGTGGCCCGGCTGCCACTTCCTCGGCTGTACGACATGCAGGATGCCAAGGGCGTCGACCGGATTCGGGGAGGAGAGGTCCGGTCGCGCAGGCGCGCGTCAGCGGCCCTCGCAGCGCGAGCTGGTGATTGCCTCGCTGCTGCGGTGCCCGCCCGATGAACGACGAGGGATCGTTCACGGGCGCGCTGCACGCCGGTGATCCGTCCCGTCTCCTAGAGGGGCGGGTCACCGTGCTTGTGGCGAGCGACGCCAACGAGAACGATCTGATGAGGTGAGGTGATGCGTAGCCGCTCCTCGGCCAGTCGGAGGGCACGGCACTGATCGGCGCGGTCCTGCTCACGGGCTTGACGACGGGATTTCAGGAGCGGGCCGCGAGTGGTGCCGGAACAGGTCCAATGCGCATCGCCCACGATGGCGATGCGCAGATCCAGGCGCTCAAGCGCGTGCTGCTATGGGCGTCGATGTTCGTCCGCGACTGATGGCATGCTCAGCGCGTGGATCGGACCGTGAGGAGTCAGGCGTGAGCAAATCGCGGCGACAGATAGGGTCTTAGGACCGTGGCGCGTCCCTACTCGACGATCGCCAATCGTCGCCAGCGCTATGGGGCGTTGCTGGGCGCGATCGTGATCGCGTTCGCCATCCAGGGGATCGCCACCCCGAACAGGTGGGAGCAGGTCTTCGTCAGCGTGCTGCTGAGCACCGTCCTCGTGCTCGCGCTGTGGACGGCCGATGCGAAACCCAGGGTCATGCGATCGGCGATCGTGATCGCAGCGTGCGTGATCCTCGCCAGCTTCGTCGAAGCGCTCAACGGCAGCGTCGACGGCAGGGCGACGCGCCTTGCCAACGCCCTGCTTGTGGCACTGGCCCCACCCGCGATCATCATCGGAGTGGTGCGCACCCTGCGCGCCAAGCGGGCGGTGACGCTCGAAGCGGTCTTCGGCGTGCTGTGCGTGTATCTCCTGCTCGGCATGTTCTTCGCGTTCGTATACGGCGCGATCAATCACCTCGGCGGTGAGGCGTTCTTCGCCGGCGGTCAGCAGGCGACCGTCGCGCGCTGCCTGTACTTCAGCTTCACGACGCTGACGACCGTCGGCTATGGCGATCTCACCGCGCACAGCAACCTTGGCCACACCCTGTCCGTGTCCGAGGCGCTCCTCGGGCAGATCTACCTGGTCACGGTCGTATCGCTGCTAGTCGCGAACATCGGTCGGGGCAGCCCCGTGTCTCGGGCCCCGTAGACAGGCACAATGATCACCCGCGCCGCGGCGCTCTCGGCCTGTTGCCCGTCGGGCGCAAGCAGCGTGTCGGCGCTACACTCGGCGGCACCCGATCGCGTCGGTGCATCAGGCATGGTCGTCGATGTCGAGGTCTCCTGGGCGGACGGCCGACCAACAAAGGAGGAGCCTTGAGCAACCAGGACTTGGAACTCGGTCCCATCGACGTCGTCGTCATCGGATACCCGTCGGATGCGCCGCGAACCGGAGAGGCGATCCCCCTGTTCGTGGATCTCGTCGAACGCGGGATCGTCCGGGTGCTCGATGTGCACGTGGTCCAGAAGGACGTGGACGGCACCGTCTCCAGTCTCGAGATCAAGGACCTCGACCGTGCACGAGTCTGGCGTTCTCACCGACGAGGAGTTCGCGGCCGCCAAGGCAAAGATCCTCGACTGATTTCCCACCGCCCGGTTCGCTCTGACCGTGTTTGGCGGCTGGCTCGCCGCAAGCCCTAACCGAAGGCGGTGAGATCGGCGATGTCGTGACGCAACAGCGAGTCTCGAGTCTCGCGGGAGCCCGGGCAGACCCGGACTCCCGCGAGCATCATGCGTCCCGCGACCCGGTCAGGCGCGCTCGGGCTCGCCGAGAACCACGAGCCCGTGGATGCAGATCAAACAGATCGCAAAGACGCCGAGCGCCCACCATGGGTGCGCGCCGCCCACGTCCAGCAGCGCGCCGAGCGCGCCGATGGTGGCCGCAATGATCCCGACGACGCGCCCGTAGCTACCACCACCGAAGAGCGAGAAGGAAGCGGTCAGCAGGATGACACCGATGATGATCGTGATCCATCCCCAGGTATGGAGGCTCGAGAAGACGAACTGCGTGTTGTATACCCAGAAGTGCGCATCTCCGACGGCAGCAATCCCGTAGATGATGTTGAGGACGCCAGCCACCATCAGCAGGATCCCCACGAACAACGCGCTACCTGCACCTCGCATGTGCTTCCCCCTTGCTAACCGGCGCCTTATGACGCCTGCCGCGAATACTATTGGGTCTCCTTGCAATGGGTCTCCTTGCGTTTGGGGATGAATCGGCTGCCTGAAAGGCGGGTCTGTCCGAATCTCTGGGTAGGCATGAGCGAAAATTGGGACGACGCGCACATCGGTGGACTCGTCGAGCGCTGCGCTGTCCGAGTAGGCGCAGTCGGGGGTCTCAAGCTATTCCGGCAGGCCGGAGCTGTACGGACTCCGCAGGAACAGCGGGGCGATGAGCGGAGCACATCCATCGCGCCCGTGGTCGTTTACAGACGGCGCACCAAGCCGCGCGGCTTGGAGGCTCGCGATAGCTTTCCTCGCATGACGGCGGCGCCCGAACCCAATGCCAGCGATCCGAGCGCCACGGATGCCTCGCGGCGGACCTGGCTGGCGGCGGAGCGGACGTGGCTTGCCTGGTGGCGCACCGGATTGGGCGCCACCGCCGCGGCGGTCGCAGTCGGCCGCATCCTGCCTGGTCTCAGCGGTGGCGCCCGTTGGCCGCTGAAAGCGCTGGGTCTCGGCTACGGGGCTCTCGCGGTGGCCATCCTGGTTATCGGCGGGGTGCGCCAGACCCGCGTCTCGGCGGCGCTGCGCCGGGGCAGCTATGACCAGCTCTCTGATCCTCTGGTCATGTGGCTGACGGCGTCTGCCGTGGTGCTTGCGATCGCCACGATCGTGGTGATAGCGGTCGCGTTCTAGCGCTCATCGCAGGCCCCGGCCTTGGCGCGGGCTGCGCCCGGCCACCACACGCAGCGCGAACCGCGGCGCGCCGACCCTCATGCGGGCTGCGTGCCCGCAGATTCCAGCACGGCGGGCGCGACCCGCTCCTCGGCTGCGGCCTCGGGCATCAAAGCGAGCGCCGCCAAGAGGAAGCACAGCCCGCCCAGAGCCGTTCCCGCATTCGCGATCCGGGCGCTGATCGGCTCGCCGCTGGAGGGCTCGAGCAGCGATGCGACCGCGGCCGCGCCGAACGCGACCGAGCCCAGCAGGTTGAGCGCCACGATCCGCCACGGCAGCGAGTGCCACTTCAGGCAGATCCAGCGGTGGCAGACCTCGGCGTGGGCGAGCTCGCCGGAGAGGAGAAAGCAGATCGATCCGAGGGCGTCCGGCGCCCACACGCGACGGTTGCTCTGGCCGGTGCTCAGCCCATGTTTCATCGCTGCGAACGTGCTGACGTTGAAGAAGACCGTCCCGACCAGCTGGATCGCTGCGGCCAACCAGTCGATCCTCTTGGGTTCCCAGGAGGCCGGTCGCCATCGACGGTGCCGGCTGCGCGGCTCGAGGTGGTGCTCCACGTTGACGGCCTCGGAGTACTGCAGGTAGGAGGCGGAGGTGAAGAAGATCGAGCCGACGAAGAAGGTCACCCCGATTGCGGGACGAGGACTGGACGCCCACTGCGAGGCGACCGCCGCAACCGCGAAGCAGAGTGAGCCGACCGCGAACAGCACGCTCATCCACCAAGCGCGCTTGTGCGGGCGCCACCACACGGGTTCGCCGCCGCCACTCCTCAGCGTGCCTTCGTGGGAGGCATGGCGCCCCTTGCGATGCGCCCGCGAGCGCCAGCGCACCTCCGTGCCGTCGGGCCTGCGCAGGACCTCGCTGGTAACGAACGGACCCGGCCCGGCGGTCGAGACGACCTCCCACCCCTCTGGAACCTCGAGATAGCCGTCGATTCTCACGCGCTGACCCGAGCGTCGCGCCGCTCTATTTCGAGATCCTGGTGATCGCGCGCAGAACGGCCAGTCTATGGGGCGTCGCGGCTCCAGGAGACCTGGGGTGCCGGCAAGGGCGGGGCCAATTTCGGCGGGGCGTCCAGTGCTCAACGCATGTAGCCTCCGGCCAGGGCTGGGTGCGGTGCGCGTCGGGGCTCGTCGGGTTCCAGATCCGAGGCGCCGGCCCTGGCGCGTGGCATGAGATACCGGAGTCAACCGCCTTGACCATCGAGCCCGGCGGTGAACACGAGCTGCGCCCGTTTCGACCGCTGACAGCCCAGGCGGTAGGCTGAGCCTGCTCGCCAACCCATCACACGAAAGGAGCCGGCGATGAACGATGGCTATGACCCGCCCGACTATCCGCCGCCCCCAGGCGGCACTCCTCCCTCCGGCGGCGGCGCCGGCTATCCGCCGCCGCCCGGCGGGAGTCCCCCCTCCGGCTATCCGCCGCCTCCCGGTGGCGCCCCTGGCGATCCGTCGCAGGGCGGGGCTGTGCCTCCAACCGACGGTGGCAGCAGCGGTAACGGCCTGGCGATCGCCGGCGGTGCGGCGCTGGTGATCGTGCTGATCGTGGTGATCATCCTGCTGGCTACCAAAGGTACCTCCAAAAGCACGGCCGTCACGAGCCAGTCGCTCAGCATCGGCCACACCACGACCGTCGCGCCGACAACGACGACCGTCGCACCGACGGCCACACAGAAGACGACGGTCACGACACCAACGACGACCGTAACCGCGCCCGCCAAGACGACAACGGTCACCACACCCGCTCCGACGACCACGGCGAGCAAACCGTCCACCAGCGCCACGACCACCACAAGCCCCGCCCCATAGAGCCGGTCCGCGGCGGCCCGCGCGCGTCCTACGTCGCGAGAGGCGCGGCGTCGGGCGCTGATGCCTGCGGCGCGGTGTCGTGCGTGTGGGCTTTGCCACGCGCGAGCTCGACGCGAGCTCGGCGAGAGCTCGGCGAGGTTGATCGCGATGCTGTGTAATGTCGGCGTGGCGCACCATCTGAGCCGAGGCGGCACTCGCCAAGCGGACGGCCAATCCCACGCCTGCAGCTGGCGCACGAACCACCTGCCAAGGCGCCATGCCCGAGCCTGAGGTTTCGCCCGAGCAGGTCGAAGCGACGATCCAGAGCAGGGGCTTTATCGTCCTGCTGTTCGTCGCCGCGATCGCCGGCGTCTTCGTATCGCTCGCCGCGTGGTGCTTTCTCGAGCTCGTCAATCAGATCCAGAGAGGCGTATACGTCCACCTCCCGAGCGACCTCGGCTACCACCACGGCCCGCCGCTTTGGTGGTCGCTGCCGGTGCTCGCGCTTGCCGGCCTGATCGTCGCGTTTGCGATCGAGCGCCTGCCGGGCGAGGGAGGACACATCCCCGCGTACGGCCTCTCGACGGGCGGCGGCCCGACGCTGCCGGTCGCCCTGCCCGGGGTCATCCTCGCGGCGCTCGCGACGATCGGGCTCGGGATCGTGCTGGGCCCCGAGGCTCCGCTGATCGCCCTCGGCTCCGGCCTGGGCGTCCTGACGATCCGCCTGGTGCGCCGGGACGCGCCGCCGCAGGTGGTGACCGTGCTCGCCGCGGCCGGCACCTTCGCCGCGGTGTCGTTCCTGGTCCAGTCGCCGCTGATCACGGCGGTGCTCATGCTCGAGGTGATCGGCCTGGGTGGCCCGAGGCTGACGCTCGTGCTGCTCCCCGGTCTGCTGGCCTCGGGCATCGGCTCTCTCGTCTCGCTCGGCATGGGCTCGTGGACCGGGCTGAGCACGAGTGCCTACGCGCTGGGTTCGGTGGAAGGGCTCGCCAAGTTCGCCCGCCCCGACATCGCCGACTTCGGCTGGACGATCGCGCTGGCGCTCGCCGTCGCATTGGTGTGCGTGCTCATGGTTAGCGTCGGCAGGCGCACCGTAGGCGTCGTCGCCGGGAGGCGCTTCGTGCTGCTGCCCGTGGTCGGGCTGATCGTCGCCGGGCTGGCGATCGCCTTTCATCAGGCCACCGGCAAGCCCTTCCAGGAAGTTCTCTTCTCCGGTCAGAGCTCCATCCCGGAGCTGGTCAGCAAAGCGGGCACGTGGTCGATCGGCGCGCTCGCGCTGCTGATCGTGTTCAAGGGCATCGCCTACTCCCTCTCGCTCGGCAGCTTCCGCGGCGGCCCGACCTTCCCCGCGCTGTTCCTCGGAGCCATGGCCGGGCTGATGGCCGGGCAGCTGCCCGGGTACTCGATCACCCCGGCCGTCGCCGTCGGCATGGCCGCCGCGATCGCGGCCGTCCTGCGCCTGCCGCTGTCGGCGATCGTGATCGCCGCGTTGCTCACGGCGGGATCGGGCGCCGGCAGCGAGCCACTGGTGATCGTTGGCGCGATCGTGGCCTATCATGGTCAGCCGCACACTCCTGACACCCCCTCCGGCCACCCCAGTGCCCGCCGCACCCGCGACGGCAAACGCCACGCCGGCCGTCCCGGCCCAGCCAGCTGCCACCTAGCCAGCTGAGTGGTTGCGCAGGGTGCGTACGCCATGCGCGAGCCCCGGACTGCTTCCGGTTATGGCCCATAAGATCCAGGAGATGGCAACTCAGCAGGCACTGGCGCCCGCGCATGGTCGGCTCCACCTGACGCGGATACTGATCGTCGCGCTGGTCATCGTCGTGATCGGCGCCGCCGCGACGCTTTTCGGCTGGGACATCAGCGGCTGGTTCAAACACGTCTGGCACACGATCACGAGCATCTCCGTCGGCTACCTGCTCGCGGCGATCGCGCTCATCACCGTGCAGACGACCACAACGGCATTCGCCTGGTACTCGATCCTCCGCTATGCGTATCCCGACTCGGGCGTCAGCTGGCTGCAGGTGCTCGCCTGCTACGCCGCGGCGGTGGCGCTCAACTTCGTCCTGCCGGCGAACCTCGGCACGCTCGCGATGCTGCTGATGTTCACCACGATCATCGTCGCCGCCAGCTTCGCCGGTGTCCTGGCCGGCTACGTGGCGCAGAAAATCTTCTACACACTCATCGGCACGGCCGGCTATCTGTATCTGTTCCTGACGGTGGGCGGGTCGTTTGACCTCCAGTTGGGGTTCGTGGCGGCGCATCCGTCGGCCATGCTGATCCTGTTCCTGGGAGTCGCGGCGCTGCTGTTCCTGGTCGGCACGGATCCTGAAAGAGCGGATCGAGAAGTGGTGGGAGCAGGCGAAGGAGGGCGGTCAGATCCTCGGCCACCCGGGTCCCTTCTTCGCGCGCGTCGTGCTCCCCGAGGCGATCAGCTGGCTGGCGATGCTGGGCATCATCGCGGTGTTCTTCGGCCGCCTACAACATCCCCGTCAGCTTCCACACGCTCATGCGCGTGGTGGCGGGGAACTCGATCGCGAACATGACCTCGGTGACCCCGGGCGGCGCCGGTGTCGTGCAGGGATTCAACGTCCTCTCGCTCAAGGGCATCACCAGCTCGGCCAACGCGACCGCCTACTCCGTGGCTCAGCAGCTCGTGACCACCGTCTGGAGCATCCTCCTCGCGATCGTGCTGCTCGTGCGAGCCTTCGGCTGGTCCGGCGGCAAGACGCTCGTCAAGCAGTCCTACAGCGAGGCCCGCGAGAAGAGCTCCGAGCAATCGGCTGTGCGCAAGGCCAAGAGACAGGCCAGGCGCCATGCCGCAGCGTCTCGGGACGCGGACGCATAGACATCCTGAGGCGTCCACGCCTGACGCCTTGGCGATGCGCGCGTGCCGGGTCCCGCGCACCTTGCGCCGCCTGCTCTCAGCGCTCGGGCGGTGCGTGCAGTTGCACCTCGCGCCGGCGCGCTCCGCGCGTTGCGAGGTTGCGGAGCTTCGCCGCCTCCGCATCCCAGTCGTAGATGACCGCGGTCCTCGCGATGCGATCGTAGATGGCCTGGTGGGTGCGGCCCAAGATGATCCCCAAGAACCCGAGCCCAAGCGTCAGGAACCCGAGCGGGAAGGCGACGAGACGGATGAGCGCGTGGCGGCGGTCGAGCGTTGAGCCGTCGGCCCGCACGATCCGCAAGCCCAGAACCGACATGCCAGGCGAACGGGCGAAGATGACCCACGAGCCGCCGAAGTAGAACGCGGACCAGATGAGCTGCCCCACGAGGATGAACTCGTACCCGCTCTTGAGGTCCACGTGCCAGGGCGTAGCGGTATTGATCGCGAACTCCAGCAGGGCAAGCACGATCGCATAGATGACGCTGATGACCAGCAGGTCCGCCCCATACGCCAGCAGGCGGCTCAAGGCACCGGCGTAGTGGCCTTGGTGAGCCATCGCCCGGCGGACGTCGCCATCCTGGCGGACGTCGCCATTCATCACCCCGACCCCCCGCGGGGCGCATCCGGCGCTTGCGGCGGCGGCGGCTCGACCCCCGACGTGGAAGCCGTGTCCTCGACCACCGTCTCGCCGCTGAGCAACGGCGGTCCGACCGGCACGTCGCCCTCCTTGCGGCGCAGTACTCGATTCACCGCACGACTCACAAGCGTGTCGACGCCCGCGGTCTGACTTCGGGCCGCGTCGAGCGCCTCGCTGGCGAACCCGCTCGTGGAGCGCGCAACGATCGTGCCCAGCTCGGTTTCCTCGACTACCGCGTCCACGTCCACACGCTGGACGACCTCGTTGACGTCGATACGGTCGACAATCGCACCGATGTCGACGCGTTGCACGAGCGCGTCGATCTCGATCCGCCGGACCAGGGTGTCGATGTCGATGCGTTGCACGAGGGTGTCGATGTCGATGCGTCGGACGAGGGTGTCGATGTCGATCCGTCGGACGAGCGCGTCGATCTCGATCCGTCGCACGAGGGTGTCGATGTCGATGCGTTGCACGAGGGGGTCGATGTCGATGCGTCGGACGAGCCGATCGATGTCAATCCGCTGGACGAGCGCGTCAGGGTCGAGTGCGTCGACGATGCTGGGCACGAACGTCTCGAGCAGGCGCTCGGTGCTGGTCCGCGCGAGTGACCGTGCTCGGGTGCGCGCCCTGCGGCCATCGTCGATGAGCGGGCGCGTGGCCGTGTTCAGAAGCCGGCCTGGGCCGTCCGCGCCAGGCAGCGCCGAGACGAGGCGCCCGACGGAGACGCCCGCGTCCCAGCCGGTCGCGCCGATCTGCAGCGCCAGGCGCGTCCCGTGCGAGGCCGCGCCGACTGCGAGGTCGGCGGCCAAGAGCAGTGCCCTTGGCACGCCCGAGCTCACTGCATCGTCGCGTCGCCGCACGATCTCGGTTCCCGGCGGAGGAGGCGCTTGTCGGATCTTATCGGCCATCGGCCAGCTGAATCTATCGCCGGCGCGGTCGGACGTTCGACTCCCGCAGCGCGCTGGAGGTCCGTCGACCTGCGCTGTCAGGTTGCGGTCTGCGCCGTCGGCTCGCTGCCAAGCCCGTGCAACATCCAGCCTGCGGCCACGAACAGCAGTCCACGGCAGATCAGGACGATGCCGATGATCACCGCGAGCGTGGCCAGCCCGAGATCGGGCCAGGAGAGGATGACGATGCCGGCTATGAGGTCGAGGATCGCGATGACGATTCCTGCGGTCCGACCTTCGGGTGTGGCGAGCGCAGACACGAAGCGCACGACGCCGGCGACGACGAACCACACGCCGAGGATGAGCGTGAAGACGACAAGGGTGTCGAACGGTTTCTTGATGAGCACCAGGCCCGCGATCGCGCTGAGCGCTCCGACCAGCGCGAGCAGGCCACGGCCCTCTCCGCGGCCGAAGATCGACGCGACGATCGCCATGACGCCGTCGACCAGGAGGAAGATCCCGGCGATCACCGTGAACGTGCTCAGGGTTTCGTGCGGCGAGGCAACGAAGAAGATACCGACGCCAAAGACGACCACGCCGAACAGGACGAGCAACCACCACACACTCGCAAACCGGCGCAATTCCTCATCGGCGCGGCGCACTTCTCCATCGGCAGATGTGGACACGGCTTGGGCCTCCTAACGCGGGAATTGACGGAACACCACCTACCCACCTTAACGGCTCTGGCACCCTTCCGTTTGGTGTTGTCCGGACGGTGCGTTGTGGTTCTGCTCTTCTCGACGAACGCGACCGCAGCTCGAGGTAGTAGTCGCTGGTCGGATGTTCTATCGCCGGCACACCGGGCGGTCATCAGGGGTTCTCCGAGTCCCGGCCAGTAGTTTCTCCGCTGGCGCAGCGGGAGGGGTCAGGGTCTCGTGCGCCGCGCGTTTGTAGACGGAGTCAGCTGATCAGATCGACCAACCCCTTGATCGCCAGGTATCCGCCGGCTCCGACCGAGGCGACTATCGCGGCCGTGCGTCCGTTGCGGGCGAACCACCTGTTGGTCTGGTCGAGCGCACGCTCGGCGCGGTGGGGAACGATGAGCAGTATCAGCATCGGCAGCTCGACCATCCACAGCATTACGGCGACCGTCGCAGCGAGCGCCAGCAGCTCACCGCTCGTGGAGAGCTTCGCGTCCGCGACCGCCTTGACGGCGGCGATGTAGATAGGTGACGGCAGGATGTAAAGGGTGACCCCGAGCACGAACGCCAGCGGGCGGCTGTGCAGGTAGCGGTCGATCTTGGACGGCCCGCTCTTGACTATCGAGTCCTGGCGTGGGTCCGTCGAGTCCTGGCGTGGGTCCGTCGAGTCCCGGCGTGGGTCCGGCCGCGTTCGCTGCAGGCGGACTGCGAGCATGATGAGAAGTCCCCCCAGGGCCAGGTCGATCGCAGCGCCTGGTGCGCGGTGGTGGGATCCGGTTGCTCCGACTTCGACGAGGACGAACAGCAGCAGCACGCCGGTCGCGTAGGTTGTGAGCGCGGCGGCGAGCACGAACGCAAACACGCGCGATCGCAGCTGCTCGCCTGGCCGAGGGCGATGACGGCCGCCACGGCCGGCGGGTAGATCGAGGCGGCCAGCGCCAACGCGAGGGCTTGATCGGGCATGTCAATCTAGTAGCCGTGCTCGACGACGTTCGCCAGCGGCTCTCCGCGGACGTAGCGTCGCACCTGCTCACCGACGAGAGCGAACGCGCGCCGGTCCGCGGCGATGGTGTCTCCGGCGAAATGAGGAGTGATCAGCACGCCCGGCGCATCCCACAGGGGGTGATCGGCGGGCAGCGGCTCTGGATCGGTCACGTCGAGCGCGGCCCTGCACGCGCCCCGCCTGCAGCAGCTCCACCAGCGCCGCGGTGTCGACGATCGGCCCGCGCGCGGCGTTGACGAGCAACGCGCCCGGGCGCAGGCGCGCGAGCAGATCGGCATCGAGCAGCCCGGTGGTCGCGCGGCGTCAGCGGCAGCAGCACGACGACGATCTCGGCCAGTCCCAGCAGCGATCCCAGCTCGTCCACCGAGTGCACGCCTGCGCGGGCGCGTCGGGCGACACGGATCAGCTCGACGTCGAACGGGGCGAGTCGTGCCTCGACCGCCGCACCGATCGCGCCGTAGCCGAGGATCATCACGGTGCTGCCGGCGAGCTCGCTGCGACTGGCGCCATTCCCAGCGGTGTTCGCGCTGGCGATCGCGCAGCTCCGGCAGCATCTTCGTCGACGCGAGGATCGCCGCGAGCACCCACTCGGCGACCGCGATGTCACGGGTCCCGCTCGCGTCGCACAGCGTCACGCCTGGCGGGACGAACGGCAGCAGCCAGTCGACGCCTGCCGACAGCGTCTGAATCACGCGCAGCGCCGACATCCGCGACAGCAGCTCGTCCGACGCGCTGGTCGCCCGAGCCCGGTACCAGGAACTCCGCGTCGAGAATCGCGCCGGGCAGCTCGCCGTCGCGCGGGATGAGGCCGAGCGAGACGCCCTCCGGCAGCTCCCCGACCGCGTCGTGACCCGTCCGATCCGGGATCCACAGATTCACGCGCCCGAGAGTGTATGGCAACCCGAACCTTCACTCTGCCAAACCTCAGTCGCGGCACCGGGCCGGGCGGATCGCGCTCGCCGCGATCCGTCCGGGCATTGCATGAACCTGCGGTCGGCAGATGCTGCAGCTGCGCGCGTTCGGCGAGTCCTCGGCGATGGGCGATGTCGCCGAGCGTCTCGGGGCACTGCCGGGCGCCCGCCACGTGAGCATCACCGCGCGGCGGCATGACGACAGAAACGCGCTCGTGACGGCCGACCTTCGCGCCGCCGCCGCCGACGCGGCGCTGCGATGGTCCGTGGGCTCGGGATTCCGGCGGAGGACATCGCGCTGCTGCGACTCGACGCGATCGGACCCGCGCCAGCCTCCGGATGAGCCGGTCGCCGCTCGTTTGGGCCGACCTGCTCGGGCAGGCGCGGCTCAACGCCCGGACCGCCGTGCGCTACCTCGTGTTCATGGCGGTCGCCGGGGGTGATCGCGGCGTTCGGCGTGATCGACGCAGGACCAGATCCTGATCGTCGGAGCGATGGCGGTGTCTCCCGATCTGCTCCCCGTCACCGCGGTCGTGCACGGGTCTGGTCCTGCGCCGACCGCGGCTGATCCGCGGCGGGTTGGCCTCGCTTCTGGTGGGACTCGGCGTGGCGTGCATCCTCGCCGCGGCGGTCACCGGATTCCTGAATCTGTTCGACCTGCTGCCTGCACGAATTCGCCGTCCATGAGATCGGGCATCGCCTCCCATCAGCACGTCGAAGCGGAGACGATCTTCGTCGCCCTGGCGGCCGGCGTGGCCGGGATGCTCGCGGTCGAGACGCGGGCGAGCATGGGTGTCGGCGTCGCGATCTCGGTCACCACGATCCCCGCCGCGGCCTTCCTCGGTGTCGCCGCGGGTGTCGGCGAGCTCTCGAAATCGCTGGCGCGCTGGGCGTGCTCGGCGCCAACATCGCGATGATGCTTCTCGGCGGCTCGATCGCCCTCGTCGTTCAGCGCAGGCTGGCGCCGCACGGCGACTGACGACGCGGGCCGCGGCGCTCCGCGGGCGAGCGACGGTCTGCTAGAACCCGGCGCGTGGACGAGCGGGGCGCCGGTGCGGGTGTGGACGTGACGGCGGCGGAGTTCGCGAGCGCTGTTCGAGTCCGTGCAGAGCTGGGGGCGCTGGGGCGCCGAGGACGAGCTTGGGGCGCTGAACCGGCTCACCGCCGACCGCGTGGCGGCTGCGGCGCGCCTGGTGCGCAGCGGCGTCGTCGTGAGCCTCAGCCTGCCGCTGAACACCAGGACCGCGCCTGACTGCCCGACTCCGGCCGAATTCCGGATGACCCAGCACAACGATGCCGACGTCGGGTTGGGCTCGATGGGCTTTGCCAAGGACTTCGTCGGAGTCGACTACCACAGCGATGGCCACACCCACATCGACGCGCTGTGTCACGTCGCCTACGAGGGTCGCCTCTACAACGGCGTCGCGGCCGGCTCGGTCACCGCCGAGGGCGCCGCGGCCGAGGCGATCGACGTGGTCAAGGACGGTCTCGTCGGCCGCGGCGTCCTCGCTGGATGTTCCGCGGCTGCGCGGCGTGCCGTGGCTTGAGCCCGGCGAGCACGTGTTCCGGGAGGACCTCGAGGCCGCCGAGCGCGAGCAGGGTGTGGAGATCGATGAGGGCGACATCCTGCTCGTGCGAACCGGGCACGCCCGCCGCCTGGCCGAGCTCGGCCCGTGGGACACCGCAGAGCAGCAAGGCCGGTCTGCATCCCACGGCCATGTCCCTGCTGGCCGAGCGAGGCGTCGCCGCGCTGGGCTGCGACGGCAACAGCGACACTGCGCCGAGCACCACCGAGGGCGTCGCGTTTCCGATCCACGTGCTGGCGCTGAACGCGATGGGGGTCCTGCTGCTCGACTACCTGCAGTTCGAGGACCTGCGGAGCGCGTGTGAGTCGGCGGGACGATGGGAGTTCCTGTGTGTGACGGCGCCGCTTCGGATCGTCGGCGGCACCGGCTCGCCGGTCAACCCGCTCGCGATCCTCTAGCCGCGCGATGAGCAGAGCCCCGCTTGCCACCGTGCGCCTGCGCGACGAGCGGCGCGCTCGAGGCGACGTTCGTCCCGCGGCGGGATGCTCTGCTGCTCGCTGCGCCACCGCGGCGAGGAGCTGCTCGCCAGAACGCCGGCGTCGCCGCCTACGCCAGCGCGGGAGACGATGGGCATCCCGCTGCTGTACCCTGGGCGAACCGGCTCGCGGCTTCGAGTACGCGTCGCCGGGCGACGGTGCACGTTCCGCATGACCCGCCCGCATCGCGCTCGACGACAACGGCCTGCCGATCCACGGTGTGATCGGCGGCGGCTCGTGGAGCTGGCGCGCGCGCCGAGTCCGGGCCAGTCGCCGCGCGGCTGAGCTGGAGCGAGTCACAGCCGGAGCTGTTCGAGGTGTTTCCGTTCCGCCACGACCTCCACTACGAGGCGCGCCTGGCCGACGGGCGCCTCGAGATCGAGATCACCGTGCACGCGTGCGGCGCGGACGTCGTTCCGCTGGCGTTCGGCTTTCACCCCTACCTGTCGCTCGCCGGGCGCCCCGCGCGAGCGCTGGCTCGATCGAGCTGCCGGCGATGCGGCGTCTGGCGCTCGACGCCAGCCAGATTCCGGTCGGCCCCGACCAGGCGCTGCCCGGCCAGCGCTTCGAGCTCGCCGGGCGCGAGTTCGACGACGGCTTCGATGCGCTGGCCGAGCCCGCCCGCTTCGCCGTCGCGGCCGCCGGGCGGCGGATCGAGCTCGAGTTCCTGGAGGGCTATCCGTGCGCGCAGGTGTTCGCGCCCCTGAGCGGGCAGTTCATCTGCTTTGAGCCGATGACCGCGCCCGCCAACGCGCTGCGCAGCGGCGTCGGCCTGCGGCTGCTCGCATCCGGGCGAGCGCTACCGCGCCAGCTTCTCGGTGGTGTCGCCGATTGACACGGATCCGTGCTACTGGATTTGCCGAGGGTGGCTTGAAACCTGTGGCAGTCCGCTGCTCGACCGCGATCCGGTCTCCGCCCGTGTGCGCCCGGTGGTTATGATGCGCACGGTCGTCGAAGCGGCTCGCGGCGAACAGCGATGCCTTAGGAGGACGCGTGGCTCTGAGCCAGATCGAATCGTCGGACGCGACGATGACCAACGACCTCGCCCGCTGGCAGTTCGCGACGACGAGCATCTACCACTTCCTGTTCGTGCCGGTGACGATCGGGCTGGCGTTCCTGGTCGCGCTCCTGCAGACGGCCTGGTACCGCAACGACAAGCCCGAGTACAAGCGCCTGACGAAATTCTTCGGGACGCTGCTGCTGATCAACGTCGCGGTCGGGGTCGTCACCGGCCTGGTGCAGGAGTTCGAGTTCGGGATGAACTGGTCGGCCTACTCGCGCTTCGTCGGCGACGTGTTCGGCGCGCCGCTGGCGATGGAGGGCCTGGCGGCGTTCTTCCTGGAGTCCACGTTCCTCGGGCTGTGGCTCTTCGGCTGGGGCAGGCTTCCCAAGCGCGTTCACCTCGCCTGCATCTGGCTGGTCGCGATCGGGACGATGCTCTCGGCGATGTTCATCCTGGCCGCCAACTCGTGGATGCAGCACCCGGTCGGCTATGTGCTCAACAGCCACGGTCAGCCGGAACTGAACAACATCTGGGCGCTGTTCACCAACCCGACGTTCCTGTGGGGCTATGTCCACGTGATCCTGGCCTCGCTGGTCACCGGCTCGCTGGTGATGCTCGCGGTCTCGGCGTGGCACCTGCGCAAAGCAGCGCGAGGTCGAGTCCTTCGCGCACGCGGCGCGGATCTCGGTGATCGTGCTGCTGCCGGTGATCCTGCTGCAGATGTTCGTGGGCAACAAGCTCGGCGAGATCGAGACCAAGTACCAGCCGGTCAAGATCGCCGCGGCCGAGGCCCAGTGGGAAAACTGCCAGCCGTGCTCGTTCTCGGCGTTCCAGATCGGCGGCGGCAAAAACGACAAGACCCCGTCGCAGATCATCGAGATCCCGCACCTGCTGTCGATGCTCGCGACCGGGACCTGGAACGGCGCCGTCGTGGGCCTGAACCAGCTGCAGAAGGAAGACGAAAAGAAATACGGGCCCGGCAACTACATCCCCGACGTCTTCATCCAGTACTGGTCGATGCGCGTGATGGCCTACCTGGGGTCGCTGATCGCGCTGCTGGCCCTGTGGGGAGGCTGGCTCGTGCACAAGGGCACGCTCGAGCGCTCGAAGTGGTTCCTGCGCGTCTCGCTGTGGGCGGTGGTGACGCCGTTCCTGATGAACACCGCCGGCTGGCTGCTGACCGAGAACGGCCGCCAGCCGTGGATCGTGCAGGGGCTGATGAAGACGATCAACGCCAACTCCCCCTCGGTCACCTCCACCGACATCTGGATCAGCCTGATCGTGTTCGTGCTGATCTACATCGCGCTCGGCGCCGCCGATCTCGTGCTGATGCTGCGCTACGCGCGCAAAGGGCTCGGCGACGACGACGACGGCGACGAGTCGGCGCGGCGCAGGCGCCGGCGCGACCACGACCCCGGCCTGACCTACTAGGAGAGCCGTGCTGCACCTCAACACGCTCTGGTTCGTCATCATCGCGATCCTGTGGGTCGGCTTCTTCGTGCTCGAGGGCTTTGACTTCGGCGTCGGCGTGCTGCACACGATCGTCGGCAAGACCGACGCCGAGCGGCGCGTGGCGCTGAGCACGATCGGCCCCTGGTGGGACGGCAACGAGGTGTGGCTGATCGTCGCCGGCGCGGGCACGTTCGCGGCGTTCCCCGGCTGGTACGCGACGATGTTCTCGGCCCTCTACCTCGCGCTGCTGCTCGTGCTCGCGGCGCTGATGGCGCGCGGCGTGGCGCTTGGAGTACACGCGCAAAAGCGAGGATCGGCGCTGGCGCGCGAGCGTGGACGTGGTGCACGACGCTCGGCAGCCTGCTGATCCCGCTGCTGATCGGCGTCGGGCTGGGCGATCTGCTGAACGGCCTGCCGATCAACTCGAGCCACGACTTCACCGGCAACTTCTTCGACCTGCTGACCCCGTACGGCCTGTGGACCGGCCTGACGCTGCTCGGGCTGTGCCTGCTGCACGGCGCGACGTTCCTGAAGCTCAGGACCACCGATCAGGTGCGCGAGCGCGCCCGTGCGCTGGCGCGGCCGCTGGGATGGGCGGCGATCGCGCTGGTCGTGGGCTTCGTGATCTGGACGCGCAGCGTCGCCGGCGGCCCCGACGTGCCCGACCCGGTCGAGATCCTGGCGGTGATCGCGGTCATCTTCGCCGCGCGGCTGGCGATCACCGACCACGACGGCTGGGCCTTCACCGCCTCGGCGATCGCGATCGCCGCGACCGTCGGCTCGATCTTCATCAACCTGTATCCGAACGTGATGGTCTCGAGCACGAACGCCGCATACAACCTGACCGTCAGCAACTCCGCCTCCGGCCACTACGCGCTGACGGTGATGACGATCGTCACCGTGATCTTCTTCCCGATCGTGCTGATCTACCAGGGCTGGTCCTTCCACGTCTTCCGCGGCCGCGTCAAGGCGCCCCCGGCGCAGCCCGATCCGCCGCCACGGCGCGATCGCCGGCCGCGCCGCAGGCCTAGGCGAGCTCGCGATGCCACGCGGCACGAGCAGCGAGCGATCGGCCACCGAGCACCCGGCCGGCGCGTGGCGAGATGCCTGACGCATCGCCTCATCGGGTCGTGATCGTCGGCGGCGGCTTCGGCGGCCTGTTCGCGGCCAAGTTCCTGCGGCGCGCGCCGGTCGAGATCACGCTGATCGACCGCACGAACCACCACACCTTCCAGCCGCTGCTGTATCAGCTCGCCACGGGGATCCTGTCCGAGGGCGCGGTTGCGCCTCCGCTGCGCGAGGTGCTGCGCAAGCATCGCAACGTCCGCGTCGAGCTCGCCGACGTCACCGGGTTTGACCTGCAGGCCAGGACCGTGACCGCCGCCAGGCCGCTGGGGCCGGCGCTGACCGTTCCCTACGACTCCCTGATCGTCGCGGCCGGCGCCACGGGCTCCTACTTCGGGCACGACGAGTTCGGTCGCTTCGCTCCGGGGATGAAGACCGTCGACGACGCGCTCGAGCTTCGCGCGCGCATCTTCGGCGCCTTCGAGATGGCCGAGCTCGAGGAGGATCCCGAGGCCCAGCGGGTGTGGCTGACGTTCGCGGTGATCGGCGCCGGGCCCACCGGCGTGGAGATGGCCGGGCAGATCGCCGAGCTCTCGCGGCGATCGCTCAAGCACAACTTCCGCCGGATCGATCCGGCCAGCGCGCAGGTGCTCCTGTTCGACGGGGGCGAGGAGCCGCTCGCCACCTTCGGCGACAAGCTCTGCGCGAAGGCCACGAGCGAGATCGAACGCACCGGCGTTCAGCTGCGGATGCGAAGCCGCGTGACCGACGTCAAACCCGACGCGATCGTCGTTCAGGGCCCGGACGGCGAGGAACGCGTCGCGTGCCACACGAAGGTGTGGTCGGCGGGCGTGCAGGCCTCGCCGCTGGGCGCGATGCTGGCCGAGGCCACCGGCGCCGGGACCGACCGCGCCGGGCACGTCGAAGTGCTCCCCGACTGCACGCTGCCGGACCATCCGGAGGTGTTCGTCGTCGGTGACCTGATGGCGCTGAACGGGCTCCCGGGCGTCGCCGAGGTGGCGATGCAGTCGGGCATCCACGCCGCCCGCACGATCAAACGGCGCCTGCAGGGCGACGCCAGCGCGAAGCCGTTCGTGTATCGCGATCTCGGGAGCATGGCGACGATCTCGCGCTTTCGCGCGATCGTCAGCTTCAAGGGCATCAAGGTCGGCGGGTTCATCGGCTGGCTGATGTGGGCGTTCGTCCACCTCACCTTCCTCACCGGCTTCAAGAACCGGTGGATCGCGCTGTTCAAGTGGCTGAGCGCGTTCGTGGGCAAGCGCCCGCGACGAGCGGACGATCACGATGCAGCAGGCCTCCGCCCGGCTCGTCGCCCATGCGAGCCGGGGTCAAACCGGGCGAGGAAGACCTCTCCCGGCTCGTGGACGAGCGAAGCGGCGCCTGACGGCGGCTAGCCGCTCTCCCGCTGCCACAGCGCCGCGTAGCGTCCGCCGCGGGCGAGCAGCTCGGCGTGGGTGCCGCGCTCGACGCACCCGGCCGCTGATCGAGCACCAGCACCTCGTCGACCTCCTGCAGCCCGGCCAGCCGGTGGGTGATCAGCAGCGTGGCCCTCTCGCGCGTGATCGCCAACAGGTCGGCGACGATCGCATCCGCGGTCGGCGTGTCGAGGTGCTCGCCGGGCTCGTCGAGGACGAGCAGCGGGAAGTCGGCGAGCAGGGCCCTGGCGATCGCCAGGCGCTGGCGCTGGCCGCCCGACATGCGCGCGCCGCGCTCGCCGACCTCCGTGCTCAACCCCGCCGGCAGCCCCTCGGTCCAGTCGAGCAGCCGCACCGCGCGCGAGAGCCGCGCGCAGCTGATCGGCTGCTCGCCTCGCGCCTGGCCAGCCGCAGGTTCTCCTCGAGCGTGCTGTCGAACACGTGGGCGTCCTGGGAGACCAGCCCGACCACCCTCCTGCACTCATCGCCGTCGAGATCGGCGATCTCGACGCCGTCGAGCGTGACCGACCCATCCTCGTAGGCGAGGAACCGCAGCAGCACCCCCGCGAGCGTCGACTTGCCGGCGCCGCTGGGGCCGACGACGGCCACGCGCCTGCCCGGGCTCGAGGTCGAGGTCGACCCCGGCGAGAGCCCAGCGGCTCGGCACCCGGGTATCTGAAGCGCAGGCCGCGCACGCGCAGGGAATGCGGCGGCGCGGGAAGCGCGAGCGGATGCGCGGGCTCGGCCACCGGCGCCGGCGTGTCCATCACCTCGAACACGCGTGCGGCCGAGCGGCGCACGCGCTGGAGCGTCTGGGTCGCCGCGGGCAGGCCCGCGACGAGCTCGAAGGCCACCAGCGGGATCAGCGCGAGCCCGGCGAGCAGCACGCCGTCCAGGCGCCCTGCGTGGACCGCCGAGACGCCGACCAGCGAGCGCGCCCCACATCGCAAGGCCCGCAGCACAGGCTCGTCAGGCCCTGGCCGATGCCCGCCGTGCGGGCGCTCGCGCCGGCGATGCGCGTGAGCGCCGAGTCGGCGGCGAGCGCGCGCCCCAGCTGCTCCGGGGTGGCTCCGTTGACGGCCAGCTCGGGTGCGCCCTCGATCAGGTCGACCACGCTGGCGGTCAGCTCCGCGCGCGCCGCCGCCTGGCGGGCCTCGCTGCGCGCGGCGAGCCGTCCCGGTCAGCCACGGCACGAGCGTCCCCGGCGAGCAGCAGCGCCGCCAGCAGGATCAGCGCCGGCCGCCGGGAGCATCACACCACACCAGGCCGACCGTCGCCGCGCCGACGCCGAGGGCGATCGCGAACGGCGGCACCACCCGCAGCAGCAGATCCTGCAGCGCGTCGACGTCGTGGACCAGACGCGCGAGCAGATCGCCGCTGCGGAACGCCGGCAGGCCGAGCGGAGCGAGCCGCTCGAGGCGTTCGTAGACGCTGACCCTGATCTCCGACAGCACGCGGAAGGCCGCGTCGTGACCGACCAGCCGCTCTCCGTAGCGGCACAGGCCCCTGCGAGAGAGCGAAGAACTGCACGCCGACGATCGCGATCGCGACGGCCGACTCCTGCGGACGCTGAGCCGAGCGCGAGATCAGCCAGGCCGAGGTCGCGATCAGGCCGATCGCGGCGGCGACCGCGCCCGCGCCGAGCAGCGTCGCGAGCGCCAGGCGCCCGGCGGCGGGGCGAGCGATCGCGAGCGTGCGCAGCAGCGGGGCCTCGGGCCCGTGTTCATCGTCGAGCGCGATGGCTGCGTCCGTGGAGACCGAAGGCGTCACGCCGCAACCTCCACCGGCGCGAGCGAGAGCACCCGGTCGGCGAGGGCCATCAGGGCCGGTCGATGTGCGACGAGCACCACCGTGCGCCCGCGGGAGAGCCGCCGGATCGCCTCCACGACCTCCTGCTCGGTCTGGCCGTCGAGGTTGGCGGTCGGCTCGTCGAGCAGCAGCAGCGGCGCGTCGCGCAGAAACGCGCGCGCCAGCGCGACCCGCTGGCGCTCTCCCGCGGACAGTCCGGCGCCGCGGTCGCCGAGCACCGTGTCCAGGCCGCTGGGGCAGGTTGAGGACCGCGTCTGTGAGGCCGGCGTCGCGAGATCGCAGCCCAGACCTCCTCGGTCGATGCCCCGCTGCGACCGAGGCGCACGTTCTCCGCGATCGACGCTTTGAACAGATGCGGTCGCTGGGGCACCCACGCAAGCCGCGCCCGCCACGCGTCGAGGTCGAGATCGGCGAGCTCGACGCCGCCGACCCGGACCGAGCCCGACTCGGGTGTGATCAGCCCGAGCAGCACGCTCAGCAGCGTGGACTTGCCGCACCCGCTGGGACCGACGAGCGCCAGCACCTCACCCGCCTCGCACGGTCAGCGAAACGCCGTCGAGCGCCGGCTCGGAGCGACCGGGGTAGGTGACCCGCAGCCCGTCGACCGTCGAGGCCGGCGACCGCCGGGTCGGGGAAGTTGGTGCGCGTGCCCGTCGCGCGCCGCGGGCGCTTCCAGCACCGCGAACACCTGCTCGGCGGCGGCCATGCCCTCGGCGCTCGCGTGGTAGTTGGCGCCGAGCTGGCGCAGCGGCAGAAACGCCTCCGGGGCGAGCACGAGCGCGAACAGCGCGGTGCGCAGGTCGAGGTGCCCGTTCATCAGCCGCAGGCCGATCGCCACCGCCACGAGCGCCACCGCGATCGTCGCGACGAGCTCGAGGATCAGCGACGACAGGAACGTGATCCGCAGCGTCGACATCGCCGTTGCTGCGGTAGCGCTCGGTGATCTCGCGAATGGCCGCCGCCTGGGCCTTTGCGCGTCCGAAGACCTTCAGCGTGGGCAGTCCGGCGACGACGTCGAGGAAGTGGCCGGCCAGCCGCTCCAGGGTGCGGAACTGGCGGTCCATGCGCTCGCGCGTGGTGGCGCCCACCAGCGCCATGAACAGCGGGATCAGCGGGATCGTGAACGCGATGATCGCCGCCGAGATCCAGTCGTTCCAGAGCACCGCCGCGATCACCACGACGGGCACGATCACGGCGAGGAACAGCTGCGGCAGATACAGCGAGAAGTAGCCGTCGAGAGCGTCGATCCCGCGCGTGGCGAGGATCGCGAGCTCGCCCGTGCGCTGCTCGCGGGAGCTGTCCAGCCCGAGCGCCGGGATGCGCTCCAGCAGCGCGGCGCGCAGCTGCGACTTCGCGCGCGCCGAGGAGCGGCTCGCCGCGAGCTCGGCTCGCCCACGCGACGGCCGCGCGAGCGAGGACGACCAGCGAGCAGCACGAGCCAGCGGGGCGTGCAGCTGCGGCGAGGCTCCTTGCCGCCGAGGAACGCGCGCGAGACGACGTCGGCGAGCAGCCATGCCTGGGCGACGATCAGCAGCGCGCTGAGAACGCCGAGCGAGACCGAGACGAACAGGAACGTGCGGGTCGCGCGCGCGTACCGGAGCAGTCTCGGGTCGAGCGCTCTCACCGCGCAATCATGACCTGAGTCAAGAGCTCCGCGGTCGGGCGCCGCTGCGGCGCTCGGTCGGCCGGGCCGGCTCTAGCCCAAGCGCTCGAGCAGATGGTCGCCGACGCGCACGGCGTTGGCCATCGCCGTGAGCGCCGGGTTGACCGCCGAGATGCTCGGGAAGAAGCTCGTGTCGACCACGTAGAGGTTGTCGAGCTCGTGCGCGCGGCAGTCGGTGTTCAGCGCCGAGGAGGCGGGGTCGGAGCCGAAGCGGCAGGTGCCGGCCTGGTGGGCGACGCCCGCGACGGGGATCTTGTTCTCCAGGTAGGCCCAGCGCGGGATCAGATGGTGCTCGTGCATGCCCAGATGACCGAGCAGCGAGCGCAGCTGCTCGAACAGCCGATCCCGGGCGCCGTCGTTGGTGGACTTGTAGCTCAGCGTCAGCTTGCCCTCGCCGTCGACGCGTGACGCGGTTCTCGGCCTGCGGCAGATCCTCGGTCGAGAGCCAGAAGTCGATCGCGTGGCTGGCGACCTCCTCGAGCGAGAAGGTCGGCGCCAGCTTGGTCATCAGCGGCTTCTCGCCGCGGTACATCTCCGCCACCGACTTGCCGACCATCTGGATGTTGCCCATCGGGAACTCCCACTCCTCGCTGGCGAAGTAGTAGTCGTTGACGCCGAGCGTCTTCTGGAAGACGGTCGGGTTGGGCTCCTTGGAGATCGCCAGCACGGCCTGGCTGTTGTGGAACATGTAGTTGCGCCCGACCTGGTCAGAGCCGTTGGCGAGGCCGTTGGGGTGCTTGTCGTTGGCCGAGCTGAGCAGCAGCTTGGCCGTGTTCGCCGCGCCGCAGGAGACGACGACGATGTCGGCGGCTGTAGCTCTCGCGGGCGCCGTCGCGCTCGACCACGACCTCGGTGACCGCCGTCCCGGCGGGATTGGTGCTCAGCGCGACGGCCGTGCGCGTTCGTCAGCAGCGTGACGTTGGGGTGCTCGAGCGCCGGTCGCACGCCCAGCACCTCGGCGTCTGACTTGGCGTGCACCAGGCACGGGAAAGCCGTCGCAGGTCGAGCAGCGCACGCACGTGCTGTAGGGCATGTTCGACTCGTCGAGCATCACGCCGCAGGGCGCGTGGAACGGATGCAGTCCCGCCGCGGCGAAGGCGTCGGAGAGCTGCTGGATGCGCGGCTCGTGCGAGACCGCCGGGAAGGGATAGGGCGCGCTGGCCGGCGGTTCGGTCGGGTCCTCGCCGCGCGCGCCGTGCACCTGGTAGAGCTGCTCGGCCTTGGTGTAGTAGGGCTCCATCTGCTCGTAGGAGATCGGCCACGCGGGCGAGATGCCGCCGTGGTGGCGCAGCTCGCCGAAGTCCTCTTTGCGGAAGCGGTACAGCGCCGCCCCGTACAGCTTGGTCGCGCCGCCGACGCAGTAGTGCACCTGCGGCTGGAAGGGCTTGCCGTCCGCGTCATACCAGGTGTCCGGCGAGACGTAGCGGTTCTCGACGAACACGTCGGCGGCCGACCAGTTCTGCGGCTCGCGCGGCAGCCAGTCGCCGCGCTCGAGCAGCAGGATGCGCTTGCCCGAGGGCGCCAGATGCCGCGCGAGCGTGCCGCCGCCGGCGCCGCTGCCGATGATGATCACGTCGTAGGAGCTCATGAGATCTCCTCCGTCAGCTCGGCGAGGATGATCCGCCCCGCGGCCTCGATCAGCGCGAGGTGGGAGAAGGCCTGGGGGAAGTTGCCCAGGTGGTGCGCCGTGCTCGTGTCGAACTCCTCGGCGTAGAGCCCGAGCGGCGAGGCGACCCGCAGGAGCTTTTCCATCAGGTCGCGGGCGCGCTGCTGCTCGCCGACGATCGCCAGGCCGGAGACCAGCCAGAAGGAGCAGATCAGGAAGCTCCCCTCCTTGCCGGACATGCCGTCGTCGGTCTCGTCGGTGCGGTAGCGCAGGACGAAGCCGTCCTCGGTGAGATCGTCGGCGATCGCAAGGACGCTCGCGCGCAGGCGCTCGTCGTTGCCCGGCAGGAAGCCGAAGACGGCCGCCAGCAGGTTGGAGGCGTCGAGCGCGTCGGTGTCGTAGTGCTGGCGCAGGACGCCGCGATCGCTGAGCCCGTGGGTGAGGATGTCCTCCTTGATCTCCTCGGCGGTGGCGCGCCACGTGGCCTCGCGCTCGGCGTCGCCGCGGATCGCCGCGAGCTTGGCTCGCGCGGTCCATCGCCACCCAGCACATGAGCTTGGAGGAGACGTAGTGCTGGGGCTTGCCGCGCGCCTCCCAGATGCCCTGGTCGGGCTGGCGCCAGACCTTGGTCGCGCATTCGGCCTGCGCCTGCACGATCGGCCACAGCCGCCGCGGCAGCCGCTGGCTGCGGCGGGTGTGCAGCAGGATCGAGTCCAGCGCCGCGCCGAAGACGTCGTTCTGGCGCTGGTCGAAGGCGCCGTTGCCGATCCGCACCGGGCTCGCGCCGGCGTAGCCGGAGAGATCATCGCGCGTGGACTCGGTCAGATCGCGCCGCCCGTCGATCCCGTACATGATCTGCAGCGCCCCGTCCTCGTTGGGCTCGAGGTCGGCGACGAACTGCATGAACTCCTCGGCCTCCCAGTCGAGGTTGAGGTAGTGCAGCGCCTGCAGCGTGAAGGTCGAGTCGCGCAGCCACGTGTAGCGGTAGTCCCAGTTGCGCTCGCCGCCCGGCGTCTCCGGCAGCGAGGTCGTGAGCGCCGCGACGGTCGCGCCGGTCGGCATGTACGTCAGTCCCTTGATCGCGAGCGCCGAGCGCTGGATCGGATCGCGCCAGCGGTGGTCGGGTATGCGCGCGCGGCCCAGCCAGCCGCGCCAGAAGCGGGCGGTGGCGGCGAGGCGCTCGTTGGCCTCATCGATCCCCTCCGGCGCCCGCGAGCTCCTCGGCCCAGGAGAGCGAGCAGTAGACCTGCTCACCCTGTCTGAGCGTGTGCCGAGCCCTCACCCGGTCGCCCTCGACGCCGAGCGCCATGTCCGTGTGCAGTCTGATCGTCAGCTCCTCGCCGCTCGCGTCGGCGGTGTGACCGTCGTCGAGGACCGACCACTGCGGCGGGAACCCGCCCGTAGTCGAAGACCGGCTCGCAGGTCAGCTCCATCTCGACCTCGCCCTCCAGGCACATCGCGACGCGAACGAGCAGGTGGTCGGCGTCTTCGTCGGTCGGGGGGCGGGTGTGCGGCGTGACGCGGTCCACGCCACGGCGGGGTCCCAGGCGTGAGGGCGTCGCGCACGATCACCCAGCCGGTCGGCGTCTTCCACGTGGTCAGCAGCATGTTCGTCCCGGGCTCGTAGATGCGCGCCGACGGCACGTTGATGCCGAACGGTCCGAGGCGGAAGCAGCCGGCCTGGCGGTCGAGCAGCGTGCCGAACACGCTCGGAGCGTCAAAGCGCGGGACGCACAGCCAGTCGATCGACCCGTCGGGAGCGACCAGCGCGCCGGTGTGGCAGTCCGACAGGAACGCGTAGTCGGCGATCGGCGGGAACGGCGAGGGCATCGCCGCGCTCTGCGGCGCCGCGCGCTCGTGCACTCGCGAGCGCTGCGGCGGTGCCCGTGCCTCTGGCGGCGCCCGTGCTCTTGCGCGGCGCCTGATCTGGCCTTGCTTGCCTTGGCCGGGCTCATGACTCCACCCACGGGCCGTGCCAGGTGCCGAAGCCCGGCACCAGCTCGTCCGCCGCCGCCGGACCCCACGAGCCCGGCGCGTAGGGGTGCACGGGCGGCGGATGCTGGAGCAGCGGTTCGAAGATCCGCCAGGTCTCTTCGACGCCGTCCTGGCGGGTGAAGCGGGTGCTGTCGCCGCGCATCGCGTCGAGCAGCAGCACCTCGTAGGGGGTCGGGGCCTCGCCGCCCTGCTCGGCGAACTCGACGTCGAGCGTGATCGCCTCCGGGCCGCGCGATGTCGGCGCGGTGCGCGTCGAGGATCACGCGCGTGCCGGTCGAGGGGTCGAGCTTGACCACGAACTGGTTCGGCTCGGGGCGGCGATGCCCGTGCTCCATGAAGCCGAGCCGCGGCGGGTCGCGGAACACGGCGCGCAGCTCGGTCTGCGGTGACCGGGAGCTTCTTGCCGGTGCGGATGAACCACGGCACGCCCGACCAGCGCCAGTTGTCGATCTCCAGGCGCATCGCCGCGTAGGTCTCGGTCGTCGAGTCCTTGGCGACGCCGTCGATGTCGAGGTAGCCGTCGTACTGCCCGCGCACGTAGTGGGCCGGATTGGCGTCGTCGGATCGAGCGGAACAGCGCGAACTTCGCGTCCTTGAGCGTTTCCGCGTCGTTGCCGGCCGGCGCCTCCATCGCGGCGAGCGCGACGACCTGCATCAGGTGGTTGACGACGACGTCGCGCAGCGCGCCGACCGGGTCGTAGAAGTGCCCGCGGTCCTCCACGCCGAAGCTCTCGGCCATCGTGATCTGCACGCACGCGATGTGGTTGCGGTTCCAGATCGGCTCGACCATCGTGTTGGCGAAGCGCAGGTACAGCAACTCGTCGGTGCCCATCTTCCCGAGGAAGTGGTCGATCCGGTACAGCTGCGACTCGTCGATGTACTGGTGGATTTCCGCGGCGAGCGCGCGCGCGGAGGCGCAGGTCGTGGCCGAACGGCTTCTCCACGACCACGCGTGCGGTCTTGGTCAGGCCGGCGTCGGTGAGCTGCTTGATCACCGGCCCGAACAGGAACGGGGGGATCTCCAGGTAGAAGACCGGGCTCTGCGCTCGACCGACGGTCCGCCGCCAGGCGCTCGTAGGTGCCGGCGTCGGTGAAGTCGCCGCTCACGTAGGACAGCCGCGCGGCGAAGCGGTCGAAGACCTCGCCCGTCGAGCGATTCGCCGCGTCCCCTCGATGCATTCGCGGGCGTGCTCGCGCAGGTGATCGAGCGTCCAATCGTCGCCCGCGACGCCCACGATCGGGCAGTCCAGCAGGCCGCGCTTCTCCAGCCGGTACAGCGACCGGAAGGTCATCACCTTCGCGAGGTCGCCGGTGATCCCGAAGATCACCAGCACGTCGGCCGGCTGGGTCTCGCCGGGATCCGTCATCTGGCTGTGTGCTCGCACGCTTGCGTCCACGCTTCCCCTCCTTTCGGTCCTCGCGGTCGCAGCGATCTGCATTCGCCTAGTTCCTGGGCGGGCTCGCAGATCATTTCACACAGCGATCCACCGGGCATCCTGGTTGCGACGCGCCGCGCGGCTATGATCTGCGCGGGCGGGATTGGAGAAACGTGTCAGAGGATCAAGATTGGCGACTGATGGCCCGTTTGGATGCGGCGGGTGCGCACGGCCCGCTCGACGCGGGTACGCGCGGCAGGCTCGAGCATCTCCTGGGACGCGTTCGCGACCCGGCCGTACTGGAGCACCTCAAGGCGGCGGTGGCGCACGAGGTCGTGATCACGCACGACGGCCAGCTGCTGTTCGCCTACGCCCCCACCGAGGCCGCGTTGGCGGCGGCACGGGCGGCGATCGAGGGAGTGCTGCAGCAGGACGGCATCACGGCGAGCATCAGCGTGAGCCACTGGGACGAGCAGCGCGACGCCTGGCGCCAGATTGACCCGCCGCCAAGCGCAGAGGAGACTGAGGCCGAGCAGGCCGTCGAGCGCGAGGGCGAGGAGATCCAGACACGCACGCTCGTCGCCAGCTCGGGCAACCTCGTGCGCTCGGACTTCGAGCAGTCGATGCTCGACTGGGCCGCCAAGCTGGGCGTCCAGTGCACGCTCATCGAGCATCCGCACCTGCTCACCACGCAGGTCGGCTTCACGATCACCGGCCCCAAGCGCAAGCTCGACGAGTTCTCAGCGGGCCTCAAGGCCGAGGGCACAGCGACGATGCGCGCCGATGGCATCCTCATGCTGAGCCCGCTGTAGCGCCTGCTCCGCCGGCGCCACGATCACCTGAGAATCTGGATCTGAACGAGGCTCGTGGTCCCCGGCCGGCCGGAGGGCAGCCCCGCGGTGATCCCAGCCCGACCTGCTAGCTATGCGAGGGTCCGGAAAGCCGCGCGGCGGACAGCTCGCAAGCGCGCCGCGCCTGAACCCCCGGTCGGGTCAGGGCGTCGGTGCGTTCGCGTATGTAGGCCGCCCGCCGTGCGCAGCGCGGGGAGCAGTAGCGTGCCTGCGGGGCGCGAGCCGCCATATCACCATTGCAGCTCGAGAGTGCACACGTGCGCTCTGGTTCGACTGGGTCGGTGCGCTCCTCGCGCACCAGCAACAGGGCCTCCTCTGTGTGGGCATGTTGACCCAAAAATGCCCGTTCCCAGGCGCCCCTCGTCGCAGCGAGCGCCTCAAACCATTCCCCGGGGTCGGGATCTGCACTGCACGCCCGCGCCACGGCACGCGGCCAGCAGTCGGCGAACCGCGCCCCCCGTTCCCGAGCTAGGGCCAGCTCGGCAAGCGTGAGTGCGGCAGGGCTCTCCATCAGCCTAAGCCGTGCTCGGTCTTGTCGCGAGGCGGCCGGTGGCCTCGCACGGGTTCATCAGGGTCGAGCGCATCATGGCATCGGCCGACCCGCTCTCACCGGTCCTGAGTCCGTTGAGTGGGCCACGCGGCGCACAGCAGATCAGCAATCAACACGTCGCGGTGCTCGTCGTCGCGTCGGTCGATGTCGCGGACGATGCGCGCCACGACGGCCGCAGTGGAGTATGCGTCGCGCGACGAGCGATCGAATTGCATCATCGACTCCTGACGCGCCGTGGGCAGCGCACGCGCGAGAATGAGCGACCTAGTCACTTTCATGGTGTTCATGTTCCCCGCTCCTATTGCAGCGGGCCATACCGCAGTTGTGCGATTTGGTGGCGCCGGTCGGCACTGCGTCCAGGGGGCGCAAGGGAGTGGTCGAGGGAGGCGTGTTCGCGCGTGAAGAGCCGTGTGCGTACAGCCGTGCGACGTGCGTGACGAGGTGCGCACACAGCCGTGCGATGTGCGTGACCGATCCAGGTTCGTACCGAACACGTGACAGATGCTGAGCGCCGGCGCTGGGGGTGCCCGCCATGATCGTGGCTGGCGGCGTCATGACAACTCCGAGTTCGAGCCGGGAAATGCTCTCTCACCGGCGTAAATTGACCTGCTCGGGCCTAGATTGGCAAACGTTCACTGATCGGTTTCCATCGCAACAAGCGCCTGCGCCTCACACCCTCAGCTGGCGAGACCCCTGGCTACCGGTCTCCATGATCGCCTGACAACCGCGATCGAGACGTGCCCCGCCGGTTCATTACGGCGCGGGCGAACCCGGACGCTGCCCGCAGGATCACGGCGTTCCATCAGATCATGGCTCCTTAGCTCGTCAGCCCGGAGATCGCGTCACCGATGAGCTTGGCGGCGATGATCAGGCAGATCACGGCCATGATCGTTGCGTTCTCGCGCACCATCCATGCGCGCAGGGTCTCCAGGGTCGCCGTGGCTCGGTCGCGCATCAGGAAGTAGATGGCCACCGGGACGCCCGGCCCCGCGGTTCCAAGCACGACGAACACAGCGAGCGCGACGGCCTGATCGCCGGTGCTCACGCCGGTCTGCGCGATCGCGGCAGCGGCACCCACTGTCAGCAGCAGATTCTTCGGGTTGACGGCCGCGAGCACGACTGCGATGGCAGCCGCCCTGGGTGCGGTGAACGTGTCGATCCTCTTCATCCAGCCGGGCAGCTCGGGCTCGGCGTCGCCGTGTGGACGCCCGCGCCACTGCCGCGCCGCGACGAGCAGCAGGAGAACGCCGAGCACGATCTTCAGGATGCTGACCCAGGTGGCCGGCGCGCCGTTTTCGCTCGCTTCGGCGCCGCTGGCCGCGATCAACGCGATCGTGCCAACCACCGTGAGGCCAAGCATCCATCCGAGTAGGAACGCCGGCCCGTTTGACCGCGCCTTGGGCGTGGCGAGCATGAGCACCACCGCGATGATCGCAGTGGTGCTCAGCGCGACGCCGACCGCGAAGGCGATCACCTGTCCGATCGCCTGTCCCATGATCTCCCTCAGCCCGTCGCCTTGTCTCGAGCCACCCGCTCCGGGACGGTCATGTGTGCGACGATCCTCGGCGAGGATCCGGCCAGGGCCGTGATCGAGATCACGTGACCCGATTCACCCACGAGCAGGCAGGCGGGAACCGCACGAACGGAGAACGGCGAGTGACGACAGCGGCGGATGCGACCACGGAGTTCTTCGACGAGCTCGCCAGCCGGGGACACGAGCCGTCGCTTGAGCGGGTGACGGCGACGTTCCGCTTCGATCTCGTGCACGACAGGAAGACCGACCGCTGGTTCGTCGCCGTGACCAAGGGGGACCTGGCCGTCTCGCGCCAGAATCGCAAGGCGGACTCCGTCCTGCGCGCCGACAAGGCGTCGTTCGACCGGATCGTCACCGGCCAGCTGAACTCGATGGCGGCGGTGCTGCGCGGCGAGCTGGTCGTCGAGGGCGACCCGACGTTGCTCGTGCTGGCCCAGCGGCTCGTTCCGGACCGGCCGCGCCCGCACGCCGTCAGGCCCCCGGCTCCGCGAGGAGGGGATCATGAGCGACGAGCTCGTCAAGATCCTCGACGGCAACACCTTCGTCGTGAGCGACGCGCGCGGCGACATCGAGGCATCGCTCACCGACCCGACCGGGCTGTTCTCGTTCGACACCCGCTTCCTCTCGAAGTGGGTGCTCACCGTCGAACGGCGAGCGGCTCAACGCGCTCTCGACCGACGACCTGCAGTACTTCGAGACCCGCTTCTTCCTCGTGCCCGGGACCGGCACCGTCTACGTCGACGCCGAGCTGTCGGTCATCCGCCAGCGCGTCGGTCGCCGATGGGTTCCACGAGGAGCTGACGATCCTCAACCACACGACCGAGCCGGTCGACCTCGAGCGTGCGCATCGAGGCTGGCTGCGACTTCGCCGACCTGTTCGAGGTCAAGGACGCCCTGAAGAAGAAGGGCACGCTACTCGCGCGCGTCGAGAACGGCATGCCTGGTGCTCGCACTACCAGCGCGAGACCTTCGGCCGCGAGACCTGGATCTCGGCCTCCGCGCCGGCGGCGATCGACGAGAACGGCCTGACCTTCGACGTCACCATCGAGCCGCACGGCGAGTGGGCGACCGAGCTCGACGTGGTCGCGAGCCGTCCGAGGTCGGCCGGTGCACGCGAGGAGCGGCCCGCAGGCCGCGCCCGAAGCGACGCCGAGCGCGCAGAGCATGGCCGCAGAGCCTCGAGACGCTGGCTCGGCCAGGCGCCCCGCAGCTCGAGTGCGACTCGGACTCCGCTGCGAGGCCACCTACCGCCGCAGCCTGGTCGACCTCGCGGCGCTGCGCTTCGTCGCCGCCGATCCTGCCGCGGCCACGCGCTGCCGGCGGCCGGCCTGCCGTGGTTCATGACCATGTTCGGCCGGGACAGCATCTTCACCAGCCTGCAGGCGCTTCCGTTCACTCCCGAGCTCGCCGCCACGACCCTGCGGGCCCTCGGCGCCCGGCAGGGCACCCGCCTCGACGACTTCCGCGACGAGGATCCGGGCCGGATCCTCCACGAGATGCGCTACGGCGAGCTGACCGCCTTCGAGGAGCGCCCGCACTCGCCCTACTACGGCTGCGCCGACGCCACCCCGCTCTACGTCGTGCTGCTCGACGAGTACGAGCGCTGGACCGGGGACACCAAGCTGGTGCGCGAGCTCGAGTTCGAGGCGCGGGCCGCGCTCGACTGGATCGACGAGTACGCCGACCTGCAGGGCAACGGCTACGTCTCCTACAAGCGGCGCAACGAGAAGACCGGGCCTCGAGAACCAGTGCTGGAAGGACTCGTGGGACTCGATCTCGTTCCGCGACGGCACGCTGCCCGGCTTCCCGCGGGCGACCTGCGAGCTCCAGGGCTACGCCTACGACGCGAAGATCCGCGGCGCCCGCCTGGCCCGGCTGGTCTGGCAGCGACCCGGCCTTCGCCGACCGGCTCGAGAAGGAGGCGGCCGACCTGAAGCGCCGGTTCAACCGCGACTTCTGGGTCGAGGACGGCGAGTACTTCGCGGTCGCCCTCGACCCCGACGGCCGCCAGGTCGACTCGCTGACGTCGAACAACGGCCACCTGCTGTGGAGCGGCATCGTCGACAAGTCCAAGGCCAAGGCCGTCGTCGCGGCACCTCATGGGCCACGCGGCTCTTCTCCGGCTGGGGCGTGCGCACGATGGCCGAGGGCGAGGGGCGCTTCAACCCGATCGGCTACCACGTCGGGACGGTCTGGCCGTTCGACAACTCGTTCATCGCCTGGGGCCTGCGGCGCTACGGGTTCAAGGAGGAGGCGGCCCAGATCGCCGAGGGCATCCTGGACGCCGCCGAGTTCTTCGACGGGCGCCTGCCCGAGGCGTTCGGCGGCTATCCGCGCGCGTCATGACCAAGTACCCGGTGCAGTACCCGACCGCCTGCAGCCCGCAGGCCTGGTCGACCGGCGCGCCGCTGCTGCTGCTGCGCACCATGCTCGGTCTCGAGCCGCATGGGCGACCACCTGGTCGTCGACCCGGCGCTGCCGATGAGCATCGGCCACCTCGAGCTCCTCGACATCCCGGGACGCTGGGGGCGGATCGACGCCTTCGGACGGGGTCGAATCGATGTCGAGAGCAAGCGGGGGACCGGGGCGAGATCATGACAGAAGACAGCCGGCGTGAGGGCCGCACAGGACGACAAAGCCAAAAAGTCTAAATCGCGGCCAAAGCCCGCCGACCAGCTGGCCAGCGGGCGCAGGAGGTCACCGCGTTTGGCGACGAGGTCAACCAGGCGGCACGGATCGAGGCGTGCCCGAGCGGCGGCCGCCGGCTGGCGTGAATCTTGCTGATCCAACGCCTCGAACCTCGGACGCCGATTACTCGGGCTCGCTTGGATGCACATGCTCCTTGCAACAGCCGCGCGCGGGACCGAACCAGTAGCGGAGATCTCACCCAGGGCGGGGGTGATCTCTTCTGAGGGCCACGCCGTCATCGAGTATCACGCTTGTCGCGCGGGCTGAGGGCTGCTGCGGTTTGTCGTGTGCGGGCGCCCCGGCCGCGGCTTGTGCCGGCCGGTCGCCGGGAACCGCTGGGCTGATTGGCTTCGGGGAATCTCGGGCGACTAGCTTGGCGCTCATCTTGACCGTCTTGACCGCGCCGGTGGCGCCCGCCTGGAGTGTGGCCCCGATAGTCAAGACCACGATGCCGGGGATGAAAAGCAGGTGGGAGCCCAGCATCAGGATGCCGACGCGAGCGAGCAGGTATGGCGGCGTGCACACCACCGCCCCCAGCGCTCCACCGATGGCGCTCGCGGTCAGCTTGTCGCGTCGCGAAGAGGCGGGCTTGACGCCGATCAGCCGCGATGGGACGGCGACATAACACACCATCATCGCGCCGATTACGAGGCTCAGCGAGATCCCAAACCACGGTCGCCCCCAGCGGGTCACGACGGTCGTCGATAGGCCGAGCAGCAGGCCGACGGCGGCGCCCGACCCGAGAATCACTGCGAGGTGAGAGCGGGCCTGCGTGAACGCGGCTCGGACCTTGGGGCCGCTGGATTGGACGATCGCGAACCCGAACACGGCGTTGAGGAAGAAGCTGGCAGCGGTGATCGCCGCGATGGCGAGCAAGATCGGGATGAGGACCGGGCCACGCAGCACGTGAAAAGACTTGCCGTGCAGCGCGTGCGCCTTGAGATCAAACATCGCGAGCCAGATCCACATGGCCGGAAGGACCTGAACGAGCGTGAGCCGCCAATTCGAGAACAGCAGCTTGAGCCCGTAGAAGAGCATCGCCAAGCCGCCGACCACGAACGCGAGCGGACTGAGCACACGTCGCGACTGGCTCAGCGCGAAGGACCATCTCCTCCACCATCGCTTGGTCGCCGTCACGCACCGCGTGCACAAACCGCCTCAGGCGTGTCGACAAGGTCGCATCTCGCTCCGGCGCCGACTCTCCGCCATCGGTCGCCGCCCGCCGACTCATGTGTATCGCCTTCGGTGCTCACCGCTAGCCAGACTACTCTTGGGCGTGGCCCCGACGACCGTACGCGAAGCCGGGCGCGATGCCCAGCTGGGCAGTATGGTACTCCGCACGAACCCTGCGGGAAAATACGGTCCCCTGGCCGCGCGCAAGGATTTAGTTTGCGGTCGATGGCCGATGGTGCGGTTCAACGCGATGAGGCCGTCCCTCCTGGTGAGGGTCCCGGCCTTGGACTCCTCGGTCCGAGGACCCGGCACCTGCTCGCGCTCGAGTTCGGCTCCAAGGCCCAGTTCGACGACCCGCGCCTTGAGTGGCGCAGGCTCTTCTCCGAGCTGCTGGGCACGTTCATGCTGGTGCTCGTCGCCGCGGGCGGCGGGATCCTCCACGGCGAGGGGCAGATCAGCCTGGCCGCGGCCGTGGTCGCACCGGGGCTCATGGTCATGGCGATCATCCTGTTCATGGGCGCCGTCTCGGTGCCCATCTGAACCCCGCCGTCTCGCTCGCGTTTGCGCTGCGTGGAGACTTCCCCTGGAAGCGCGTCCCGGGCTACATCATCATCCAGCTCATCGGCGCCACGTTGGCGTGCCTGTTCCTGTACGCGGTGTTCGGCAACATCCAGCACCTCGGCGCCACACTTCCCGGCCCAGGCTATGAAAACTGGCAGGCGCTGCTGATGGAGATAGTCCTCACCGCGTCGCTGGTCAGCGTCATCCTGGGAACCGCCTCGGCCGCGCAGAACGTCGGTGCGATCGCCGCTCTGGGCGTTGGCGGCTACATAGCGCTCGCCGGCCTATGGTCCGCGCCCGTCAGCGGCACCTCGATGAACCCGGCGCGCTCGTTCGGCCCGGCGCTGGTGAGCGGGGACTTCTCTAGCTACTGGGTGTATGTGCTCGGTCCGATCGCGGGGGCGCTCATCGCGGTCGGCTGCGCGTTCATCCTGCGCGGGCGCGGCGCAAGTGCCATCTCCGTTGCCGCCGGGTCGGGCGTCCTCGACGCCGGACAGCTGAGCGACAAGCAACGCCTCTCGGAGGCGATCGACCGCGGCGAAGTCACCCCACCCGGCATACCCGGCGCCGATTCTCCGCCTGGCCGCCCCACTGAGCCGTCCTAACCGCGTTGTCAGGGCCTCCCGATGCCGGATGCGGCACCGGCTTGCCAAGCAGGATCAGCGAGCAGTAGAGCTCGGAAGGCTGGCGGCTGCGGCCGAGCCTCGGCCGCAGCCCGTCTGGCCAGCTAGCTCGCCGCGTACTCCTTCTCTGCCTCGTCGAGTTCCCGCTTGAACTCCCTGCTGTCGACGTCGATTTCCTTCTCGATCGTCTTTTCAGCGCGCGTGAGCACCTTGTCGAGCTGTTCTTCAAGGCGCGACTCCCCGATCACGAGCAGCGTTGCCTGTCCCGCGTCGATCAGGTCCCCCATCTCCTTGGCGTCGTCTTTTGCGATGCCCTTTTTGAAGTGTCCGCCGAGGCCGCCGATGATGCCGCCGAGCAGCGCTGCGGGGACGACCGCCGGCGCGGCCAGAACCCCGACCGCCGCGCCGACGGCGATGCCTCCCCAGGCGCCGTGCTGCGTTGGCTTCTCGTGCTTCTCGACGTGGACCTTGCCGTCGGCGTCCTTGGTGACCAACGCAACGTCATAGGTGCCCACGAGCTTCGCCGCATGCAGTTCAAGAAGTGTGTCGTAGTCGGCTTCGGCACCGGCGGCGTCGGCATAGGTCGCCGCGTAGATGAAAACTGGTCTGTCGCTCATCTGATCTCCAGTCCTGGGTTGGTCGAGTACTACAGGCTCCGCGGCTTGGCGCGGCCCTCTCGCGTCCAGCGTACTCCTCTAGCCGTCCTTCCGATCGACCTCCGGGCATCCGCCGAAGCCCGCGACCAGATCATGGCTTTCCCGGAAGGAGAGCCGAGCGAGCCGAGCGAGAGCCGACCATCGCAGCGGATTGAGCGAGGCACGATCCAGGGGCTAGAAACGGTCCCGCTCTGCACAGTTCCCGCCCACGCCGCGTCGCGAATTTCCGTTCAGCCGTGGCGGGCGAGGTCAACCGGCGGCAGGTCTTGTACCTCGCCCTTTGTGAGATTGAGTCGGACGCCGTCAGCGGCCACGTCCTTGACAGCACTGATTGGAATCGCGATCTCCTTCTTGCCCCAGAGGTGCCCCTCCTCGAGAAGCACATGTGTCACGTGGTGATCCTTGAGGTGGATGACGAGTCCCCGGACCCGCCCGATGTTGCCATCAGTGGCATGCACATGTTCGCCGCGGAAGACCTCCACCTCGCCCGTCGGTACACGGTCCTCAACGATGGGGGGATTGTTTGCCATACCCACGCCGCCAATGCCCATCCCACCCATGCCCCCGCCGAGTCCGTAGTAGGGCCATGCGAGCGCCTGCCCAGCTCCGTAGCCCATTTCTTCGCCCGCTTCGGGCAGGAAATGTGTCTCCTCGGCGTCGTCGAGTGCCTCGAATTCTGCCGCGCTGCACCGCAGACGGATCTCCTCGGCCGTCGTGTCAACCAGATCGATGGGTACCAATCTACCCAGTCCCTGCCGGTGCTTAGGCTCGACGACTAGGTGCGTGAGAACGCGAGCGACCGGATCAATGACCACGCGACGCAGGTCTCCGCAGACCCCGTCGCTACACGTGACCTTGGCGCCGATGGTGTACTCGGCCATGTCGCTCACGAACGACCATCCTGAAGGCGGGGCAAGGTGCCAAGTGTAGCGGACTTGATGGAGCAGCCGGTGTGCCGTCCGTGCATCAGGGGACGAGCGCGGCGACGTTATGCCGCTAGAGCTTCGCGCGAGGACGGAGTGCTCGCCCAAGGGCCGCTCGGTACCGAGAGCGCGCCGCCTCGCACGACCGCAAGCGCGTGAAGACCAACACCGGCTTCTGACGCAAGAGCCTAAGCGCCGGCGACGTCGGGCGTGAGGCCGAGGTCGGCAAATGCGCGCCCGCGGTCCCAGTAGAAGATCAGCCTTACGACCTTGCCGTCGCGGATGCGGAACAGGTTCGCGCGCAGCTGCTCTACGTCCGCCCCGCTGCTCTTCTCGCGGCCGCGCAGGCGGCCTAGGACTAGGACGCGCTCCTCGTCGACGTCGCGGTACTCCTGCGCCTCGGGCCGCGCGTCGTCCAAGATCTCGAGCATTGCACGCCATCCCTCCGCGATCGCGGCAGTTCCCGTGTAGCCACCGGTGATCGGACCTCCGAAGCTCGTGCACTCGATCTCGGGGTGGGCCCACTCCGACGTACGGGAGAAGTCGCCGCGCTCCCACGCCTCATAGATGGAACGCACCAGCTCAACGTTCGCCGCCGTCATCGCACTAGTATCTCACCCGCGCATCGACTGCAGCCTCAGGCACAGCGGGCTGTGCGCCCCCAGCAGCAAGCGCCACGCTGCGGGGGATGGCTTCCCCACGCTTCCTACCCGCTCTAACCGGCGACCGCTACCTCGGCGTGAAGATCCCTCCAACCAACATCCAGGACTACCATCTGCAGACCGCACGGATGTTCGCGAACGGACTGGCTGACCGCATCGGAGTCGGCGACCCCACAGCGGACGACCCGCAGTCCCGCCGCACGGTGGGGGAGGGCGCGTAGGCTCTTGGATGGCGGAGCAGCGAGGGCGTCGATCCTCCTGATCAAATCGGGAGCCCTCCCGTCGGGTGCGTGTGCGCGCGTGAGGGCAGGCCGGCGATGAGCCTTACCGATCGCCTTCACGCCATCGACCGCTGCCAGCAGCGCAGCCCGCGCTTGAGCTTCATCGCTGGGGTCGCCAAGAAGTTTGATGAAGATCAGGCCGGCCAGCTGGCCGCGCTGATCTCCTACTACGCCTTCGTCTCGCTGTTCCCGCTGCTGCTCGTGTTCGTGACCATTCTCGGCTTTGTCCTGCAGGGCAACCCGGGCGCGCAGAAGCAGATCCTCGACGGTGCGCTCGGGCAGATTCCGCTCATCCGCGACCAGCTCAAGCTGCACTCGCTGAGCGGCAGCGGCGTCGCTCTCGCGATCGGCATCATCGGCTCGCTGCTCGCAGGAATGGGCATCACCAACGCCACCCAGAACGCTCTGAACCGCATCTGGAACGTGCCGTTCAAGAGGCGCCCCGACTTCCTGCGCGCGCGCCTGCGCAGCCTGGGCATGCTCGCGATCCTCGGGACGCTCATAATCGTCTCGACCGTCGCTGGCGGTTTCGTGGGCTCCTCGAGCCACCTCGCGCTCGTCGTGGTGGGCGGCGTTGTCGTGGCGTTTGCGTTCAACCTTGCGCTGTTCATGACCGCCTTCAAACTGCTCGCGGCGGTCGAGATCGCCTGGCGCGATCTGCTGCCCGGAGTGATTGTCGCCTCCGTCTTCTGGCAGCTGCTCCAGTACCTGGGCGGCTACTACATCGACCACGTGCTGAAGCGCACAGAACCGCTCTACGGCGTCTTCGCGGTCGTCCTCGGCCTGCTCGCCTGGCTTTATCTCGGCGCCCAGCTGACGATCTTCTCGGCCGAGATCAACGTCGTTCGCCTTCACAGGCTCTGGCCGCGCAGCTTCTTCTCGGGCCCCCTGCTCAACGCCGACAAGCGCGCCCTCACCGGCTCCGCCGAGGTCGAGGAGCGCGTTGAGGAGGAGAACGTCGAAGTCGACTTCGACGGGGCGGAGTAGACCGCCACCGGTCAACCTCGACGCGCGCGAGCATTGGCGCAGCGGATGGATACGGTGATCGTGCCCGCCTGCCCACCACTGGCGCATTCGAGATGAGGGCCCTGACGAGCCGATGTCCTGGAAGGGCGCGGCATTGCCACGCGTCTCTGTGGCCGACGTGAACGTACCGTTGACCGTGGGGCCGGCCGTCAGGTGATCGTCGTCCAATCGCCGCGTGGAGGGCTAGCCTCCAGGCAATGGAGCAACCGCCAACGGGGGGGCCCGCGCGCCAGAACATGCCGTCGACGGCGGCGCAGGCGGGCACTGCCGTCGTGCAAGCGGGCACGGTCGTGCTCAGCCGTGCGATATCGCTGTACCCGCTGCGGCTGTTGGTCCCCACTGCTGCGTTCATCGTGACCCTAATCGTCATCGTGGGCATCGGCGTCCCAGGCGATACGCGCTTCTATCAGGCCGCGGCAACGATCATTGTGGTGCTCGTGCTCAGCCTGGCGACCCAAGGACAGTTCTTCCGGCTCGACAAGCTGCCCTCACCGCCGCCGTGGATCGTCCGACTGGGGCGGCGGGGTGCGGCACTCTGGACGCTGTCGGCGCGCCTGACCGCGCTGGCCCTGCTCGGCTATCTCGGCCTCGGTGAGGGCGCGGCCCTATACACGCTCGCGAACGGGTCGGGTTCGTCGCTGCTTCTCGGGCTCTCGGCGGCGGCCATGGCCAGCGGGTTCTTCGCCATCGGCGTGCTGGCGGTGGTGGGCGACCCTGCGGCGGCTGAGCTTGCCGAGGGCCAGCGCAGCGTCACCGCCTCGTCACCGACGGCGCCGGTAGGAGCGGAGCGCCATGATCATGGTCGGGAACTCTGAGACATTCGAGATGAGCGCGAGTGTCTACAAGTCCGACCGTTCGTGAGGAAGCACGAAACGTGCGCTGACTCGGTCTCTCCCCTCGAGTCGAGGGCACTCGAAGGGCTGACCATCGCGGAGGCACTGGTGCGGAGGTCAAGGTCTGGTGCTGATCGGGCCGCCGGCGCCGCGGCTAGCGGAGCACGGTCCACTGCCAGGGCCCGGGTCCAGTGCCGTGGGTGGCTGCGCGCGGTGGCGCGGTGCTCCTCCGGTAAAGATGCTCTTGACCTGCGCACCTCCGCCGAATAGGGTCGTCCAGACAGCGGTGGTGCGCAGGCCAAAACGAGAGTCGGTGGCCTCGACCCGATGGGCGCCACGGCTTGGTACCCGCACGGGGGAGGAGCAAGTACATGCAACGGACCAAGATGGTGGGGCTTTGCCTAGGCGCCGTGTTCGCAGTGGCGGCGGTGGGCTGCGGGAGCAGCGGTTCACAGCAGACCGCCACAGCGACAACGAGCACTGCCTCCGGGGGAACCGTCAACCAAGCTCAGGTCGAGAAAGGCATCGAAGAGAGCCTCTCGACCTCATCCGTGAGGGTCGCCAGCGCCAAATGCCCGAGTAATGTCCCTGTGCAGGTCGGCGCGACGTTTGCCTGCACCGTCACGCTCAGCAACGGCGGCACCGGCAAGGCCACCGTCACCCAGGCCGGCGTCAACCGCTACACGTACGCCCTAGAACCCGGCTCGGTGCAGATCCCCGGCACGACTGCCGACGCGGCTATCGAGAAGTCGCTCGCCGCGCAGGGGCTCCCCAACGCCACTGTCACCTGCCCGCAGAACATCATCGTCAAGGTCGGCACCACCGTCACATGCAATATCAGCGGCGCCAACGGCGTCGCTACCAGCAAGGTTACCTACACCTTCAGCGAATCCAATGGCACCGTCAACCCAGCCTCGGTGAAGACCTCCTGAAAGTGCAGAAGCGTAGCGAGCAACGCGCGTCACCCAGCCTTCACTCTTGCGTTTGAGCAGGAGCCGTGGGTAGACGCTGACGGTACCCACGTTGCTCCACGACATCGAGGACGCAAGCTCGCATCGCTGGAGGCGCCACGGCGCAGCGCTTTCGCGGGACATGGCCATGCCGGGGGTCGTGTAATCCGCTTCCGCTCTCGGGATGTAAGGAGGCCTCGGGGCTGAGGCTCGCGAGACGCCTGGAATGGACCAACTCGACAGTGTCGAGCTCGGCGCTCCGCTACCGGAACGCGCGCTCGCCCGCGAAACCGGCAGTGCGGGGTGTGCCACGCCCGGTGTCGTCGAGCCACGACGCACGCTCGATCTCGCGCCTGCCCGGTCAGGCAGCGTCGCCGCTTCCCGAAGGCTGCTCCACGGCGACGTCCAGATCTCGTCCGTAACGATGGCGGAACGCCAGTCCCGCCACCAGCCCGACCGGAAGCGGCAGCCAGTAGGAGAAGACCCGGTAGGCGAGCGTCGCAAGTGCGGCCTCGGCCGCACTCACGCCCGCCAACACGAGCGTCGCCGTCAGACCCCCCTCGTCTCCCAGACCCCCTGTGTTATCGCACACGGTGTCGTCGAGGTGTGGCCACTGCAGTCGACGCCGTAGGGTTCGCGCTCGACAGCGGGACGAGCTGCAGCCGCCCGAGTGCGAAGGCTCCCCCTGAGCCACTGTGGCTCACGCGCGAAAGCAGTCGCGCGCTCCGGTGCCAAGCAGACGACCGCTCGGGACGACGTGCGGCGGTCGGGGAAGGAGTCCGCAAGGCTCCTGGTTTTCACGGCGAAGCAGCAGTCGGCGGTCGACAGTATCGTGGCTCGTCCAGGGCGGGAGCACGCGTCGTGCGGTACCGCCCTGGCGCTAACGCCGACCGATGTCCCGATGGGCCGGCGGGACCCGTTCCCGCGCGATGGCGCGGTGGGGGGGCCACAGCCGATCCTCAGTTAGGCCGAGGCGGCGACCTCGCGCACCTCTCTGCGCACCACCGTCACGCCGGGCGCAGCTTTGCTTCCGACGCTGAGCGCCTGCGAAGCCGCCTCGGCGTTCGCCTCGGTGTCGAACAGCACCAACGACGTTCCCTTGGCGTCCTCGACGGGTCTCAGCCAGTACCCGGCCTGGAATCCGGGCGCCTGGCTGACGCCGGGCACGATCTGCTCTCGCAGGTTCTTGAGGCCAACCTCTGGATCGGGCTGTCCACTCGTATCGACCTCGATCAGGACTGCGTGCATTGAGTGCCTCCCTCTGCCGGTGTCTTGGACCGAAGGCAAACTAGCGCAACCGATTGACCATCGCCCCCCAACGAGACCGGGATCCTCGCGGTACCGCCATCGCCCATTTCGGGACGAGACGATCACCCGGGACGGCGGCCGTGGCGTGAGCGAGTGTTCGGGAATATCCCCTGACGGAGCGTTACCGCTGGTTCGGTCGTCCGGAGCGGGCGTGAATTCGGTCGCAGCCGAGACGCCCGGATCTCGCGCAAAGGGACGCTGTGCTCACGACGGGAACCTTGCTCGCTCTCGTGGGCTCAGCCCTTGCCACGACATCCCTAGCGATGAGCCGCCGGAGCGCGGGATCCAGGCTTT
>CAWCYP010000055.1:0-13551 GCA_963799735.1 uncultured Solirubrobacterales bacterium | reverse complement strand
GCCCGCCCGTTCACCTCGCTATGGGACTTCTGCGAGCGCGTGGACAGCCGCGCGGTCAACAAGAAGGCGATCGAGGCGCTGATCAAGTGCGGAGCACTCGGCTCCACCGGTGCGAGTCGCAAGGGCATGCTCGCGGTGCTCGAGCAGGCGCAGGCCGCGGGTCAGAAGGCTCAGCAGGACGCGCAGATCGGCCAGGGCTCGATCTTCGACCTGGCCCCCGAACCGGGCTCTCCGTCACTCGGCGTGGTGGGCACAGCGGCCGACGGGGGCGGGCTCGATGGGAGCGCTCTCACGGCGGCGGGCCCGCGCCCGGTGGCGCGTTCGCGCGGCCGTCGCACCCTCCCGATTCCGGCCGAGGAGCTCGATCAGGCGCAGCTGCTCGCGGTCGAGAAGGAGGCGATCGGCCTGTTCATCTCCGCCCATCCGCTCAAGCCGTTGCGCGAGATCGTGAGCTGCACCGACTGTCCGCTGGCCGTGCTGTCAGACCGCCGCGACAAGGATTGGGTGACGGTCGGTGGGATCATCGTCGAGTCAAAGCGCATCCGCACTCGCGCCGGCGATCCGATGATGTTCGCCACGCTCGACGACCTCGGCGGCGCGGTGGAGGTGCTCGTGTTCGGCAAGGCTCTGTCCGAGCACGAGGCCGCGCTCGCGGTCAACCAGGTCGTGCTCGTACGCGGGCGCGTCGATCACAAGGAAGCCGGCAAGACCTGCTTGATCGCCCAGACCGTCGAGGTGTTCGCTCCCAGCGAGCAGGAGATCGCCGAGGCTCGCAACCAGGCCGAGACTGACGCCAAGACGGCGATCACGCTTTCCAAGCCCGTGCACGTTCGCGTTGATCCCGGGAGCCTGCCTGTGAGCGCGATCGAGGATCTCCGGCAGATCGCCGAGGACTATCCGGGTCCAGCCGAGATCGTGCTCGAGCTGGGAGGGCGGCGTCTGCGCCTGGGTGAGGCCTTCCGGGTGCAGAACACGCCGATGCTGCGCGCCGAGCTCGAAAACATCTTCGCCCCGGGGCGGCCGTCGCCGCGGCCGTCGCCGGCTGAGCGCTCGCGGCCTTATTTGCGCTTGCGCGCCTGTATCCCGCGCTCGCGCAACTCCATCGCCAGCGCGACTTCCTCGCGTGAGGGGCCTTCACGGCTCTCGCCCGGGGTCTCCAGCACGCATGGCAGCTTCTGCAGGCCGGGCGCCGACAGGAACGCCATACAGCCCTGCTCGCCCAGCGTGCCCTGACCGATGTTCGCGTGGCGGTCGCGGTTCGAGCCGAGCGGTGTCTGCGAGTCGTTGCAGTGCAGTGAGCGGATGCGCCCGGCGCCCAGCTTGCGCGTGCACTCGCGCAGGACCGAGCTCATGCCGTCGACCGTGCGGATGTCATAGCCCGAGGCGAGCAGATGGCAGGAGTCCAGGCACACCCCGAGCCGCTCGTCGCCGCCGGCCGCGTCCAGCAGCCCGGCCAGCTCAGCGAACGAGCGCCCCAGCGTGCCACCCGCGCCGGCGGTGTCCTCGAGGTGCAGCTCGCACCCCTCGCTGTCGGTGAGCGCCTCCCCGATCGTCTTCCCGGCGCGTGCGATCGCCTCGCCGACGTCGCCGGTCTTGGCCGAGCCGGGGTGCAGCACCACACCGCAGGCGCCGATCGCCCGGCCCACGCGCAGCGAGTGCGTCAGCGAGACGAGCGACTTGGCGCGGATGTCGGCGTCGTCGCTGGCGCAGTTGAGCAGGTAGACGGCGTGGATCAGCACCGCGCCGATCCGGCTGTCGCGCATCGCCTCGCGGAACGCCGCGAAGTCCTCCTCTCCGTATGCGGTCGGTTTCCACATCCGCGGGGACTGGTTGAAGATCTGAATCGCTTTACAGCCGCGCTCCTCGCCGCGCTCGATCGCCTTCGCCAGCCCGCCCGCGGGCGAGACGTGCGCTCCGATCAGCATCGCGGCTGTGATGGGTCGGCTGCGAATAGCATGGGCGGCATCCTATGAGGGTCCGCTTCGCACCATCGCCCACGGGCGCGCTGCACATCGGCGGCGCGCGCACCGCCCTGTTCAACTGGCTGCTCGCGCGCCACGAGGGCGGAGAGCTCCTGCTGCGCATCGAGGACACCGACCGCGAGCGCTCCACGCCCGAGAACGTCGAGCAGATCCTCGACGCGTTGCGCTGGCTGGAGCTCGACTGGGACGAAGGGCCGATCATGCAGACCGAGCGCTCCGAGCGCCACGGCGAGGCATTGCGGGCGCTGCTGGATTCCGGCCACGCCTACCGCTGCAACGCCACCGCCGAGGACGTCAAGGCATACAAGGCCGCCCACGGCGCCGATCGCGGCTTCCGCGGCGAGGCCGAGACCGGCGGGGCGGTGCGACTGCGCGTGCCCCAGGAGGGCGCGACGGTCGTCCACGACGTCATCCGCGGCGACACGCGCTTCGAGCACATCCATCTCGACGACCCGGTGATCGCCCGCGCGGACGGGTCGGTGCTCTACAACTTCGCGGTCGCGATCGACGACCTCGACGCCGGCATAACCCATGTCGTCCGCGGCGAGGATCACCTCTCCAACACCCCCAAGCAGCTGCTCGTGCTGGAGGCCGCACGGGCGGTCGGGTTTGACCGACCGGAGATCGGGGGCACCGCCGAAGGCGGGGGTCCGGCGCCGCTGCCGGTGTATGCGCACCTGCCGCTGCTGCACGGGCCGGACGGCAAGAAGCTCTCAAAGCGCCACGGCGCCGCCTCGGTGGGAGAGCTGCGCGACGCCGGCTACCTGCCCGAGGCCGTGCGCAACTACCTGGCGCTGCTCGGCTGGGGTGCGGGCGACGATCAGACCGTGCTGTCCACCGAGGAGCTGATCGAGCGCTTCACCCTGCAGCGCGTGTCTCGCAACCCTGCGCGCTTCGACGAGACCAAGCTGCGCTGGCTGAACGGCGTCTGGATTCGTGAGTTGCCGGTCGAGGATCTGACGCGGCGTGTCGCAGAGCTCCTGGCGCAAAGCGGCCACGCGGACGCCGCCGAGGATCAGAGGCTCCCTCGTGCCGTGGCGATCAGCCAGGAGAAGATCCACACGCTCGCGGACTTCTGGCCGCTGACGGGCGCGCTGCTCGACGACGACGATCCCGTGGAGGATCCGAAGGCGCGTGAGCGCTGGCTGGGCGAGGAGGGGCGCGAGGCGCTGCGCGACGTGCGCGAGGCGCTGGCCGAGCTCGATGGCTTCACCGAGCCGGACGTGACAGGAGCGCTCGAGGCGGTGCTCGCGCGTCGGCAGGTCAAGCCGCGCGAGGTCTATCAGCCGCTGCGCGTGGCGATCGCCGGCACGACCGTCTCGCCCGGGATCTTCGAGAGCGTCGCGCTGCTCGGCCGCGAGGAGACGCTGCGCCGGGTCGACCGGGTCTTGGGAGACGCCTGAAGCTGCGGTTCTTCTCTCAACCATTCATCCAGGCCTGCCGATAAAACCTCGACAATGCCATTGACGGCGACCAAGATGAAGAGCAGCGCACGGAAGCCTGCTGCCAACAACGCGCGCAAAGCCACTCCCGCGAGCTCCGCGCGCGGCTCCGTGGGCAGGTCCGGCCCCGCGCCGACGGCCGGGGAGGGCCGTCAGGGCAAGGGCCATGGCCAGCGTCTGACGAGCGCGTTCGAAGCGCTCGAGGCGTTTCCCGCCCTGGTCGAGTCGCGTAACCGGCTGCTCTCGGTGGTCGAGAGAGACAACGTCGCGACCGCCGACGTCGTCACCGCCGTGGAGTCCGATGTCGCGCTGAGCATCGCGGTGCTGCGTCTCGCCAACCAGGTGCAGGGCAGCCGCGGGCGCGTGGCCACGATCGTCGCGGCCGTCGAGCTGCTGAGCGGGCATACCGTTCAGGCGCTCGCCGAGCGCGTGCGCACCTTCGACTTCTTCGAGCGCTCGAGCGTTTGGGACGCGGCGCCCGAGCGCTTCCGGCTGCACGCCCTTTCTACCCAGCACGCGGCCGACCGGCTGGCGTCCGAGATCGGCTACGAGCACCGCGACCGCCTGACCGTCACGAGCCTGCTGCACGACGTCGGCAAGCTCGTGCTGCTGCATGCCTATCCCGGCTATCCGGCGCAGGTGCACCGCGGCGCCAAGACCCCCGAGGAACGCATCCACGCCGAGCGCCGCGAGCTGGGCGTCGACCACGCGCTCGTGGGCGGCGTGCTGATCCGCCGTTGGGGCCTGCCCGGCGCCGTCGCCACCGCGATCGAGCGCCACCACAACTCCGACGTCGAGGGCGAGGTCGCGTTCGTGCGCCTCGCGGACATGCTCGCCCACTACGAACAGGGCTCGGCGGTGTCGCCGGGGGAGATGTTGCAGACCGCTCGCGTGCTCGGCCTCGGACCGGACGAGCTCAGGCGCGTGATGTATGAGCTGCCGAGCACCGCCGGCCAGCGCCAGCGTCATGTCGACCCCTCGCCGCTGTCCGTGCGTGAGCTCGGCGTGCTGCAACGACTCGCCGAAGGCAAGGTCTACAAGCAGATCGCTCACGAGCTGACGCTCTCCACGAGCACCGTCCGCACCCACCTGCACAACATCTACGGCAAGCTCGACGCGGTCGACCGCGCGCAGGCCGTCCTGATCGCCACAGAGCGAGGTTGGCTGTAGTTCCCTAGCATCGCCTGCGCGATGCTCTCGATCACCAGCAAGTCCCCCTATGCCGTGCTCGCGCTCGCCGAGCTGGCCCGCAGCGCGGCTCGGGGCCGGTGCCGATCGGCGAGCTGGCGCGCCGGCGCGAGGTGCCGGTGCAGTTCCTGGAGCAGCTGTTCGCGGTCTTGCGGCGCGCCGGCGTGATCAGCTCCCAGCGCGGCGTCAAGGGCGGCTACCGCTTCGCCCGCGATCCCTCCAGCGTATCCGTGCTCGAGATCGTCGAGCTGCTCGACGGACCCCTCGGGCGCGACGCGCAGGGCGTGTTCGCCGACGCCGCCACCGCCGCGCGCACCGTCCTGCAACAGACCACGATCGCCGACGTGATCGAGCGCGAGTCGCGCGAGGCCGGCGCAAGCATGTACTACATCTGAGCTGAGCCGGCCGAGGGGCGTGATTCTCCAAAGCTCCGCATACGTCTTTCTCTCTCTCCAAAAATACTCATCAGTCGAGAAGTGAGAACTAGTACATATGTCCAGTTCTTCCCCGGGAGCTAATCTGTGCCCTACACTCCCCGGCTCGACCAACCACACTGTAAAGGCAAACTCGTCGTGAGACGGGGGCGCAAAGTCAGGGATCTCAAACGAGATAGCTCGGCCGCCAGTAGACGCCATGGAGGGCTATCGTGTTTTCAGATCCGTCACGTCGTACGTCCCGAACTCGGACCCGGCAGTTTCGCCTCGCTCGTACGCCGTACCGGCTGTGGGCACGCTCGGCCGATGAGAGCGGCTTTTCGTTCGTCGAACTCCTGGTCGTGATCCTGATCATCGGCGTCCTGGCGGCGGTCGCCGTTCCGTCGCTCCTGGCTCAGAAGAACAAGGCCTACGACGCCTCGGCGAAGGAACTGGTTCACTCCGCCGCGACCACGGCGGAGACGATCGCCACCGATAACAACGGTCAATACACGAAGGTCACGGCCGCGGAACTGCACAAGTACGAACCTACGATTCAGATTGCCGCTGGTGGGGGAAACGCCTACATCAGCACCCCCGCCATCCCCGAAGCAAACGGCTACAGCGTAACGGCAACCGCCGCGAGCACCGGAGATAAATTCACGATCTCGAAGAGCTCGACCGGCGTGGTAACTCGCACGTGCAACAGCGGCCCCAGCGAAACCGGCTGCTCCGGGGGCAAAACGAGCAGCTGGTAGTCGCCTCATCGCAAGCGGCGCCCGGCGGGCTCTATCGGCCACCCCGGGCGCCGCGCCCGCAGCCCGCCCACTATTGTCGTGGGCGCTATGCCCCGAATCCCGATCAACATTGCGGAGCTGGTGGGGAACACGCCGCTCGTAGGGCTGCCGCAAATGCTCGAGGGATCGGCGGCGGCGGACAGCGGCGTCGAGCTGTTCGCCAAGCTCGAGTCACAGAACCCCGGCGGGTCGGTCAAGGACAGGATCGGCGTGGCGATGATCGAGGCCGCCGAGTCCGACGGCGTCATCGAGCCGGGTCGCACCACGATCGTCGAGGCGACCTCCGGCAACACCGGCATCGCGCTCGCGTTCGTCTGCGCCGCCCGCGGCTATGACCTGGTTTTGACGCTGCCGCAGGGCATGTCGCGCGAGCGCGAGAGCCTGCTGGCGCTGTATGGCGCCAAGGTAAACATCACCGAGTCCCTCGGCGGGATGGGGGAGGCGGTGGCCGCCGCGCGGGCGATGGCCTCAGGGCCCGACGTATTCCTGCCCGACCAGTTCTCCAACCCCGCCAACCCCGCGGTCCATCGCCGTACGACGGGCCCGGAGATCGAGCGCGCGCTGGACGGTCGCAGCGTCGACGTGCTCGTCGCCGGCGTCGGCACGGGCGGCACGATCACCGGCGCCGGCGGATACCTGCGCGAACGCAACCCCGCCCTGCGCATCGTCGCGGTGGAGCCGCTCGGCTCGGCCGTGCTCTCCGGCGGCGCGCCCGGCCCGCACCGCATCCAGGGCATCGGCGCGGGCTTCGTCCCGGCGGTGCTCGACCGCGATCTGATCGACGAGGTGATCCCCGTCTCCGACGACGACGCGATCCACACCGCCTGGGCCTGCGCGCGGCGCGCGGGCGTGCTCGCCGGCATCTCCTGCGGCGCCGCGCTGTGGGGCGCCCTGCAGGTCGCCGCGCGCCCGGAGTCTCGCGGCCAAGCGGATTGTCACGATCATGCCCGACTCGGGCGAGCGCTACATATCGCAGACATTCTTTTCCCCCTGACAGGCGAGAGGGCGGCGCTACGCTGTCTGCATGCCCGGCCTCAGCGTGTTCGCACAGGTCGCGAAAGAGCTGCGTCGCGACATCGCCGCCGCGCGTGACCGCGATCCCGCGGCGCGCGACGTCGGCCAGGCCGAGATCCTGGCGACGTGGCCCGGCATCCACGCGCTGCTGGCCCACCGCGTCGCGCACGCGCTGCAAGAGGCGGACGTGCCGCTGCTGCCGCGCGCTATCGCACTGTGCTCGCGGACGTTGACCGGCATCGAGATCCATCCCGCGGCGCACATCGGCGAGGGCCTGTTCATCGACCACGGCGCCGGCGTCGTGATCGGCGAGACCGCCGACATCGGCGAGAACGTGACGCTGTATCAGGGCGTCACCCTCGGCGGCACCGGGTTCGCCACGGGCAAGCGCCATCCGACCGTGCAGGACAACGTCACGATCGGCTCGGGCGCCAAGCTGCTGGGGCCGATCACGATCGGCCACGGCGCGAAGATCGGCGCCAACAGCGTCGTCATCACCGACGTTCCCCCCAACTGCACCGTCGTCGGCAACCCGGGCCATCCCGTGCGCGTGGACGGCCGCCGCGTCGAGGGCCCCGACGCCGACTGGATCCACCTCCCCGACCCGATCGCCGAGGCGATCCAGGGCCTGGCCAGTCGCATCGGCTCACTGGAACGGACCGTCGCCGAGCTCTCCGGCGAGAACGGGGGGGAGGGCTCTCAAACACCGGTGGCCGAGGTCACGCCGCTGCGTACCGCTCGCGGGCCCAATCCGGCTGGGGGGTAGGGAACGGTGGATGGGGTTTGGGGGGAGAGAGAGCGGGTGTGCGAGGCGAGCTGTGCTGTTCGGGCCCCGGGCCCCGTCGGGCTAGACACCGGGACGGGGCCTCGGCGATGGGTTAGGCTCCCGCGGCGGCCGCAGATCGCCGCAAACCTACTCAAAAAGGGGGAGCCGTATGTCGGGTCGTTTGAGTCGTTTGGCGCCGTTGACAGGTGTGCTTTTCGCTGTGCTGGCTGTGGTCGCCATCTTCACGGGCGGAGAATCGCCCGGAACGAATGAACCCACCGCGAAGATCGTCGCGTACTACGCGACCCACCGCTCGGAAGTCGAGACCAACAACATCGTGTTCGCGCTCGCGTTCCTGGTCTTGGTGCTGTTCGCCGCATCGCTGCGCTCCTACCTGCGCCGCACGGCGGCGGCGGAGGGAGTCAGCGCAATGGTGCTCGCCGGCGCGGTGCTGATCGCGGCCGGCGTGCTGATTGGCTCCGGGGTGGAATACGGGCTGGCCAAGGAAATCCATCATCTGGGGCCAGAATCAGTCAAGACGCTCAACTTCATCACCGAAGAACTGCCCTTCCTGCCGGTAATCGGCGGCGCCTTCCTGTTCGCGATCGGCAGCGGCCTGGCGATCCTGCGCGGAGCGCAGCTGCCCAAGTGGCTCGGCTGGGTGGCGATCGTGCTGGGGATCGTCGTGCTGCTCCCGCCGGCTGCCTTCCCGGCACTGGGCGGATTCGCGATCTGGTCGGCGATCGTGAGCATCCTGATCTACCGGCGGACCGGGCCGGGCGCGTCGGCGCCCCCAGCGCACGAGCGACTGTAGTGGGGGTGGTGGTCTGTGCGGCGCGGCACGGGCCACCCACCCGCCGTCTGTCGAGACGCTGCCCGCGCACGCAGGATCGTCTCTACGTGCGCTGTGACGTTTGCGTCGGGGCCGGGGTGGTGGTGCGGGCCGAGTCTCGCAGCAACGCCTCGGCGGCGGCTGTGTCGAGGGGTCGGGCGAAGAGGAAGCCTTGGCCTGAGTCGCACTGCTCGGCTCGCAGGAGCGAGAGCTCCCGAGGCTGCTCGATGCCCTCGGCGAGGGTCTCGATCGACAGGGACTTCCCGAGCTGCACGAGGGTGTGCAGGAGCGTCTCGCCCTCCTGATTGTCGGTCAGTCCCGAGATGAACGCGCGGTCGATCTTCAGCGCGTCGACCGGGAAGCGCTGGAGGTGGGCCAGCGAGGAGTAGCCGGTGCCGAAGTCGTCGATCGCTATGCGCACGCCGAGCTGCTTGATCGCGATCAGCCGCCGCGCGGTCTCATCGGCGTTTCGCATCAGGGTTGACTCGGTGATCTCCAGCGTGAGCGCGCTCGGCTCCAGGCCGCTCTGTGAGAGCGCGTCGCGCACCTCGCCCACGAGCTCGTCGGTGTCGAGCTGGCGCGCGGAGACGTTGACGGCAATGCCGATGGGGTAGGAGGCCTCGCGCCACGCGGCGCCCTGGCGGCAGGCCTCTTCCAGCACCCACTTGCCGACCTCTGTGATCAGGCCGGTCTCCTCCAGCGGCGGGATGAAGTCATCGGGTTGAACGACCCCTCGTGTCGGGCTGTTCCAGCGGATCAGGGCCTCCATTCCGGTGGGGCTCATGTCCCGCAGGTCAAATGTGGGTTGGTAGACGAGGAAGAACTCATTGTTTTCCAGGGCGACGCGCAGGTCCATCTCGAGCACCATCCGGCGCTGGACCGCGTCCTGCATCACGGACTCGAATACGACATAGCGGTTCTTGCCGTCCCACTTCGCGCGGTACATCGCGATGTCGGCGTCGCGCAGCAGATCGCCGGCGCAGGACCGGTCGCCCGCCGCGATCCCGACGCTCGCCGTCACCGTCAGGGTGGTCGCCTCGCCGGTCTCTGCGAGCGTGAACGGTTGCCTGAGCGCTTCGAGCAGGCGCTCGGCGAGGAGCTCCGGGCCCGCCGCGAGCGAGAGGTCTTCGGCGATCACCACGAAGTCATCGCCTCCGAGGCGACCGAGCGCGTCGGTGGCCCGCACCACGCTGTCCAGTCGCGCGGCGACCGCCTGTAGGAGATCGTCCCCGGCGGCGTGACCGAGCGTGTCGTTGATGGACTTGAAGTTGTCGAGGTCGATGAACAGCGCGGCCACCGGTGCCTGGTGGCGGCGCGAGCGCACCAGCATCTGCTCGGTGCGGTCGAGGATCAACGTCCTGTTCGGCAGCCCCGTCAACGCATCGTGTGTCGCCATGAACGCGAGCTCCTCCTGGCGACGGGCGAGCTCCTCATCCGCGTGCTGGCGCTCAGCCTCGAAGGACTCACACATCCGTACGAGCGTCACGTTGAGACTGCGCTGCAACATGTCCAGGGCCTGCAGCAGTGCCTCCCGGGAGAGATCCAGTTGCGCGGCGATCTCGCGCACCACGTCCTCCGCCGCGTCACACCAGCGCAGGCAACGCTTGGTGACCTCGTTCAGCGGCGCCGCACGCTGGGCCGCCAGCTGACCGAAGATGTGCCAGGCCTCCCGCCCGACCTCGCGAGCGATCTCGGGGCCCTCGCCCGCCATCCACCTGGCGACCGCGAGCGTGGAGACGGTGCCAACGCGCGCGAACCGCTCCTCGACCATCGCATCGAGCACGTGACCCGATTGCCGGGTGCGCAGGACCATTCCCGCCACGACGTCCTCGGTTCGCGCCTTCAGCGCCTCGCCGAGACGGCAGAGATCCTCCCCGGACTGCTCTATCGCAGCGGACGGCGGCGATGGGACTCGCATCCCAGCCATTCCCGAGCTGGAGCGCTGAACTGTCATCACAAGTCAACAAGTCGGCGGCCGGCGCCCATTCCCTGAGCCGATTCCTCTCGAGTAGGCAAGCGTTTGTGTGCAGCCAAGCTGGGGGATGGTCGCGTCGCCAAACGTGCCTTGGATTGTCGGTCCCCCGACGGATGCGGCGGGTGGGGCCTTCGCCGTGAGAGAATGTTGCGGTGAACGATCGGACTCTCCTCGCACGCGCTTGACGGTACGCGGCGCCCTGCGGGTCCCCGAGATCACGGTCTACTTCTGGGTGATCAAGGCGCTGTCGACCGCGATGGGCGAGGCGACGTCCGACTACCTCGTCCACGCGATGAACCCCGTGATCGCGGTCTGTCTGGGGTTCTGCGGCTTCGTCGTCGCCCTGTCGTTGCAGTTCTCGATGCGCCGTTACATCGCGTGGACGTACTGGCTGGCGGTGGTCGGCGTCGGGCGTGTTCGGCACGATGGCCGCCGACGTGCTCCACGTCGGCTTCGGCGTCCCCTACGCGGTATCGAGCGTGCTCTACGGCGTCGTGCTGGCGGCCGTGTTCGTCAGCTGGCAGAAGACCGAGAAGACGCTGTCGATCCACAGCGTCGACACGCCCTCGTCGCGAGGCGTTCTACTGGGCCGCCGTCGTGGCGACGTTCGCGATGGGGACGGCGCTCGGAGACCTGACGGCGACGACCTTCGACCTGGGGTACTTCGCCTCCGGGCTGCTGTTCGCCGCGGTGATCGCGATTCCCGCCGATCGGCTACTGGCGCTTTGGCTGGAACGCGATCTTCTCGTTCTGGTTCGCCTATGTCGCCACCCGGCCGCTCGGCGCGTCGTTCGCCGACTGGATGGGCAAGCCCCAGAGCGTCGGGGGACTTGGCTGGGGCGACGGACCCGTCGCGCTGGCGCTGACGATCGTCATCTTCTGCCTGGTCGCGTATCTGGCGATCACGCGCCGCGACGTGCAGAGCGCCCGCCAGCGCGCACCGCACGTCGCAGACGAGACACGGCTGCGGGTCGAACCCTCGCCCGAGAGCCTCGACTGACTGGCTCATATCGCGGCACTCTCATTAACGTGTGGAGGGGGACCACCGGCTGGGGCCCCAGATGTGACCCTGGGCGCGTAGCCCGTCCTGTGTCGCGAGTCGATCCGGTTCGAGTTTGGGGGGAGGGGAAGGAGAGAGAAAGTGACAGGGTCGCCCTATGACCCCAGCGCGTGCCTCGTCACTCTGCGTACGCCCTTGTCATGCTCACCACCAACGACCGCGATCGAAAGGAAGCTCATGTCAGCGACAGACCAACAGCAGAGCCCGGTTACGAAGGATCCTCTGCGCCACCACAAGCACTACCAACAGGACGGCAAGCACCCGTCGCCCTACGCCGGTGGAAGCAGCTTCATGGAGCGCATGGCGGAGGCGGTGGCCAGTGGCATGGGCACCGTGCAGTTCGTCGTCATCGGGTCGGCGATCATCCTCGGCTGGGTATTCGCCAACGGCGCCGTCCACTACATAGAAACGACGATCAAAGCCCTAGAGCATGGTGGCCAGTTCGACCCTGAGCCGTCGATCCTGCTGAACCTGATCTTCTCCGGCGTCGCGTTCTATACGGGTGCGCTGGTCATCATCGCCCAGAAGGCGCAGACCAGGACCGACAAGGCCAACGAGGAAGCCGCGGCGAAGCACAGGGACGAGCTGGCACAGTTTCAGAGCGACCTGCTCACCAAGAACACCGACCTGACCGAGCAGATCCACACGTTGAGCGAGAGGATGAGCACTCTAACCGAACAGGTCCATGAGGCCACCTGCAAGGGAGGCACAGCTCCGGCTTCCCGCTGACACGCGAAGGGACCGGCATGGCCGTGAGGACCTACTGGGCGCGTGACCCGTCCCGTGTCGCGAGTCGATCCGGGTCGGGTTTGGGGGAGAAGAGAGAGGGGACAAGGGTGTGCGCCCCACGCGGGTCAGCTTCTCTCCCCGTTCGGGCTGTTTTGCGACCCGAGCCGTCACGAGGGGTCGCGCGTGTAGGGGCTGGTTGTGTGTCCCGAGGGCGCGGCCCCGTCGGGAGTCGCCGTCCGCTCGACGGAAGGGTCACCGTGCAGGCTCTTACGCGACGCTGGGCTCGGCCGGTCGTTCGGCCGCAACGCCCGCCGGGGGCCTATGTGGGACCACCGCGGCGCCTCTCCTCGCGCGGCTTCAGCCGTCAGACGCCGAACTCGAAGGCGAACTGGTCTGCTCGCTGGCGAAGGAACACACTTTGGTCGAAGTCCGTGACACGGGCGGTCACATATATGCAATCGTTTTTGCGCGTTCTTCACCCGGGGCTCCCGCCCGACGAGTGAGCTGATTCTGACTCGTTCTAGGCCACCAACAAACGCGCGCGAGAATTCGGGGCTAAAGCGGTCGGGATCTGGTTATCGACCTGCGTTCCGTGGTACAGGTGGTCCTGGTCCCTACAGGCGGCCGGGAAGAGAACTGGACACTGTCGCTACGGACGCCGTTGTAACTGGCGAAAAGGGTTACGCGTCCCACAGTTCCCATTTTACATTTTGGATCGTTGCTGGCTATGACGCGAATTATGATCTTCATTATATTCCCGGGAAAACCCCACCTCTCCGCGTAGTGCGATTGGTAGACGAGATGGTGTTTGACCTTCATCGTGATCGCACCTCTATGGTCTTCTTGACAGATGACCCCGGAGACAGTTTTCGCTTCGAGATTGATTTCGCCGTGGCCCCGGGCGAAGCCGCCTCCTTCGCCCGGGGAACCGGTGTGAAAGCCCCAGGGCGGAATCCCGTAGACGATCGGGATCTCCCCGCAGCCGGGCGAATACCCGGTGGCCTGACCGGCCATGCCGCTGAGCGCCAGCAGCGGCGTCAGGCACCAAAACCGCGAGTCCAATGCGTCGCATGATGTGGCTCCCCCGCATTCCGAACCAACTATAGCCTCCGCAGCCAGGCTCGCCGTCGACGAGTCATCGTTGATCCGCCGTTCTTCTTTGCAGACCGACGCGCGATCCTCGTGCGGCGAACCGCTCCTGTCCGCGGGGAACGCGGTGTGTTCACTCTCAAAAATCAGGTCAATGTTCGCCCACGGGGAGGATTCTCATGGCCGCCGTCACTGCCGGAGGGGGGTGGTCCAGGCGCTCAGCAGCTGTTCGGGGCCGAGCTCAACGTCGAGTCTGGCGTTCGG
>CAWCYP010000054.1:0-29564 GCA_963799735.1 uncultured Solirubrobacterales bacterium | reverse complement strand
GGACCGCTTGGTCCGTGGAGGTTCGAGTCCTCTTCGGCGCACTGGCTTGCTGAATGACCCCTAGCGTCAGGCCATGCCGGCCAGGCGATACAGCACGAGGCTGCCCGCGACGGCGACGTTCAGGCTGGCTCCCTGGCCAACCATCGGGATCTCCACACACGCGTCGGCGGCCTCCACCTGCTCCTCGGGGACGCCATGCCACTCGTGACCGAGCAGGACGACCGTCCGTTGCTGCGCCGGCTGCAGCCGCGGGAGCGATACGGCGCCATCGGCCAACTCGACCGCCACGATCCGCCAGCCGGCGGCGCGCTGCAGATCGACCCAACGATCCTTGCCGGTCGCCACCCAGTGGATGCATGGCTGGCGGTGTGAACCCAGGGTGTCGCCGTGCGCGAGCGCCTTTCGGTAGTGAGGCGTGTCGGGCACCGCCATGCACGCACCCACCGCGTCGCACGTGCGCAGCAGCGTCCCGAGATTGGCCTCGAACGCGACCCACAACGGAGCGATAACCAGATGCTCCCAGCAGCTATGGCGGCGGCGGCGGCGACCGCGACGAATGTCGCTCCGCCGGGACTTCTCCGCGCTCGACGCGCCAGGGCGACAGCCCCTTCATCGCTCACCGTCCCGAGACTATCGCCTCAGCGATGCCGAGCGCGCGGTGAAGGTGGCTAGGCGGTGAGCTGACCGGCGAAGTGGCCGTCGAGCGTCTCGTCTGTAAGCAGCGCCTGCAGCGCGATCTTTGCCTGAAGGAGCTCCTTGGCCTTCTGCACCAGCTCGGGAGAGACGTCTATCTCTCCAACGATCTCCCCCTGGGGGATTCCCCGGCCCGAGTACAGATGGAAAGCTCGAGCCGTGTCAAGGCCCTACCGCTTGCTCGCCCGCACAGCCGTGCCGTAGGCGCAGATCTCCGTCCAGGTGCTGCCGAGCTCGGAGGTGTCGAAGCGGAACGCGATGATCGCGCTCGCGCCCTTGGCCTGCGCCTCCTCGACGAGCCGTTCCTGAACGTGCATCCGCCCTTGCGCGAGCATCTTGGTCATGCCCTTCAGCTCACCGCCGACCAGCGACTTCAGCGACGCCCCCAGCTGGGAGCCGAGGTTGCGCGAGCGGACGGTCAGGCCGAACACCTCGCCCAGCACCTCTTCGATCTCGTATCCGGGCAGATCGTTCATGGTGGTGATGATCATCTGTCTGCGCCTCCTCGCTCAGGTCGATGAGAGCATATATCCGCGCGGCGGCTTGGCGCTCTGAGCGCAACCGCGAGTCCTCGACTCCAGCCTCTTCAGATCGAGCGTTCGTATACCTGCGCCTGCGCGTCGATGCCATCGACCGCTCCCCCGGCCGAAACCCGGTCGGCGCGCGCGCTCACCCGAGCGATGCCGGGGCGTTCGAGCGCAGGCCTGCGCGGCGCGTGCATCAGCCGTGCGACCTTCGGCGAGACCATCCGCGTTCGCGGCAGCTCGCGCCTGCCCGGAAAGCACGTGACATTCACGGGCGACTCGGGAACGACAGGCAGCTCGGGAGCGGCGAGCGGCCCGAGATCGATGAGAGGCTCAGGAACGACGGGCGGCTTGGGATCGAGGGACGACTCGAGAACTACGGTCGGCTCGGGAACGACGGGCTGCTCTGGGTTCAAGACGGGCGGCTCGGGCGCGGTGTCCAGCGCCGTGAGATCGGCCTGCAGCCGATCGCGCTCCTGCACCGCGCCACGGAGCTCCTCCAAGCGCTCGTTCGTCTCTCTCTTGATCCTGCTCAACAAATCCTCCATCGGACTACCTTTCTCGAGGTCTGAACATCATCACCACGGAACGGTAGGCGCCGCTTGGGATGGAATCCTCTGGCGGGCCTCGCTGTGTCCCGTTTGGCTCGTCTCGTCGGAGAAGGAGACGGAGGCATCCACACCAACGGCCTGTGATAGGCGGTGCGTGATCCTCTAGTCCAAACCACAAGCGAACAGGAGCCAACCATGCCGGTCAGCAACATCAACCACGTCGTCCTCACCGGGCGACTCACCAGCGACCCCGACCTGCGCGTCCTACCATCGGGGAGCAGCGTCTGCCGCCTACGGGTCGCGGTCAACGCCAGACGCCGCAACGCGGCGGGAGAGTGGGGCGAGAAGCCCAACTTCTTCGACGTCGTCGTGTACGGCGCCCGCGGCGAGACCGTCGCCAAGTACATGCGCAAGGGCCGTCCCGTAGCGGTCGACGGGCGCCTGGACTGGCGCGAATGGGAGAGCCAGGACGCTCGCCGCGCCCAGGCGGTGAGCGTCGTCGCCCGCACCGTGCAATTCCTCGACAGCCCGTCGTCGAACGGCGCCTCGGGCGGCGTCGCCGACGACGACACTCAAGGACTGCAGGGCATCACCGGAGACGAGGAGGAGTCGCTGGACATCGAGGACCAGGAGGCGATCGCCGCCGCAGCAGTCGCGGCCTGACGGTCGCTCGGCAGACATCCGGGCCGGTTGGGCGCCGCGCTGAGCGTCGCTCGACCGGCCGCCGTCCCACCCCGACGGTGAGGTGAGGGGCGAGTGGATGCCACGGCCGGGGCCGTCTGGTGCGCGGCTGCCAGCCCCGCTCCAGCGGAGCTCTGATAGACCCCGTGCGATGGACGACTCTGAGCATCCGCGCATCGCGCGCCGGTCGGTGGGCGGCCGATCGCTGCCCCCCACCCTCGCCGGGCGCACAGCCCTCCTGCTCGTCGCGCTTCTCCTGGCGGGACTCATCGTCTACGCGCTCTCGCGCCTTGACCTCGGCCATGTGGGACACGCGCTGATCACCGCAACCCCCGGCTGGATCGTGCTCGCGCTCGTGCTGATGGGGCTCTCGCTGCTGCTGCGCTCGATCTCCTGGCACGAGGCTCTGCGCGCCGCCCTGCCGGACACTCCAATCGGCTGGATCGCCGTCGCCCGCGCGACGATGATCGGTGTGATGGCCTCCGCCGTAGTCCCCGGGCGCGTCGGCGAGCCCACTCGGATCGTCGTGCTCTCGCGCCGCCTGGACGGTCCCTCTCGACGCGTGCTGCCGATCGTCACCGGCACCGTGTTCTCGCAGACGCTGATCAACCTGCTCGCCCTGGCCATCCTCGCGTCAATCACGTTCGGCAGCATCCCTCTCCACGGGCAGATCGCGGGAATCCTCGCGGTCGCGGCGGTCCCACTGGCGCTGTGCGCGCTCGTACTACTCGGCCCGCGGCTGCTGCGCCTCGCTCAGCGCTCGCGCTCGCTGCGTCTGCGATTGGCCAGCGCGACCGTCGCGCGGCTGCTGGGACTGGCCCGACGGGGACTGGTCGTGTTCGTGACGCCGCGCCACGGACTCGCCTCGGTGGCGACCCAGCTGCTGGCGTGGACGCTGCAGTGGCTCGCCTGCTACGCGGTCGTGCTCGCGCTCGGCCTGCCCGCCCACAACGCGCTCGCCGCCGCCGCCGCGGTCCTGCTCGCCGTCAACGTCAGCGCGATCCTGCCCGCGACCCCGTCGAACGTGGGCGTGTTCCAGGCCGCCTGCCTGGTGGTGCTCGCCGCCTACGGCGTCGGCGCCGGCCAGGCGATCGCCTATGGCATCGTCCTGCAGGCCGTCGAGGTCTCCACGGCGCTCGCCCTCGGCGTCCCGGCGCTGCTCGGCGAGGGCCTGACCTGGCGCGACATCCGCTCCGCGCGCGGCGAGCGCGGTGACGGGGGCGACGTGGGGCTACCCGGCGGCGGGATGGTCGCACGCGGGGATGGGCGCGACGGGGAAGGGCTACCCGGCGAGCGCGCGTAGGGACTGCTTGAGCGAGTGCGTCGTCTGCAGCACCGCCGTTGGCTCGTACCCGCAGTGGGCCATGCAGTTCTCACAGCGCGGGTCCCTACCGCGACCGTACTTGCTCCAGTCGGTCGTCTCCAGCAGCTCCTTGTAGGTCTCGCGTGTAGCCGTCGGACATCAGGTAGCACGGCCGCTGCCAGCCGAACAGCGAGTAGCTGGGTATCCCCCACGCGGTGCAGTCGAACTCGGCCTTGCCCTCGAGGAAGTCCAGGAACAGCGGGCTGTGGTTCAGCCGCCAGCGCTTGCGCCGCCCGTCGGCGAACGCCTGGCTGAACAGCTTGCGCGTCTGCGTCACGCCGAGAAAGTGCTCCTGGTCGGGCGCTTTCTCATACGCGTACGCGGGCGAGATCATCATCTCGTCGACTTCCAGGTCGTCGTTGAGGAAGTCGAGCACCTCGCGCACCGTCTTGGGCGAGTCGTGCGTAAAGAACGTCGTGTTCGTCGTCACCCGGAACCCGGCCGCCTTCGCCGCCTTGATCGCTGCGACCGCCTTGTCGAACACGCCCTCGCGCTCGACCGATTCGTCGTGGCGCTCGCGCAACCCGTCCATGTGCACCGCCCAGGCGAAGTACGGGCTCGGCTTGAACTTGTCGAGCTTCTGCTCGAGCAGCAGCGCGTTCGTGCACAGGTACACGAACTTCTTGCGCTTGATGAGCTCGCCGGCGATCAGGTGGATCTCGGGGTGGATCAGCGGCTCGCCGCCGGCGATCGAGACCATCGGGGTGCCGCGACTCCTCGATCGCCGCCGATCGCCTGCTCCACCGGCATCCGCCGCCTGAGCTCGTGCTCGGGATGCTGGATCTTGCCGCAGCCCGAGCACGCCAGGTTGCACTGGAACAGCGGCTCCAGCTCGACGATCAGCGGGAACTTCTCGCGCCCCGCCAGCCGCTGGCGCGTCAGATACCAGCCCATGCGCGTGCTCTGCCTCATGCGAACCGCCATGGCGCCTACCTTAGCCCTCCGGCGCCCACTCGTGAAGAGCGCCGGCCACGCGACGCAGCGCCCGCGCGGCGCGCAATGCCCCGGCGACCGCCTGGGGGCGGAACAGCTCGTGACTGGGGCTGTCCAGCACGACGCGCACCACCGCAAACGGCCGTCCCGCGGCGCCCGCCGCCAGCCACACCGACTCCATGTCCACCGCGAGCGCTCCACTTGCCAGCAGCTGTGCACGGCGCTCGCCCAGCGCGATCTTCGATACGCACACGATCTCCCCGCAGCGCACCGTCATCCCGCGGCCTCGCAGCCTCGCGGTCAGGCCTTCGGCATCCGCGCACGCGACTCGTTCGGGAGCGTGCCCTTCGTCGCTCGCGGCGCTCACCGCCGCGGCGACGATCACTTCCCCGGGCACGGACTCGGAGTCCAACCCGCCGCAGAAACCCAGCACGAGCAGCACCCCGCCCGGCGTCCGCGCCAACATCGCAGACGCGCGCATCGCGTGCTTCGGGCCCATCCCCGTCTTGCGCACGCGGGCGGCGCGCGCGGCGGATCCGACGAGCCAGGCCTCCACGCGCAGGGGCGCCGCGATCAGCAGGTCGCTCACCCCGCCGGCCGTGCCGATCAGGAGGAGGAGCTCCCACCGGCACGGGTGCGGCGCGTGAGTGGGCGCACGTTGTCCGGCACCTCGCCGGTGTCCGACGACGACGCGGCGATCCTGGTCCGCGCGCGTCACTGCACGTCGCTCAGCCCGAACAGCTCGCGCACGAGCTCGATGCTCGCGTGGCCGCGGGCTTCGCCGTGGCTGCGCAACCGGATCGTGGGCTCGTGCAGCAGCCTGCTCATGACCGCCCGCGCGATCGCCTCCACCGCGCGCGAGATCGCGCGGCGAGGCCGACTCCCAGCGGCCGTCGTTCTCGGCGAGCACCTGCTCGACGAGCGCCGCGCCGTGTTCGCGCAACGCGCTGACCGTCGGCAGCACGTCGAGCTGGCCGAGCCAGCGGGCGAAGCGCTGGATCTCCTCCTCGACAATCTCCTGCGCGCGCGGGACCTCGCTGGCGCGCGTGTCGAGGTTGCGCGCGACCACGGCCTGCAGGTCGTCGATGTCATACAGGCTCACTCCCTCGAGCTCCGCGCAATGCGGGTCGATGTCGCGCGGCACGGCGATGTCGATCAGCAGCAGCGCCCGCGAGTCGCGCTTGAGCATCACCTCCGCGAGCTCCTCGCGCCCGATGATCGGGTGCGGCGAGGAGGTCGAGGACAGCACGATGTCGGCTCGCGCCAGCTGCTCCGGCAGGCCGTCGAGCCCCACGACCGACCCGCCGAAGCGCTGGGCCAGGTGCAGAGCGCGGTCGGCGTGGCGGTTGGCGACGAAGATGGTTCCCGCCCCCTGCTCGGCCAGGGCGCGCGCGGTCAGCTCGCTGGTCTCGCCCGCGCCGAGGATCACGACGTGGCGCTCGGTCAGTCCGCCGAGCACGTTCAGCGCGAGGTCCACGGCGACCGAGGAAACGCTGGCGCGACCCGCGCCGATGGCGGTCTCCGAAGCGCACGCGCTTGCCGGTGGACAGCGCCGCGGCGAACAGCCGGTTGGACAGCGGCCCGGTGGCGCCCGCCCGCAGCGCGGCCTCGTGCGCGCGTCTGACCTGCCCCTGGATCTCGGCCTCGCCGACGATCATCGACTCCAGGCCCGCCGTCACGCGGTAGAGCTGGCGCGCGGCGTCGCAGTTGCGCGGCGAGTAGATCGATTCCGCGAGCTCGGTCGGGCGGATCTCCGCGCGCTGGGCGAGCAGCCCGAGCACGTCGCCCTCCGCGCGCACCGAGTCTCCGACGACGAGGTAGACCTCGGTGCGGTTGCACGTAGAGATCACGACCGCCTCGCGCACCTCGGTCGTGTCGAGCGCGGACTGCGCGAACTCGCTCGCCTGCGCCTCGGTGAACGCCAGCCGCTCGCGCAGCGCGACGGGCGCCGTCTTGTGCGAGATGCCGAGCGCCAGCAGCTCGCTCATCGGGCGCTCCCCTCATACCGTCTCGTGCTCCCGGGGCTGGCTGCGGGCCTCGTCGTCGCCCTGGGGCCGTCCCGCGAGACGGGTCTGGGCTGTAGGCTGGGGCTGATCCGCCGCGCGCAGCTCGCGCAGGTCGCGCTCCATGCGGCTCAGCCGGACGGCCATGATCGTCACGTAGATCAGCACGATCGCGACGAACACGATGTACGCGGCCGCGACGTAGCCGCTGCCCGTGTTCTGCGGGAGGGTTGCGCTGGCGAGGGGGGTCATCGTCGCGGTCGAAAGATCATCGTGCGGGCGATGGGGGATCTGTGCGAGCGCTCATTATCGGTAGCCGAGAATCCTGCTGCGTGAGCGGAGCAGCATGCGCGTGCGCTTGGCGGTGAGCTCGTATGAGCAGAGCGTCGCGAACAGCAGTGCCATCGCCGCCCAGCGACACTCCGAACGTGAACGCCATCGGCGCCGGCAGGTTCGAGGAGCTCCCCAGCACGCGGGGGTGCAGATAGGAGCTGGCCAGGCGCACGGCGAGGAAGTTCATCGGCACGAACGCCCCAGCCGTAATCGCGAACACCGACGCGTAGCGCGCCTGGCGCTCGGGGTCCTCGATCGCAAAGCGCAGCGGCTGATACGTAGCATACAGCAGCATGACGATCAGAAACGACACCAGCGTCGGCTCGCTCCACACCCACCAGTGCCCCCACGAGCCACGCGCCCAGATCGAGCCCGTCAGCAGCACGCCGACGCCGAAGATCAGGCTCATGTGGATCGTCACATACGAGCGCAGATCCCAGCGCTGATCGCGCGTGCGCAGGTGCGCGATCGCCATGATCCCGCCGAGCACGAATCCGCACAGGGTGACGATCGCCAGCGGCACGTGCAGGTAGAAGATCTTCTGCAGAAACCCTTCTTCGGCTTCGATCGGGGCGTAGAAGAACACGAGACCGAGCGCGATGCCCATCGCGGCGACCGTGGCGATGCTCAGTGTGCGCAGGCCCCGTCCGTTCATGGGGTTCTCACGGCCTGGTCAGTCCTCCAACAAAAAATCGAAGACGGCGTAGGCGATCAGTCCGAACACCAGATCATAGAGCCCCAGCGTCCCCAGCCAGCGCAGCTGCAGGCCCCCGGGGTGGGTGAGTGCCAGCAGCGGCGAGCTGGCCCGGGCGGCGCCGATCACGACCGGCACGAGCAGCGGCAGCGCCAGCAGCGGCCCGAGTAGGTCGCGCGCGCGGGTGCGCACGGCCAGCGCCGCGACCAGCGTGCCGATGACCGCGATCCCGATGTCAGCGAGCGCGAGCACCGCCAGCAGCCCCGGCAGCGCCTGGCCGAGCGAGAGCCCCAGCAGCAGCAGCCCGAACGCCGGCACCGCCACCAGCTCCAGCACGAGCAGGTAGGCGAGTAGCGCGAGCGCCTTCGCCGCCAGCATCGCGGTGCGGTCCACGGGCGCGAGCAAAAACCCGTCGAACCCACCCTGCTCGGCGTCGGCGACGAACAGCCGGTTGACGCCGAGCATCGCCGCGAACAGCAGCGTCACCCACAGCACCCCCGCGGCCAGATCGCCGTCAACGCTCGAGCGGTTCAGCGCGAAGTGGAACACCACGAACGTGCTCACAGCGAACAGCGACATCCCCGGGACGGACTCCAGCGTGCGCAGCTCCACCAGCAGCTCCTTGCGCAGCAGTGCGCCGACGGTCGCCGCCATGCCCGGGGGCCTCGTCCGCGGTCTGCGCGTGTCGCTCTCAATCGGAGGGCTCTCGCTCACCGCGCTCACCTGTACAGCTCCCTGATCTCCCCTGCGTCGATGTCCGAGACCTCCCGCAGCAGTGCCGCCCGCCCGTCACGCAGACCGAGCACCAGGTCGGCCTCGCTCAACCCGCCGCCGGGATCATGGCTCGAGATCACCCGAGTACGGAGCCCGCTCGGGCCAGTTCCTGCGCCGATCAGCGGCTCGACCAGCTCCCGCGCCGCTGGATCGAGGTTCGCCCACGGCTCGTCGAGCAAAAGCAGTTCGGGATAGTGCAGCACAGCGCGGCAGATCGCCACGCGCTGGACCATCCCGCGGGACAGCGTCTTCAACGGCTCATCGGCGCGATCTGCGAGCGTCACGGCCGCGAGCAACTCCTCGACGCGTGCTTCTCCAACACCGTGCAGCCGCGCGTGGAATCGCAGGTTCTCGCGCGCGCTCAGCTCGCGATACAGCAGCGGCTCGTGTCCGAGCAGGCCGATCCGCCCGCGCACCGCCCAGGCATCGTCGGGCAGGGTTTCCTCGAAGATGCGCACGCTGCCGGAGTGCGGGCGCAGCAGCGTCGCCAGCACCCGCAGCAACGTCGTCTTGCCCGCGCCGTTCGGGCCGAACACGACCAGCGTCTGGCCCTCCCGCAGCGACAGCGACACGCCGGCCAGCGCCTCGCGTTCGCCATAGCGGCGCGCGAGCTCGTCGACCTCGAGGACCGCCACTCAGGCGCTCGCCGGCTGCGGGGTGTGCTCGTCCTGGGCGCGCTCGATCAGCTCGCGCACCGCCGGCTCATCGCCCGCGCGCAGCAGCTCGATCGGGTCGGGGTCGCCGCCGACGAGCGACTCGAAGAACTGCTTGCGGTCCTGATAGGTCTCAAGCGTAGCCTTCGCCCAGCCGCGCACCTCGTTCAGCAGCACCGCCAGCCGCGCGTACTCGGAGCCGAACTGGCCTTCGATCTCGCGCTTCATGCGCTTGGCCAGCGCCGGGGAGGCGCCCGCCGTTGAGATAGCTATGGCCAGCGGCCCGGTGCGCACGATCGCCGGCAGGATGAAGTTGCACAGCGGCGGCACATCCACGACGTTGACGAGCATCGCGCAGCGCTCGGCGTCGTCGTAGACGGCGATGTTCACGTCCGTACTGTCCGTCGCCGCGATCACCATGAACACGCCCTCCAGGTCCGCTGAGCCCGCATACGCACGTCGCTCCCAGCGGATCGACCCCTCGCGGGCGTACTCCGCCAGCGCCGGCTCAGCCTCGGGCGCGATCAACGTCACCTCACCGTCGCAGGCGAGCAGCCCCTCGACCTTCTCCAGCCCGATCTCGCCGCCCCCCACGACTACGCAGCGACGGCCTGTCAACTTCAGACAAGCGATGTAGAACGGCGTGTCGAGCATCCCCTGAACGCAGCTCTGATCGCAGATCCCCCTGCGCAGCTGGCACACACACTCCTTGCCTGCATAGGCCTGGGCGGGCATCCTCAAAGAGTAGTGCAGCCCACGGGAACGGCTCGAACGTCCGCTACCGAGGTACGCCCCGGCCCAGCATCCGTGCTCCCACCCGCGCGAGCGCTGGAGCGCCCCGGCGCCAGGCGCGCTCGCGATCGGACTTGCGCCCGGAGCGCAGCGTCGCCACCGCCCGGGCGGCGCGCGCGGTGCTCTGGTCATAGGGTCCCCACCACTGCCCGCGCAGGCCCGATGGACTCCACGCGATCAGCTTCTCCTGGGCGCAGGCGCGCAGGCCGGTCTCGCCGAGTGTCTTGCCGAGGCCCCCGCCCGTGGCCGCGCCCCACGGTCCGCGTGCGATGGTCGGCGCCGGCAGGTGATCGTTGAGCCACACCATGCCCGCGTGCAGCTCGCGCGCGATCCGCATGCCGCCGTAGCGGTCCGCCGTCCATACCGAGGCGCCGAGGCCATACTCGCAGTCGTTAGCCAGGTCGATCGCCTCCTGCGCCGAGTCCACCGCAATGACCGTCAGCACCGGTCCGTCGATCGGCTCGCGCATCAGCCGCATCTCGTGCGTGGCGCCCGTCAGCACCGCGGGGGCGTAAAACGCACCCGCGCACCCCGCAGGCGCCGGGATCGGTCCGCCGCAGCGCAGCTGCGCTCCCTGCGCCACGGCCTCGTCCACCAGCTCGCGCACGTGCTCCAGGCGGCGCTCTGAGGCGAGCGGGCCCACCTGCACGGCCGGATCGCTGGGGTCGCCCACACGCAGTGCCTGCGCGCGACGCTGCAGGCCGGCAGTGAACGGCTCGGCAATCTCCCGCGAGACATACACTCGCTCGACGGCCCCCCGCGCCTGCCCGGCGCCTGCGCAGCCCGCCCACAGCGCGCCATCCACGGCGTATCCCAGATTCGCGTCAGCGAGCACGAGCATCGCGTCCTTGCCCCCGAGCTCGACGGTCACCTCGCGCTCGCGCGAGACGCATTCCCGCGCCACCGCCCGCCCGACGGTGGGAGAGCCCGTGAACAGCACCTTGCCCACCGGAGCGCGCGCGAGCGCGACTCCGACCTGCGCGCCACCGTGCACGATCGCCACCAGCCCTTCCGGCAGGCCGGCTCGTCCCAGCACCCGCATGATCGCCTCACCCGCCAGGCACGCCCGCCGCGCGGGCTTGAACACGACCCCGTTGCCCGCCAGCAGCGCGCCCGCGATCTGCCCCAGCGGCTGGGCGAACGGCGCGCTGCCGGCGCCGATCACCCCGATCGTCCCGTACGGCTCATACGCCACCCGCGCGCGGGTGGCGATCTGAAGCGAGCGGTGCGTGCCCACGCGCCGTCCGCCCAGCACGCTGGCCCCCTCGTCGGCGATCCACAGCAGCGCGTCGATCGCCGTCAGCAGCTCGAGCGTCGCCACCTCCGCGCGCGGGCGTCCCTGCTCGCGCGCGATCGTCTGCACCAGCACGTCGTACTCGTCCACGATCGCCTGCGCCATCCGGCGCATGTACCGCGCGCGGTCCACCACCCGCAGCAGCGCCCACAGCGGCTGCACTTGCGCCACGCCCGCCACGACCTCGTCGATCCGCTCGGGCGCCGTGGCCTGCACCTCGCCCAGCGTCGCCCCCATCGCGGGATCGCGCGCGAGCAGCGTCGTGCGCCCTTGCTCGGGCGGCTCGGGCTCGACGCCTACGCCCGCCCCCGCCGAATCCCTGTCCATGTCCGCGGTGGCGCTCATCTCAAGCGATTATCGCCCACGCATCCGGCGTACTTCCTCCAACCGCCGCGCCAGCTGCGATTCGGCTTCGCCGGGCTGGAAGAACCGCTCGCCGACGACGCTCCGCGGCAACAGCTCCTGCGAGGACACCTGCCCGGGGTGGTCGTGCGGGTAGTCGTACCCACCCACCTCCTGTCCAGGCCGCGCGCCCGGCCGCAACCATCCCGGCACGGGCGCCGCTCCGTGCTCGCGCACATGCGCCTGCGCCGCCCCCAGCGCCTTGCCGGCGGCGTTCGACTTCGGCGCGAGCGCCAGGTATATCGCCGCTTGCGCGAGCGCGAACTTGGCCTCCGGCATGCCCACGTGCTCGACCGCCTGCGCCGCCGCAACCGCCACCCCGAGCGCGGCCGGGTCGGCGTTGCCGACGTCCTCGGAGGCGAGGATCACCATCCGCCGCGCGATGAACCGCGGGTCCTCGCCGCCCTCCAGCATCACCGCCAGGTAGTACAGCGACGCGTCCGGGTCCGACCCGCGCGTGGCCTTGATCCAGGCGGAGATGCAGTCGTAGTGGCGGTCGCCGTGTTTGTCGTACAGCACCGCCCTGCGCTGCAGCGCGTCCTCGGCCCGCTCAATGCTCACGTGCCGCTCGCCCAGCTCCCGCGCGGTCTCGATCGCCAGCTCCAGCGCGTTCAGCGCCGTCCGCGCATCGCCCGCGCTACGCGCCGCGAGAAACTCGATCGCCTCCTCATCCATGTCCACGCCAGCGGCGGCCCTCGTGTCCTCGCCGGGTGGCCCACCCTGGCCGTCTCCCTCGGCGCCTACCCCGTCCGCCGGCGCCGCCTCTGTCGCCCCCAGCTCGATCGCGCGGCGCAGCACCGTCGCGACCTCCTGCGCGGAGAGCTCCTGCAGCGCATACACGCGCACGCGCGAGAGCAGCGCGCCGTTGACCTCGAACGCCGGGTTCTCCGTGGTCGCTCCGATCAGCGTTATCAATCCCTCCTCGACCGCCGGCAGCAGCGTGTCCTGCTGGGCCTTGTTGAACCGGTGGATCTCATCCAGGAACAGCACCGTTGACATCGCGTTCGCACGCCTGTGCGTGGCGCGCTCGATCACCGCGCGCACCTCCGCGCGCCCAGCCTGCACGGCGCTCAGCTCCTCGAACGCCGCGTTTGCGTTGGCCGCGACCATTCGCGCGAGTGTTGTCTTGCCCGATCCCGGCGGCCCGTAGAGCACCATCGAGTGCGGCCGGCCGCGCTCGATCGCCGTCCGCAGCGCCGAGCCCTCGCCCAGCAGATGACTCTGCCCGACGAGCTCGTCCAGCCGTGCCGGGCGCATCCGCACGGCCAGCGGGCGCGGCCCCGCCAGCTCCACATCGACCCCCGCGCCCGGCGCGCCGTCGGCAGGATCTTCCTCGAACAAGGTCTCCACACCACTGAGTATCCCGCGCCCGCCCGACGGGGTCCGCCCCGCACGCGCATCCCGCATCGCCTCGCCCGATCTGGACTCAGGCGACCGCCGCGCCTCACAACACGCGCCTATGTGTGTATTGCATCAGTTCAGGTTCCTCGGAAGGTTGCCGAGGAGTGCGTGTCGAACCTGTATTCGGTGGTTCATGTGAGCACTAAACGGCGGGGGATCTCGCGATGAGCGCTGGCGCGGCTGAGCTGCTGCCCGGCGCCGGCGGGCGCCTGGACTTTCCCGACATCGCCAACACGACGATCCCGGTCGCGGCGCGCTCGCCTACGCAGCTGTTCTGGCGGCGCTTTCGCCGCGATCGTCTCGCGCTCTTATCGTTTGGGTTCATCGTCGCGCTGATCCTCGTCGCGATCGCCGCGCCGCTGGTCGTATCGCTGCTCGGACTGCCCGGCCCGAACGTGCAGAACCCCAACCTGACCAACGCCTTCGGCAGCCCGCTCGGGCCCAGCGCCGCGCATCCCTTCGGCGTGGACCCGCTCGGCCAGGACGTCGCCTCGCGCGTGATCTACGGCACGCGCGTGTCGCTGATCGTGGGCATCGTCGGCACCGCCATCGCGGCTGGGATCGGCACGATCGTCGGCCTGCTCGCCGGTTACTACCGCGGCTGGACCGACACCCTGTTATCGCGCCTGATCGACGTCGCGCTGGCGATCCCGGTGCTGATGCTCGGTCTGGGGCTCGGGGCCGCCTGTGCGGTCCGCGGCTGTCTGGACGGTCACATCCAGTCTGGGTTGGGGGTAATAATTTTCCTGATCGCGCTCGTCAACTGGACGTACATCGCGCGCATCGTGCGCGGGCTCGTACTGTCGCTGCGCGAGCAGGAGTTCATCGACGCCGCCCGCTCGCAGGGCGCCTCGAACGCGCGCATCATGGGACGCGAGATCCTGCCCAACCTGATCGCCCCGATTGTTGTCTACTCGAGCCTTTAATCCCGCAGAACATCCTGCTTGAGGCGGCGCTGTCGTATCTCGGCGTCGGCGTGCGCCCCCCCACCGCCAGCTGGGGGCAGATGATCGCGGCGGCAACGCCGATCTTCAACACGGCCTGGTGGTACATGGCCTTTCCCGGGATCGCTCTGCTGTTGACCGTGCTCGCGTTCAATTTGCTCGGCGACGGCCTGCAGGATGCACTCAACCCAAGGATCGCCCGGTGATCTTGGGAATCAACCCAAACAACTGCCGCCCGCCCGGGTGGGCGGCGAATCGTCAGCCGTCCGCTGCCCGGATAGTTTCAAGGACATTCAGGACATCTACACAGGAGGCCCAGCGATGATGAGGTCGATCAAGAGATTCACACCCCTCGCGCTCGTCGTGCCCGCGCTGGGACTCGCCGCGTGCGGCTCCAGCTCCGGCTCGATCGCGGGATCGAGCGGGATCAAGGCGCCCCCCGGCGTGCAGACGCCCCTTACCGAGTCCCAGACCGGCGGGGTGCACGGTGGCACGCTGACGGTGCTCAACCACCAGGACTTCGAACACCTCGACCCCGGTCAGGCCTACTCCTCGGTCGACTACGAGGCGGTCTACGCGACCCAGCGCCCGCTCTACTCCCACAAGCCGAACGCCTCGAGCGAAGTCACCCCGGATATGGCCTCCGGCCCGTCGGAAATCTCCCCTGACCGCAAGACCGTCACCGTTCACATCCGCTCGGGCGTGCACTTCAGCCCGCCTGTCAACCGCGAAGTGACCTCCGCCGACGTCGCCTACGCGATCGAGCGCGGCGCCAACCCGAACGTCGCCAATCCCTATTTCTCCAGCTACTTCAGCTCGCTGGAAGGCGCGAGCAAGGCGGACGGCGGGCCGATCCCCGGGATCACCACGCCCAATCCGCACACGATCGTCTTTCACCTCACAGAACCCAAGGCCCAGATCGTCGCCGACGCGCTGGTGCTGCCGCTGAGCGCGCCCGTGCCCGAGGAATTCGCCCGCAAGTACGACGCCCACAAGCCGACCGAATACGGCAACTATCTGGTCGCGACCGGCCCATACATGTTCAAGTCAAACTCTGAAGGGAAGGTCCTGGGCAGTCGGCTATGAACCGGGTAAGTCGGCGACGCTCGTGCGCAACCCCAACTGGCGGGCCTCCACCGACTATCGCCCGGCGTACCTGAATCAGATCAACATCGAGATCGGCGGTGACCCCAACGTCATCGGCCGGCAGGTGCTCGAAGGCTCGCACCTGGTCCAGAACGACGAAGTCGCGCAGGCGATCGTGCAGCTCTCGTATGAACGCTTCCGCAGCCAGCTAGAGATATCACCGGGCGCGGGCAGCAACTACATCGCGGTAAACAACAAGCAGGGTCCGTTCGCCAACGTAAACGTGCGCAAGGCGTTCTGGGCGGCGCTCAACCGCATCGCGATGAACAAGGCCCGCGGCGGCGAACTCGTCACAAACGTGATGACCCATTTCATCTATCCCGAAATCCCCGGCTTCGAACAGGCCGGCGGCCTCGCCGGTCCGCGCGTGGACTACAACGACTATCCCGCCGGCAACGCCCAGGTGGCCGCCAAGTACATGCGCCTCGCCGGTTATTCCAGTGACAGGTACACCGGCGGCGCCACGGTGCAGATCGTCGGCGCGACCGGCAGTCCTGAAGCGCAGGACGCGGAAATCGTCAACCAGACGCTCGAGAACCTCGGTTTTCACACAAAGTTCAGCCTCGTTGAAAAGACGGCCATGTACTCGAAGTTCTGCGGCGTCCCCGCCGAAGAGATCGATGTCTGCCCCAACGTCGGCTGGGTCGCGGACTTCGGCGACCCGCAGGCCGTGCTCGACGTGCCGTTCAACGGTACGCACATCGAACCCACCAACAACGCCAACTACGGCCAAGTCGACGACCCAGCGATCAACAAAGCGATGGCGGCGGCCGAACCGATCGTCGGCACGCAGGCGCGTGCCCAGGCATGGGCGAATATCGACCGCGAACTGGTCGCCCAGGCCGTGGCGATCCCGTTCGCGTGGGACAAGGAGCCGAACATCGAGGCCAAGGACGTCGCGGGTGTGGGCGACGTGTGGAATCAAGGGGTGTGGGACTACAGCTTCACCTCGCTGAAGTGAGCCCCAGAACGCGGTACGGCTATGGCATCACCATGCCCAAAAAAGAATATTCTCTCCTCCGACTCGGTATTGCGATGGATATACAGAGTTAAAGAAGAGAGCATCATCGAGCGCCGTGGCGCGCGACAAATGTCAGGCCCGCCGGCATGACGCGCTACGTCCTCAGGCGCGTCCTGTGGGGCGTGCTGCTGCTGGTGATCGTCTCGGCGCTGACGTTCGTGCTGTTCCGGATCCTGCCGACCGCCGAACCGGCGCGGTTGCGCGCCGGACACAACGCGAGCCCCCGGGTGATCGCCGCGCTGCGGTCAGACCTTGGGCTGAACAAGCCCCTGTACACCCAGTTCTGGCTGTACATGCGGGGTCTGTTCCTGCATGGCGACCTCGGCTACAGCTACTACTCGGGCGCGTCGGTCAGGAGCCTGATATTCAACCGCCTGCCCGCGACCCTATCGCTGACCGTGGGATCGGCGATCATCTGGATGGCGCTGGGACTGCCGATCGGGATCGTCTCTGCGCTGCGCCGGCGCACGCGCGCCGACCGCGTTTCGATGGGCGCCGCGCTGCTGTTCATCTCCGCCCCGGAATACTGGCTGGGGCTGATCGTGCTGTACCTGTTCGCCGCCGACATCGGCCAGATCAAGGTGTTCCCCGGCGCGGACTCCTACGCCGGCCTGACGGCGGACCCGTGGAAATGGTTCAGCTCGCTGATCCTGCCGTGGCTCGTGCTCGCCGCTGGGTTCGCGGCGGTGTACGCGCGGCTGATGCGCGGCAGCCTGATCGAGACGATGAGCCAGGACTACATTCGCACCGCCCGCGCCAAGGGCCTGCCCGAGCGCCAGGTCGTGTTGCGCCACGGCGTGCGCGCGGCGATCACGCCGATCCTGACGGTGTTCGCGCTCGACATCGGCGTGCTGCTCGGGGGAGCGGTGCTCGTCGAGACCGTGTTCCAAATCCCCGGCATCGGGCGCCTGAACTACGTGGCGATCACGCAGGGCGACTTTCCGATCATCCAGGGCACCGTTTTGTTGGCCGCGGTGTTCATCATCGTCGCGAATATCCTCGTAGACATCGCCTATGCCTACGTCGATCCCAGGGTTCGTTACTCATGACCCTGTTGGAAGTTGAAGACCTGCGCGTGTCGTATGACACCGAAGACGGCGTGGTGCAAGCCGTGGACGGGATCTCCTACCAGCTCGGGCGCGGATGCACGCTCGGGATCGTCGGCGAGTCGGGCTCGGGGAAGACTGTGGCTGCGCTCAGCGTGCTCGGGCTGACGCGCGCGGAGGGAGCGACCGTCAGTGGGCATATACGGTTCGAGGGGCGTGGCGATCTGCTGGCGCTGGGCGAGCGCGAGCTGTGTGCCGTGCGCGGCAACGAGATCGCGATGGTGTTCCAGGATCCGCTGTCCTCGCTGCATCCGTTGTATCGCGTCGGCGCGCAGATCGTCGAGGCGATCCGCGCGCACCGGGACATCGCCAAGGCCGCCGCGCGGGCGCGGACGATCGAGCTGCTCGACCTCGTCGGCATCTCCGACCCGGCCCGGCGCGTGGACGCCTACCCGCACGAGCTCTCCGGCGGGCAGCGCCAGCGCGCGATGATCGCGATGGCGCTCGCCAACGACCCGAAGCTGTTGATCGCCGACGAGCCGACGACCGCGCTCGACGTGACCGTGCAGGCTCAGATCCTCGGGTTGCTGTCAAAACTGCAGCGCGAACGGGGAATGGCGCTGGTGCTCGTCACCCACGACCTCGGCGTCGTCGCCGACATGGCCGACGACATCGCCGTCATGTATGCGGGTCAGATCGTCGAGAGTGCTCCCGCCGAGCGCGTGTTCGCCGCGCCCGAGCACCCCTACACGTGGGGCCTGCTGCGCTCGATACCGACGCTCGACGGCCCGCGGGAGGAACTGCTCACGCCGATACCCGGCAGCCCCCCGAGCCCGCTCGCGCCCCCGCCGGGCTGCCGCTTTCACCCGCGCTGCCCCTACGCCGAGCCAGAGCACGCGCGCACCGACCCGACGTTGCAGCCCGTACCCGGCCAGCCCGAGCACCAGGTCGCATGCCTGCTGGAGTCCGACACGCGCCGGCGACTGTGGCGGGAGCTAGCATGAGCTCGGCCGAGCTCTCGCAGCGGCCCGCCGCACACCCCACGCCTGCCGCAGGCGAGCCCCTGATCCAGGTGAAGGGGTTGGTCAAGCACTTCCCGATCGACCGCGGCGTGATGCTGCGGCACACCATCGGCGCGGTCAAAGCCGTGGATGGCATCGACTTCGACGTGTACGCCGGCGAGACGTTCGGCATCGTCGGCGAGTCCGGCTCGGGCAAGAGCACCACCGCGCGGTTAGTCGCGCGGCTGCTGGATCCGACCGCCGGGGAGGTGCGGTTCGACGGGCGTGACATAACGGCGCTGCGTGGCTCGGATTTGAAGCTCCTCAGGCGCGAGCTGCAGATCGTGTTCCAGGACCCCTACTCCTCGCTGAACCCGCGCCGGACGATCGGCTCGATCGTGGCCGAGCCGCTTCGGATCCACCGCGTGCAGCCCGACCGGGCCAAGCGCAAACGCGTCGTGCAGGAGCTGATGGCGACGGTCGGGCTGAACCCCGAGCACTACAACCGCTACCCGCACGAGTTCTCCGGAGGGCAGCGTCAGCGCATCGGCATCGCGCGCGCGCTGGCATTGCGTCCCAGGCTGCTGATCGCCGACGAGCCCGTCTCGGCGCTGGACGTGTCGATCCAGGCGCAGATCCTCAATCTGCTGGTAGACATGCGGCGCCGGTTCGGATTGACGATGGTATTCATCTCCCACGACCTCTCGGTCGTCAGGCACATGTGCGACCGCATCGCGGTCATGCACGACGGGCGGATCGTCGAGCTAGCGTCCAACGAGGAGCTGTACAGCTCCCCCGCGACCCGTATACGCGCGAACTGCTCGCCGCTATCCCCGGCGCACGCCGGGTGCGTGAGCGTACGATCACGGCATGACGAGCACCGACCCTGCTGACGATGCGCAGCATCTGCTCAGACGACTGATTCAGTTCAACACGGTCAACCCGCCGGGCAACGAGCGCCCCGCCCAGGAATACCTGGCTGACCACCTGACCGGGGCTGGGTTCGAGTGCGAGCTGCTCGGTGCCGAGCCCGACCGTCCCAATCTCGTGGCTCGGCTGCGCGGGGATGGGGATCCCACCCACCCGGATCCCACCCACCCCGGCCCGACGCTGTGTTATCTCGGGCACGTCGACACGGTGCTGGCCAACCCGGCCGACTGGACGCACGACCCGTGGTCGGGAGAGATCGCCGACGGGTATATGTGGGGGCGCGGCGCGCTGGACATGAAGTCCCAGATCGCGGCCGAGATCGCCGCCGGGGCCTCGCTGGCGCGTTCCGGCTGGCGGCCCACGCGCGGGGAGCTGCTGATCGTGGCGGTCGTCGACGAGGAGACCGGGGGCAGGCTGGGCGCGGAGTGGATCACCCAGACGCACCCCGAGCGGGTGCGCTGCGACATGCTCGTCAACGAGGGCGCGGGCTGCGTGTTCGAGTACGGCGGCGCGCGCCGCTACGGAGTGTGTTGCGCCGAGAAGGGCGTGTTCCGCTTCACGGTCGCGACCAGCGGCGTCGCGGGGCACGCGTCGATGCCGAGCATGGGCGAGAACGCGCTGCTGAAGATGGCGCCGCTGCTGGGGCTCCTGGGCGCGCGCCAGCCCTCGTATGAGCTGACCGAGGTGCCGCGCGCGTTCCTTGCGGCGATCGGCGAGGACCCCGACGACCCGGCCGGCTCGGTCGCGCGGCTGCGCGCCGCCGACGAGCGCCTGGCGACGATGTTCGAGCCGATGCTGGGCGTCACGTTCGCGCCAACCCGGATCAGCGCGTCGGAGAAGATCAACGTGATCCCGAGCCGCGCCGTGCTGCGGGTGGACTGCCGTGTGCCGCCTGGCCTGGGCGAGGAGGAGGTCAGGCGTGCGATCGCGGAGGTGCTCGGCCCCGAAGAGGGTTATGAGGTCGAGTTCACCGAGCGCATCGTCGGCAACAGCTCGCCGCTGGCCTCGCCGCTGATGGACGCGATCTCCGAGTGGGTGTCGGAGCACGACCCGGACGCACGCTCGGTGCCGACGATCCTGCCGGGATTCACCGACTCGCGCCACTTTCGCGCGGCGTTCCCGGAGTGCGTCGCCTACGGCTTCTTCCCCCAGCGCCACCAGTCGCTGCTGGAGACCCAGCCGCTGATCCACGGCGCGGACGAGCGCATCGATGTCCGTGACCTGGCATTCGCGACGGAGCTCTTCCGAGATCTGGCGCTGCGAATCCTAGTAGAGTGATCCGGGTCGCCGCAAGGCGACGGTCGCCCCCGCCAGTGCACGCCGGCACCCAGGCTCGCACCTTGGTGAGAACGAGCGACGCTACTTCACCGCCAGCGCAACACTGAGCGCAACCGGCGCGGACGTGCCCAATACCTGACCGCCCGCGGCGAGCGCCTGCACGGCGAGGTAGCGCGGTGCGGTCGAGAGCGCGATCGCCGTCTCGAAACCGCCGCGCGGCGCGGCGGCAACGGGAGTGAGCGCGTGCGGGCTCGCACCGGCGAGCAGTCGCCACTGCGCCACCGCGGTCGCCCCGTTCCAGCTGGCGTAGGCGACGAGGCCCGCGTGGGAGCGAGCGCGGACCGCGATGGCCGGCGGTTGCGTCGGTTCGCCCGACCAGGGGAACTTGAGCACCGTGTAGGACTGGCAGAGGGCGGGCAGGTGGGCGTCGAGGAGAACCTTGCCTTCGGGGGAGAATTCCGAGAAGAACGGTTCTTGCCCCCAGCCGAGCGAGCCAGTTGCCGCCGGCGAGCGGCTGGAAGTCTCCCTGGCTGGCCGCCAGCAGCGGGGTCGGGTGCACGAAGCTCGCGACGAGCGTGGCCGTCATGGTCTGCTTGTTGAGCGCGAGCACGATCACGCGCGACTGCGAGTGCACTTGCGGCGTGCCGCCGTTGTCGAAGAACGAGATCGTGCCGTCGGCCTCTTCCCGGGCGTCGTGCTGCCAGGCGGGGCTCGCGCCCGGCCCCATCGTAAAGCTCGACTGCTTGCCGCCCAGGCGCCAGACGATCTGGCCGGTGCGGGCGTCGATGTCGTATGCGGCCCAAGTGTTGCGCGAGTCGACGAGCAGGTCTTCGCCGTGTTCGGAAACCGCGTTGATGTGGAAGTAGTCCCACGGAGAGAGGAGCGTGCCGCCGTGGCCCACCGGCATGTAGGAGTCGGTGAGAGCGACGTGGTCGAGCGCGTGCCACTCGAAGCGGACGAGACCGGTGCGCAGGTCGATCTCCTGGAACAGGGTGTCGGCGACAGCGCCGTCGGCCGGGCCGCCGTAGGCGCTGAGGTTGCAGCGGATCGCGTCGTAGACGGTGAACAGCGCGGTGCCCTTCGGCGTGATTTCGAACGCATGCAGGTCGGGCTGGTAGCCGTTGCCGGCGCGCACGATCGCGACATCGCGGTAGGAGCTGCTTGCGATCACGACTCCGGCGTCGCGCTGGCCGTCGGCGACGAGCGGATCCTGCCACCAGGTCAGGACCGGCTGGCCATCGTATTCCTGGACGCGCAGGTCCGCGGCCCGCTCTCCGGTGGGAATGGGCTTGAACCAGATCAGCCTGCCGGCGCCGTCGAGGATCATCGGCCCGTACTGGCCCGGTCCGGCGTAGGGCGCCAGGAAGATGTCGCCAGGCGTGTGTGAGCCCGAGTTGGTGCTGACCGTGACGGTCGGCGGCTGCAGGTCGGGACGTGAGACGAAGTGCTGAAGCTCGCTTGGCTTCGCCGGCGGTGGCGGGGGCGGCGGCGTCTCGAGCGAGCGACTCACGGAGTCGACCTCGGCGACAGTGAAGCGCCAGGCGAAGGGTGTCGTGGTGGCGCCCTGGCGCAGAACGGCGTGCACAGTCACGACCTCCCCCTGCGAGAACGGCTTGCTGGGCAGAAAGCTTGCTCCGTCGCCCTGCGAGTAGGCGGCGAGTCGGCCGGAATGGGCGCCGCTGCGCGATCCGATGACGACGACGCCTGAGATCTCGGCGGCTGGGACGCCGAGGAGGCTGATCTGGGTGAGGTAGGAGACGTCCATCGAGTCGGGCGCCGGCGAAACGGTGACGGCGCCGCCGGCGAGCGCCTCGGAGACGTTCAGCGTCGGCGGCACGCAGCTGGGCGCCGTCGTACCAGCGTTCGCGCGCCCCGGCGCAAGAGCCACTCCCAGCAGCACGACCGTGCCAACCAGCAGGGCACGCATCGGCGGCATGCGGTCACGATCACATATCACTCGACTCAACCGGCGAGGAGCCTAACCCCAACGCCGTGGGCGCGCGCCGGTCGGCACGCTACCCTGGATATGTGCTTACCCAGGCAGATCGTGCAGCCGAGCGGCGCCGCGCAAAACTGGAGGACATCCGCCAGCAGGTCAAGGAGGGCTCGCTCACGATCCGCAAGATGACGCCGGAGGAGCGCAAGCGCTATCCCCCACGCCCGGCGACCGGGCGACGTTCCTCGCGTCGGCGCTGAAGCGTCGCTCGCGGGCCGGGCGTCCTGCAACGCCAGATAGCACAGCCCAAACAACCCGCCCAGAGCCGGACTGCAACCGAAACGCCTCCTGGGCTGCTGAGCCGGGTTGAGCCTAGGCCCACGCCCGGGCTCGTTATGCCGCGCGCGTGTTCTTCCGCGACTCGGCGCGGCGAGCCATGCGCTTCGAACTCCACCAGCACCAGCCGCCGACAGTCACGACCGGCACGACATACATCATTGAGATGTACCAATGCATCAAGCAGGCGAGCGGACCCATCGCCGGAAAAGCTATCACGCCCTCACCACGCCTCCTTCGTCAGCGTCTTCGGCCCCTCGGCGCCCCGACTGCCGCCATCCGGGCCGCGGGCGCCATCCCCACCGCCCATTCCGGAACCCGGGCCGCCCGCGGCGGTACGCGCGCGGCGCCTGCGCACGAACAGCACGAACAGCAGCCCGAGCAGGGCGATCGCCACGCCGAGCACGATCACGGCCGTCGGGCGCCTTCGAGCTCTCCGGCGTCCAGAACAGCTGCCCGTTGATGTCGCCCATCTGAGTGCCGACGCTGGATCGGCACCTGCCAGTCGAAGATCAGCGTGCGCTTGCTCTTGTTCTTGACCTGCGCCGGCGGGATCGGCGACATCCAGTGGATTCGATGGTCGTGCCATTCGAATTGACCGGTGCGATCTGCCACCACCCAGTGCGGCGTCGCGCTGGAGCTCGCCGAGGCGGGCACGCTCACCTGGGCATAGAAGCTCTGGTTCAAGTAGTAGGCGGGCGAGTCGGTGTTGACTTCGACCGTGCCGTCGGCCAGCACGCGCGCGTAGGGTTCGCCTTCGTAGCCATACACCGTGACCGTCTTGCCCGTGTGGTTCGTCAGCACCAGCCGGTCGGCGAACTCGAGCACTTCCAGGCTGAGCCCGCGCACCCTCGGGGTGACGCTCGTAATGTTCGAGCGGTAGTCGTAGTTGCTCCCCTGATCGTTGATCGGGTTGCCGCTCTCATGGATGAGCTGGGTGATGCTGGGGCTGCAGTCGCGCTCTGGGCGTGAACAGCAGGAGCGCCAACGAGCATAGTGGCCGCTGCGAGCACCGCGAGAACCAGGCCAGGGGACGGGGATGGCCTTGCATCGAGCCGGGCATGCATGCGCGCCAAACCCTACTCTCCTACGTCCCGACGGCCGACAGCAGCCACAGCCCGAAGCTCGTGAACGCGACCATCACGGCGAGCATCCAGTACTGAGAGCGGACGGCCTCTTCGACGTTGTCGTACATGACCAGCGCGCGGTCGTGCGCGAGCGCCAGTCCGCCCACGTGGCCTGTCAAGAGCGCGACGACCTGCACGTACCAGATCGCGGCAAACGAGATGATGTTGTAGTTGATCTGATCGCTGCTGGTCCCGAACAGGTTCGCCCCGTTGCCGAGCGGGTCCGAGGCGAGGAAGACGATCGCCTGGCCCTGCCAGATCAGCAGCGAGAAGTAGTGCGCGAGCACGTATGCGAAGCCGATCGGTACGAGCGTGTGCGCGAACGCGTGCGTCAGCCGCGGGGTGTCGTAACGCGCGCTGACGCTGTGCACCCCGGCGATCCCGAGCCGGTAGACACCCCCGATCAGCCCGAGGCAGAACACCATTCCCACCGAGTAGGCGAGCTCCAGCGCAGGGGTCTGGCTGAAGCCGAGATCGGCGAACAGGCTCTGCAGGCTCGGCTCGAGGTTGCGCCAGACGCCGCCATTGCTGAACCCGTCGAACGTCGTCGTGCCGATGATCGCACAGATCAACGCAATCGTGCCCGGGCGAATCTCGAGATCGGTGATCCCGCTCAGCGGCCGGCGCAGGCAGATCACGCCGTCCTCGTCGCGAACGACGGCCGACAGCCGCGAGAGCAGGTTGAAGTACGCGGCGAACCCGTCGGCCCGCCCTCCCCACTCCTGCACCCCGAACAGCATCATCCCGGAGAGCGCGACCAGGAAGTACACCAGCGACAGCACCGCCAGCGTCGCCGGATGCTCACGATCGGCGGGAACATAGATCAGCTCCAGCCACGCGAACCCGACGATCGTCGCCACCGCCGGCCACATCCCCAGCCACTCGGGATAGCGCAAGGGCGGCGCGCCGCGCCCGCCCCCGCGGATCGCGCGCACGAGTGCGCTCAGCACGCGCGCGCACGTCCGCCACGGGCTGAGCGCGCGGAAGATGTCGCCGAACAGCACGCTCGCCAGTGGCGTGCCGACCCAGAAGACGACGTAGATGAACGTCACCGAGAAGTTCGCCAGCGGAACCTGTGCGCCGGCGAACCCGCTGTATACGACCAGCACGAACAGCCCCACCCCGACCAGGCAGGCAAGCCATTCAAGCGCGGTGGGCAGTCGCACGAGCGCCCGCCGATGCTGCTCCTGCAACTGCGGCGTCGTCCACAGCGTCGAGAGCGCGACGAACGAGACGACCAGCACGATCGCCGCCGCCCAGCTGAACAGCCACACGGGGATCGGCAGGTCCGCCCGCCCCACGATCCCGTGCGCCTGCGCGCTCGCCGGGATCGCCAGCGTCGCGACGGTCAAGCCGCCGAGCAGGAACGGCAGCTTGCGGCGGGACCTGACTCTCATGCCCGCCGCAGTCTACGGACCGACCTCGATCAAGGCGCAGGCCGAACCGGGCCGAGCTTCGTTGTCGTGGAAAGTTTCAATTATCGTCAGAGGCGTTTATTTACACGTTGCGGCCTACCCCGAGCTCCTGGGCTCCCGCCGCGAGCATCAGCCTCGAGCCCGTACCCTCCAGAACGAGATGACCGCGCACCCAATTGCCGTTTCGACCGAGATCCAGGCCGCTTTCCAGCTCGGGCCGCTCGCGATCATCGGCCTGCTCTACGCCCAGCGCGTGCGCACCCTCGCCTACGAGGACCGCACGCCGGTGCCCGGCTGGCGCCAGGCGTGCTTCTACTCGGGGTTCGTCGTCATCGCCGTCGCGCTCACCTCGCTGGGCAGCGCCAGCCAGGACCTGCTGTTCGTGCACATGATCGAGCACCTGCTGCTCGGCGACATCGCGGCGCTGTTGATCGTGCTCGGCCTGACGGGCCCGCTGATCGCACCGATATTGCGCATCCGCTTCTTCGACCGCCTGCGCGTGCTCGCCCATCCGCTGATCGCCTTTCCGCTGTGGGCGATCGACCTGTACACATGGCACCTGCCGGTTTTCTACGAAGCGGCGCTGCGTCACGCCGGCGTGCACGCGCTCGAGCATGCGATGTTCCTGGGCTTCGGCATCAACATGTGGATGTGCCTGTTCGGCCCGCTGCCGATGCCGAGCTGGTTCGGCAACCTCGGCAAGCTCATCTACATCATCGCCGTGCGCCTCGCCGGCACGATCCTCGGCAACATCTTCCTGTGGTCGGGCACAGTCTTCTACCCGTACTACATCCATGGCGACGCCCTCTACCACATCTCACCGATCGCCGATCAGAACATCGCGGGCGCGGTCATGATGGTCGAGGAGTCGATCCTCACCCTCGGCCTGTTCTGCTGGCTGTTCCTGCGCACCGCGCGCGAGGGCGAGGAGCGCCAGGAGCTGCTCGACTTTGCCCAAGCCCACGGGATCGAGCTGACCGACGCCCGCGCCGCGCGCGCGGTCGCGGCCGGGCGCGGCGCGGAGCTGCGCCGGCGGTTGGAGACCCGTGCCGGCGCACCCGAGCGTTAAGCGAGCGATATCCTCATCCCATGTGCGCTGGTTGTGTGATGTGCGCGGCCTCGGCCGCGACCGGTTTCCGGACGTGGATGCAGACCCATCACTTCGGCTGGCTCACGCCGCGCCGCATGCGCGCGCTGACGATCGCCGTGATGTCCGGCGCCGCGATCTTCTCGACGATCGGCTTCAGCGGCGCCACCCCGGCTACGGCCCACAGCGCCTCGTCCACTGGGGCGGCTCACCGCACGCCGCCCCAGTTCACCGCTAGCCAGACTCCGCCCGCCAAACAGCGCGCGGCGCCTGCTGCTCGCTCAGCTAGCGACCGCCCGCCACGGCTGGCAGGATCGTCAGCTCGGCACCGTCAGCGACCGGCGTCTGCAGACCGTCCAGGAAGCGGATGTCTTCGCCAGCCACGTACACGTTTACGAACCGCCGCAACGAGCCGTCCTCGTCGCTGAGCCGCTCGCGCAGCTCGCCGTGACGCGCATACAGCCCGTCCAGCACGTCCTTGACGGTCGCGCCATCGACCTCAGTCTCGGCCTCGCCCCCGGCCGCGGATCGCAGCTGCGTGGGAATCTTCACCGTCACCGCCATCAGACCGCGATCGCCTCGGGTACGTGCTTTTCAAAGTCCTCTACGGTCGGGGTGATCACGTGCGTCTCAAACCTGCCGCGTACGGCGTCGAGCGTCTTCAGACCCTCGCCGGTGATGGCCAGCACTACCCGCTCGTCGGGGTCGATGTCGCCGCGCCGCGCGAGCTTGGCGAGCACCGCGGTGCTCACGCCGCCCGCGGTCTCGGTGAACACGCCTGTGGTCTGCGCGAGCAGTTCGATGCCCTCCCGAATCTCCTCATCACTGACGGCGTCCACCGAGCCGCCGCTGTCGCGCGCGAGCTCCAGCGCATACGGTCCATCAGCTGGATTGCCGATCGCCAGCGACTTGGCGATCGTGTCCGGCTTGACCGGCCTGCACACGTCGTGGCCGGCGGCGAACGCGCTCGCCACGGGCGCGCAGCCCTCGGCCTGCGCGCCGTTCATCTTCGGCAGCTCGCCATCCAGCAGGCCGAGGGCGCGCCACTCGGCAAAGCCCTTGCCGATCTTCGTGAACAGCGACCCCGAGGCGACCGGAATCACGCAGCGGTCGGGCAGCTCGAAGCCGAGTTGCTCGGCGATCTCAAACGCCAGCGTCTTGGAGCCCTCCGCGTAGTAGGGGCGCAGGTTCACGTTCACGAACGCCCACTCGCGCTCGGCGCACAGCTCGGTACAGAGCCGGTTGACGTCGTCGTAGTTGCCCTCCACCGCGACCAGTTTCGTCCCGTACACGCCCGTGGCGAGCACCTTCTGCTCCTCCAGGTCGGCCGGGATGAACACGTAGGACTCGAGTCCCAGCGCCGCCCCGTGCGCCGCCACCGAGTTGGCGAGGTTGCCCGTCGACGCGCACGCGATCGTCTGAAAGCCCAGCTCGCGCGCGCGCGCCGCAGCCACGGACACGACGCGATCCTTGAACGAGTGGGTTGGGTTGGCCGCGTCGTTCTTGACCCACACCTCACGCAATCCCAGCCGTGCCGCCAGCCGGTCGGCGCGGATCAGCGGCGTGCACCCGGCCGGCAACCCCACGCGCGAGGCGAGGCGGCCCGAAGGGCCGGGCGGCCCGCCCGGCAGCGGCAGGAAGTCGGCGTAGCGCCAGATGTTCTGCGGTCCCGCCTGGATCCGCCGACGCAGCTCGTCGGTGTCGCCGCCGGCCAGAGCACTGTGGTCGTAGGCGACCTCCAGCGGCCCGAAGCAGCGCTCGCACACGTACAGCGCCTCCAGCGGATACTCGGACTTGCACTCCTTGCACTGCAGATGGGTCACAGCCATGATTGGGACTCCTTTGAAGACCTTCGCCAGTTCAAACGGTGTGGCGAAGAGCAAGAAGCCCGCCACACATCTTCTGGAATTGGCACCTTCCCGTCCTAAGACGGTGGTTGCCGGGGCTTCATCGGGCCAGTCCCTCCACCCCTCTTGATGTGTCCTGCTATGTAGCGTGGAAGTTTAGCAAGCGCGCGGACGGATGCAATGTGAGCGAAGGGAGGACCTCGACCCCGCCCCGGCGCACGGCCACGACGGCGCGAACTCACGTTGAGCAAGCTGGGTAACGCCCGCTCATGCCCGGTGTAGAGGCGTGCGATGAGCGCAGCCCGCTTCCTCCGTTCGCGCCGGTGAGCAGGCCCCGCCCGGCAAGCGCCCGGGCGACGCGCCCGCCGACTTCCAGCCAGAGGCCCCGGGCGTCAAGCGGCGCATGCTGATCATCGTCAACCCGTACGCGACCACGGTCTCCGACCGGTTGCGCCACCTCGTCGTGTATGCCCTGCAGGGCCGGTTCGAGGTCGATGCCCTCGACACCGAGGCTCGCGGCCATGCGACCAAGCTCTGCCGCGAGGCCGCGCACGAGGGCTATGACGTGGTCGTCGCCTTCGGCGGCGACGGCACGGTCAACGAAGCCGCCAACGGCCTGCTCGGCTCCCCCACGCCGCTGAGTTGCCTGCCCGGCGGCTCGGCAAATGTCTTCGCCAAGATGCTCGGCATCCCCGGTGAGCTCGTCGACGCGACCGAGCACCTGCTCGCGCTCGCCGACGATTGGCGCCCCCGCCGTGTGGATCTCGGCGTCGTCAGCGCCGATGGCACGGAGGGCGTCCTGGCCGAGGATCGCTGCTTCACGTTCGCCTCCGGCTTGGGTGTCGACGCCAGCGTGGTCAATCGGGTCGACGCCAACCCCCGCTTGAAGGCTCGCCTCGGCGCCTATTACTTCACGTGGGTGGCGCTACGCACGTTCGCTCGCCGCTACCTCGTCAGACCCCCGCGCATGGAGGTGCTCGCCGACGGGCAGACACTGCCGGCGGTCACGGCGATCGTCCAGAACGGCTCGCCGTTCACCTACTTCCAAAACCGCCCGATCGAGATCGCCGACGGCACGACGCTCGACTCGGGCGTGCTGTGCGGCTGCGTGCTACACCGCGCCACGCCTCTGTCGATGCCCTCGATCGGCCTGCGCGCGTTCTCGCGCGGCGCGCACGTCACCCGCCACCGCCAGGTCACGGGCCTCCCCGAGCTGACCGAGCTGACCGTGCGCTCCACTGACGAGCGCCCCCTGCCGCTGCAGGTGGACGGCGACTACCTCGGCGAGGCGGTGCAGGCGCGCTACTCGATCATGCCGGGCGCCCTCAACGTCGTCGCGTAGACGCCGGCTGCGCTACG
>CAWCYP010000053.1:0-3221 GCA_963799735.1 uncultured Solirubrobacterales bacterium | reverse complement strand
CGGCGATCTTCAATCCGCGGAGCGCCTGCCGCGCGGGCATGACGGAGCACCAGGCGCGGCTCGCTGACGCCGTTGTACTCGTTGACCTCAAGGGCGAAGGTCGCCTGAGCGGGCTCACCCTCTGCGACCGGCAGCCGCCCGCCCGTGTTGAACGCAACCCCCCGCGCCCGCCCGCCACGCGAGCGCACGGTAAAGCGCGAGTGCTTGCCTTCGCCCATCGCTCGCATGTCGGCGAACGTGGCGTCCTCGAGCATCAGCGACACCGGCGGGTTGCCCTGTCCGAACGGAGCCAGCCCCTGCAGCTCCTCGGCCAGCGCCATCCCCAGCGCCGAGCCGTCTAGCACCGCGTCCACACGCTCCACGAGCGCCGTGTCCTGCACGCAGAGCACGCTCCCGGCAAACTCATCCAGCGCGGCGGCGAACCCCGCCACGCGCTCGCGCTCGATCTCCAGTCCCGCCGCGGCGCGATGGCCACCGTAACGGTGCAGGTGCTCGCCGCACGCGGTCAGCCCCGCCAGCAGGTCGAAGGACTCGCAGCCGCTGCGCCCCGAGCCCCGCCCACGATCCCCGTCCAGCGCGATCAGCACGACCGGGCGGCGATGGGTCTCGGCCAGGCGCGAGGCGACGACGCCGATCACCCCGGCATGCCATCCCTCGCCCGCGAGCACGAGCGCATGGCGCTCCTCGTCATCCCCGAGCTCCGCGATCCGCGCTTCGGCCTCGAAGGAGATCGTCCGTTCGGTGGCGCGGCGCTCGTGGTTGACACGATCGAGCTCCTGTGCGATCTGCGCCGCGCGCACGGAGTCCTCGGTCAGGATCAGCTCCAACCCAGCGTCGGCCCGGTAGAGCCGCCCGGCAGCGTTCAGCCGCGGCGCCAGCCCGAACGCGACCGAGCGCTCGTTGACCCGCGAGGGTCCACGCGCGCAACCGCCATCAGCGCTCGCAGTCCCAGCTTGGCGGTGCCCGCCAGGGCGTGCAGACCGCGTCGCACGAACGTGCGGTTCTCGCCGAGCAGCGGCACGACATCCGCGATCGTCGCGAGCGCCACCAGATCGAGGTCCTCCACCGGGGCGCGGCCCTGAAGGCCCTCGGCGAGCTTGTAGGCTACCGCGGTCGCACACAGCCCCTCGTCGGGATAGCCGCACACCGCCGGGTGCACTATCGGCGCGTGCCGGCAGCATGCCGTCCGCGCGCATGCTGTGGTGGTCGCTGACGACCACGTCCATGCCCAGCCCCTTCGCCTGAGCGACCTCATCGACGGCCGTGATCGCGCAGTCCGCGGTCACGAGCAGCTTCGTCCCCGCGCCGCCAGCCGCCTCACCGTATCCATGTTCAGCCCGTACCCGTCGCTCGCGCGGTCGGGCAGGTACCAGTCCACGTCGGCCCCCAGCCGTCGCAGCGCACGCACGAGCACCGCCGTCGAGCACACGCCGTTCAACGTCGTAGTCCCCGTGCACGGTGATCCTCGTCCTGGCGTCGACGTGCCGGCAAATCATCGCGATCGCCTCCTCGATGCCCGCAAACGTGGTGTACGGGTGCTCCTCCTCGGCCGCGATAAAAGCCCGTCGCGCGCGCCGGCTCGGCCAGTCCGCGGCGCACCAGCACCTGCGCGAGCGGCCCGCTCACGCCGAGCTCGCGCCTCAACCCCTCTACCGCGGCCGGCTCACACTGCGCAATCTAAAAGCGAAGCTCCCCCACCCCCCTAATCTACGGTCGAGGGTAGAGGAACCCTAACGAGCGTAGCGTTCCCGGCGTATCCCCTTGAGAGATACACCGCGTAGCGATGCCGATCAGCGCGCCCGGAACGGCGTACAGCACTACCGCGATGTCGGTCGCCTTCTGACCAGGCACCCTGAACGTCCCCACTTTCGCGCCATAGATGATCAGCCCGATCACGATCGCTCCGACCAGCGAGCCCACGAACGCGCCGACGATCCCGCCCAGAAGCGGTCGGGCAGGAAGATCGTGAAGTGCCAGATCGCCAGGCCCATCATCACCCAACCGAGCATGCCCATCAGCGCGACCTCCCGTGCCGTTTGTTCCGCGGGCGCCTGCGAGGCTTCTCGCGCGGCTTGGGGGCTTGCTGCAGCACCAGGTCCTCCGGCGTCAGGTCCGCCGCCGGATGGCGTTTCGGGCGCACGCTCGCCGGTGAAACCCCCTGCCGCGCCGTCCCCGTCGCCGTTCGGCGCCGCGCCGCCTCCATCCGAGACCCCCGACGCCGCACCCGCGCGCTGCGCGACGCCCGCGCGGCTGCGCCTGCCCGGCTTGTCGACTTCACCCGGCTCGCCCGGCTGCTCGACACCCTCGATGTCCAGGTCCCAGTTCCTGGAACTCGCCGCGTCGAAATCTGCTCGCCCGGCTCCTCCGGGGCGCGATCAGGCTGCCGCGACGCGTGCGTTTGCGCTTCTGCGTGGGCTCCACGTCCACGGGCGCACCCCCAACCGCGGTCGCGTACGCGGGCACGGCGCCAAGTTCGCGCACGATCCGCGCCCTCCTGGAGCGATAGCCCCCCTCGCGCTCCTTCCAGTGCGTGAGCACCGGAGAGGCGATGAATATCGAGGAGTACGCACCCGAGGCTATCCCTACCATCAGCGCGAACGCGAAATCCTTGAGCGTGCTCCCGCCGAACAGCAGCAGCGACAGCACCGGCAGCAGCGTGCAGAAGCTCGTCGCCAGCGATCTCGTGAGCACCTCGGACATCGAGCGGTTGACGATCTGCGAGAACGCCGCGCGCGGCATGCGCGGCACGTTCTCGCGCACGCGGTCGAACACGATGATCGTGTCATACAGCGAGTATCCGAGAATCGTAAGCAGCGCAGCGACCGTCGCCGAGGTCACTTCCCGGCCGGTCAGGGCGTAGATTCCCGAGGTGATCAGCAGATCGTGCATCAGCGCGATCAGCACCGGCACGGCGTACTTCCACTCGAATCGCAGCGCGATATACGCCGAGATCACCAGCAGCGAGGCGATGATCGCGATCACCGCGCTGTTGGCGATCGTCCGCCCGAATGTCGGCCCGATCGAGGTGCTCGAGAAGTCCTTCGTTCCCGGCGAGCTTGGTCCGTTGCCAAACTTGGTGTCGAGCGCGGACTTGACCTCGTGGACCGCTTCGGGCTTCAGTTTCTCGGTCGAGATCTGGTACCCGCTGCCGCCCACGCCCTTGCTCGAGTACTTCTGGACCTGCGCGTTGGGATAGCCCTCGGCGCTCATCACGGTGCTCA
>CAWCYP010000052.1:0-69575 GCA_963799735.1 uncultured Solirubrobacterales bacterium | reverse complement strand
TAGACCTCGATCCCGCCATGTGCGCCACGCCGCGCCGCGATGGCCGGCGGCCCAGCCGGATCACCCGACCAGGGGAACTTGAGCATCGTGTAGGACTGGTAGAGGGAGGGCAGGTGGGCATCGAAGAGAACCTTGCCTTCGGGGGAGAATTCCGAGAAGAACGGCTCTTGGCCCCAGCCGACGAACCAGTTGCCGCCGGCGAGCAGCTGGAAGTCTCCCTGACTGGCCGCCAGCAGCGGGGTCGGGTGGACGAAGCTCGCGACGAGCGTGGCCGTCATGGTCTGTTTGTTGAGCATGAGCACGATCACGCGCGACTGCGAGTGCACCTTCGGAGTGCCGCCGTTGTCGAAGAACGTGATCGTTCCCTCCGGCCCCTCACGGGCGTCGTGCTGCCAGGCCGGCGCGGCGCCCGGCCCCATCTGAAAGCTCGACTGCTTGCCCCCGAGGCGCCAGAGGACCTGCCCGCTGCGCGCGCGCAGGAGATAGGCGGCCCACGTGTTGCGCGAGTCGACGAGGATGTCCCCGCCGTGCCGTGAGACGGCGTTGATGTGGAAGTAGTCCCACGGCGATCTCGGGCTGCCGGGCGTGGCGGGCGTGTAGGAGGCTGCGAGCGGCACGTGGTCGAGCGCGTGCCACTCTAAGCGGACGAGGCCCGTCTTCAGGTCGATTTCCTGGAAGACCGTGTCCGCGACCGCTCCGTCGGCCGGGCCGCCGTAAGCGCTGAGGTTGCAGCGGATCGCGTCGTAGACCGTGAACAGCGCGGTGCCCTGCGAGGTGATTTCGAACGCGTGCAGGTCTGGCTCGTATCCGTTGCCGGCACGGACGTCGGCGATTTCCTGGTAGGAGCTGTTGGCGATCACCACGCCGCTGCCACGATGGCCAGCCGCGATCAGGGGGTCCTGCCACCAGGTCAGGACCGGCTGGCCTTCGTATTCCTGGACGCGCAGATTCGCCGCGCGCGCTCCCGCCGGCAGGCGCTTGAACCACAGCAGCTGGCCGTTGCCGTCGAGGATCATCGGGCCGTACTGGCCAGGGCCGGCGTAGGGCGCGAGGAACAGGTCGCCGGGCGCCTGCGCGCCAGAGTCCTTGGTCACCGTGACCGTCGGGGGCTCGAGGTCCGAACGGGAGAGGAAATGCTGGAGTTCGCTTGGCTTCGCCGGCGGTGGTGGAGGCGGCGGCGTCTCGAGCGAACGACTTACGGAGTCGACCTCGGCGACAGTGAAGCGCCAGGCGAAGGGCGTCTTGGTGGCGCCCTGGCGCAGAACGGCGTGCACGGTCACGACCTCCCCTCCAGAGAACGGCCTGCTGGGAAGGAAGCTCGCTCCGTCGCCCTGCGAGTAGGCGGCAAGCTGGCCAGAATGGGCGCCGCTGCGCGATCCGACGACGACGATATCGGTGATGTCGGCCGTGGGGACGCCGAGGAAGCTGATCTGGGTACGGTAGGAGGCATCCATCGAGTCGGGTGTCGGCGAGACCGTCACGGCGCCGCCGACGAGCGCCTGGGAGACGTTCAGCGTCCGAGGCACGCAGCTGGGCGCCGTCGTATCCGCGTTCGCGCGCCCCGGCGCAAGCACCAGCACCAACAGCAGCAGCGCCATGCCGGCCGGCAGGGCTCGCACCGGCGGCACATAAGCAGGCACATAAGCACGATCACATATCACTCGACTCAACCGGCGAGGAGCCTAACCCAACGCCGCGGTAGCGCGCCGGTCGGCGCGCTACCCTGGATCTATGCTCACCCAAGCAGATCGTGCGGCTGAGCGGCGCCGCGCCAAACTGGAGGATATCCGCCAGCAGGTCAAGGACGGCTCGCTCACAATCCGCAAGATGACGGCGGAGGAGCGCAAGCGCTATCCCCCACGCCCATCGAAGCGACCGGCGAAGGCACGCAGGCGCTGACCAACGCGCTCGCGTGCCGTGATCCCGCGGTTATCACGGGAACCCTTCGGGCATCGCGACTGGGAACGGCCGCGGGCCGCGCCCGTCACAACTCCAGATAGCGCAGCACAACCCGCCCGAGGACGATCACGTCGCCGCTGTGCAGGTCGGCCTGAGTGACGCGACGGCCGTTGACGAGCGTGCCGTTGGCACTGCGATCGTCGAGGATCCGCGCGCCCGAGCCGCGGTGCACGAGGATCGCGTGACGGCGTGAGACCGATCTCTCGTCCAGGCGCAGATCCGCCGACAGGCCTCGGCCCACATGGATCACGCCCCGTCCCATCGGGACGAGCAGCGTCTCGCCCGCTCCTTGGATCTCCAGGTAGCGCCCCGGCTCGGCAGTCTGGGGCTCGCTCGCGCGGCGGCGGTTGCGCTCGTCCAGGCATGCGATCACATCGATCCGTTCGGTCGATCCGATCTCGACGGAGGGTGGTGCTTGCGCGGGCATGTCTACAGCCAACCTCACGGTACTCAGGCGCAGCTCAACGCTCGTTAAGAAATAGCGAAGGCCGGCGCTTGAACCGGCATAGACAACCACGCCGCCGTGGACGCCGCCGTGGCGGATCTGCGCGAGCCGCGACCCTGGACTCCGGCGCTATGCCGCGCTCGTGGTCTTCGGCGGCTCCGAGCGGTGGGACGACATGCGCTTGGAGCTCCACCAGCACCAGCCACCGACGGCCAGGACCGGCACGACGTACAGCATCGAGATATACCAGTGCATCAGGCAGGCGAGCGGGGCCATCTCCAGGAAAGCTATCACGCCCTCACCACGCTTCCTTGATCGGAACCTCGGACTCGCCGGGACCCCCTGCGACGCCGCCGCCGGCGCTATCCCCACGGTCTGAGCCGTCACTCGGGCCGGCGGCAATACGCCCGCGGCGTCTGCGTACGAACCATACGAACAGCAGGCCGAGCAGGGCGATCACCACGCCGAGCACGATCACGGCGACGGGGGCGTTTGAGCCCTCGGGCGTCCAGTAGAGCTGCCCGCTGATCGCGCCCATCTGGGTACCGACCCGGATCGGCACCTGCCAGTCGAAGATCAGCGTGAGCCTGCTCTTGTCCTTGACCTGCGGCGGCGTCAGCGGCGACATCCAGTGGATGCGGTGGTCGTGCCATTCGAACTGGCCCGTGCGATCGACCACCTCCCACTGAGGTGGCGCGCTCGGATTCGCAACCGGCGGAACGGTGATGTTGCCGTAGAAGCTTTCGTTCAGGTAAGTCGCGGGCGAGCGCAGATTCTTCTCGGCCGTGCCGTTGGCGAGCACGCGCGCATACGGCTCGCTCTGGTAGCCATAGACCGTGACCGTCTTGCCCGTGTGATTCCTCAGCAGCAGCCGGTCGGCGAACTCGAGTACTTCCACGCTGAGGCCGGGCACGTTAGGCGTGACACTCGTGATGTTCGAGCGATAGTGATAGTTGCTGCCCTGATCATTGATCGGGTTCCCGTTCTCAGTCGTGAGCGCGGCAGGGGCAGACACCGGCATGGCGAGCACCACGGCCCCGAGCAGTACACCTACCAAGCGGCGCGACATGGACATCACCGTAGTCAAGGTCGCGCACTCACGTCCCCACCGCCGAGAGCAGCCACAGCCCGAAGCTCGTGAACGCGACCATCACCGCGAGCATCCAGTACTGCGAGCGCACGGCCTCCTCGACGTTGTCATACATCACCAGTGCACGGTCGTGCGCGAGCGCCAGACCGCCTACGTGGCCGGCCAGGAGCGCCACGACCTGCACGTACCAGATCGCGGCGAACGAGATGACGTTGTAGTCGATCTGATATTCGCTCGTCCCGAACAGGTTGGCCCCGTTGCCGAGTGGGTCTGAAGCGAGATAGCCGATCGCCTGTCCGTTCCAGATCAGCAGCGAGAAGTAGTGCGCGAGCACGTACGCGAACCCGATCGGCACGAGCGTGTGCGCGAACGCGTGCATCAGCTGGCGGGTGTCATAACGCGTGCTGACACTGCGCACTCCGGCGATCCCGAGCCGGTAGACGCCCGCGATCAGCCCCAGGCAGAACAACATCCCGACCGAGTAGGCGAGCTCCAGCGCCGGCGTCGGACTCAGGCCGAGGTCGGCGAACAGGCCCTGCAGGCTCGGCTCGACATTGCGCCAGACGCCGCCGTTGCTGAGTCCGTCGAACGTCGTCGTGCCGATGATCGTGCAGATCAGCGCGACCGTGCCGGGGCCGACCTCGAGGTCTGTGATCCCGCTCAGCGGCCGGCGCAGGCAGATGACGCCGTCTTCGTCGCGGACGAGCGCCGACAGTCGCGACAGCAGGTTGAAGTAGGCGCCAAACCCGTCGGCCCGCCCACCCCACTCCTCGATCCCGAACAGCGTCATCCCGGCGAGCGTCACCAAGAAGTACGCCAGCGACAGCACCGCCAGCGTCGCCGGATGCTCACGATCGGCGGGGACGTAGATCAGCTCGAGCCACGCGAACCCGACGATCACCGCCACCGCCGGCCACATCCCCAACCACTCGGGATAGCGCAGCGGCGGCGTACTGCGCTCGCTCCCCCGGATCGTACGCACGAGTGCGCACAACACGCGCGCACAAGTCCGCCACGGGCTGAATGCGCGGAAGATGTCGCCGAACAGCACGCTCGCCAGCGGCGTGCCGACCCAGAAGATGACGTAGATGAACGTCACGGAGAAGTTCGCCAGCGGCACCTGCGCGCCGGCGAGCCCGCTGTACACGACCAGCACGAACAGCCCCACACCGACCAGGCAGGCCAGCCATTCAAGTGCGGTGGGCAGTAGCACGAGCGCCCGCCGGTGCTGCTCCTGCAGCTGCGGCGTCGTCCACAGGGTGGAGAGCGCGACGAACGACACCACCAGCACGATCGCCGCCGCCCAGCTGAACAGCCACACGGGGATCGGCAGGTCCGCCCGCCCGACGATCCCATGCGCCTGCGCGCTCGCCGGGATCGCCAGCGCCGCGACGGTCAAGCCACCGAGCAGGAACGGCAGCTTGCGGCGAGACCTGGCTCTCATGCCCGGCGCAGTCTACGTAACCTCCAGAGCGACACGCCGTGCTTCCCATCGTGCTTCCCATCGCCGTCTCGACCGGTATCGAGTCCGCCTTCCAGCTCGGGCCGCTGGCGATCCTCGGGCTGCTCTACGCGCGGCGCGTGCACACTCTCGCCGCCGAGGGCCGCAACCCTGTGCCGGGCTGGCGCCAGGCGTGCTTCTACTCGGGGTTCGTCCTCATCGCGGTCGCGCTCACCTCGCTTGGCGGAGCCAGCCAGGAACTGCTGTTCGCGCACATGGTCGAGCATCTGCTGCTCGGCGACATCGCGGCGCTGCTGATCGTACTCGGCCTCACCGGCCCGCTGATCGCGCCGATCCTGCGTATTCGCTTCTTCGATCGCCTGCGCGTCCTCGCCCATCCGCTGATCGCCTTTCCGCTGTGGGCGATCGACCTGTATGCGTGGCACCTGCCCGTCTTCTACCAGGCGGCGCTGCGCCACACGGGTGTGCACGCGCTCGAGCACGCGATGTTCCTCGGATTTGGCATCAACATGTGGATGTGCCTGTTCGGCCCGCTGCCGATGCCGAGCTGGTTCGGCAACCTCGGCAAGCTCATCTACATCATCGCCGTGCGCCTCACCGGCACGATCCTCGGCAACATATTTCTGTGGTCGGGCACCGTGTTCTACCCGTTCTACATCCATGGCGACGCCGTCTACCACATCTCGCCGATCGCCGATCAGAACATCGCCGGAGCGGTCATGATGGTCGAGGAGTCGCTGCTTACGCTGGGGCTGTTCTGCTGGCTGTTTCTGCGCACCGCGCGCGAGGGCGAGGAGCGCCAGGAGCTGTTGGACTTTGCGCAGGCCCACGGCATCGAACTGACCGACGCGCGCGCCGCGCGCGCAGTCGCGGCCGGACGCGGCGCGGAGCTGCGCCGGCGCTTGGAGACTCGCGCCGGGGCTCCCGAGAAGGGCTAGCGCCGCAAGCAGAACCGGACTGTCGCCGCGTCCACCCAGGCTTTCACCGGCGGCCATCCCCCAGACCGCGACAACCGCCGGATGGGGGCGTTATCCTCGACCCATGTGCGTCGGTTGTGCAATGGCGGCCGCCTCGACCGCCACCGGGTTTCGGACATGGTTGCAGAGCCATCACTTCGGCTGGCTCACCCCACGTCGCATGCGTGCGCTGACGATCGCCGCGATGTCTGGCGCGGCGATCTTCTCAACGATCGGCTTCAGCGGCTCCACGCCGGCGACGCACACCGCCTCCTCTGCCGGGACAGCTCACGCGGCCCCAGCACATCATCAAAATCGCTGAGCAGTCTCACACCGCGCCCCAGGGCGTCGCAGCCAAGCGAGGCAAGTATCCAAGCCCGCCCGCCCGCGTGGCGTCCTGCGCACGCGAGCGATCGAGGACGCAGCATCGCGCCGCCCAGCGGCGTTCTGGACCTAGCCGCCCGCGACGGCAGGCAAGATCGTCAGCTCCGAACCGTCCGCGACCGGCGTCTGCAGGCCATCCAGAAAGCGGATGTCTTCACCCGCGACATACACGTTCACGAACCGCCGCAGCGAACCGTCCTCGTCGCTGAGCCGCTCACGCAGCTCGCTGTGCCGCGCGTACAGCCCGTCCAGCACATCCTTGACGGTCGCTCCGTCCACCTCGGCCTCGGCCTCGCCCCCGGCCGCGGAGCGCAGCTGCGTCGGGATCTTGACGGTCACGGCCATCAGACCGCGACCACCTCGGGAACGCGTGCCTGGAAGTCGTCTACGGTCGGGGCGATCGTGTACGTCTCGAACGTGTCGCGCACAGCGTCGAGCGTCTTCAGACCCTCGCCGGTGATGACTAGCACGACGCGCTCGTCGGGGTCGATATCGCCACGCTGGGCGAGCTTTGAGAGCACCGCGGTCGTCACGCCGCCCGCGGTCTCGGTGAATATGCCCGTTGTCTGCGCGAGCAGGGCGATGCCCTGCCTGATCTCCTCGTCGCTGACGGCGTCGACCGAGCCGCCGGTGTCGCGCGCCAATTCCAGTGCGTACGGGCCATCGGCGGGGTTGCCGATCGCCAGTGACTTGGCGATCGTGTCCGGCTTGACCGGCCTGCACACCTCGTGGCCGGCGGCGAACGCGTTCGCCACGGGCGCGCAGCCCGCGGCCTGGGCGCCGTTCATCCTCGGCAGCTCGCCGTCGAGCAGACCGACCTCGCTACGCCACTCCTCAAAGCCGCGCCCGATCTTGGTGAACAGCGATCCCGACGCGACGGGCGCGACGATGCGATCGGGCAGCTGAAAGCCGAGCTGCTCGGCGATCTCGAACGCCAACGTCTTGGAGCCCTCGGCGTAGTAGGGGCGCAGGTTCACGTTCACGAACGCCCAATCGCGCTCGGCGCACAGCTCTGTGCACAGGCGGTTTACGTCGTCGTAGTTGCCCTGCACCGCGACCAGTTTCGTCCCGTACACGCCGGTCGCGAGCACCTTCTGCTCCTCCAGGTCGGCGGGGATGAATACATAGGACTCGAGTCCCAGCGCCGCCCCGTGCGCGGCCACGGAGTTGGCGAGGTTGCCGGTCGACGCGCACGCGATCGTCTGAAAACCGAGCTCCCGGGCGCGCGCGACGGCCACGGAGACGACACGGTCCTTGAACGAGTGGGTCGGGTTGGCCGCATCGTTCTTGACCCACACCTCGCGCAGCCCCAACCGCTGCGCCAGACGATCGGCGCGGATCAGCGGCGTGCACCCGGCCGGCAGGCCTGTGCGCACCGAGCCTCCTCCCCGGAGTTCTCCGGGAGTCCGCCCGGAGCCCCTCGACCATAGGAAGTGGTCGGTAGAAAATCGGCGTAGCGCCAGATGTTCTGCGGTCCCGCCTGGATCCGCCGGCGCAGCTCGTCGGTGTCGCCGCCCGCCAGCCGGCTGTGATCGTAGGCGACCTCGAGCGGGCCGAAGCAGCGCTCGCACACGTACAGCGCCTGTAGCGGATACTCGGACTTGCACTCCTTGCACTGCAGATGGGTCACAGCCATGATTTGGGACTCCTTTGAAGACCTTCGCCAGTTCAAACGGTGTGGCGAAGAGCAAGAAGCCCGCCACACATCTTCTGGAATTGGCACCTTCCCGTCCTAAGACGGTGGTTGCCGGGGCTTCATCGGGCCAGTCCCTCCACCCCTCTTGATGTGTCCTGCTATGTGATCCGGAAGTTTAGCAAGCGCGCGGGCGGATGCAAATGCGAGCGAAGGGAGGACCTGACCCGCCCCGGCGTACGGCGTGCACGAGGGCGCGCGCTCACGTTTGAGCCAGATGGGTAACGCCCGCTCGTGCTCGGTGTAGAGGCGTGCGATGAGCGCAGCCTCGGTTACCTCCGCTTCCGCCGGCACCTCCGCTTCCCCCGGCGAGCAGACCACGCCCGCCGAGCGCCCCATCGACTTCGAGCCGGAGGTTACGGGGGTCAAGCGGCGCATGCTGATCATCGTCAACCCGTACGCCACCACGGTCTCCGACCGGCTGCGCCATCTCGTCGTGTACGCCCTGCAGGGCCGGTTCGAGGTCGATGCCCTCGACACCGAGGCTCGTGGCCATGCGACCGAGCTGTGCCGCGAGGCTGCGCACGAGGGCTATGACGTGGTCGTCGCCTTCGGTGGGGACGGCACCGTCAACGAAGCCGCCAACGGCCTGCTCGGCTCTCCTACGCCGCTGACCTGCCTGCCCGGCGGCTCGGCGAACGTGTTCGCCAAGATGCTCGGCATTCCCGGTGAGCTCGTCGACGCGACCGAGCACCTGCTCGCGCTCGCCGACGACTGGCGTCCCCGCCGGGTGGACCTCGGCGTCGTCAGCGCCGACGGCACGGAGGGCGTCCTCGCCGAGGATCGCTGCTTCACGTTCGCATCCGGCCTTGGCGTCGACGCGAGCGTCGTCGAGCGGGTCGACGCCAACCCCCGCCTGAAGGCCCGCCTCGGCGCCTACTACTTCACGTGGGTGGCCCTGCACACGTTCGCCCGCCGCTACCTCGTCAGGCCCCCGCGCATGGAGGTGCTCGCCGGCGGCGAGACACTGCCGAGCGTCACGACGATCGTCCAGAACGGCTCGCCGTTCACCTACTTCCAGAACCGCCCGATCGAGATCGCCGACGGCACCACGCTCGACTCGGGTGTGCTGTGTGGCTGCGTGCTGCATAGCGCCACGCCCCTGTCGATCCCCTCGATCGGTTTGCGCGCGTTCTCGCGCGGCATGCGCGTCAGCCGCCACCGCCAGGTCACGGGCCTCTGCGAGCTGACCGAGCTGACCGTGCGCAGCACCGACGAGCGTCCTCTGCCACTGCAGGTGGACGGCGACTTCCTCGGCGAGGTCACCCAGGCGCGCTACTCGATCCTTCCGGGCGCTCTCAACGTCGTCGCGTAGACGCCGGCCGCTACGCCGCGGCCCCGCCCGGGGTGACCCGATAGGCGTCGAAGACGGACTCGATGTTGCGCAACCGCGTGATCGCACCCTTCAGCGTGTGGGTGTCGGCGACCTCGACCACGAACCGGTTCTTGACCATCGGCGGGCTCGACAGGCAGCGCGCCTCCAGGATGTTCGCCCCCGACTCCGAGAACACGCGCGAGAGGTCCTCGAGCAGGCGATGACGATCCCACGCGTCGATCTGGATCTCGACCACGAACGCCGTGCTGCGCTCTCCTTCCCAGGAGACGTTCGTAAAGCGCTCGGGGTCGCGGCCGAGGATCACCGCATTCGGGCAATCCTCACGGTGGATCGTGATTCCCCGCCCCAGCGAGATGTAGCCGACGATCTCATCGCCGGGCACCGGCCGGCAGCACTTGGCCAGGCGCAACATCACGTCCTCCACGCCCTCGACCTTGATCCCGTACTGCCCCGATGACTTCGTCGGGCGCCGGCGCGGGCGGCCGACCCGCAGCAGCTCCGCGCCGGTGGCGTCGCCGTCGGCGGCCTCGCCCTGCTTCAGGCGCTGCATCACCTTGTTGACGACCACCTTCGGCGAGACCTTCGACGCGCCGAGCGCAATGTAGAAGTCGTCCGCCTTGCGATACCCGACCTCGCGGATCACGTCAGCCAGCAGCGCCGACCCGGTGATCTTCTGCGCGGGCAGGCCCTGCTTGCGCAGGTGCTCCTGCAGCAAATCGCGCCCGGTGTGCTCGGTGTCCTGACGAGACTCCGCCTTGAACCACGCCTTGATCTTGTTGCGCGCGCGCGTCGTCTTGACCATCGCCAGCCAGTCGCGCGAGGGGCCGCGCTCGCGCTTGGCGGTGAGGATCTCGACGATGTCCCCCGATCGCAGCTCGCAGTGCAGCGGCACGATCTTTCCGTTCACGCGCGCACCCACGCAACGGTGGCCGATCTCGGTGTGGACCTCGTACGCGAAGTCCAGCGGCGTGGCGCCCGCCGCCAGCGACTTGACTTCGCCCTTGGGCGTGAACACGTACACCTCGTCCTCGAACAGGTCGCCGCGGAAGTTCTCCATGAACTCACCGGGATCAGGCAGCTCCTTCTGCCAATCCAGCATCGAGCGCAGCCACTGCAGCTTCGCGTCCTCGGGTGAGCCCGGCTGGCCGTCATGGTCCGCGCGCTCGGAGCCGGGCAGATGCTTGTACATCCAGTGAGCCGCGACCCCGAACTCCGCCATCTCGTTCATCTCCTGCGTGCGGATCTGGATCTCCAGCGGCCTGCCCTCGGGACCGATCACCGTCGTGTGCAGCGACTGGTACATGTTGAACTTGGGCATCGCGATGAAGTCCTTGAACCGGCCGGGCAGCGGCTTCCACAATGAGTGGATCACGCCGACCGTCCCGTAGCAGTCCTTGACCGAGTCCACAATCACGCGCATCGCGGTGAGGTCGTAGATCTCGTTGAACTCGCGGCCCTTCTTGGTCATCTTCGAGTAGATCGAGTAGAAATGCTTAGCGCGGCCGGCGATCTGCGCCTCGATCCCCAGCTGCGTGAGCTCACGCGCCAGATACTCGCCCGCTTCGCCGACGTAGCGCTCGCGCTCGTCGCGCTGCTGGGCGACCAGACCCTTGATCTCCTGATACTTGCGCGGGTGAAGCGTCGCGAACGCGAGGTCCTCCAGCTCCCACTTGATCGCGTGGATGCCCAGCCGATGGGCCAGCGGAGCGTAGATCTCGAGCGTCTCGCGGGCCTTCTCCATCTGCTTCTGCTTGGGCATCGCCTCGATCGTGCGCATGTTGTGCAGCCGGTCGGCGAGCTTGATCAGGATGACCCGTACGTCCGTGGCCATCGCCACCATCATCTTGCGGTAGTTCTCCGCCTGCGCCTCATCGCGCGACTGGAAGGTGATTCCCGTCAGCTTGGTCACCCCGTCGACGATCTGAGCGATCTCCTCGCCGAAGCGCTCACCGACCTCCTCAATCGAGGCGGAGGTGTCCTCGACGGTGTCGTGCAGAAGAGCCGCACACAACGTCTCGGTGTCGAGTCTCATACCAGCGCAGATGCGTGCCACGCCGACCGGGTGCACGATGAAGTCCTCGCCTGACTTGCGCCGCTGCGCGGCATGATGCTCACACGCGAACACGAACGCGTCCTGGACGCGCTCGCGGTCGATCTCCACGGCCGAGTCCGCGGCGTGCTCGGAGACGATCGCAAACAGATCGCCCAGCCTCCACCTCGAGCTCTTATACGCGAGCTCACGCGCCAGATACTCGCCCGCTTCGCCGACGTAGCGCTCGCGCTCGTCGCGCTGCTGGGCGACCAGACCCTTGATCTCCTGATACTTGCGCGGGTGAAGCGTCGCGAACGCGAGGTCCTCCAGCTCCCACTTGATCGCGTGGATGCCCAGCCGATGGGCCAGCGGAGCGTAGATCTCGAGCGTCTCGCGGGCCTTCTCCATCTGCTTCTGCTTGGGCATCGCCTCGATCGTGCGCATGTTGTGCAGCCGGTCGGCGAGCTTGATCAGGATGACCCGTACGTCCGTGGCCATCGCCACCATCATCTTGCGGTAGTTCTCCGCCTGCGCCTCATCGCGCGACTGGAAGGTGATTCCCGTCAGCTTGGTCACCCCGTCGACGATCTGAGCGATCTCCTCGCCGAAGCGCTCACCGACCTCCTCGATCGAGGCGGAGGTGTCCTCGACGGTGTCGTGCAGAAGAGCCGCACACAACGTCTCGGTGTCGAGTCTCATACCAGCGCAGATGCGTGCCACGCCGACCGGGTGCACGATGAAGTCCTCGCCTGACTTGCGCCGCTGCGCGGCATGATGCTCACACGCGAACACGAACGCGTCCCGGACGCGCTCGCGGTCGATCTCCACGGCCGAGTCCGCGGCGTGCTCGGAGACGATCGCAAACAGATCGCCCAGCCTCCGGCGCTCGAGCTCGTTCAGGTCAAGGCGCGGCACAGCCGTCCGAGCCTTGGGCTCGTCGAGCTTCACGACTGTGGTGCTGTGCGAGTCTCCGGTAGACGCCATTAGTCAAAGGGTAGGGGACTGTCCACCGGGATTGAAGCCTTCGGGGATCCGCGCCACCCGCATCTGACGCCAACCCTCAGCTGAACAGCACCAGCTCCGGCAGACCGGCCTCCGTCGCGGGGCCGTTGCGCGGCGCGGACACGGGTGTCGATCGGCGATCTTCAATCCGCGGAGCGCCTGCCGCGCGGGCATGGCGGAGCACCAGGCGCGGCTCGCTCACGCCGTTCCACTCGTTCACCTCCAGCGTAAATGTCGCTTGAGCGGGCTCGCCCTCAGCCACTCCCAGCCGCCCACCCGTGTTGAACGCGACCGCCCGCGCACGCCCTCCGGGCGAGCGGACGGTGAAGCGCGAGTGCTTGCCATCTCCCATCGCTCGCACGTCGGCAAACGTCGCCTCCTGGATGAGCAGCGACACCGGCGGGTTGCCCTGGCCGAACGGCGCCAGTCCCTGCAGCTCCTCGGCCAGCGTCATCCCCAGCTCCGAGCCGTCCACGACCGCGTCTACGCGCTCCACGGGCGCCGTGTCCTGGGCGGTGAGTACGCTCCGAGCGAACTCATCCAGCGCGGCGGCGAACCCCGCCACGCGCTCGCGCTCGATCTCGAGGCCCGCCGCGGCGCGATGGCCGCCGTAGCGGTGCAGGTGCTCGCCGCACGCGGTCAGTCCCGCCAGCAGGTCGAACGCCTCGCAGCCGCTGCGCCCCGAGCCGCGGCCACGATCCCCGTCCAGCGCGATCAGCACGACCGGGCGGCGATGGGTCTCGGCCAGGCGCGAGGCGACGATGCCGATCACGCCGACATGCCACCCCTCGCCGGCGAGTACGAGCGCGTGATGCTCATCGTCATCCCCCAGGTCTGCGATCAGTGCTTCGGCCTCGAATCTGATCGTCCGCTCGGCGGCGCGGCGTTCGTAGTTGATCCGATCGAGCTCGTGTGCGATCTGTGCCGCGCGCATCGGATCCTCCGTCAGGATCAGCTCCAGCCCGGCGTCGGCCCGGTAGAGCCGCCCGGCGGCGTTCAGCCGCGGCGCCAGGGCGAACGCGACCGAGCGCTCGTTGATCCTCGAAGGGTCCACGCGCGCAACCGCCATCAGCGCCCGCAGCCCCGGCTTGACGGTGCCCGCAAGGGCGCACAGACCGCGTCGCACAAGCGTGCGGTTCTCGCCGAGCAGTGGTACGACGTCCGCGATGCTCGCCAGCGCCACCAGGTCGAGGTCCTGCACCGGGGCGCACCCGAGAAGGCCCTGAGCCAGCTTGTAGGCGACGGCCGTCGCGCACAGTCTCTCATCGGGATAGCCGCAGACCGCCGGGTGCACGATCGGCGCGTCCGGAAGCACGCCGTCCACGCGCACGCTGTGGTGATCGCTGACGATCACTTCCATGCCCAGTCCCTTCGCTGCTGTGACCTCCTCGACGGCCGTGATCGCGCAGTCCGCGGTCACGAGCAGCTTCGTTCCCCGTGCCGCCAGCCGCCTGACCGTGTCCATGCTCAGCCCGTACCCGTCGCTCTCGCGGTCAGGCAGATACCAGTCGACATCGGCCCCCAACCGTCGCAGCGCACGCACCAGCACCGCCGTCGAGCACACGCCGTCGACGTCGTAGTCCCCGTGCACGGTGATCCTCGTTCCGGCCTCGACGTGTCTGCGAATCGTCGCGATCGCCGTGTCGATGCCCGCAAACGCGGTGTGCGGGTGCTCCTCGTCAGCCGCGATGAACGCCCGTGCGCGTGCCGGCTCGGCCAGTCCGCGGCGCACCAGCACCTGCGCGAGCGGCTCGCTCACGCCCAGCTCGCGCTGCAGCCCCTGCACCGCGGCCGGCTCACACTGCGCCATCTGAAAACGAGGCTCTTCCACCCCCCAACCCTACGGTCGAGGGTGGACAGAACGCTGGGGGGCGGATACGTCAGCGCCCTAATCGTCTCTAGGGCGACGAGAGTCGAGCGATGCAAGGACGCAGAGAGCGACGTGTGCTTTGCACACGAGCGATCGAGGACACAGCAGCGCGAAGCGCTCTCGTCGTCCTAGCGTTCCCGGCGGATGCCCTCGAGATACACCGCCGCGATGCCGATCAGCGCACCTGGAACGGCGTACAGCACAACCGCGATGTCAGTCGCCTTCTGCCCAGGCACCTTCAACGCCCCGATTTTCGCGCCATAGATGACCAAACCGATCACGATCGCCCCCACGAGCGAGCCCACGAACGCGCCGACGATCCCTCCCCAGAAGCGATCGGGCAGGAAGATCGTGAAGTGCCAGATCGCCAGGCCCATCATCACCCATCCGAGCATGCCCATCAGCGCGACCTCCCGTGGCGTCTGTTGCGCGGACGCCTGCGAGATTTCTCGCGCGGCTTGGGGGCTTCCTTGAGCACCAGATCCTCCGGGGTCAGGTCCGCCGCTGGGTCGCGCTCGGGCACGCGCTCGCCCGGCTCCTCCAAGATGACGTCGTCATCCGCAACCGCCTCACCGTCTCTGCCAACCGCCCCCGCGCGCTGGGCGACGCCCGCACGGCTTCGCTCGCCAGGCTCATCCGGCTTGCCCGGTGGTCGCACACCCTCGATGTCGAGGTCGCGCACCAGTTCCTGGAACTCGCCGCGTGAGATCTGCTCGCCCGGCTCCTCGGGCGCGATCAGGCTGCCGCGACGCGTGCGTTTGCGCTTCTGCGTGGGCTCCACGTCCACGGGCGCACCCCCAACCGCGGTCGCGTACGCGGGCACGGCGCCAAGTTCGCGCACGATCCGCGCCCTCCTGGAGCGATAGCCCCCCTCGCGCTCCTTCCAGTGCGTGAGCACCGGAGAGGCGATGAATATCGAGGAGTACGCACCCGAGGCTATCCCTACCATCAGCGCGAACGCGAAATCCTTGAGCGTGCTCCCGCCGAACAGCAGCAGCGACAGCACCGGCAGCAGCGTGCAGAAGCTCGTCGCCAGCGATCTCGTGAGCACCTCGGACATCGAGCGGTTGACGATCTGCGAGAACGCCGCGCGCGGCATGCGCGGCACGTTCTCGCGCACGCGGTCGAACACGATGATCGTGTCATACAGCGAGTATCCGAGAATCGTAAGCAGCGCAGCGACCGTCGCCGAGGTCACTTCCCGGCCGGTCAGGGCGTAGATTCCCGAGGTGATCAGCAGATCGTGCATCAGCGCGATCAGCACCGGCACGGCGTACTTCCACTCGAATCGCAGCGCGATATACGCCGAGATCACCAGCAGCGAGGCGATGATCGCGATCACCGCGCTGTTGGCGATCGTCCGCCCGAATGTCGGCCCGATCGAGGTGCTCGAGAAGTCCTTCGTTCCCGGCGAGCTTGGTCCGTTGCCAAACTTGGTGTCGAGCGCGGACTTGACCTCGTGGACCGCTTCGGGCTTCAGTTTCTCGGTCGAGATCTGGTACCCGCTGCCGCCCACGCCCTTGCTCGAGTACTTCTGGACCTGCGCGTTGGGATAGCCCTCGGCGCTCATCACGGTGCTCACTTCGGCTTGGCTCGCGGGCCTGATGAACGCGGTCTGGATGCGCGTGCCCGACTTGAAGTCGATGCCGAAGTTCAGCCCCTTGCCACCGATCGCCAGCGCGCCGATCAACAGGATCGTGCCCGACAACGAGAAGAACCACTTCGAGGCGCCCATGAAGTCGAACGTCCATGCCCGCTTGGGCTTGCCCGCCCCGAGCGCCGCGGGATGGCTCACCAGCCGCGAGCGCCCCATTGCGCCCAGCGCGGCCCGCGTCGCGAGCACCGCCGTGAACAGCGAGACGAGGGTGCCGATCCCCAGCATGAAGGCGAACCCCTTGACTTCCGCGGTCGCCAGCGCGAACAGGATAAACGCGGTCATGAACGTCACGACGTTGGCGTCGACGATCGCCGCGAACCCGCGCGTGTATCCCGTCGCGATCCCCGAGACGATCGATCTGCCGCCCCTGATCTCCTCCTTGACGCGCTCGAAGATCACGATGTTCGCGTCCGCGCACACGCCGATCGTCAGGATCAGCCCAGCGATCCCCGGCAGTGTCAGCGTGATCGGGATCAGCTTGATCAGCGCGAAGAAGTACGCCCCATATACGATCAGACCACCGACGGCGATCGCGCCCAGCACACGATAGAACAGCAGCAGGAACAGACACACCACCGCGAACCCCACGAGCCCGGCGACCAAGCCCTGGTTCAGCGCCGTTTTGCCGAGTGTCGCCGAGACCTGCGAGTTGGAGATCAGTTCGAGCTTGATCGGCAGCGCGCCCGACTGCAGCTCGCTGGCGAGTTCCTGCGCGGAGGTGATCGTGAACCCACCGGAGATCTGCGAGCCCTGCGAGGCGTCGATCCCTTCGGGGTATTGGGTGTAGTCGATCGAGGGCGCCGTGATCAGCTGCCCGTCCAGCACGATCGCGAAGTGCTGCTGCGCCGCTTCCTTGCTCACACCTGGCAGCTGCGCTTCCTGGCCGCGATGGGCGATTTCCTTGGTCACGCGCTGGAACACGCCCTGTCCGTGCGAGGTGAACCCGAAGTTGACGTTCGGGGCGCCCGTGCCGCCGGCGCCTTCGTCGAAGCCCTGCTGCGGATTCTTGATGTCGGCGCCTGTCAGCACCGGTTCGTCGTTCAGCACGTAGAAGCTGTTCGGGCTCTGCTGGGTGATCTTGCCGGCGCTCGATTCCACCGGGCGGGCCTGCGCCAGCACCGTCCCCGGGTTGACGCGCACCGCCTTGGGCTTAGAGCCGGCGGGCGGTTTGTAGCCATCGGCGTACAGGTTCTGTTCGGTTTCCTGCGACGCGCAGATCGCCTTGCCTCCGGCGCACAGCATCTTTTCGTGAGCGGTGTCGATCAGGTACCAGCTCCCGTACACGCATCCGTTCGCCTGAGCTGGGGTACATCCCTGTTCCCAAGTCGTATCGACGTTTCTGCGCAGGATCGCCGGCCGTTTGGCGGCACGCAGCACCGCCTGGTACTCGGGCACGCCGGATGTACTCGAGCCCGCGGCCGGCCCGCCCGTGACGGTCGTTTCGGTCGCCCCCGCCGGCTTGCCGCTGGGCCCGATCACGTTGGGCTCCCAGTCATAGAACTGCAGCTGCGCGGTCTTGCCGACCTCGGCTTCCGCGCGCTGGGCGTTGCTCACGTCCGGCAACGCCACGGTGATTTCGCTCCCGCCGCTGCGCTGTATTTCCGGCTGTGCGATGCCCAGCTGGTCAACGCGCTTGCGCATGATGTCGATCGAGCGGTTCAGCGCTTCGGGGTCGACTTTCGACTGAGCGGTCGGCTTGCCCTGATAGACCAGCTGCACCCCGCCCTTCAGGTCCAGCCCCAGCCGCGTCGGCTTCAGCGCAATCACCGCGATCGAGGCCGCGAACAGGCCCGCGACGAGCAGCAGGATGAACGCGTTGCGTCGGCGATCTGTCATGGCTCGCGGCGTTGAGTCATAGGAAAAGTCATCGCCTCAGGAGACTACTTCTCCGGGGTCAGCACGAGCAGTAGCCCGCCATCGTCGTCGTAGGCGGGGAACATGTCCGCTTTCGCGCTCGCCGCCACATCGCGTTCGCCGCTGACCACCACCGGCACCTCCAGCGCGCGCACCCCCCACTCGAGAACGGTCGCGACCGGGTCGTCCCCGTTTGAGAAGCTCAGCCCGAGCACCTGCTCGACGCGCTGGCCGATCACATCCTCCTCCTCCAGCCCCGTGAACGCGAATGAGTTCTTGCCGCAGCCGATCACCCGGCCCTCGCGGTCGCACACGAAGAACGCGGCGTCCGGCGCCGGGTAGTAGTCGTCGAGCAGCTCGAACAGGAACGCGAACCCGCACTTCTCGCAGCCCTTGCGCTGGCGCGTGAATCCGATGTTGCGATCGAGCTCGCTCGTGCGATGTCCGCAGTTGGGGCAGATGAATGGATGGGCCATAGTCACAGACTAGGGAAGCCCGCGGAGGGTCGTGTCGCCAGCCGGTGTCCCTAGAACAGCGGCTGCCCGCAGCCCGCGGGAACCTGCTCGGGCGCCGGCAGGCCCAGATGGGCGAACGCGGCAGGCGTGGCCGCGCGTCCGCGCGGAGTGCGCTTGATCAGGCCCTGCATCAGCAGGTACGGCTCGTAGACGTCCTCGATCGTGTCCTGCTCCTCGCCCACGGCAACCGCGAGCGTGGACAGTCCGACTGGACCGCCGTCGAACTTCACGCAGATCGCCCGCAGGATCCCCCGATCGAGTCGGTCAAGGCCCAGCTCGTCGACCTCCAGCAGCTCCAGCGCCGCGTGCGCCGCCTCAGCCGTGACCACGCCCTGCATCCGCACCTCCGCGTAGTCGCGCACGCGCTTGAGCAGCCTGTTAGCCACGCGCGGGGTCCCCCGGCTGCGCGCCGCGATCGCGACCGCGCCGTCTTCGTCGAGCTCGATCTCGAGGATCCCCGCCGAGCGGCGGACGATCGCTGCGAGCTCATCCGTCGCGTAGGGCTCGAGCCGCGCCTGGATCCCGAAACGGTCGCGCAGCGGCGTTGTCAGCAGACCCGTGCGCGTCGTCGCACCGACGAGCGTGAACGCGGGCAGCTCGAGCGTCACCACGCGCGCGCCCGCGCCCTGTCCGACGGTGATCGGCAGGCGGTGATCCTCCATCGCCGGGTAGAACGTCTCCTCCAGTGTGCGCGGCAGACGGTGGATCTCATCGACGAAGAACACGCTGCGCGGCTCCAGGGCGGTCAGGAACGCCGCGATGTCGCCCTTGCGCTCGAGAGCCGGCCCGGCGGTCTGCACGAACGGGGCTTGCAGCTCCGCCGCGACGATCTGCGCGAGCGAGGTCTTGCCCAGCCCCGGCGGCCCCGCCAGCAGGACGTGGTCGAGCGCGTCTCCCCGCGCCGTGGCCGCCTCGATCGCGACGGCCAGCTGAGCGCGCAGCGTCTCCTGGCCGACGAACTCGTCGAGCCGCCGGGGGCGCAGCGAACGGTCGAGCTCATCCTCGGGCACGAGATACGGCGTCTGGATGCGCTCCACTGCAGCGGTCGTGTCAGTCATCGTTCGATCACCCGGCCCTCGCGGCGCGCAGGGCGTGAGCAATCAGCTCCTCGGCGCTCATGTCTGGATCCGCGTCCCGCAGCAGCTCCTCGACCTCGCCCGGCCCGTACCCGAGCTCCAGCAGCCCCTCGCGCGCGAGCCCGCGTGGACCATCACCGCGCCGGGCCACGAGGACCTGCCCGTCACTCGGGGCACCGTGCACACCGACAACCTTCTCGCGCAGCTCGACGATGATCCGCTCCGCGGTGCGCTTGCCGATGCCGGGCACCGCCTGAAACCGTGCCGCGTCGCCGGCGGCGATCGCGCCGATCAGCTCGCGCGCCGGCCCACCTGAGAGCACCGCCAGAGCCACCTTCGGGCCGACGGCCTGCACGGACAGCAGCATCAGGAACAGCTCGCGCTCCTGCTCTGAGTGAAACCCGTAGAGAGCCAAGGCGTCGTCGCGCACGATCAGGTGCGTGTGCAGCATCGTGGTCTCGCCCGCCGCGGGCACGTGGTGCAGCGTCTGCGCCGACACCGCCGCCCGGTAGCCAACGCCCCCGCACAAGAGCACGACGTGATCGGGCCGGCGCACCACGACCTCGCCACGCAGCACCCCGATCATCTCACCGTCCCCGTCCCCGTCCCCGTCCCGCGTCCCCGCGAGCGCACGCGTCAGCGGCGCGCGGTTGACGTGGCAAATGGCGACCGCCAGCGCGTCGGCGGCGTGGTCGGGCCTCGGTGGCGACTCCAAGCCGAGCAGCGCACCGACCATGCGTGCGACCTGCTCCTTGTCCGCGCGCCCGTTGCCGCAAACCGCGCCCTTGACTGCCTGCGGGGTGTAGCTCTCACACGGAACCCCGCGCTGTCCCGCGGCGAGCATCACGACGCCCCGCGCCTGTCCAACAGCGAAGGCAGTGCGCACGTTCTGGCCGAAGTACAGCTCCTCGAGCGCCACCCCGTCCGGCTCGTGCTCGGCCAGCAACGTGTCCACCGCCGCGTAGATGTCGGCCAGCCGGCGCTCCACCTCCAGTCCAGCCCGCGTCTGCACCACACCGCCGTCGAGCGCCACCAGCCGCCCGTCGCGCCGTGCGATCACGCCGTAGCCCGTGTTGGCCAGGCCGGGATCTATGCCGAGAACGATCATCCTGCTTGATTCTGCGCAGCGCGTCGGACGCCTGCTCTACACGCCCTGCTCCCACACGCGCCAGGGAGCCTGCCCCGCGGCCCACAGGTCGTTCAGCGCAACGGCGTCCTTATAGGTGTCCATGCACTCCCAGAACCCCGCATGCCTGTACGCGCGCAACTCGTCCGTCGCTGCCAGCTCACGTAGTGGCTCGCGCTCGAGCACGCTCTCGCGCGTCATGTGCTCCAGCGCCCCGCGCTCGAAACAGAAGAACCCTCCATTGACCCAGTGCTCCGAGCGCGGCTTCTCGCGAAACCCGCTCACCCTGCCGTCGCCGTCGAGCTCGGCCACGCCGAACTGCAGCTCCGGCCTGACCACCGTCATGGTCGCCAGCCGCCCGTGTCCGGCGTGGAACGCCAGCAGCGCGTTCAGGTCGATGTCCGCGACCCCGTCGGCGTATGTCGCGCAGAACGTCCCCGCCACCCCGATCCGTCCTTCCAACAGCTTGATCCTGCCGCCCGTCGGGGTCTGCACGCCCGTATCCACGCACTCCACCGTCACTCCCCCAGGCCAATGCGCCGCGCGCGCGTAGGACTCGATCAGCTCGCCCTTGTAGCCCGTCGCCAGCACGAACCGCTCGAATCCCTGCGCGGCGTACACCCTGATCACGTGTCCCACGATCGGCTCGCCGCCGATCTCCACGAGGGGCTTCGGTATCTCCCGCGTGTGCTCCTGCAATCGCGTTCCCCGTCCGCCGCACAGGATCACGACAGGCGGCCTGCGCTCCCCCTCGTCGCTAGCCGGCAACGCGCTCCAGCACCTCCGCGGGCACGTCGAAGTTGGCGTTCACCGCGCCTACGTCATCGCTCTCTTCCAACGCTTCGATCAGCTTCATCAACCGTCCGGCCTGACCCTCATCGATCGGCACGAGGCTCGACGGGCGGTAGCCCATCTCGGCGCTCTCGATCGCAACGCCCGCCGCCTCCAGCGCCGCGAGCACCTTCGCGTACTCGGCCGGCTCGGCGACGACCTCCCATAGATCCTCATCTGCGGTGATGTCCTCCGCGCCCGCCTCGACAGCGACCATCAGCTCGTCTTCGTCGTACTTGCTCGCGTCGATCGCGATCGTGCCCTTCTTGTCGAACAGATATGCCACCGAGCCCGGCTCGCCGAGGTTGCCTCCGTACTTGGAGAAAGCGTGCCTGACGTCCGCGCTCGTGCGGTTGCGGTTGTCGGTCACCGCCTCCACGAGCACCGCCACCCCGCCCGGGCCGTACCCCTCGTATAAAACTGTCTCCAGCGCCGCCTCGCCGTCGCCGCCGGCGCCGGTCCCCTTGGCGATCGCGCGTTCGATGTTGTCCTTGGGCATCGACGCTTCTTTGGCCTTGCGGATTGCGTTCTCGAGCGTCGCGTTCGCGTCCGGATCGCCGCCCCCGTCGCGCGCCGCAACCGTGATCGCACGGGCGAGCTTCGTGAACTGCTGGCCCCGCCTGGAGTCCACGATCGCCTTCTTGTGCTTGATGCTCGCCCACTTGGAGTGTCCTGACATGACCCTGAGGATACTTTGGCCCTCGAGCGAGAGGCCTCTCGGGCCCGGCGCGCGCCTCCCAGCGCGTAGGATGACGCCCGCACGATGAGCGCGCTCGACCCCGGCATATTCAAGGCGTATGACATCCGCGGGCTGTATGGCTCCCAGCTCGACGGGGACGCGGCCGAGCTGATCGGCCGCGCGTTCGCGCGCGTGCTCTCCGCGCTCGCATCGAAGCCCGCTCCAGAGCTGCACGTCGGCCTCGGCCGCGACATGCGCCTGACCGCCCCCGAGCTCTCCGCCCGCTACCGCACGGGCCTACTCGCTGAGGGGGCGCACGTAATCGACGCCGGCCAAGTGGGCACCGAGATGCTCTATTACCTGGTTGGCTCGCGCGAACTGGACGGCGGGCTGATGTGCACCGCCTCGCACAATCCTGCCGCGTACACCGGCGCCAAGCTGGTGCGCGACGGCGCGATCGCGCTGTCCGGCGACGCCGGCATCCAGGACATCCACCACCTGATCGAGTCGGGTTTGCCGTCCGCGCCAGGCGGAGGCACGGTCGAGGAGGTGGACCTGTACGAGGAGTTCCAGGCCTATGTCGCGCGCTTCGCCGATCCAGCCTTGATACGTCCTCTGAAGGTCGTGCTCGACGGCGGCAACGGCATGGCCGGGCCAATGGTCGGCCCGCTGCTGGAGCGGTTGGGGCTGGAGCTGATCGAGACCTACTGGACACCTGACGGCACGTTCCCCGACCACGAGCCCAACCCGCTGCTGCCCGCAGAACCGCGAGCTGATCATCGCGCGGGTCCGCGAGAGCGGCGCGGACCTCGGCATCGCCTGGGACGGCGACGCCGACCGCTGCTTCTTCATCGACGATACCGGCGCGTTCGTCGACGGTGACTTCCTGACCGCGCTGCTGGCCGAGTCGCTGCTGCGCAAAAGATCGGACCCCACCCGCCCAGAGGCAGTGCTGTATGACGTACGCGCCTCGCGCGCCGTCCCCGACACTGTGCGCGCGGCCGGCGGCACGCCGTATATCAATCGCGTCGGGCACGCGTTCTTCAAGACGCGCATGCGCGCCGAGGGCTCGCTGTTCGGCGGGGAGGTCTCCGGGCACTACTACTTCCGCGAGTTCTTCTGCGCGGACTCCGGCACGATCCCGGCGCTGCTCGTGCTCGAGCACGTCTCGCGCGCGGGCGTGTCGCTGTCGGAGCTGCTCAGGCCCTACCGCGAGCGCTACTTCATCTCAGGTGAGATCAACTCCGAGGTCTCAGACCCCGAGGCCAAGATGGACGAGCTCGCCGAGCGCTACTCCGACGCGCGCCAAGATCGCCTGGATGGAATATCGATCGACTACGACGACTGGCACTTCAACGTGCGTCCCTCCAACACCGAGCCGCTGCTGCGTCTGTGTCTGGAGTCGCTGATCTCCAGCGAGGACATGGAGCGCCGCCGCGACGAGGTCCTGGCGCTGATCCGCTCATGAGCGGAGACGGGCGGGCCCTCGGCGATGGACGAGCCGAACGAGCAGGAGCTGCTCGCGCAGGCCGCGGACGCAGACATCCACCGCCTGGCGATCCCGACGCCGTTTCAGGTCGGGCGCGTCAATGCTTACCTGATCGAGGACTCGCCGCTGACGCTGATCGACTCGGGGCCGAACTCGGGCAAGGCGCTGGACGAGCTCGAACAGGCGCTGGCCGTGCGCGGACACGCGATCGAGGACATCGAGCTGCTGGTGATCACCCACCAGCACATCGACCACTTCGGCCTGGCCTCGATCCTCGCGCGGCGCTCCGGCGCCGAGGTCGCGGCGCTGGACGGGCTCGCGCCCTATCTGCGCGACTTCGGCATCTCGACCGAGCTCGACGACCGCTTCGCCCAGGAGATCATGCTCCGGCACGGCATCCCCGCCGACGTCGTCACCGCGCTGCGGGCGGTCTCCGCGAGCTTTCGCGCCTGGGGCTCGGCCGTCGAGATCACCCGGCCGCTGCGCGACGGCGAGGAGCTGCGCCTGCGCGACCGCACGCTGCGCGTGCTGCACCGGCCCGGCCACAGCCCGTCGGACACGGTGTTCCTCGACGAGTCCCGCGCGATCCTGCTCGCCGCCGACCACCTGATCGCCCACATCTCCTCCAACCCGCTGCTCGCACGGCCGCTCGGCGCTGGACCAGACTTCGCAGGGCCCGCGCCCGCGGGCGCTGATCGACTACATCGCCTCGCTGGAGCGGACCCGCGCGATGGACCTCTCGCTCGTGCTGCCCGGCCACGGCGCGCCGATCGCCGACCACGTCTCGCTGATCGACGAGCGCTTTCGCATGCACCGCCGCCGGGCGGAGAAGATCCACGGCCTGATCGCCGCCCAGCCGCGCACCGCGCACGAGATCGCCGTCGAGCTGTGGGGCAACGTCGCCGTCACCCAGGCGTTCCTGACCCTCTCCGAGGTGCTGGGGCACGTCGATCTGCTGCTTGACTCAGGGCGCGTGGTCGAACGCGCGGACGCGGCGGACGGCGTCGTGCGTTTCGAGGCCGTCTGAGCCCATACTCCGCAGGCAGTCGATGAAGATAAAGAGGTCGGGTGTTGTTGTTCTTTTTAAACTGCGTGACACCATAGTAATACGCATTTTTTTTGCAAACACTTCCCCGGCGCCTTTATCCTCCCGTCACACACCTGTCGCGATTGCGTCACATGGCTGACAGGAACAGCCGGTGCACGCGGTCGTCGTCGGTCAGCTCGGCGTGGAACGCCACCGCCAGCATGTTGTCCTGGCGCGCCGCCACGGGATGACCGTCCACCTCGGCCAGGATCTCGACGTCCGGACCGTGCTCGGCGATCCACGGCGCGCGGATGAACACCGCCCGCAGCGGCCCTCCGGCGAGCCCCGTCAGGTCGAGGTCGATCTCGAAGCTCCGCAGCTGGCGCCCGAACGCGTTGCGCTGCGCGCGCATGTCCATCAGGCCGAGATGCTCTGCAGTCGAGCATGATCAGCCCGGCGCACGAACCCAGCACGGGCACCCCGGCACCGCCGGCACCCCCCGTCACGAGCTCACGCAGCGGCTCGCGCAAGCCCTCGCGCTCGATCCCGAGCGTCATCGTCGTCGACTCGCCCCCCGGGAATCACCAACCCGTGCAGGCCGTCCAGGTCGGCAACCGTGCGCACCTCGCGCACATCGGCGCCCAGCCCCCGCAGCATCCGCTCGTGCGCCTCAAACCCGCCCTGCAGGGCGAGCACGCCCACCAACGGCTTCGCCGTCGGTGCCGGCGGCACGCCCTACCAGCCGCGCTGGGCGAGCAGTTGCTCGCCCTCGAGCTTCGAGCTCTCCAGGCTCGCCATCGCCGGCCCCAGCCCGCGCGAGGCCGCCGCGACGCGCTCGGGGTCCTGCCAGTGCGTGGTGGCCTCGACGATCGCCCGCGCGCGGGCGGGCGGGTCCTCGGACTTGAATATGCCCGAGCCCACGAACACGCCTTCCGCGCCGAGCGCCATCATCAGCGCGGCGTCGGCGGGAGTGGCGATCCCGCCAGCGCAGAACAGCACGACCGGCAACCGCCCATCCGTCGCGACGGTCCGCACCAGGTCGGCGGGGGCGCCCAGATCCTTGGCGGCGCTCGCCAGCTCGTCCTGCCCCAGCACCGTCAGCCGGCGGATCGCGCCCGTGATCGCGCGCATGTGCCGGACGGCCTCGACGATGTCACCCGTCCCGGCCTCACCCTTGGAGCGGATCATCGCCGCGCCCTCGCCGATCCTGCGCAATGCCTCTCCCAGATTCGTCGCGCCGCACACGAACGGCACCTTGAACTCCCACTTGTCGATGTGGTTTGACTCGTCCGCCGGCGTCAGCACCTCGGACTCGTCGACGTAATCGACCTCGAGCGCCTGCAACACCTGAGCCTCGAGGAAATGCCCGATGCGCACCTTCGCCATCACGGGGATCGAAACGGCCTCCTGAATCCCCGCGATCATCTCCGGATCGGACATCCGCGCGACGCCCCCGTCACGACGAATGTCTGCGGGCACACGCTCGAGCGCCATCACCGCGGCGGCGCCCGCCTCCTCGGCGATAGTGGCCTGCGCGGCCGTGACCACGTCCATGATCACCCCGCCCTTGAGCATCTCCGCCAGGCCCGTCTTGACCCGAAATGTCGCCTCGTCGCGCATGAAGTGCAGTCTATCCCGGTCGATGCTACTCAGCAGGGCCGCATGCTTGAAAATGTTCCGGCCGTCGGCGCATGCGCCGACAGGCGGAGTCGCGCATGCGCGACTCCGTGACCACGCCGCATGCGGCGCCTGGCGAGCGCATGCGCCTGCCGGGACACCATCAGCTCCCTCGGATTACTTCAGCCGGAACGCCTTGATCCGGTCGTCGTACTGCGCCGTGTCCTGCGAATACACCCCGTAGGCCAGCGCCTGAATCATGCTCAGCAGCGCCGTGTGGGAACGCACGTAGGCGGGGGAGTTGGACGAGTAGTACAGCTTGATCTGGGCGAGCTTGGCGACCTCCGACAGCGTCGCGTCGGTGATCGCGGCGGTGCGCGCCTTACGATGACGCGCGAGCTTCATCGCGCGCACGACCAGCGGGTGGGGCCGCCCCGCCGACAGGCCGATCACGAGCGTGCCCTGATCGATCCGCCCCAGCCGGCTGAGCGCCTCCTGGGAGGGGCTCGCCACGACATCGACGCGCAGGTCCAGCAGCATCAGCAGGTGGCGCAGGTAGCTGGCGAAGAACGCCATCTGGTCGGTGCCGGCGACGAGCACCTTCTCGGCGTCCACGATCGCCTCGACGAGCGCCTCCACGGAGCTGCGCGAGACCTTGCGCGCGGTCTCCTCGACGTTCAGATAATCGGCGGTCAGCGACGCCTCGAACTCGTTCTGGTCCAGCGAGAACAGCGGCGTGGAGCTGGCCCCCGTCTTACTGGCGCCCGCCGGCGCGGCGGCGTGCACGCGGCGGTATTCCTCGCGCGCGGCGGCCTGCAGCTCGGGAAAGCCCTCGAACCCGAGCGCCTGCGAGAACCGCACGACCGTCGAGCTGGACGTGTTCGCGCGACGCGCCAGCTCCTCCGCGGTCTGGAAGGCAGCCTCGTCGAGATGGTCGACGATGTACTGCGCCACGTCCTTCTGCGAGCGCGAGCACTCATCGAAGCGCGCGCGGATGTACTTGGACAGGCTCTGGTGCTCGCTGGTGCCGTTCACGGGCTGCGCAGGGGCGGTGGGAGTCGCGACACGCTTCATCGGCGTTTTTGTTCGACGTCATCGCCTCACACTCCTGCTGGGCGTATAGGGTCAGCTGCATGCGCCGCACGCTGTTCGAGGACGTGCACGAGGACTTCCGGGCGAGCTTTCGCACGTTCATGGAGCGCGAGGTGATCGGCGAGGATGGTCGCTACGGCGAGTGGGAGCGCGCCGGGATCGTCCCGCGCGAGGTGTTCGCCCTGGCCGGCCAGGGCGGCTTTCTCGGCATGGCCGTGCCCGAGCGCTACGGCGGCGCGGGGGCCGAGGACTTTCGCTTCAACCTCGTCATCGGCGAGGAGACCCAGCGCGCCGGTGTCGGCGGCTTCGGGCTGGGGATCACGCTGCACAACGACATCTGCCTGCCCTATTTCCTGCGCTACTGCACCGAGCCCCAGCGCGAGCGCTGGCTTCCCGGGATCGCCTCGGGCGAGCTGATCACGGCGCTGGCGATGACCGAGCCCGGCACCGGCTCGGACCTCGCGGCGATGTCCACGCGCGCGCGGCGCGACGGCGAGCACTACGTCGTGGACGGCTCAAAGACGTTCATCACCAACGGCATCAACGCCGATCTCGTGATCGTCGCCGTCAAGACCGGGAAGGCGGGCATCAAGACCGCCACCGCGACATCTCGCTGCTCGTCCTCGAGCGCGGCACCGAGGGCTTCGAGCGTGGGCGCAACCTGCAGAAGATCGGCCAGCACGCCCAGGACACCGCCGAGCTGTCGTTCGCGCAGGCGCGCGTCCCGGTCGAGAACCTGCTCGGCCGCGAGGGCGAGGGGTTCCATTACCTCGTCTCCAACCTCCCCCAGGAGCGGCTATCGATCGCGGCCTCAGCCGTGGCGGCCGCCGAGGCGGCGCTGGGCTGGACGCTCGACTACGTGCGCGAGCGCCAGGCTTTCGGTCAGCCGATCGGCTCGTTTCAACACTCGCGCTTCCTCCTCGCCGAGATCCGCACCGAAACCGAGATCGCGCGCGCCTACGTCGATCGCTGCGTGCAGGCGCTGAACGACGGCGAGCTCACGCCCGAGGACGCGGCGATGGCCAAGTGGTGGTGCACGGATCTGCAGGGTCGCGTCGTCGACCGCTGCCTGCAGCTTCACGGCGGCTACGGCTACATGCTCGAGTACCCGATCGCCCGCGCCTACGCAGACGCACGCGTCACGCGGATCTATGGCGGGACCAACGAGATCATGAAGGAGATCGTCGGGCGCTCTATGGGCCTGTAGCGGTTGTCACTTGGCCTGTAGGGAGTCAGCCAGCTTTACGAAGAAGTCCAGCGAGGCTGGATCGGCCAGGGAATCGGCGCTCGCGGCCTCGTGCGCGGGCGTGCCCATCAGGATCTTCTTGACCGGCACCTCCAGCACCTTGCCCGACAGCGTGCGCGGGACCTGCTCGATCTGCATGATCTTGTTGGGGACGTGCCGCGGCGAGCAGTCCTCGCGGATGCGCCTGGCGATGGTCGCGCGCAACTCATCGTCGAGCGTTGCGCCATCGGCGAGCACGACGAACAGGATCATCCACAGCTCCGGGTGAGTGGGCATCGGTTCCCCCGCCGGCGCCGCCGCCCCGGGCGGTGGTGGGGACGTCCACGACCAGCGCGTCGAGCACCTGCGGCACCGCGCCCGCGGCGCGGTAGATCTCACTCGTGCCCATGCGCACGCCCTGGCGGTTGATCGTCGAGTCCGAGCGCCCGTAGATCATCGCACCGCCGCGCGGCGTGATGCGAATCCAGTCGCCGTGGCGCCAGACGCCGGGGTACATCGAGAAATAGCTCTCGCGGTAGCGCTCGCCGCCATGACCGTCGCGGTGGGGCGGATCCTCACCCCAGAAAAACAGTGGCATCGACGGCATCGGCTCGGTGATCACCAGCTCGCCGACCTCGTCGATCAGAGAGTTGCCCTGCTCGTCCCAGGCCTGCACCGCGCAGCCCAGCGCGCGGCATTGCAGCTCGCCTTCGTAGATCGGCAACAGGGGGCAGCCGCCGACGAACGCGGTGCAGACATCGGTGCCGCCGCTGGTCGAGAACAGCCAGATGTCGGGATCGACGTGCTCGTAGACCCAGCGAAAGCTCTCCGGCGCGAGCGGCGAGCCGGTCGAGCCGATCGCCCGCAGGGTGTGGAGGTCGTAGTCGCGGCCGGGCTCGATGCCGGCCTTCTGCGATCCTGCGAGCAGGCCGGCGCTGACGCCCATGCAGGTCATGCCGGTGCGCTGCGCCAACCGCCACAGCACGCCCAGGTCCGGGTGGCCTGGACTGCCGTCGTACAGGACGATCGCGGCGTCGCTGAGCAGGCAGCCGATGAGGAAGTTCCACATCATCCAGCCGGTCGTCGTGAACCAGAACATGCGATCGCCGCCGCGAAGATCCAGGTGCAGCCTGCTCTTCTTCAGCTGCTCGAGCAGAATCCCGCCGTGCCCCTGCACGATCGCCTTGGGCAAGCCGGTCGTGCCCGAGGAGTAGAGCACCCACAGCGGGTGCTCGAACGGGACCTGCTCGAAACTGAGCCCCGCGCCCGCGCCGCGGCTGAGCAACTCCTCCCAGGTGAGTCCGCCCGGCTCGATCGTCTTTGCCTGCTCCTCATCCGCAGCGTGCGTGCCGGCGAAGAGGTAGGGCAGCAGCACCACGTGCTCCACGGTTCCCAGCTCCGCGACGATGTCCTCGACCACCGCCGTCCGGTCGAAGTCCTTGCCCCCGTGGCGATAGCCATCGACCGCCAGCAGCACGACCGGCTCGATCTGGGCGAAGCGATCGATCACGCTGCGCGCCCGAACTCGGGCGCGGCGCTCGACCAGATCGCCCCGATGCTCACCACCGCCAGGAAGGCGACGAGCGTCTCGGGGATGTTGGGCATGTAGGCGACCACGCGATCGCCGCGCCCGACACCCAGCGTGCGCAGACCGGCGGCCGCGGCCGCGACCCGCTCGGTGAGCTGCGCCCACGTGAGCGTGTCCAGCTCGCGCAGCTCCGAGGCGTGCAGGATGGCGACCGCGTCGGGTCATGCGCACGCGTGAGCATGTTCTCGGCGTAATTCAGCTCGGCGCCCTGAAACCAGCGCGCGCCGGGCATCCGGTGAGAGTCGAGCACCCGCTCGTCAGGCGCGGGACGCGCGCACGGCGCAGTACTCCCAGATCGCCGCCCAGAACTGCTCGACCTCGGACACCGACCAGTCCCATAGCTCGGCGTAGTCGGCAAATGCTCCATGGCGCCCATAGCGCTCGCCGGCCCAGCGCATGAACTGGGTCATCTCCGCGCGCTCGCACCACTCGGCAGACGGCGCCCACAGCGGTGTCCGAGCGACTTCGGCCGACATCGCAGCCATTATGCTCGCTCGTCGTGGATGTCTCCTCTCTGCGCGGCGAGTTCCCCGTTCTCGGTCGACTCGCGTATCTGAACGCGGGCACCGACGGCCCGCTGCCCGCTGCCGCGGTCACCGCCGCCACGCAGGAGCTCCGGCGCGAGGCGCAGGACGGCCGCGGCAGGGCGCACTTCGGGCGGCGCGTCGAGCTGAACGGGCAGCTGCGTGAGTCCTACGCCGCCGCGCTCGGCTGCCGGCCGGAGGAGTTGGCGCTGACCACGTGCACGAGTGAGGGCCTCGCCCAGGTGATCGGCGGGCTGGAGCTCAGCGATGACGACGAGATCCTCACCAGCGACGAGGAGCACCCCGGGCTGCTGGGCGCGCTGGCGGCGGCGCGGGAGCTGCGAGGGGTGAACGTGCGCATGGCGCCGCTGGCAGAGATCGCGGACGCCGTAGGCCAGCGCACGCGCCTGGTGGCCTGCTCGCACGTCGGCTGGATGAGCGGTCGTGTGGCGCCGCGGGAGCTTGCGGACGTGCAGGCGCCGGTCCTGCTAGATGGCGCGCAGGGGGTGGGCGCGATTCCGGTGAACGTCAGCGCGCTGGGCTGCGACGCCTACGCGGGCGCCGGTCAGAAGTGGCTGTGCGGTCCCGACGGCACGGGGATGCTGTACGTGAGCGACGCTCTGCGCGAGCGGCTGCACATAGAGCGGCGCGGCTATGCGAACCTCGCCGAGCCGGACGCCGGCCTGGACGCCGGCGTGCACGAGGACGCACGCGCCCTGGACTCGATGTCGCTGAGCGCCGAGACGGTCGCGTGCGCGCTGGCGGCGGTGCGGGTGCTGGAGTCCGCCGGCTGGCAGGCGGTGCACGAGCGCGCACGAGGGTTGGCCGGAAGGCTGGTGGCAGCTGCTGGGCGAGCGAGGCCGCGCGGTGGCGCCGCGCGGGGACAGCACGCTCGTGTCGTTCGAGAGCCCCGACCCCGAGCGCGAGCGCGATCGGTTGCGCGAGTACGGAGTGCTCGTGCGTAACATTCCCGGCGCGCCCTGGCTGCGAGCGTCCGTCGGGGCATGGAACGACGAGGACGACCTCGACCGGCTGCTGGCGGCGCTCACGGCATGAGCCTGCTCCACCCAACAGCCCCACCCACCACCCTGCCGGCATCTGCGCCCGCGACCAACCACCACCCTGCCGGCCTCCCAGCCGATCGCCTCCGAGCCGGCGGTCGGGGCGGCGCCGTGGCGGCGAGTGCGCGTGCTGGGGCGGGTGGAACCCCAACACATCGGCTTGACGGCCGTGCTGGCGCTGTCGGCCGTGCTGAACGTCAACCGGCTCTCGCAGAACGAATACGGCAACACGTTCTACTCGGCGGCGGTCCGCTCGATGCTGCACTCGCTGCACAACTTCTTCTTCATCTCGTTCGACCCCAGCGGGCTTATCACGGTCGACAAGCCGCCGCTGGCCCTGTGGGTGCAGGCGCTCAGCGCCAAGCTGTTCGGCTTCACACCGCTCAGCCTGCTGCTGCCCGAGGCGATCATCGGGGTGCTCGCCGTCGCCGCGCTCTACTGGGTGCTGACGCCCCGGTTCGGAGCGGCGGCGGGGGTCGCGAGCGCACTGGCGCTGGCGGTGTTCCCATCGTTCGTCGCGGTCTCGCGCGAGAACGGCGTTGACTCGCTCCTGATCCTGCTGATGATCCTCGCCTGCGGCGCCGGCCTGCGCGCGACCGAAACGGGCAGGTTGCGCACGCTGCTGGCCAGCGCGCTGCTCGTGGGGCTGGCGTTCAACACGAAGACCCTGGCCGCGTTCCTGGTCGTCCCGGGACTCGGCCTCGGCTATCTGGTGTGCGCGCCGGGATCGATCGCGCGCCGATCCGCGCAGCTCCTCGCGGCGGGCGTCGTGCTGCTCCTCGTATCCGCCTCGTGGTCGGCGGTCGTCGAACTGACGCCCGCCTCACAGCGGCCGTTCGTGGGGGGATCGACCGACAACACCGAGCACAACCTCACGTTCGACTACAACGGACTCGGGCGAGTCGAAGGACAGGTCGGCGGACCCGGGCGCATCCCGATCATCGTCAAGCATGGCTCGCTGGCGCACATCGAAAAGGAAGCGCTGCGCGCGCGCAGCCACGCGCGTCCCACTCCCCCCCCGCGGCCGACGCCCGTCGGGATCGCCCCCGCGATCGCGCCCAAGCAAAAACCACCTCCCGCGTACCTGCCCAACGGCCGGGCGCGCGAGCCGACCGCGTTCGGCGGAGCCACCGGACCGTTGCGCTTGTTCAAAGTGGAGCTGGGCGGTCAGGCCGGCTGGATGCTGCCGTTCGCGCTGTTCGGGATGATCGCGATCGCGCTGTGGTCGATCGGCGGCGGCTCCGATGAGGGTCGGCGCCGGCGCGAGGCTCGCGAGTCACACCGGGCGCGCGAGCGATACGCCTCGCGCGAGGACTCCCGCGAACCGTCCTCCGGACGGCGGCATTGGCTCACCTTCGACCGGCCGCGCTTGGCGGGGCTGATCGTATTGGGGGGCTGGTTCCTCGTCGAGGCGGCCGTGCTGAGCCTGTCCAAGGGAATCGTGCACCCCTACTACGTATCGGCGCTGGGGCCCGGGGCAGCGGCGATGATCGGCGGTGGCGCGGTGGCATTCGTGGCGCCCGGCGCCTGGCGGGGACTGCGTCTCGCGCTGGTCCCGTTCGCGGTCGGCGCCACCGTCGCTGCGCAGTTGACGCTGCTGGGGTACGAACCTCATTACATGCGCTGGTTCTGGCCCGTGCTGATCGTCGGCTCCGCGGTCGGTGTTGCAGCGCTACTGGTGTCTCGCCGCACCGAGTCGAGAGCCCCGGCCCCGAGATCTCCGGCCGATAGGAGATCAGATGCGATCTCCGTATCGGCCGGCCAGCGTCTGGCGATGGCGCTCATTCTCTGCCTGTTGCTGATCGCTCCCGCCGCCTATGCGGCGAGCACCTGGAAATTCGCGGTGGAGGGCACGTTCCCCGCCGCCGGCCCGCGCGCCGCGGGATCGGTCGGTCCGCTCGGCGTGGATCCGTACGCGCTGCGCGTCACCAGGGCGCTGATCGCCTACGTCAGCGCGCACCATCCGGGCACGCGTTGGGATGTGCTGACCGAGGCCTCGGACACAGCGGCCCCGATGATCCTGCTCGGATATGACGCGGGCGCGATGGGCGGCTACAGCGGCAACGACCCGGCCCTCGACGGGCCGAGCCTGGCGCGGCTCGTGCAGCGCGGCGAAGCCCGTTACGTCGTGCTGGGGGGCGCATACGCCGAACGCGGCGGCAACGCGGCCACCGCCGCCGTGATCGACGCCTGCGAGGTGATTCCGGCCATCGCCTGGCAACCGCGGCCGGTCAACCCAACGCATTACTGCTGTATGACTGCGCCGGGCACGAGCGCGCGCTGCGACGGAGCTGAGGCACGCGGCGAGGAGCGGAGCACGCGACGGCTGCGTGCGGGTCACGCGGCGACGAGCAGCTCGCGGTGAAACGCGCGAGCGAACAGCTCACTCTCGCGTCGGGCGGCCCAGCGTGGCACGGTCGGCTCGCCGTCCGCGATCAGTCGCAGCTCGACCTCGCCCCGATCCGGGCCCGCCCGCGGGCTCACCGCGGGCTTGCCGGCAGACGATGCGCCGGCGGGATATGCCTCGGCGGCAGATGCGTCCCCGTTTGACGCGCCGGCAAGTGTGAAGCAGGTGCCACGCACGAGCTGATCGCGAGAGCGCTCGAGATCCTCGGCCAGGCGCAGCAGGACGGCGCAGCGATCCAGGCGCGCCATGTCCTGCGGACCGAACAGCGCCGCCAGGGGACCAGGGTCGGGCATGCCCTTGCGGTGGTAGCGGGCGGCCTGTGCGACGATCGCCACCTCGATCGGCGAGTACCCGGGCAGCCCCGCGTTGAGGATCAGGTAGCGCGAGTGCTTGTGGTGATCGTCGTAGTCGACGGACATACCGATGTCGTGCAGCATGCACGCCGCCCACAGCAGTTCGCGCTCGACCCGGTCGCCGTCGTGCAGTCCCAGACGCGCGAGCTCGTCGAACATCGCCAGCGCGAGCGTGGCGACATGCTCGGTGTGCGGCGAGCATCGGGCCGGTACTGCGCGGCCAGGTTCAGCACGCTCGTGCGGCGTATATCGGCGAACAGCGGCGGGTCCCGATCGGCGAGCAGTCGCTCGAAGAAGACACCCTCGCGCAGTCCCGCCTCCGTGACTTCCAGACCGTCGAAGCCGCCGACGAGCAGCGCGCCCTGCACGACGATCGCGCCGGCGAGGATCAGGTCGGCGCGCACCGGCTTGATGCCAGGCACCGAGCTGCGCTGGCAGGCCGGCAGCGCGGCGAGGCGCTCCACGAGCTCGTCCAGCGCGGCGCTCGAGACAACCATCGCCTGCACGCCATTGGACGGCAGCCCCTCCGCCCGTTGGACGGCGGCGGCGAGGTTGCGGACCGTCCCGCCGATGCCCACCAGGCGCGGGCCGGCGTCGGAGAGCCACTCGGCCTGCTCGAGCTCGCGCGCGACGCGCTCGCGCAATTCGTCGATCTGCTTGTGCTTGGCGGGACCGTTCGCGGGTAGGAAGCGCTCGGTCATGCGCACCGTGCCCAGGCGCCAGGAGCCGAGCTCGCGTGCGTGCCGATCGACGACACGCACCAGCTGCAGCGATCCGCCGCCGAGATCCAGCACGCAGCCGTCGGTCAGGGTCGTGGAGTTGACCGCCGCCAGGTATCCGTAACGCGCCTCTTCCTCACGGCTGAGCACGCGGATCGGCAGGCTCGTGTGCTCGCGCGCCAGCGCCAGGAATCCTTCGGAGTTCTCGGCGTCGCGGATCGCGCTGGTGGCGACGGCGTCCACTGCGTCCTCGCGCAGGCCGGCCGCCCGGCAGAAGTGGTCGAACACGTCCAGCGTCGCCAGGGCGCGGCGCATCGGCTCCTCCCCCAGCCTGCCGCTTGCAGCCAGTCCCTCGCCGATCCGCACGGGCTCGTAGAATCTCGTCGGTGCGCCGCCACCAGCCGCCGGCAGACACGAACACGACGAGCCGGAACGAGTTGGAGCCCAGGTCGATCACCGCCAGGCGCTCGCCGCGAGGCTGCGGGTGAGGCTGTTTGGGCATACCCTGAGCGTATTCGCCGCGCCGGAAGGCTCCGTGGGCACTGAGCGCGGCTCAGGCGAAGCGCTCGGACAGGCCGAGCTCGGCCCTGGCGATGCGCATCCGCGCCGCCAGCTGCGCCTCGGCTTCGGAGTCCCGCGCGATCTCGGCGATGGGCACCTCCAGCGCACCGGCGAGAGCGGTGAGCTTGCTCCAGGTCGGGTTGCGCAAGCCCCGCTCGATGCCCGACAGATATGTCGGGTGCATGTCGGCGGCGTGAGCGAGGCCTTCGATCGTCATGCGGCGCGCACGCCGCAACCGGCGGATCGCGCGGCCCAGCTCGGCGTTGGTGGGTGCAACAGAGGGGGAGGCGGACACACCTGGACGGTCGCTGCTCCACATGAACATGACTACAGGTGATATGCCCCAATGCATACAATTGTCTGTCGAATATATACAATTGTCTGCCCATTCTGTGTCTTCTTTGGAACATTGAAGATATTGTGTGTTGAGATAACGAACCCGCGCTATCGGCCGGTGCAGTCGAAGCTCTCAGAGCACGCCAGCGGCGTCGATCACGCGGAACCCGGGGTCGCCGTCGAGGTCTGCGAGTGCGCGCATCCCGGGTGAGCGGTAGCCCTGGATGAAGTCCCAGTCGCCGATCAAGTACAGGTGGCGTTGGGTGCGTGTCAGCGCGACGTTGAGCAGCTTCGCGGCCGCGATCTGGCGTTCTGTGCCGTGGAGGTCCGCGACCCCCGCCCAGCGTGGCTGATCATCCTGCATGAGATCGACGATCACCGTGTCGAACTCGCGGCCCTGGAAGCTGTGCGCCGTTCCACACGCCACCCCGAGCCCGTCCCGGCCGGACAGCCTCGCGGCGCGACTGGCTTGCGCACGGTAGGGACAGACGAATCCGGTGTTGTTTGCAGGCGTGTCCGAGTTCAGGGCCAAAACAGCGAGCAGGTCAAGACCGAGCTGATACCACCACGAACCCCTTTCGGAGACCAGGCGCTTGCCGGGGTGCCGGGAGGTGTCGATCAGCGTTATGACCGGCCCGTCGCTCTTGACGGTGTCCGGATGGCTTTCCAGCAGCCCGTCATAACAGAACGCGTTCACGGTCCTGGCGATCAGCGGCGGATAGCGGTACTGGAGGCTCAACGCGACACACCGAGCATGCCGTTCGGCGCTCCTGCGGTCGTGGATGCCGGCTAGATGGAATACGTCGCGCTGCTGCCAGTCCGCGAGCGTGCGATCCTGCTCGTCGGGTACGTCGTCGGCGTCGGCGATCGGCGCGTTCTGCAGAAAGTCACCGACGAGCGCGAGCGTGCGGTTCGCGCGGGAGCCCGCGTACACGACATACGCGGGCTCGATGCTCGCGACCTCATCCAGGATCACCACGTCGAAGCGTCGCTCCAACAACGCCTGTCCCATCGTCAGCGCCGCGAGGGTACACGCGATCACAGAAGCCTCGGCGAGCAACCGTGCGCGTTCGCGCGCGAGATCCTCACGCAACCGTTCCTGCTCGCGCTCGAGCACTTCGAGCTCCTCGTCGAGCACGACCACCCGCGCGTTCAGACGGTCGCGCTCAGCGATCCGCTCGAGCCAGCCCTCGCTCTGCGCCCGCGCGAGCAGCTCCTGCGGCTCCTGTGCGCCATCGGCGATCTCCCGCAGGCCACTCAGCGCCTCGCCCAGCTCCATCAGCTCGGCCTGCTCGATGTCGGCGTCCCGTGCCAGCTCCCGCGCGTGGCGGATTTCGCGCACTGATCGCTCCTGGCGCTCTGTCAGGCGCCCCACCTTCGCCTCCATCTCCGCGGCCTCGGCGCCCCGCATGCGACGATCCTCGGTGCGCGCGTCGTGCAGCGCGCGGGCTTCCCCGACGATGGCGTTCGTCTCAGCGACCCGCGCTTCGAGCTCTATGACCGTTCGTTCCCGGCGTGCGCGTACGAACGACAGCACGCGCGCCACACCCTTCCCCGCCCTTGCGCGAGCGTCATCCAACCGTTCCTGTGACTCGTCACGCTCATGCTCGCGCGCGCGCATCGCGATCATCGCGTCCTTCGCGGCGACGGCCGCGTCATCCCGTGCCCGCCGAGCGCTCCTCACTCGTGCTTGCGCACCCTCCAGCTCTTCGGGCTCGACCCCGCTCTCAGTCGCCGCGGCACGGTGCTCGTCCTCGCGCTCATGCAGGTCGCGCAACCGCTCCTCCAACACGCCGACCGTCTGTTCCAGCTCGGCTATCTTCTGTTTGGCGGCGACCGCGCGCCGCGCGTTCTCGATCCCGCTCACGTCCACGCCCGCGAGATCCTCGATCACCGCGACCAGCTCCGTCCTGGCCAGAATCCGTGAGGTTCTCACGCCGGCGCTTCTCCAGATCGGCCTGACGCACCTCGCTGTCGGTCAGCACCGCCACCGCCTTGTCCAGCAGCACACAGCGGTGACCGGCCACCTCGGCGGAGACCTTATCCAGCGTGCTCGGGCTCGCGATGCGAATCACATCACCACACGACCAGTCCTCCTTCTCAGCGGAAGACGACCCGATCAAACCCTCCAGCACGTTGTCCACCGCGACATGCGTATGAGACGCCACCAGCACCGAACGACCATGCGCCAACGCATCCCTCACGGCCGAGAGGATCACAGTCGTCTTGCCCGTACCCGGCGGACCCCACACAAAACACCCCCCACTACTCGTCATCGCCGCAAGCGCACGCCGCTGACCCGGATTCAACCACTCACCGGCCCCTGAGCTCCCAGCAGCCCACGACGGTGGCTCAGACCCTCCGGGAGCGCCCAGCAGCTGCTCCACAAGGTCTCCCCGCGTGCTCTCACTCAACGCCGCGAGCAAAGCCCGGCCCAGCATGATCTCCAGATCCGAGACGCAGAACACACGCACCCGGGACACGCCCCGCAACGCGCTGCGAGTCTCCCGCGGCACCCGCAACCACACGCGCCTGCCCGCGAAACGCTTCAGCTTCACCACATGCCGATCCTCCGCACGCTGCCCTTCGCCCAGGTCGGCGTCCACGACGTAGAACTCCTGATCGATCCAGCGCCTGGCCGTATCGACCCACACCTCCAAGCTCTCGCCCGCGCGTGGCCACGACACCGGGTCCCGCGCCAACAGCTCGCCCCTGCCCTCCCGCATCAGACGATCCAAGGAGGACTCCAAGCCCGCCATCGCCAGGGCTCGTATACGCGGCCAGGACAGGCTCTTGGCATCGTCGCTCATAGAGCGCTCAGCCTAGTGGGCCCGCCTGGACTCGAACCAGGGACCTACCGATTATGAGTCGGCAGCTCTGACCAACTGAGCTACGGGCCCTCCTCGCGTCCGGACTCTCAGGCCCGACCGCGACCGATCAGAGATCGGCCAGCAGACGCTAGCAGCGAGATGTGGAATGCTCACGGCCGCCGCCCCGCACACCGGGGCGGACCGTCGCGTGGTGGGCAGGCGACCACGACCGCGCGGGGACAAGCGACTAACGAACAGGAGCGAGCAGATGGCAGACCGTGCAGCGATCGTGACCGGAGCTTCGAGTGGGATCGGGCTGGCGATCGCGCGGGTGCTCGGGCGAGGAGGGCTACGCGATCACGATCGCCGCGCGGCGGCCGAGAAGCTGCGACGGCGCGGCGGACGGGCTCGCGGCGGAGGGATATGACGTGCAGGCGGTCGCCGCCGAACGTCTCCGAGGAGGCCGACATCCAGCGGGTCGTCGCCGCGCCACCGCGAGCGCTACGGACGACTGGACGTGCTCGTGAACAACGCCGGCGTCGGCATCGGCGCACCGGTCGGCGAGATCCAGACCAAGCGGCTGGACATGCAGCTCGACATCAACCTGCGCTCGATCCCCCTGTTCTACCGCGAAGCGCTGGCGATGCTCAAGGACCGCCGCCGCCGAGCACCGCAACGCGCTCGTCGTCAACACGGCCTCGATCGCGGGCAAGCGCGGCGTGGGCTGGAACTCCGTGTACTCGGCCACCAAGCACGGCGTGGTCGGCTGGACCGAGTCGATGAACAGCGAGCTCAACGGCGAGGGCATCAAGTCGACCGCGCTGTGCCCCGCGTTCGTGGACACGCCGATGACCGACTTCGTCAAGGGGCACGTCCCCGCCGAGGAGATGATCCGTCCCGAGGACATCGCCGAGTCCGTGCGCTACCTGCTGAAGCTCTCCCCCATGTGCGTGGTCCCGGAGATCATGTTCCTGCGGCCCGGCGAGGCCGTGTAGAGCGCGGCTGTGTAGGGTTGCGCAAGTGAAGCTCGGCGTGCACATCGGCTACTGGGGCCTCGGGCTCAGCTCCGAGGACCAGCTGCAACATCGTCCAGGAGGCCGAGCGGCTGGGCTATGACTCGGTGTGGGCGGCCGAGGCGTACGGCTCGGACGCCGCGACCGTGCTCGGCTGGCTGGCCGGTCAGACCTCGAAGATTCGCCTCGGCTCGGGGATCTTCCAGATGCCCGGCGCGCTCGGCGGCGATGACCGCGATGACCGCCGCGACGATCGACCAGCTCTCCGGACGGGCGCATGATCCTCGGGATCGGCTCCTCCGGGCCGCAGGTCGCCGAGGGCTGGCACGGGCAGCGCTTCGCCAAGCAGCTGCAGCGCACGCGCGAGTACGTCGCCGTCGTGCGCATGGCGCTCGCGCGCGAACGCGTGGAGTTCCACGGCGAGACGCTCGAGCTGCCGCTCCCCGACGGTCCCGGCAAGGCGCTGAAGCTGACGATCTCCCCCGTGCAGGAGCAGATCCCGATCTACCTCGCCGCGATCGGGCCGAAGAACACCGCGCTCGCCGGCGAGATCGCCGACGGCTGGATCCCGACGCTGTTCTCGCCCGAGCACGTCTCGGAGCTGCGCCCGCTGCTGCAGGAGGGCGCCGCGCGCTCGGGGCGATCGCTCGACGGGTTCGACATCGCGCCGACCGTGAACGTGTTCATCACCGACGACCTGCGACGGCGCGCGCGATGCGATGCGGCCGTTCATCGCCCTCTACGTCGGCGGCATGGGCTCGCGCAAGCAGAACTTCTACAACCAGCTCGTCCAGCGCTACGGCTTCGAGGCGCGAGGCCGCGACCGATCCAGGATCTCTACCTCGAAGGCAAGCGCGAGGAGGCGATGGCCGCGATTCCCGACGCGCTGATCGACACGCGTCTCGCTGTGCGGCCCCCCCGACGTCGTGCGCGAGCGCCTGGCCGTCTACCGCGACGCCGGTGTCGGCACGCTCGGCGTCACCCCGATCGCGTTCACCGCGCGGAGCGCCTCGCGCAGCTGCGACTCGTCGCCGAGCTCGCCAGCCTGACTCGCCGAGCGGGCGCCGGCGGGGGCTTTGGAGGAGCGAGCGGGAGAGCTGTGGGAGTCACATCGCCGGACGCGCAGTCACGCGATCCTGCTGGGCGCGTTCGGCGACCCGGGTCACGCGTTCCCGATGATCGCCCTCGGCCGGGCGTTGCGTCGCGCGCGGTCACGAGGTCACGCTGCAGACGTGGCGGCGCTGGCAGGCGCACGTCGAGGCCGAGGGTCTGACGTTCGCGCCGGCGCCCGAGTACGACGTGTTCCCGACCGGCGGGCCCGGCGGCGAGCCGCTGGACTTCTACGAGGCGGTCGTGCACGCCACGCAGGACACCGCTCCGCTCGTGCGCGAGCTGCGTCCGGACGCGGTCGTCGCGGACATCCTCACGCTCGCCCCGGCGCTCGCCGGCGGAGCTGTGCGGCATCCCCCGCGCGACGTTGATCCCCCATGTCTACCCGGACGAACGAGCCGGACTTCCCGATCTACTCGCTCGGCGCGCGCCTGCCGCGTACGGCTGCCGGCCGCGCGCTTGTGGCGCCGCGTGCAGGGGCCGATCCGCCGCGGTGTCGAGCGCGGCCGTATCGAGCTGAACCAGACCCGCGCCGCGCCTCGGGCTTGCCGCCGCTTCAGCACGGCCACGGCGGCATCAGCCGCGAACTGGCGCTCGTGGCGACGTTCCCGCAGCTGGAGTACCCGCGCACGTGGCCGCCGTGGGCGCACGTCGTCGGACCGCTGATGTGGGAGCCGCCGGCGCGCGAGGTCGAGCTGCCACCCGGCGAGGATCCGCTCGTGCTGATCGCCCCGTCGACCGCCCAGGATCCCGAGCACCGGCTGCTGCACGCCGCGCTGCGCGGCCTCGCCGACGCGCCCGTCAGGGTGCTGGCGACCTGGAACCGCCGCCTGCCGCTCGCGACCGCTGCCGGTGCCCGCCAACGCGAGGGTGGTCGAGTGGGTCTCCTACGCGCGCACGATGCCCGCGTGCGACGTCGTCGTCTGCCACGCCGGCCACGGCACGCTCGTGCGCGCGCTGGCCTGCGGCTGCGCGGTGGTGGCGTGCCCGCATGTGGGCGACATGAACGAGAACGCCGCCCGCCTGGACTGGGCCGGCGCGGGCGTGCGCCTGCCGCGGCGCTTCGTCTCGCCCCGGCCGCTGCGCCTGGCGGTCGAACGAGCGCTCTGGAGGAGCCTTCGATCCGTGCCCGTGCGCGCGAGCTCGCCGCGTGGACTGACTCGCACGACCCGGGGGCTGACGGCGACGATGCTGGTGGAGCGGTTGGCCGCAAACGAAGCTCTGGGGGTGGGACTCGAACCCACAACCCTTCGGTTAACAGCCGAATGCTCTGCCGATTGAGCTACCCCAGACCGTCCGACCGGGCTACTTGAGCATAGGCCCCGTCTCTAGGCCCCCGTCTCCTCGAGCGCCCGCTCCGTACGCACGGTCGAACTCGCGCTTGACCTCAGCGCGACGCAACGCCAGCTCGCTCACGTCGCCTCTCTCCTGTCCACGCGCCCGCTGGATCTCGCGGTCGATGCGAGCCAGCTCGAGCTGCATGCGCTGGGACTCGAGCATCGCCGGCGCGGGCGACTCGCGGCCGGCCTGCACGACCAGCTCGGCGAGCAGTCCCGCCAGCTCCGAGTCGTCCTCGGGCAGATCCGCGCCGGGATCGGCGAGATGCTCGCGCAGATACCCGGCCGCGCGACGCAGCAGCATCGCTGGTGAAGTGCGTCGACATGTCCAGCTCGCCGAGCGCCCGCGCGCCCGACTCGGGCTCGGCGATGCACTGGGCGAGGAACGCCCGCTCGGTGCTCTCGCCGCGCGACGGCCACCTGGGAGGTCGGTACTCGCGCGGCCGGCGTCACCACCGGCGGCTGCCTCCCATCGCTCCCGGCCGCGCGTACCTCGCGCGGCGCGAGAGTCCGCTCGGCGAGGCTCTCGGGTAGCTGCAGACGCTCGGAGACCATGCGCGTGAGCTCCATGCGCAGCGCGCTCGGCGGGAGCATCGCGAACACCGGCCGCAGCTCGCTCGAGCATCCGATCCCTGCCCTCGGGGCTGCCGTGGTCGCCGCCGTCCAGGACGCGCTCGACGCGAAAGCGCACGAACGGCACCGACTCCTCCACGGCTCGCTCGATCGCCCCCGCCCCCTCGCCCTGCACGAGCTCGGCCGGGTCGGTCCCGTCGGGGAGGGGCACGACGCGCAACTCCAGCTTGCGCCGAGCGGCGAGACCGGCCGCGCGCAGCATCGCCTCCTGCCCGGCGCTGTCGGCGTCGAGCGCCAGCAGGACGGTCGGCGCCATCCGCGCGAGCTCCGCCGACCTGCTCGGCCGTCAGGGCGGTGCCCATCAGACCGACCGCGTTGCGAATCCCGGCCTGGTGCAGTGCGATCACGTCGGTGTAGCCCTCGCACAGGATCGTCTGCCCCGCGCGCGCGGCCTGGGCGCGCGCGAGATCGGCGCCGTAGAGATGCAACCCCTTGTGGTAGACGGTGTTGTCGGAGGTGTTCAGGTACTTCGGGCGCTGATCCTCGCCGCAGCGCGCGCGCGCCGAACCCGAGCACGCGCCCGCGCATGTCGGCGAGCGGGAACATGATGCGCGAGCGAAAGCGATCGTACGGCGGCCGTTCTGCTGGGAGCGCTGAGCGAGGCCCGTCGCATAGCAGCTCGGCCTCGGAGAACCCGCCGCGCAGCGAGGCGCTCAGCACGCGGTCCCACGCGCTCGGCGCGTAGCCGACGTGGAACTCCCTGAGGATCTCCTCGCCCAGGCCCCTGCCCAGCAGGTACTCGCGCGCACGCGCCGCCTCCTCGGACTCCCACAGGCAGCGCTCGTAGTAGGCGCTCGTGCGCGCCAGCAGCTCGAGCAGACGTTCGCGCCCGCGGCGGCGCTCGGCCTCGCGCTCATCCTCCTGCTCGCGCTCGAGCTCGACTCCGCAGCGATCGGCGAGCAGCTCCAGGGCGCCTTTGAAGTCGACCGACTCGGTCTCCTGCACGAACGTGAACACGTCGCCGGCGGCCTGGCAGCCGAAGCAGTAGTAGACCTTCTGCACCGGGTCGATCCCGAACGAGGGGGTGCGCTCCTCGTGGAACGGGCACAGGCCCTCGTAGCTGCTCTGACCCGCGCGGCGCAGGTCGGTGCGCGCGGAGACCAGCTCGACGAAGTCGACCGCGTCGCGCACGCGATCTCGGGACTCACGGGTGTACAGGGCCATCTGAAGCCAACGCTAGCGGGCGAACGCCTGCGGCACCTGAAGCTCGGTGTACGCCCTGATGCAGTAGCGGTCGGTCATGCCCGCCAGATAGTCGGTGACGCGCCTGGCGAGGTCCCGCTCGCCTGCCGGGACTGGCGCGGCGTTCGCAGGCAGCAGCTCGGGATGGGCGACGTAGTGCTCGAACAGGGTGCGCACCACACCGGCGATGCGCTCGTGCTCGGCGCGCACGGCGGGGCCGAGATAGACACGCTCGAACATGAACTCCCGCAGCTCCTTCATCGCCGCTGCCCGCCACGGTCCCCTGGACGATGTCGCCCGCGAGCTCGGAGTGCTCGACCATGTCGTGCACCAGCGCGTCGATCCGCTCCGATCCGCTGGAGCCGAGCACGGCGATCGGCTCCCCGGGCAACTCCTGCTCGCGCAGCAACCCCGCCCGCACCGCGTCGTCGATGTCGTGGTTGATGTACGCCACACGGTCCATCACCCGCACGATCCGGCCCTCGAGCGTCTGCGGCAGGGGCGCGCGGCTGGAGTGACCGACGATCCCCTCGCGCACCTGCTCGGTCAGGTTCAGCCCGGCGCCGTCGCGCTCCAGATGCTCGACCACCCGCAGCGAGTGCTCGTAGTGGCGAAAGCCCACCCCGAACCGCTCATTCAGGCAGGTGTCGAGCACCTCCTCGCCGATGTGCCCGAAGGGCGGGTGCCCAAGGTCGTGGCCGAGGCCGATCGCCTCGACCAAGTCCTCGTTCAGGCGTAGCGCGCGGGCCACCGTGCGCGAGATCGTGGTGACCTCGAGCGTGTGCGTCAGTCGCGTGCGGTAATGGTCGCCCCGGGGCGCCACGAACACCTGCGTCTTATGTGTGAGCCGGCGAAACGCCTTGCTGTGCACGATCCTGTCGCGGTCGCGCTGAAACGGGGTGCGCAGCGCGCAGTCGTCCTCGGGGCGCGCACGCAGCGCGGGATAGGAGCGCGCCGCCAGCGGCGACAGCGAGGTGTCCTCCTGGGCTCACGCGCGCCGCGAACCCCACGGCGACAGAGTCAGGGTCAGTGACAATGCTCATTGTTCGATTGTTCCACCGGCCGCGGCCGGTCCCGGCCTGAGCGCCGCGGGCGCCGCCTCAGCGCTCGTGATGCCAGTCTTTCGGCCGGTGTACTTGTGAATCACGTGGCTCCACTTGGTCTGGGTCGCCGGATCCTCGTCGTACACAGGCGCCTTGTGCTCTGGCGCGGGGAGGTTCTGAGCAGCGGCTGAGTCGATCCACAGATCAACGCCGTGTTCGTGGATTGACGCGATGGCGTCTGCCTCCAAGAAGCGAATACCATGGTCGGGCGTGTTGATCAGCAGCCCGTGAAACACGTCCTCCTCGGGCGCGCCAGCACGCTATCACCGTGCCCACCTGCTGCCCGTCGGACGCGAGCACAGGGACGCCGTTCTCGAGCACCTCGTAGGCGATGGGAAGACCCTCATCCACTGATCCCACGATACACGCAGGACGCGGTCAGCCTGACGAACCGACCGCTGGCATCAGCCGGACGTGGGCGTGATGCTCGAGCGTTTCCGAGATCGCGCGCTCCACCTGGCCGAGCGCCTGCTCGGGCGCATCCGGAGCCTCGGCCAGCGGCAGGCCGAGCGCGCCGGTCATGAAGCTGTACGCGTCGGGGTCGAGCGGAAACGAGACAGCCTCGCACGCACCGCACACGACGCCCCCGGAGGCGCCGGAAAACCCGACTAGCTGCTCGCGCTCGCCGCAGGACGCGCAGGCGCCGAGCTGAGGGGCGAGACCGGCGGCGAGCATCAGCTTCAACCTGAACGCCAGCGCCCCCGCCCGGCCGGCGAATCCGCTGGCCGATCGGAGATCGGACGATCTCCGATCGGTTGCCAGGGAACGCCCGTCTGAGCGACTCGCCTCGCCAGCGGCGTCCTCATCCAGCAGCGACAGACGGCGGCACAGCAGGTTGAACACGTTCGGATGGGGCTCGCCCGTCTCGAACAGCCGCCCGACCGCGTCGCAGGCGCGCACGGCGGCGTCCAGCGCGCGGGCGTCGGTACGCAGGCGTGCGTACGCCTCGACGGTCTGCGCGCCGGTGACGGTGAGCAGCTCGCCCCGGCCTTCGTGCAGGTCGAGCTGCAGCCGGAAGAACGGCTCAAGGCGCCCTCCGAAGCGGCTGCGCGCGCGGCGCACCCCCTTGGCGATCGCGCTCACCCGCCCACGCTGGGGCGTGTACAGGTGCATGATGCGATCGGCCTCGCCGTAGCGCAGCGAGCGCAGCACGATCGCTTCGGTCTTGACGGGTCCGGGCATCGTCCTTCGAGTCTAGGCTCGCGCCCGGCGCACCCTCCCGACGCTTGCGCCGGCCCAACCAGGAGCCGCCAGACCCAGTTCTATACTTTATGAAGTAATGAGTGAGATCGTCGTATACAGCACAGAGCCATGCTCGTTCTGCGCGCGCGTCAAGGGATTGCTGCAAGCGCGTGGGGTGCGGTTCACCGAGGTCAATCTGTCCAAGGACCCCGAGGGGCGTGTCGAGCTCGCGGGCAGGACGGGCATGATGACCTTTCCGCAGGTAGTGGTCGACGGCGAGCTGCTGGGTGGCTTCACCGAGCTGCGGGCGGCCGTCGAGAGCGGGCGCCTGGGACAGGTCCTGATCTCCTCCTCCTAGGCCGCGGCTGGCAGACCTCGCACACGTAGGTGCCGCGGCCCGCCGCAACCATCTTCACGATCGTGCTCCCGCAGCGTGGACATGGCTCACCGGCGCGCCGGTGTACGAGAAAGCGGTCCTGAAACGAGCCGCGCACGCCGTCGACGTGACGGAAGTCATCGATCGTGGCGCCACGCGCGTCGATGCCGGCACAGAGCACCTCGACGATCGTCTCGCGCAGGCGGGCATACTGCTCGCGCGAGAGCCGCCCGGCCGGGCGCAGCGGGTGAACGCCGGCGCGGAACAGCGCCTCGTCGGCATAGATGTTGCCGACGCCCGCGATCCGGCGCTGGTCGAGCAGCAGCGCCTTGATCGGCGCGGTGCGCCCGCGTGCGAGCGCGCGCAGGTGCTCGGGGGTGAAGCGCTCGTCGAACGGCTCGACGCCCAGGCGAGCGGCGAAGAACGCCTCCAGCGCCTCCGAGCCGAGCAGCAGCTCGCCAGTGCCGAAGCGGCGCGGATCCACGATCACCAGACGGCGCTTGGGTCGTAACTCCAGGCGGACGCGGATGTGCGTGGGATCGGGCTTGGGCTCACACAACACAGCGCCGGTCATGCGCAGGTGCTGTGCGAGGTGCACGTCGCCGGAGAGGTGCCACACCAGATACTTGCCGCGGCGGCCCAGCCGCTCCACACGCCGTCCGAGGAGCGCATCGGCAAGCTCCGCCGGCGCGAGCGGGCGCGACCAGCGCGGGTCGAGGATCTCGACCCGAATCAGCTTGCGGCCCTCCACGAGCGGAGCGAGCTGACCTCTGATCGTCTCCACCTCGGGCAACTCGGGCATCACGACCCAGCTTATGGCCTGCGACTGCTGTGGCCGGGACTCGCGGCGAACGTGCCTCCCGGCCTACCCCAAGAACGACTCGCCCGGCAGGCCCTGCGCATCGCGGCCTGTCAGCCAGCGCAGGACCGTTGCGCCCACATCGGCGAGGGGACCGTCGTGACGCGCGCCGCCACCCCCCTCGCCCGCCGCCCGCCTGCGTGCCATCTCCCCCGTGAGGGCCAGCAGCGGCGCGTACTCGCGCGTGTGGTCCGTCCCCGGATGGGCCGGGTCGACGCCGTGATCGGCGGTCACGATCAGCAGGTCACCGGCAAGCAGCCGCGACAACCACTCCCTCAGCTCGGTGTCGATCGCGCGCAGCGCACGATGAAACCCGGCGCAGTCCTTGCGATGGCCGTAGACCTGATCGGTCTCGATCAAGTTCACGAACACCAGCCCTCGATCGACCTCGCCGAGCAGTTTGCGTACGCTCGCCAGAGCCAGCTCGTTGGTCGAGCCCGGATACGACCGGTCGACCCCGACGCCGGCGAACAGATCGGAGATCTTGCCCACCCCATGTGTCGCCACGCCTGCGTCAGAGAGCTCCTGCAGGTAGCTGCGCGACGGCGGGGGCAGCGCGAAGTCGCGCCGCCCCTCGGTGCGCTCGAACGCACCCGGCGCACCGGTGAAGGGACGGGCAATCACACGGCCCACGGCATGCTCGCCGCTCATCGCCGCCCGTGCCGCCGCGCACGCGCGGTAGAGCTCTTCAGCCGGCATACGCTCGGTGTGCGCGGCGAGCTGCAGGACGGAGTCCTGGGAGGTGTACAGGATCAGCGCGCCCGTGCGCAGGTGCTCGGCGCCGAAATCCTCGATCGCGGCGATGCCGTTGTAGGGGCGGTTGCAGATGATCTCCCGGCCCATCGCCGCTCCCAGCCGAGCGATCACCGCCGGCGGGAAGCCATCGGGATAGGTGGGCAGGGGCTCCTCGAGCACCACACCCATCAGCTCCCAGTGACCCGCCGTCGAGTCCTTGCCCGGACCGAGCGCGTGCAAGCGCCCGTGGATCGCGGGGTCCACCGCGGGCGGCACGCCCTCGAGCGCCAGGATCGAACCCAGGCCGAGCGCCTCGAGCGCCGGCAGCTGCAGTCCCCCCACCGCCTCGGCGACATGGGCGAGCGTGCTCGTGCCCTCATCGCCGTACTCGGCCGCGTCCGGCAGCGCTCCCACGCCGCACGCGTCGATCACCAGCACGAACGCACGCCGGCCCGATGGGCCTTCCTCCCCGGCGCACGTATCCCGATCGGCCTGCATTCGTCGAGCGAGGTTGCCGCCTATCCCCGCCGCTTGGCGCGGGGGTGCGCGTCGAAGTAGACGTCCTTCAGGCGCTCGGCCGAGAGATGGGTGTAGACCTGGGTGGTCGCGAGATCCGAGTGGCCGAGCATCTCCTGCAGCGAGCGCAGGTCACAACCGCCGGCGAGCAGGTGGGTGGCGAACGTGTGGCGCAGCGTATGCGGGCTCATCTTCTCATCGAGACCGGCCCTGCGCGCGTGGCCCTGGACGATCTTGTACAGCCCCTGGCGCGTCAGCCCACGACCGCGGCGGTTGACGAGGAGCTTCGACTGCACCTGCACGCCGACCAACGCCGGGCGTCCCCGCTGCAGATACACATGCGTGGCGGCGACAGCGCGAGAGCCGATCGGCACGATCCGCTCCTTGGCGCCCTTGCCACGGGCGCGCAGAACGCCCTCCTCGAGATCGATGTCGCGCAGCTCCATGCCCGTCGCCTCCGAGGCGCGCAGCCCGCACGCATACATCAGCTCCAGCAGCGCCCGGTCGCGCAGCGCCAGCGGCTCGCTCCCGCGCGGCTCGCCCAGCAGCTTGGTCACCTCTCCACGCGTCAGCGCCGTCGGCAGGCGCTGCGTGCGCCGCGGCCCGTGCAGATCCGCGGTCGGGTCGTGCGCGATCACGCCTTCGCGGCGCAGGTGCCTGTAGAACGAGCGCAGGCACGCCGTCTTGCGCCGCAGAGTCGCCGCCGAGACGGGTGGGGTCGGCCCATCGGCGGCGAGCTCGGCCAGGAACGCGGCGAGATCGCCGTGCCGCGCCCGCAGCGGACCGACCTCGCGCCGGCGCAGGAACTCGCCGAACTGCAGCAGGTCGGAACGGTACGCGGCCAGTGTGTTGAGCGACAGGCCCCGCTCGAGCTCGAGGTAGGCGAGAAACTCGAGCGCGAGCGGCTCGAGCTCGCCGGTCGACGGTGACGCGGACGTGGTGCTCACATATGGAGCTTCGCGTCCAGCTCGCCGGCTCCTGCCCGTTGACCACCGGGGCGCGGGCACACAGCCCGAAGGACTGGGTCGCGAAGCGCTGGGTCAGCGGCGGTGCCCCCCACCACCGGCTGCCCCGGCGGTCCCGTCGATCGGTCGCCATGCTCACCGGCACGCTCGCCCGCCGGGCCATCCCCATCGTCACGGGCCCGTGCCGCGAGCTCTGCCAGCGCCGTGCCACCGGCCAAAGCGGCGCCGAAGAACAGCGGGTCCTGGGTCAGACCACGGCCCATCGTCTGCGCCGGTAGCCCCGAGGCGCCGTACGCGGGCAGATCGACCACGGCGCGGCGCCAGTCGTGGCGCGTTATGCGCGCTGGCCGATCTGTGATCGGTCGCTCGACGTCGAGCTCGAGACGGGGCCGGCTGGACATCGCTCCGCCGAACACCGCCCCGAGTCCGGCCCGCAGATCGGCGCCGACAGGCGAACGCATGCCCGCGGGCAGCGCGACCGTAACCGGCGCCAGCAGTAGATCCAGAACAGTGAGCGTGTGATGAGAGATGCCGCGATGGCGCGCGCGGGGATCTCCGGAAGACATCCGCGCCACCAGCAACGCCTCACAGCCGAGCGCGAGCGCCGCGTGAGCGCTGTCCAGCGCCGACAGGCCCCCGTGGCCGAGCGGCGAGCTGGAACCCACGATCCCCGGCCCCGGTCCGCACACCGCAGCGTCCCAGCCGAGGGCTCTCAGGCCGTGGTGCAGCGCGCCGGCGGTCGTGATCGCCTCTCCCTCACCACCGAACGCCGCGCCCGCCGTGAGGTGGCCGGCGAGCAGCCCCTGCTCGCGCAGCGCGCGAACGGTGCGCGAGTGCCCGCCGGACAGCGCGCCGCCCTCGGTCTGCACGTAGCCGAGACGAGCATTCCCAGACGCCTGCGCGAACGCCCACGCGACCGGGGCGAGCTGGCCGTGCAGCGCGAGCACCGCCACGGGCCGGTCAAGCGGAAGGCTCAGGGGCTCTTCCTCGACGGGCCGGACGGCATGCTGCAGGCTCGTGTAGTTGAGCTTCATCACGCTCGCGCCGGGCGCGCCATCGCCACTCAGGCCGCGTGTGAGGTTGACGTGCACGATGTCGAACCCGCCAGAGCCGAGGCCGAGATCCAGCGCCTGCGCGTTGACGATCACCTCGTCCCCCGCCTGTGCGGCGCCGACGAGCGCGATATCGGCGATCGCCGGCCGCGGGCTCCCGCCGAGCTCGACCACGAGATCCTGCTCGGGGCCGTCCGGTGGTCCGACATCGATGACGGTGGCGCGGCGCAGCTTCAACATGGGAGCTGCAAGCTATCGGGCGCGCCCACCGCGGGCGCCGGCCTCATCGTCCGGCGAGCTCAACTGGACGCTCACGTCGACGTCGCACTCCCACTCCGGCAGGTTGGCGAGCTCGTGTGCGCGAGCGATCATCTCGGCTGCGATCTCGTCCGCGTGCCGCTCGTCCACGTCCGTGAACACGGCTTGCACGCGCAACGTCTGAGGCGCACTCGCAAGCTCCGCGCCGGATCCGGTCCGATCGCCGAGAGAGTGATCCGCAGCGGCGCTCACGAGCGAGCGACGGGCGCTATGGCGTCTTCGGCTGCAGCGACGACTGTTCTTCCCTCGTCCTCGGCGCCGCACTGGGAGTAGGACAGCGCGGCCGCGACGAGCTCGCGGAACAGCGGCGCCGGGCGCTCTGGGCGGGACTTGAACTCGGGGTGAAACTGGGAGGCGACGAAGAACGGGTGATCCTCCAGCTCGATCGTCTCCACGAGCCGATCGTCCGGTGAGGTGCCCGATACCGTCAGGCCGGCGCTCTGCAAGCGCTTGCGCAGCAGGTTGTTGACCTCGTAACGATGGCGGTGGCGCTCGTAGACGACCGCTTCGCCAGCGTAGATGGCTCGCGCGCGGGTGCCGTCATGGAGCTTGATCGGGTCGGCGCCGAGGCGCATCGTTCCGCCGAGATCGGCGATCTCCTTCTGCTCGGGCAGCAGGTCGATGACGGGATAGGGGGTCTCGAGATCGAACTCGGTCGAGTTGGCGCCGTCCATGCCCGCCACGTGCCGGGCGAACTCCGCCACCGCGACCTGCATCCCCAGGCAGATGCCCAGGTACGGAATGCGCCGCTCGCGCGCGATCTGAGCGGCGGCGATCTTGCCCTCGATCCCGCGCCCGCCGAAGCCTCCGGGGATGAGGATGCCGTCCGCGGCGGCGAGCCGCCCGGCGGCGCCCGAGGCAGGGTCCTCCAAGCGCTCTGAATCGATCCACTCGATCTGCACCTTACAGCCCTGCTGCGCGCCCGCATGGCGCAGCGCCTCCGACACCGAGAGGTAGGCGTCGGCGAGCTGCACGTACTTGCCGACGAGCGCGATCGTGACCGTGTCAGTCGCCCGTTCGGCGCGTTCGATCGGCTCCCGCCAGCCGGAGAGCTCGGGCGCTGGCGCAGCCTCCAGGCCGAAGTGCTCGAGGATGAAATCGTCGACGCCCTGCTCTCTGAACACGAGCGGCACCTTGTAGATGTCATCGACGTCGCGCGCGGACACCACGGCGTCCATCGGGAGGCTGGCGAACAGCGCGATCTTCTTGCGGATCTCTCCCGACAGCGCGCCCTCGGAGCGGCACATCAGCATGTCCGGCGCGATCCCGATGCGCCGCAGCTCGTTGACTGAATGCTGGGTCGGCTTGGTCTTCAGCTCACCCGCGTGCCCGATGTAGGGGACGAGGGTCAGGTGGATGTACATGCAGCGCCGCCTGCCCACATCGACGGGAAACTGGCGGATGGCCTCCAGAAACGGCAGCGACTCGATGTCGCCGACTGTCCCGCCGATCTCGGTGATGACGAAGTCGACGTCGCTTGACTCGGCGATCAGCGCGACCCGCTGCTTGATCTCGTCGGTGATGTGCGGCACCACCTGGACCGTGCCGCCGAGATAGTCACCGCGGCGCTCGCGACGGATGACGGTGTCGTACACACCCCCCGCGGTGACGTTCGACGCGCGGCTGGTGTTGGAGTCGGTGAAGCGCTCGTAGTGGCCGAGGTCCAGATCGGTCTCCGCGCCATCCTCGGTGACGAACACCTCGCCGTGCTGATACGGCGACATCGTGCCCGGATCGACGTTGATGTAGGGGTCGAACTTCTGCATCGCCACGCTCAGCCCGCGCGCGACCAGCAGCCGCCCGATCGAAGCCGCGGCGATGCCCTTGCCGAGCGAGGAAACGACGCCGCCGGTGACGAATACGAACCGGGTCTTCGAGGGGGTGTCCGCGCGGCGGTCGGAGGAGTGCGGTGTCATTTGAACGGGCTAGGAGGGCCTGCCCCAGGAGTCTAGCCCGCGCAGCAGCGGCACCCGTTGCACGAGCTCCGAGATCGAACGCAGCTCGCCGTAGACGGTGATGACGACCAGCACGGCGAGGGCGATCAGCTGACCCGTCCCCGACAGGGTCAGGATCAGCCACAGACCGGCAAGACCGCCGAGCAGGTTGGCGCCGGTGTCGCCGAGCATCGCCCGTTCGCGCAGGTCATACACGCCGGCCACGAGCGCCGGCCCCACGAACAGGCCGAGCGTCCACAGCGAGCGCAGCTCGCGGGAGCCGATCGTCAGGCCCGCTCCGAGCAGCACGAACGCCTTCATCGCGCGGCCGGGGCGCAGGTCGAGCAGGTTCAGCGCGTTCGTGGCGAGCACGAGCACGGCGGCAGCCAGCAGCCAGCGCCCGATCGACAGGCCCGCCGCCGCGTAGCTGCTCGCCAGCAGCGCCAGCCCGAGCGAACCCGCGGCCTTCAGCGCGCCGGTGGACAGCTCGCCGCGCATCGCCGCCGTCCCGTGACCGCGCCAGCCCCGGGGGTCGGGGGCGCCCGAGCTCGCACCGCCGAGCGTGTCGTCGATCAGCCCGAGACAGGCGACCCCGAGCGCGTACACCGCGACCGGGATCAGATGCGGATACAGGATGGCGGTGTGTGCGAGCCGTTCGATCAGCGTGAGCGGCACGAGCGCCAGCAGAGCGGCGGCGAGGATGAGCACGCCGAACGGGAACGGGAGCACGCGCCCGCGGTAGTTGGGCCGCATATGCCCACCCGCGCGCAGGGCGCGCAGCGCCCGCTGGGCCAGGATCGCCGCAAGCACGAGGGCGATCACGAACGGCAGAGCGCGCATGTCGGCAAGCTAGCGACGCAGGCGGACGGGGCGTTCGTTATGGCACGGCGCTCGGCAGCAGCGAGTCGGCCGTGGGCTTGACCCCGTACGCGCCGTGCGCCCCCGCGAGCGCATACACGAGCGCGGCCTGTCCGGCGGGCGCGTCGAGATCGTCCACGCTCGAGAGGTTCCTGCTCTCATACCACGGCACCTGCGAAGGTTCGGTGCCGGTCAGCTCGACGCCGACCGTGGGCACTCCTACCGCCGCCACCCCGCTCAGCAGGCCCGTCTCGAAGGCGGTGCTCGCCTGCGCCCTGTTCGGGGCTCATCCCCGTCGGATCCGCGCGCACCACGACGAGCCCGTCCAGGCGGCTGAGTTGCCCGTCGAACGCGCTCAGCAGACTGCCGCGCACGCGGCTGAGCAGCTCGCGGCCGACCAGCTGCCCGCCGCTGACCAGCTGCTTGCCCGCGAGCTCGCCGAAGCGTCCGACCAGCGCCGGCTGAGGCGGCCAGCGTCGCGTAGCGCGTGCCGGCCGCCTCGCCGCCGATCCCGTGCAGGTCCAGCGGCTCGCGCACCGCGACCACGATCGACAGGTTGCCCCCGGCCTGCGTCACCGCCGAGCGCACCAGCCCGTCGATCTGATCGGAGGATTCGCCGAGGAACACCAGGCCAATGCTGCGCCCGCTCAACAGGTCATGAACCGCCAGTGGATACAGGCCGCTCGCGAACGCTTCCTCCTCGGCCAGCTTGTCCTGCAGCTGCCCCGCCTGCCGGCGCGCGCCGTTGACTTCGGAGTTGAGGTCGGCGACGATGCCGCTCTTGGCGGAGGAGACGAGGTTGGAGTCGCCGATCGCCACGCCGATCAGCACGCCGACCGCCAGCGCCAGCAGCACGGCCGCGAGGGAGAGCGCGTGGTAGCGGTAGTCGAACATTCTCGGATCGGGACTCTTGCAGGAGGGCGGCTCAGCCCGCGCCGAACAGGAGCTGCAGCTTCAGCCACAGCAGTTCGACGACGTCCCGCAGCGCCGGCGTCAGCGCCACGACGGCGACCATCGCGATCAGCCCCGCGACGATCACGACCAGCAGCGGGGTCAGGCCCGGCCGCGGACGGTAGAGGCGGCTGACGCCCTTGGCGTCGACGAGGATCTCGCCGATGCGCAGGCGCGTCAGGAACGTGGATGACATGCCCTCGCGGTTGCGGTCCAGGAACTCGACGAGATTGAACTGCGAACCGACCGAGACGATCAGGCGCGCGCCCTTCTCGGCCGCGATCAGCATCGCCACGTCCTGGCTGGTGCCGGGCGCCGGGACGAGCTTGTAGGGCAGGCTCAGCTCCTCCAGCCGCGCGCGACCGGGCGCGCGGCCGTCGGGATAGGAGTGCACGACCAGCTCCGCGCCACAGCGGAGTGCCACCTCGCCGGCGGAGTCCATGTCGCCGACGATCATGCCCGGGCACAGCCCCGCTTCCAGCAGTGCCTCGGCGCCGCCGTCGACGGCGATCAGCACCGGGCGCATGTCGCGGATGAACGGGCGCAGCGCGCGCAGGTCGCGCCGGCAGCCGACGCCGCGCACGACCACGAGGACGGAGCGATCGCGGAAGTCGGTGTCGAAGCGGGGCAGATCGATCCGCCCGGCGAGCAGTTCGCGCTCCTCGCGCATGTGCTCGATCGTGTTGCGCGCGAACCGCTCGAGCGCCTCGCCGACCTCGCGCCGGCGGGCCTCCGTCTCCGCGCGCACGCCGGCACGGTCGAGCACCCTTCCCTGCACGAGCGCCCCGGCGCGTGCCGAACGCTCGCCGTCCGCGCTTCGCGCCGGCGCACCTCCCCGCCCTGCACGACGATCCGCTCTCCGTCGGACAGCTCTTCGAACAGCGAGTCGTCGGGCAGGTCGACCAGCAGGACGCCCGCTTCGACCAGCAGCTGCGGCCCGAGGTTCGGATAGGTGCCGCTCGAGGAGGGCTTGCAGTTGAGCACCGCCGCGGCGCCCGCGGCGATCAGCTCCTCGGCGGAGACCCGGTCGATGTCGCGGTGGTCGATCACCGCGATCTCCCCGTGCGCCAGATGCCGGACCAGGAGCTTCGTCCTGCGCCCCAACCGCGCCGAACCGCTGACTGTCCGCACCGGGGCGTGCTCGTCTGACCGCGCGGGCTGCAGGGCGATGCTCGGTGGCTGCTTGGTCGCGGCCATTGACAGCGAGAGTAACGGCCGCCGGGCGAGGCGCGCACCGTGTGAGAGCGATCAGGCGGCCTTGCGCAGATCCCTGGCGTGACGGCGGGCCGTCTTGTCGGCGTCCTCGGCGCCGAGCATCCTGACCAGCTCGGAGACGACCTCGCCTTCGCCGAGCTGCACGACCGTGGCCAGCGTGGGGTCGGCGGAAGTGTCCTTGACGATCGAGAAATGCCGGGCACCCAGCGAGGCGATCTGAGGCAGGTGGGTGATGCACAGGACCTGCCTCGTCTCGCCCAGCGCCCGCAGGCGCTCGCCAACCGCGCGTGCGGTGTGACCGCCGATGCCGGCGTCGATCTCGTCGAACACCAGTGTTGCTTGCTCGGGTGAGATGTCTCCCTGGCCGGCGCTTTCGGCCTCTTTGGCGCCGGCGCCGCGCGCGTCCTTCTTGGGCTCAGGCTCGCCACCGCCATTGGACGCGGTGATCACGGCGAGCATCACTCGCGAGAGCTCTCCGCCAGAGGCGATCTCGCGCAGGGGGCCGGCGGGAACGCCCGGGTTGGGGGCGATCGTCAGCTCGACCGAGTCCCCGCCACTGGGGCCGGGCGGGCGCGCGCAGAGCACCACATCGAACTCCGCATCCGCCATCGCGAGCGCGGCGAGCTGCTCCGTAACGGCGGCCGCCAGGCGCGGGGCCGCCCGCTCGCGTGCGCGGCGCAAGTCTGCAACTTGCCGCTCCAGCTCCGCGCGCGCATGTGTCAGGCGTTCTTCGGTCTGTGCGAGCGCGCCCTGCACGCGATCGAGCTCCTCGCGTCGTGTGCGGGCCTGCTCGGCGTATGCGAGCACAGCCGCGATCGAGCCGCCGTGCTTGCGAATCAGCCGCTCTGTCGCCGCGAGGCGCTGTTCGACCTCCTCCAGCGAGCCGTCCTCGCCGGCGAGACGTTCGCCGTAGTCGCGCAACTCCGCCGCGAGATCCTGGGACTCGACGACGATCGCGCATAGGCGCTCGCTGAGCGCATCCAGAGCTGGATCGACACCCGCCACGGCGTCCAGCCGTGCCGCCGCGGCCGCGAGCAGCGCCACGGCACCCGGGTGCTCCGCCGAGTCCGGAGCGAGCCCCTGCGCGGCATTGCCGGCGGCGGAGCACAGCGCGTCCAGGCGTCGCAGTCGCTCGCGCGCGGCGAGCAGGCGCTCGTACTCGGATTCGTCCGGGGCGACTTCCTCGATCTCAGCGAGCTCGTGATCGAGCAGGTCGATCTCGCGCTCGCGCGCTTGGCCCAGCTCGCGCAACTGCACGAACTCTGCCTGCAGGTGCTCGCTCAGGCGGTATGCCTCGGCGCACGCGCGCAGACGCGCCGGCTGCTCCGGGCCGCAGAGATCGTCGAGGATCTGCAGCTGTGCGCCCGCGAAGGTCAGCTTGCGATGCTCGTGCTGGCCGTAGAACGAAACGAGCCGGGCCCCGAGGTCGCGCAGGTCGGCGACGGTCGCGACACGACCGTTCAGATAGGCGCGCGTGCGACGTCCATCGGCGTCGATCCGGCGGGCGAGGACGATCTCCTGCGCGTCTGCCGGCAGTCGCTCCGCGAGCTCCTTGCGGAGCGCGTCGGACAATTGGAACACGCCCTCGACGTAGGCCTCGCTCGCGCCGGGGCGCACGATCCCCGGCCGTGCGCGGCCCCCCAACAGCAGGTCCAGCGCGTGCGCGAGCACGGTCTTGCCGGCGCCTGTCTCGCCCGTGAGCACGTTCAGCCCCGGAGCGAGCCGCAGTTGGGCGCGCTCGATCAGGAGCAGGTTCTCGACGTTCAGCTCGCACAGCATTCTTCGCGCATGTCTAGCAGCCGAGGGGGATGGATAGGGGAGAGAGAGACTGCGCGTACGGACGTTTTCCGCCTTGCGCGGGCGTGTGCGAGAATGGGGGCGAATGGGGGCGCGCTTGCGTGAGGTGACAGGATCGCTCAGAGCAGGCATAATCGACGAGACAGGCGGCGGGACGGATCCCGCAGGAAGAGCGGCTCGCACGTACGACTCCTCCGCCCGACAGGCATGGCTGCCAGCGACCCCCATCGACGCGTCGACCCGCCCTCTCAGGAGGGTCGGCAGGGCCTGCGCGAGCGGATCGACTGCCTGTCGGTCATCGCGCTCGAAGACCGGCTGGAGGAGGAGATCAACCGGGCGGGACGGTACGGCACGCCGCTGAGCTGCCTGCTCGTGGCGATCGAGGACCTCGCGGAGCTCGCGTCGCGACACGGGCGCGAGCTGCCCGAGCAGGCGCTCGCCTACGCCGGTCCAGCGCTTTTGCGCGAGCTGCGCCGCTTCGATCGCGTCGGCCGGCCGAGCGACACCGAGCTGCTGGTCGTCCTGCCGGGCACGGACGGCCCGCGCGGGGAGATCGTCGCACGGCGCCTGATCGACAGGCTTCGTGCGATCAAGATCGAAGCCGGCGGGATTCGCCAGCCGTTACGCGTCTCGGTCGGGCTGGCCGCCTGGCGCGAGGATCTCAGCGGCGCGCAGTTGCTGGCGCAGACACGCGCGGCCGCGCAGCGCGAACGCGAGGGGTTCGCGGCGACGGACTCATAGTTCACGCAGCGACAGACCCATAGGCCATAATCTCGCGCGGTGCTCACCGGATCAGAGTTGTGGCTGCTGCGCCTGATGGCCGATCGCGGCCTGGCGCTGCTCGACGCCAGCTCGCTGCTGATGGTAATCGAGGAGCGCGGCGAGCTGCGCGTCGCGGCCGCCAGCGGCGAAAGCAAACCGCGACTGCGGATCGTGCCCGTCGAAGGCAGCGCGCTCGGCGCGCTCTACCGGGCGGGCGAGCCGGTGGCGCTGGATCGCCCCGTGGAGAAGACGCCGCGCTGCTGCACGAACTTGGGATCGAGGCGCGCGCGGTGCTCGTCGAGCCGCTGAGCATGGAGGGTCAGGGCGGCGGTCTGGTGATCGCGCTGCGCCGCGACGCCGGCTTCAGGGACCCGGACAGGCAGGCGCTGAGCGCGTTCGCGGCGAGCGTCGCCCAGCGGCTGGCGGCCGAGCGCTCGGTGGAGATCGAGCGGCTGCGCTACGGCATGGAGGCGCGCGAGCGCGAGCGCACGCGCTGGGCGCGGGAGATCCACGACGAGACGGTGCAGGGTTTGGGAGCGCTGCGGCTGAAGCTCGCCACCGCGCGCGACACCGACGAACGCGATGCGCTGAGCGCCGCTGTGGACACCGTGCTGGAGGGCTTGGGCGAGGAGATCGACGGCCTGCGCCATCTGATCACCGAGCTCCGCCCCGCGGCCCTGGACGACCTCGGCCTGGAGGCCGCGCTGGAGGCGCTCGCGCGGCGCATGCAGGCGATCGATGGATTGGACGTGCAGAGCGAGATCGACCTCGGCCCCGAGCACCACGGCAAGCGGCTGGACCCCGAGCTCGAGAGCACGATCTACCGGGTCGTGCAGGAGGCGCTCACCAACGTCAGCCGCCACGCGCAAGCCACACACGCGCTCGTCAGCGTGAGCGAGCGTGACGGCATCGTCAGAGCGTCGGTCACCGACGACGGTGTAGGGACTGCCGGAAGCCGACCGGCTCGGCCCGCGTGGCGACGGCCTGGAGGGCGGCTTCGGCATGTCGGGCATGCGCGAGCGCGCAGAGCTGGTCGGCGGCGAGCTGGAGCTTGTGCCGGCGCCGGGCCAGGGGACCATGATGCGTCTGACCGTGCCGCTGGCCGGACGCCCTGCCGTATCGCCGGTCGAGATCGGCCGATATCTGATCAGCCAGCGGATCGACCAGCGCGCGACGTCGCGTAGACCGACAGTGCTCGGCTATGCGTCCCCGCTGTCCTCGACATCCTCTCCGCCCCCATCCCCGCGCAGCCAGCCAGCCAACTGTTGGCCGGCGGAGTTGATGGACTCGCCCGCGTCGCGGAAGGCGTCGCGGACGCGCTCGGCGTAGAAGGAGACGGCCTCGCCGCCGTCGGCGCGGGCGTCGATCGGATCCTCACGCCGGAGATACTCGCCGGCGACGATGCGATCGTACTCACCGGAGCGAACCCAGGCCATCAACTCGTGGGTGCGCCGGACGGGCAGCGGATGGGTGACGCCGAGATCGAGCAGCAGGCGCGTCAGGCGCTCGAGGCCGCCGCCGGACTCGGTGTAGTCGAGCCCCTGGCGCATGAACTCGTCGAGGTCAAGCTCGTCGACCATGGCGCCGCCGGCCAGGCACATGAGCGTGCGGCAGACCACGAGCGGGTCGCGGGTCACGAGCGCGGCGGCGCGGTCGGCGCTGAGCTCGGTCGCGCGGGACCACTCCAGCAGCGCGGTGCGGACGGGTGCGAGCGGGAGCGGCAGACGCGAGGAGCGCGTGAGCAGGACGAGGATGTAGAGGGCCGTGTTGTAGAGCTGATGGTCGGCGAGGATGTGCGCCGCCTCGTGCGCGAACACAGCGCGCCGCTGGGGCGTGTCGAGCAGGTGGACGAGCTCGGACCGCACAACCACGATCGGGTGACGTGCGCCGATGGCGAGCGCATTCGGGGAGGGATACTGGGTGAGGTAGAGGTCGGGCACCTCTTGCATGTCGAGCGTGGCGTAGGCGATCGCGTGCTCGCGGTAGACGTCGCCGAGCTGGTCTTCGGAGAGCCGGACCGAGGAGCCGAGATAGCTCTGGCGCAACGCGCGCTCGTAGCCGAGCTCGATCAGCTTGCGCACGACCTTGTCGAGGTAGGGAATCGAGCCGAGCGCGGCGGTCGCGGCGCGATCGGCTGGGTGCTGGAACGCTCGCGGGGAGATACCGGTCAGCCGGTAGCCCTCGGCGGGGACCTGCGAGCTTGTCGACGCCATCGTTGGAGCGTAGCGCCGGTTCGACCACAACGGCCGAGACCGACATCGCGGCCTACGCCGCCTCGGACAACTCCTTCTCCGCTGTCGCGCGCTCCGGCGCTCCCGCCTGCGCCGCGCCCATATCCATCTGCCCGTGCCCGGCCGGCCGGATCTCCGGGCGCAGGACAGTCACGACGACGACCATCGCCACCGCCATCAGCCCGGCGCCAATGAGAAACGCAAGGTGGTACCCCCCGACCAGCGCGACCGCGGTGGGCTTGCCGCTCGAGATCAGGTGCTTCGAGCGGGTCGCCGACAGCGTGGCGAGCACCGCCAGGCCGAGCGCGCCGCCCACCTGCGCCGCGGTGTTGACCAGCCCCGAGGCCAGACCCGCGTCCTCCCGCGTGGCGCCGGACATCGCCAGTGTCATCAGCGCGGGGAACGAGCTGCCGATGCCGAAGCCGAGCAGGAGCATCACCGGCAGGACGTCGGTCAGGTACTCGCCGTGCACGGGCGCGCGGGCGAACAGGAGCAGTCCGGCGCCGATCAGGACGAGGCCGGGGAACAGCATCGTCCTGGCGCCGAAGCGCATGATCAGCCGTTCGGAGTAGCGCAGGGAGAGGATCCCCATCACGATCGTGGCGGGCAAAAACGCCAGGCCGATCTCCAGCGCGTCATAGCCGAGCACGCGCTGCAGGTACAGGGCGCCGAGGAAGAACATCCCGAACATCCCGGCGACCATCAGCGCCTGCACGACGTTGGCTCCGGAGACGTTGCGCGAGCGGAAGATCCGCAGCGGTATCAGCGGGTTGCGCGCCCGCGCCTGGCGCACGAGGAACGCGCACAGCAGCAGCAGCGAGACGCCGCCGAGCTCGAGCGTGCGGGCAGAGCCCCAGCCGTAGTCCGCGGCCGGCTTGACGATCGTGTAGACGCCGAGCATCAGCGAGCTCGTGATCAGCACCGCGCCCGGGATGTCGGCGCCCGCGCCGAAGCCGATGCCCTCGTCGCGATGCAGCAGCCGCAGCGCCACGACGCCCGTGGCGATGCCGATCGGGACGTTGATGAAGAAGATCCAGTGCCAGTTGATCGCCTGGGTCAGCACGCCGCCGGCCAGCAGCCCGACCGAGCCGCCGGCGGAGGCGACGAAGCCGTAGACGCCGATCGCCTTGGCCTGCTCGCGCGGCTCGCGGGAACATCGTGACGATCATGCCGAGGATCACCGCGGAGGTCATCGCGCCGCCGACGCCCTGGACGAAGCGCGCCGCGACCAGCATCTCCTGGCTCTGCGCGAGCCCGCACGTCAGCGACGCCCCGGTGAACACGACGAGGCCCGCCATGAAGATGCGTCCTGCGACCGATCATGTCGCCGAGCCGTCCGGCCAGCAGCAGCAGGCCGCCGAAGGCGATCAGGTACGCGTTGACGACCCACGCGAGGCTCGACTGGGAGAAGCCGAGGTCGTCCTGGATCGACGGCAGCGCGACGTTGACGACGGTCGCGTCGAGGACGATCATCAGCACCCCCACGCACAGCACGTAGAGGGCGATCCAGCGGTTGCGGTCGGTCACTGCGAGGAGTGTAGGAAGCGCGCCAGGGTTTGCGTCGACGTACTCCAGTGGCCGCTAATCGACCAGCCCGAGCTTGCGGGCGTAGGCGGTGATCTCCGCGCGCGAGCTGAACCCGAGCTTCTCGATCGCGCGGGCGCGATAGGTCTTGACGGTGCGCTCGGCCACGTGCAGCTGCTCAGCGATCTGCGGATTGGTGTAGCCGTTGGCGATCAACCGCACGACCTCGCGCTCGCGCTCTGAGAGGGCGACACCGTCGGCCGGGGACTCCTCGCCGGCGGCCATCAGCGCGCCCAGGCGCGGGTGCAGGTAGTTGCCGCCGGCGACCGCCAGCCTGAACGCCTGCAGCAGCTCGGCCGGCTCGGCCTCCTTCAGCACGTAGCTGCGCGCCCCCGCGCGCAGCGCCTGCCTGGCGTACTCGGGGTCCTCGCGCATCGTCAGGATCGCCACGGCCAGAGTCGGATGGGCCACGAAGCAGGACGGCAGCGCCCCCAGGCTCGACCCGCCCGGCATCGTCAGGTCGAGCGTCAGCAGGTCCGGCTTGTGCTCGCGCACCCCCCTGACCGTCGACGGCACGTCGGCCGCTTCGGCGACGACGTCGAACTCGCCATCCTCGCGCTCGAGCACGGTCCTGATGCCGTCGCGCACGACCGCGTGATCGTCGGCGATGATCACCGTGATCGGCCTGTCCAGCCCTGGCATGCCCTCCTGCATTGGCGCACACGGTAGCGCGTCCTCCAGACCACTCGCGACGGCTTGAAGGGACGACACGAATCGCCTCGGCGGGACGACACAGATCGGCACCTTCAGGACGACACGATCGGCACCATCCGCCCGACAGACAAACGGCCCGCGAGGACCCATCATGTCGGCTATGACGCGCATCCCCTCTCCCAGCCAGCGCGGCAGGACCGCAAAGGAGCTCACGACATGATCGCCATAGGCATCCTCACAACCTGGTTGACCCTGACGGCCGCCGGCTTCGCGGGACTGTCCGCCCTCAGTCGCGCCGGAGCGCGCGAAAGCGTCGAAGCGGACCTGATGTTTTCTGAGAGCTGGCGGTTCTCCGATCCCTCCGCGGCGCTCGCCGACGCCCGCATCCCGATCCCCGACGTCCATCCCGATCCCCAAGGCGCTCCTGCAATGAGCCCGATCGTCTCACCGCGCCGTTCCCGCGAGCGCCCTCACCGGCCGGCGCTCAGGCTGCTCAAAGCGCGCCGCGCCGCAGGAGACCGCGTCCGTGCTGCTGGTGGGCGCGAACGCTTGGCGGTGCGAGGCCCTGCGCGCAGAGCTTCGCGCGACGCTGCCGCCGCGCACCGTGTTCGCCGAAGCGAACGACGTCGCCGAAGTGCTCGAGCGCGCTCGGTCCAGCCGCATGGTGATCCTCGCGGGCGACCTCGACGACGCCGACACGGAGTCGCTGATGCACCTGCTCGGCCGTCGCCACCCAGGACTGCCGGTGGTCTGCGTCGAGGAACCCCCGCCGGCGGCCGCGGGCGGGCGCGGCTGATCGCCTCAACCCTCGCACTCCGCCCTTCCCGCTCGAACCGCTCCACTGAGCGGGATCGGTGTTGCAGCGCTCGCTGCCATCTCAAGCGGCCTGTAGCGTGGCGTCTCGGTGTCATCGACGACGACTGCGACCGCGCCCCAGCCCCTGCGCTCTCCGCGGCTGCGACGGATCGTCGCCGCCTACACCGTCAACCGGCTGGGCACGTGGTTCGGGCTACGTCGCGCTGTCGCTGGCCGTGTTCGACCACACGCACAGCGCGATCGCGGTCGCAGCGCTGCTCGTTTCGGCGCAGGCGCTGCCCGCGTTCGTCGTCCCCGCCGTCGTCGCGCGGGTCGAGGCGTCCGCCCGCCGCGGCGAGCTGAGCGGCGCTGTATCTCTTCGAGGCGGTCGCGACCGCCGGGCTCGCGGTCCTGGTGCTGTGGCACTTCTGGCTGCCGGCCGTGCTGTTGCTCGTCGGCGCTCGACGGAACGGCGGCGCTGGCCGCCAGCGCGCTGCTGCGCGCGGAGGTGGCAAAGGCCGCCCGCGATCAGGTTGAAGCCCAGCCCGGCGACGAAACGCGACCCGACGAGAGCCGCGAGGAGAACGCCCAGGAGGCCGAGCGCAAGGCGAACGCGGCGCTGAACGTCGCCTTCTCCGCCACGTTCGTACTCGGCCCGGTGCTCGGCGGCGTCGTGGTCGCCACTGCAGGCGCGCCGGCGGCGCTGTTGATCGACGTCGGCTCGTTCCTGATCTGCGGCGCGCTGCTGATCGACCTGCACCCCCACATCGAGGAGGCCGGCGACTCGGTGCGCGCGCGCCTGCGCGCCGCCTGGCGGCACATCAACGAGGCGCCCACCCTGCGCGGCGCTGCTGCTGGCGGAGGCGCGTCGCGCTCGTCTTCGCCAAGTCCGCCGGGCCGATCGAGGTCACCTACGCAAAGGCGACCCTGCACGCAGGCGACCGGGGCTTTGGCCTGCTCCTGACCATGTGGGGAGCGGGCGCCGTCCTCGGGAGCCTCGTCTTCGCGCGCTCGCTGCGGCGCCCGCTGGGAGCGCTGCTGAGCGCAGGCACGCTCGCGGTCGGGCTCGCCTATGTCGGCTTCGCGGCCGCGCCATCCCTCGGTCTCGCGTGTGTCGCCGCGCTGGTCGGCGGCGTCGGCAACGGGGTGGAGCTGCCGTCGCTTTTCAGCCTGGTCCAGCGCCTCACGCCCGCAGAATCTGCACGGCCGGCTGATGGGGGCGGTCGAATCGCTAACCGCCCTGTCTGTCGCGATCGGCCTGCCGTTGGGCGGAGCCTTGGTCGCGCTCAGTTCATCACGGGTGGCTTTCCTGATCGTCGGGCTGGGGACCGCGGGGACCTCGGTTGCGTTGCTTCGCGTCTCACGAAGGAGACCAAGACCAGGGGTAGAGGGTGAGGAGCACACACCGGCGGCGGAAGCCCTGTGAGCGAGTCGCACAAGCCCTTGCCGCACTAGCTGTTCGGCACCTTAATAGTGCTTTGTTAGCTTTTCAGTAGGAGTTTGTGGTGGTTGTGGCGAATCCTTCTGGCGTTGATTATTCGATGCGGGGAGGTCATGATGGCGGCTGTGGCAGTGGCGGATGCGTCGGTAGAGGTAGATGGTCCCTCGGCGGTGCGTGAGCGTTTGGAGGCGTTCGCTGATGGGGTGCTCACCGAGGCGGTGAACCGGCCGGCGCAGCTTGCAAACGGTCGCTTGTATCTGCGGGGGCTGGTCGAGGAGGGTGCTCGCAAGTCGCTGGAACCGATGGTCGCGAGGCTGGGGGATGAGGCCGACTATGAGAGCTTGCAGCAGTTTTTGGCGGTGAGTACGTGGGATCCGGCGCTGGTGGTCAAGGCTACGGCGCAGCGTGTCGTGGGCGAGATCGATCTCCAGGCGTGGGTGCTTGATGACACGGGGTTTGTGAAGGACGGCAAGCGCTCACCGGGAGTCAAGCGCCAGTACTCGGGGACGCTGGGCAAGACCGGGAACTGTCAGCTCGGGGTTTCGCTGCATGCGGTGGGCGAGAAAGGGACGGTGCCGTTGGGCTGGGAGCTGTATCTGCCTGAGGAGTGGTGCTCCGATGCGCAGCGCCGGCGCAAGGCGAAGATACCCGAGGATGTCGTCTTTCAGACCAAGCCGCAGATGGGTGTCGATCTGGCTCTGCGCGCCGCGGGCTGGAAGATCAAGAAGGCGCCGGTGCTGGGCGATTGCGCCTACGGCAACAACACCGAGCTTCGCGACCACCTGGACGAAGGCGGCCTGCAGTATGTGCTGTCGGTGTCGCCACAGACGACGGTGTTCTCGCAGGAGACCGAGTTCACCGTCCCCGCAGAACCGGCCGGCAAGCGTGCCAGCCGGCCGCGACCGGACCGTGAGGCCGAGTCGATCGGTGCGCTGATCGCCCGTCTCGGTGATGAGGCCTTCAAGACGGTCGCGTTCCGCGACGGCCCCGAGGGCAGACCGGTCACCTCCCGCTTTGCGTTTGTGCGCGTGCGCTCCGCACACCACTGGCGAGCGCACGACGCACGCTGGGCGACGGGCGGTGAGGCTCCGCCGCGCGAGGAGTGGCTGATCGCCGAGTGGCCCAAGGGCGCCTGTGAGCCCAGCGACTACTGGATCTCGAACCTCCCCGCCAACACCAAGCCAGAGCGCCTGGCACGCCTGGCACGCCTGCGCTGGAAGATCGAGCTCGACTACAAACAACTGAAGGGCGAGCTCGGCCTCGACCACTACGAGGGCCGCTCATACCTCGGCTGGTACCACCACACCGCCCTCGTGACGGCCGCCCACGGCTTCCTCACCCTGGAGCGCCTCCACCCAAAAGCCCGGCGGCCGGCCTGACACTCCCGAAGACCGTGCGGCTGCTGCAGCCGATCTTCAAGTGCTGGACCGGCCGCTGCTCCACCTGCCATCAAAGCATCGACATCGCTGACCTACCACTCCCCGGGCCACCACAACGCGAGTGAAAACCTAACAAAGCACTATTAAGTACCACGCCGCGCCGGTCGATAAGTACGGCAGAGCCGATGATGCCCGCGCCCAAGCTCACGAGACGTCTCTTCTGGGCCGCCGAGGTTCTGCTGCTGGTGGGTACGGTCGTCGCAGCCGTGTGGCTCTCCCGCGCCGACGAATGGAGTCCGCTGCTGCTCGTCGGACTGTTGCTAGTGCTCGCGCTCCTTGGTCAGTGGGTTAGCGTCGAGGTCAACGACGGGGAGCTTAGCGCCTCGCTGGTCGCGATCGTGTTGGCCATGGGCCTGCTCGGTCCGGCCCCAGCCGCGGCGTGTGGCATTGCCGCGATGATTCTTACTTCGTCACGCAGGCGCCTTCGTCCGGCTTTCTGGCTGGGTAACCTCACTGCATTTGGAGTTGTGCCCTTCGCCGGAGGGTGGATGATCCTCGCACTGGCAGGTAGCGTCCACGATCTACATAACGAGCGTATTACGCACGGCGTCAGCTTCGGCCTCATCATCTTCGGCGTTTTCATCGCGGCTCTTGCGCTCAACTTTGTCTTGATTGGGCTGGACGTGCGGCTTGAGGAGGGGCGCTCGCTGGTCCGCCAGGTGCGTGAGTTCCTCCCACTACTTCCAGGACAAGTCTCGGCAGGCGCGCTCGCGGCAATCCTGGCGGTCGCCTATACAAACCTCGGCCTGCCGGTGCTGATTGGAGCGGTCGTCGTGCTCTTGATCTTCCAACAACTGACCGTCGCGCTGCTACGTTCCGAGGATCGTGCCGACCAACTCGAAGCGCGCTCGATCCAACTGGCCTCGCTGCAGTTCGGGGTGCTCTCAACGCTCATGGACGCGCTCGCGCTGCGCGATCGTACGACGGCCCGGCATGCCGCCAGCGTCGCCCGATACGCGAAGGCCCTCGCGATCGAGGTGGGCTGCAGCGAGGAGGAGCAGGACATCGTCCACACCGCCGGGCTACTCCACGACATCGGCAAGTTCACTTGGTCCGATCGCGTCCTGCACCCCGAGTCCTTGACGGACGAGGACATGGCTGTGATCCACCGTCACCCACAGGACGGGGCGGCGCTCGTCGGCAAGCTCGACGGCTACGGCCCGGTCGCCGACGCGATCCTCTACCACCACGAGCGTGTTGACGGGGGCGGATACCCCGCGGGGCTGATCGGCAACGAGATCCCTCTGGCCTCGCGGATCGTGGCGATCAGCTCCACCTACGACCGGATGACCTCGCGTGAGAGCTATCGCTCGCCCATGACCCCTCAGGATGCGATGGACGAGTTGCGGAAGATCGCCGGGCGTCAGCTCGACGCCGAGTTGGTCGAGGGCTTCATCGCGCTGCTCGAGCGTGAGGGTCCCACGTTCGCCCAAGAAGCCGACTTCGAAACGGAGCTCGCGTTTGAGCAACGCGTTCGGAAGATAGCGCAGCCATCGCAGGGCTGACCCTGCATTGCGTACGCCTTGCTGTGCCGGCCTGCGCCAAGACTTGCACTAGGCGAACGGGGTCTAGTGGGTCTCCCATAAACGTTGCACCTGAAACCTCCTCGCTCAGGCCGCGATCAGTAGGCGACGCTCAGCCTTGATCAGGCGTTGGTCGCGGTGGGGTCCGTTGCGGTAGTGGATGTGGCTGGCCATCGCCGTGGCGAGGGCGTCCCAGTCGGGGTAGTCGGCGTTCTTGACGACGAACTCGCCGATCGCCCAGAAATGGCACTCGATGCGGTTCAGGAAGCTCGCATAGGTAGGTGTGAAGACGAGCTCGACGTTGCTCGTCTCGGCCCACTCGCGGATCGCGGGGGTCTTGTGCGTGGAGAGGTTGTCGGCGACCAGGTAGATCCGCAGGCGGGGGTCGTAGCGCATCCTGATCTGGCGGTAGAAGGCGAGCACCTCGACGGCGTTCTTGTGCGTGCGCAGGCGCCCGTGGAGACGGTCTTGGTGCACGTCGTAGGCACCGAACAGGTAGCGCACCCCGAGATCCTTCTTGTAGGTCGCGCGCAGCCGCTCGGGCCGCTTCACGGGCGCCCAGCCCGAGCCGTGGTGGGGGATCAACTGGATAGGTCCCATCTCGTCGAAACAGACAACCACACCGTCCTCGGGCTTGGCTCTGTAGAGCGAAAGCACGCGCTCGGCCTTGGACTGAAAGTCGGGGTCTGGGCTCCACTTCCACGAGCGCGTGCGCTGGTGGGATAGCCCTGCGCCGATCAGCGTCAGGCGCAGCGCCTCCTCGCTCAAGCAGACGCCCATGCCGGCCAGGTGAGCGGCGAGCTTGGGCAACGACCAGCGAGTCAGCGGGACGCCCTGGTGGTCGGGGCGGGTGCGTGCGACCGCGATGATGCGCTCGCGCTGCTCGGGCGTCGTCTTCTTTGGGCGCCCGCCCCGGTAGTCAGGGTCCAGCGAACCGAACCCCTCCTCGTTGAACGCGTGGATCACCTTGCGCACATGCGACTCGTCGCTGCGCACCAGACCAGCGATCTGTGGGGCCCCCATCCCGGTCGAGGACGCGAGCAGAATCATCGCCCGCTGACGCTTGGACTGGTACTTGGCGCGCTTGGAGACCTGCTTCAAGCGCGCACCCTCCTCCAACGAGAGCTCACGCACGAACACCTCCGGCGGACGCATCACCACCTCCTGGCTCGGGAACATACGTCCCTGTTCGCCGCCAGAGGCGAGTTTCCGGTCAAACGTTTATGGGAGACCC
>CAWCYP010000051.1:0-71487 GCA_963799735.1 uncultured Solirubrobacterales bacterium | reverse complement strand
TGCCCGAAATCTCGTAGAACTTTGAAATGGCGGTCCCTCCCGCCCTGTCCGCTCCGGTTGGGAGCGTTCGGGGCGCAAACCAAGTCCGAGAGGACAGGAGGAAACCGCCATGAAGAAGGTATCGGGACCGCAGGTCGTAACGGCTGTGGAGGCTGCCGAGGGTTCGCTCCCTCCGCAGATTCAGGAGGCGCTCGGTGAGCTTGTCGGCGCCGCCCGGGAGGGATTGCTCGCGCTGAGCGTCGGTGTCGGGCTGGGCGTGGTGCACGAGCTGATGGAGCTCGAGGTGAGCGAGGTTGTCGGCCCGAAGGGCAAGCACAACTGTGACCGATCCGCGAAGCGTCATGGCCATGAGGACGGGTCGATGACGTTGGGCGGGCGGCGCGTCGCTGTTCGTCGCCCGCGGGTCCGCTCGGCTGATGACGAGCGGGAGCTGCCGGTTGCGAGCTATGAGTATTTCGCTGATCGTGACCCGCTCACGCGGGCGGTGATGGACCGGATGCTCGTCGGGGTGTCAACCCGGAAGTTCGCCAGGGTCGGGGAGCCGGTCGGCGAGCAGGTCGAGCGGACCGCCACATCGACCAGGAAGAGCACGGTGTCAGAGATGTTCATCGAGAAGACCCGCACCGCACTCGGTGAGCTGATGGCCCGCCGGCTGGATGACATGCGCCTGGCGGTGATGATGCTCGACGGCTTGGAGATCGCCGGGCGTGTCCACGTCGTCGCGTTGGGGGTCACGACGGAGGGCGTGAAGGTCCCGCTCGGGCTGTGGGAGGGCAGCACGGAGAACGCGACGCTCGCCAGGACGCTGCTGGCCGACCTCGTCAACCGAGGCCTTGATCCCGGGCAGGCGATCCTGTTCGTCCTCGATGGCGGGAAGGCGCTGCGCCGGGCGATCAAGGACGTGTTCGGCGAGCACGCGCTCGTGCACCGCTGCCACCGTCACAAGGAGCGCAATGTGCTCGATCTGCTGCCCGAACGCGACCGCCCAGCGATCCTCGCCCGGATCCGTGGGGCGTGGGCGCTGAAGGACACTGCGGAGGCCGAGCAACAACTCGGTCAGCTCGCCTCAGAGCTTCGAGCGCACGTGGCCGGACGCGGCCGGCTCGCTGCGGGAGGGCCTCTCGGAGACGCTCACGCTGATGAGCCTCGGGATCACCGGCCGCCTCGCAAAGACGCTGTCCTCGACGAACGCGATCGAGTCGATGATCGAGATCGTCCGTCACACCCAGCGCAACGTCAAGCGCTGGCAGGACGGCGACATGCGCAAGCGATGGACAGCCGCCGGGATGCTCCAAGCCGAGCAACAGTTCCGACGCGTGATCGGCTACACCGACCTCTCCAAGCTCGTGATCGCGATCGAACGCCAACAGCTCACCCTCGAAAGCCCGAACGCACCACAACGCTTGGAGGTGACTACCGAGACCGACGACGCCGCTCAACTCGCTACCGTCTGACCATCACAATCCCGGTGGGATCGCCGTCGAAGTTCCACGACGAACCGGGCAACCTCCGGACTGCCATGTACCAGGGCCAGCGTGGCGAGTGCATTGGGCCTTGCGGGCGTTGCTGCACATCGTCGGATACGACTTCAACCACGGCCGGGAACACACCGCGGCCTGCCGCGTAGTAGACCAGCAGATCACCGCTGCGAATGGAACGTGGGTGCTTTGGGAACCACACTTTGCGCAATCAATCCCCACGACCATCAAGCCATAGAGGCTCCAGTCGGTGATCGGCCGAGCCGACCAACTTGACCCAGAATCCAAGGTCCGGTATTCGTGCGATCGTAGGCCATCTCGTCAGCTCCCGTATATAACTCAGTAAATGCTAGTTTAGCACAGAATCGCTTAGGACTATGAGATGTATAGATTTAGTTAGCTACGTGCTGCTACTTAGTAAGCGGCCGTGTTCGCCTTGCTCAACGGCTTGCGTGAGCTGCCGGGCTGGGAACATTGACGCCTACGGACGTCAGCGCTTCCTGAAGCAGCAGAGTCTCCGGCGCAGAGGGCGGTTCAGCGGAGCCGCGATGCTTGACGGCGATGACGGTCGCGCCGCTCGGCAGGGAGAACACGACTACTGCACGGCCAGCCGCCTGGGTAGGGTAGGGGTCACCGCCGACACCGAGTCGAGCACGTACCTGGAGTTCGAGCTTATCCTCCAGTAGCGAGAACCAGGGCGCACCAAAGGCGAAGATCGGGGGCGCGTCCAGTTCTTCAATTGGCGCGAACACGAACTCACGGATCACTTGGGGGTTTGGTCGGATGGGAGCGGTCAGGCGGGGAGAGTGCCACGGGTAAAGCTCAAAGCTGAGCATGTCGTCGGCCTTCAGGCCCGGCTGGTCCCACCAGCGGCGCATGAACGTTAGGCGGCTGGTGTGATGGCGGTTCCTGCCCATGTTCTTCACCCAGATATCCCGCAGGTATGGCCAACTCGCGGCCCAGGCTCGGTAGGAGCCCATGCGTTTGATCTCATCGACTAGCAGGCCTGTTTTCGATTGCATCTTCGGCGAGGACGCTCCGGGGTTGAGTGCTAGGAACACGGCGTGTGGCTTTCGGTCCAGCGGCCCAAGGTATGGCTCGGGCAAGGCATCCCACTCGACCTCACCGTTGCCCTGGCCGTGATACGCCTCGGCCCATTCCTCCAAGTCGCTCGGGAGGTCGCCGTCCCCAGCGAGAAAGCCGTCCACCACTTTGTCCCAGATTTCAGCGATGTGGGCTCGGGCTCCGAGGAGAGGAAGGTCTCGATCCTCCGACGAGGCGGTTGGCACCGGCGCAGTCTATGGGCGCTCGCGCTGATCGTCAACCGCGCGCCCGCTTTCGCCAGGCAAAGCGAGAGCTCGGAGTACGTGGCCCGTCGTGCCCGGTTGTCGTCGTGGCTGTTGCACAAAGCCATCTGGGAAAACCTGGGTGGCGTTCGCTGTGACGCCCGCTGAGGGGGCTGGAAGCGTCAAGGGCGGGCAGGCGCGCCGCGATCAAGCCGAGGACCCTCAGCTTTTTCGACCCCAACCTTAGAAAGGCCCCAGTGAGCCCGCCGGGGGTTTGTGCGACAGCCACCGTCCGCAGCAGGAGTCAGGGCAGTGTCGTCGACCACTTCTGCAATCCCTTGCGAAGCGGCGGCCTGCTCGCACTCGCGGCGAGGGCGGGATTAGCGGTTGTGCGGCTCGGGCTGAGTGTCCCAAGATAGGAACCGTGCTCCGTCGCGTTCGTATCAATCGATACCAGGCACCTGTGGAGGCCAACAGCGGTAGACCGGAGCGACTCAGAGGTCCTGTATGCTCGTCCGTCATGCAGCCGGACGACCGTGTCCTCGTGGATTGGGAACTTAGCGAGGTGCTGGGCACTGTGACGGCCGTCGATACGAGCAAAGGCAAAGTGACCGTCCTCCTCGATCCGCCGATCTGCCAAGAGGTCACGGTGCCTGAAGATGCTGTGCGGCCAGCAGAGCTGCCTGATCAGGCCCGCCAGCGCCCCGTGCTCGACAAGGCAGTTGATCAGCAGTCGCCGCAGGGCGTAGGTGGCCAGGAGTTGGGCGAAGGCCGGCACGCATTCGATAGCGAATAGGACCTCCCATGCGCATTCGTGTCGTCAGCATCGCTGTTCTCGGTGGAATTCTTGGGCTGTTGGCACCTGGCTCGGCCAGCGCGACGGTCCACAGTGGCCGCATCGTGCTCCCTGAACCGCATAACCCTCCGAGCATCGGGGTGCCGCCGCCTCCGGCAGACCAGACGAAAGAGTCCACGCGAGAAGTCGTCATTCGGTACAACGCGCGCGCGGGCAGCGTCAGTCTTCGCGCCGAAGTGTGGGATGCCGGCTTCTGGGGCGAACGGATCGACGAAAGCTTCAAGCTAGGCCCGAAATGCCTGAACTACGAAGAAAGCATATTTCATCAACCTGAATTCAGCGCGAATATGGAAGCCAGACCGAAGAACCCCCCACCGTTGCTGGTCCAGAGTGGCGTCTGGGGCGAAGCCACCCTTCGCGGCTACGCAGGCCATGTCAACAGCACCGGCACGTTCAACGGCCGCTACTTCGAAATCACGTTCACCAGCAGCGCGTTCCGCAACCGGAACTGGCGTTGCGCCATGCTCACATCCAACGGCTTGCCTTGGCCGCGGGTTCCACTCAGCGGCTGGCGCAAGGCAAAGCGGCCACGCAGGTCTCGGTGAATGCCGTTCCGCCGTCGCTAACGCTGCAGGAGTCAGGGACGAATAGCCCGGGCCGCCCACGACACGCTCGGAAGGCCACGGGACGAGGCTTTACGAACTGCCGGTGGACCAGACGCCCGGCTGCGCCCACGGACTCTCAATACCCTGCGCACAGTCCACAAGCTCCACGGTGCCGATGATCCCCATGCAGCTCGCTCGGTGACGCGAGCCCAGCTCGTCTAGAAGCTTCCCAGCCTGCCGGATCATCGCATCCCCCTTCGCGGGGCGGACGGGGAAACGGCGACGCTTGCTTCGCGTGCACCAGCAATAGCCGCGGCCAGGGCATATCTGACTGCTGCAACGAACGGTGGCTGTCGCACAAACCCCCGGCGGGCTCACTGGGGCCTTTCTAAGGTTGGGGTCGAAAAAGCTGAGGGTCCTCGGCTTGATCGCGGCGCGCCTGCCCGCCCTTGACGCTTCCAGCCCCCTCAGCGGGCGTCACAGCGAACGCCACCCAGGTTTTCCCAGATGGCTTTGTGCAACAGCCACAACGAAACCCAGGCGTCTCGTTCGCCGACGACCTCGCGCCTGCGTTCGGACGCGAAGCAGGCACCCCTAGGTTGAGGGTGCTTTTGTTGCCCAGCGCTCTGCGGCGTTTCGGACGTGCGCCCAGCTGCCGAACATGCGCCGCATGGCCTTGATGTCGGGTAGGCGTGGTTCGCCAGGTCCGTAGAGTCGTCCTGTGTGACGCAGGATGCGCCGCCATTGCAGATAGTCGCTCTGGGTAGGCCAGGCGCCGATCTCTTCTTGGCAGCGGACGATCGCGAGGATCGCGTCGCGGCGGGTATGGCGGGGTCCGGCTACAGGGCGTGCCTGGTAGCTGGGGGTTGGGGTGTGGCCGCGGGGGCGGTCCAACTCCATCGCTGCGCTCACAGCGTGCAGCCAGGAGCCATAGGCGCGGCTGAGCTGGCTGCGTGAGGGCCACTCCTCGCCACAGGCAACCCGCCGGCCGCGTTCGGCCTCGTACTCTTCGCCGAGCGGGATGCGAGCGGGCGAGCGGCTGACTATCTGTAGCAGCAGTCCGAGGCGCTGCTCGCGAAGCTCAGCCGGTGAGGGCGCGGCCAGCGAGTAGGCGATCAGCGCGCGCAGCTCTCGCAGCGCGCGCTCGTTCACACCGGGCAAGATGTCCCGGACCACGCGCACGGTCTCGCCGCTCATGGCGCTGCGCTCCTGGCGCGCAGGATCTCCAGGATGTGCTCAAACGGCCGCGGGGAGGCGAGTGCCGCGTCTGCGCTGCTCACGGCCGTGGTCCAGCGACCAAAGCGCAACTGGAGCACCCTCAGGCTCGGCGGGCGGCCCCCCGATGGGTTGTCGATCTGCTTCTGGCGCCAGCGCCGGTAGGCAAAGCCTGTCATCCCCGGGCCGAGCTCTGATGCGGCGGCGCACCACCACCTGGCTATCTGCTCGTCGGGTACACGTTGACCTTGGCCGCGGCAGTAATCCGCGGCCTTCTCCGGGGAGATGATCCCGGCCGCCGCGAGTGCCGTGGGCCAGGAGCCGCACCGGTCACGGACGATCTTCCACTCGGGAACTGGCCGCCAGATCCCGCGACGGCGGGCATCCTCGAGCTGGTCCGTGCGCCAACGCATGTAGGCCCTTACCGTCAGTATCTCTCCGTGCATGCCACGGGCGGCCGCCTGCAGTACGGTTAGGCACGCCTCGCGGGAGTACTCGGCGTGGCTGGCCCGCGGGCCGCGGTGGCGGCCAGACTCTCCCAGCCCGGCGGCGAGCCGCGCTTGGGCGAAGGACCCAAAACGAGCGATGAAGGTACTGGGACTGATCAGGAGGCCTCGCCGTCCAGGATTCGCCGCGCGCTGCGCCAGCGCCCACTCCCGGTACGCGCCGAAGGCGAAGTCGACCCCCAGCTCCCGGGCACAGCGGCGTAGCTCCCCGAGCACCTCCTTGTCTGAAGGTGTTGGTCCTTGGCGATGCCAGCGAAACGTTGAGTGCTCGACCGCTGGTGTGATGCCCGCAGCGTCCATCGCTCGCGCCCACGACCCGCCCAGGCTGTTGGCCACGTACGTCGAGGACGGCAGGCTCATGCGCTCTGGATGCTTCTCGCGCCAACGCTCATAGCGGCGCTTGGACACCGTCTGCTGCGTTTCTTGCTCGCAGCGGCGCAACACCTCCAGCGCCAGCCGCGCGCGCTCACCGCCGACGCTGTACGACCGCCCGTCGATGGCACTCAACAACACCCGGCGCTCGGCCGCCGGGAGCTCACGAACGACACCGAACAGCGCCATCGCCAGCGTGTCCACCGTCCTGCGCGACTCCGGCCCCTGCGTGATCTGCATCGACACACTCATCAGCGACGAGCATACGAACCGCCGAGGCAGGCAAGCCCAACCTTTGGGAGAACCGGCGATCCCCCATCTGGGAGAGCTACACGACGACAAACAAGCCAATTTGCAGGGAAAACATCACCAGCCGACAGAGGCGCTGGGAATCCCCGCCGCACCAGCTGGAAGAACCCCGCTCAACCCCGGACTCGTCGCTCCTATTTATCCCGTCCCACCGCGCGGGAACGAACCCCGGAACTGCCCATTTCACGTTATGGCCAAACCGGACCACGTGACCGAACAGGCGATGTCCTGCCCATCGTCGCTTGCGCCTCGCGACGGTCGCCCGAGGCGTACTGGCAGGACCCTCAGTCCGGTGAGCTCCCGTTGCGCGCGACGAGCGTTGCCTGGCCGGCGGCGGTCCAGATCGTCTGCTCGCGGCCCGGCCCCACGCCCACGAGCGTTACCGGCGCGCCGACATGCTCGGCGACAAACCCAAGGTACTCCTGCGCCGCGCCCGGGAGATCGGAGAACGTGCGGCACTCGCCCAGGTCATCTGACCATCCGGGCAGCTCGGTCAGCTCGGCGCTGGTGTGGTGCAGGACCGACTGGTGGTAGGGAAAATCCCCGAACTCCGCGCCCTCGGCACCGCGGTAGCTGGTGCACACTCCGATCCGGTCGAACCCTGACAGCACGTCGAGCTTGGTCACGGCCAGCGCCGTCATCGTGTTCAGCCGCGCCGCGTACCGCAGCGCGACGAGGTCCAGCCAGCCCGTGCGCCGCGGCCGACCGGTCGTGGTGCCGAACTCGCCGCCGCGCTTTCTGATCAGCTCGCCCGTCTCGTCGTGCAGCTCGCTGGGGAACGGCCCGGCGCCGACGCGCGTGGTGTATGCCTTGGAGATGCCCCAAATTTCGTCGATGTTCTTCGGTCCCACCCCCGTGCCGACGCAAGCCGCGCCGGAAAGCGGGTTTGAAGAGGTCACAAACGGGTAAGTGCCGTGGTCGATGTCGAGCATCGCTCCCTGCGCCCCCTCGAAGATCACCTTCTGCCCGTCGTCGAGCAGGTCCCACATCAGCTTTGCGGTATCCGCGATGTGCTGCTCCAGGCGGTGCCCGTAGGTCAGGTACTCCTCGGTCATCGCGTGCAGATCGAGCGCCGGATCCTTGTCGAACGGCCGCAACGACAGTCGCTTGGGCTCCATCGCGGCGACGATCTTCTTCTTGAGGATCTTCTCGTCGAGCAGGTCCTGTACGCGGATGCCCAGGCGCGCCGCCTTGTCGGCGTAGCACGGACCGATCCCCCGCCTGGTCGTGCCGATCTGAAGGCTCCCGAGCTTGGCCTCGCCGGCGGAGTCCAGCAGCAGGTGGTAAGGCATGATCAGATGCGCATTCGCTGAGATGCGCAGTCCGCTGATGTCTATCCTGCGTGCGCGCAGCGCGTCCAGCTCCTCGATCAGCACCTTCGGGTCGATCACGACACCGTTGCCAATCACGCAGCGCTTGCCTGGATACAGGATCCCCGACGGGATCAGATGCAGCTTCCACTCCACCCCTTCGCGCACGATCGTGTGACCGGCGTTGTTGCCGCCTTGAAACCGCACGACCGCATCCGCCCGCTCGGCGAGCAGGTCGGTGATCTTTCCCTTCCCCTCATCGCCCCACTGGGCGCCGACTATCACGATTCCGGGCATAGCTGTAGGAGTGTAGGGCGGCCTTGCGCTCAGCCCGCGCGCGCCGCGAGCACGAACTCGCGCCGGCGCTTGTCATCGCCAAAGAACGGCAGCGGGTGATCGCAGAATCTCCTCCAGCCGGGACACCGTTCGCGGGCCGATCTGCTCGGACAGCTTCTCAGGCGTAAGGTTGGTCGTCGCCAGGATCGCCCGCTGCGCCTCGTAGCGGGCGTTCACGATCGAGTACAGCTGCTCGAGCACCCAGTCCGTTTTGCTCTCCGCCCCAAGATCGTCGATGTGCAGCAGGTCCACCGCTGCCAACCGATCGAGGAAGTCGAGCTTGCCGACATCTGAGTCGATCGTCTCGCGGATCAGGTTCAGCAGGCGCGGCAGCGAGTAGATCGCGACCGATCTGCCCGTCTCTAGCGCCGCCTTTGAGACGAGCATCGCCAGCGTCGTCTTACCCGTGCCCACGTCGCCGACGAGCCACAGGCCCCTGCCCGCGTCGAGGTTCGCCTCGATCGTCTGGATGTAGCGGCGTATCACCCGGATCTGCTCCGGGGCGATCCGCGCGATATCGCTCACCGGCGGACGCTCGAACGAGACGTTCTGATATCTGCGCGGTATCCGTCCCGCCAGGTTTCTGGTCCGCGCCATCGCGATCCTGCCCGCGCGGCAGCGGCAGTCCGAGGCAGTGTTGCTCGCCTCGTCCACGATGAACCCGCTTCCGTCGCACTGACCGTACGGACACGCGTCCGCTCCCGCGGCGCGCGCCGGGCGAGCGGAGGGCTGGAGCGGCTCGGGGGATGGCGACTGCAGGGACTGCGACTCCAGCGGGATCGCGTCAGGGAGCTGCTCGCTGCTGAACAGATCGGCGCTCATTGCGCGTAGCGCTCCCCGGCGTAGCTCAGGAACTTTGGGTACTCCTTCTGGAACGTAAGCGTCACCTTGCCAACCGCCCCGTTGCGGTGCTTTGAGATGATCAGATCGGCCTCGCCCGGGCGCTCGGAGTCCTCGTCGTAATACTCGTCGCGGTAGATGAACATCACGAGGTCCGAGTCCTGCTCGAGGTTTCCGCTCTCGCGCAGGTCCGATAGCTGGGGCACCTTCGGCGAGCGCTGCTCGACCGCGCGGCTTAGCTGGGACAGCGCGATCACCGGCACCCCCAGCTCGCGCGCGAGGATCTTCAGGCCGCGGCTCAGCTCACCCACGGCGGTCACGCGACTGTCGTAGCGGCTGTCGGTGCGCATCAGCTGCAGGTAGTCGATGATGATCAGCCCCAACCCGCCCTCGCACTGGCTGTGCAGGCGGCGCGCCTTGGCCCTGATCTCCAGCAGGCCCACATCGCTTGAGTCATCAACCCACAGCGGCGCCGCCGCCAGACGCTGACTCGCCTTGAGGATCTTCGGCCAGCGCTGCTCTGCCACCCGCCCCTTGCGCAGCTCCTCGCCCTTGATCCGCGCCTGCGAGGCGACGAACCGCTGGGCCAGCTCGGCCTCGGCCATCTCCAGCGAGAACAGCGCCACGGGCCTTTTGTGCTCGACCGCCGCGTTCTCGGCGATGTTGCATACCAGTGCGCTCTTGCCCATCGCCGGGCGCGCGGCGATGATGATCAGGTTGCCCGGCTGAAACCCCCCGGTGATCTCATCCAGATCCTTGAACCCCGACGGCGTGCCCGTCAGCGAGGTGCCTTCGATCGACAGTCTATGCAGCTTGTCGAGCTCCTCGTGCAGCACCTCCTCGATCGCCCTGAAATCCTGCTGGCGGTCATCGCGCGCTACCTCCAGCATCGCCTTCTCGGCCTGCTCGACCAGCTCGCGTGGCGCCGCCGAGTGTCCGAGGACGCTCTCCTGGATCTCGAATGTTGCGCTCAGCAGGCGTCTCAGCAGAGCGTTCTCGCGCACGATCTGCGCGTATCGCCGGGCGTGCCCCGCGGCGGGGACGACGCCTGTGAGCTCGTCCACCGCGGCCGGTCCGCCGATGTCCTGGAGCTTGCCGATCTGGCGCAGGCGGTCGGTGACCGTCAGCACGTCCACCGGCTCGCTCTCGTTGTACAGGGCCAGCATGGCCGCGTAGATCGCGCCGTGACGCTCGCGATAGAAGTCCTCCGGGCGCAGTCCCTCTTCGATCACCAGTGCGTACAGCGCCCTGTCGGACAGCAGGATCGCGCCGAGCACCGACTGCTCGGCGTCGAGGTTGTGCGGCGGCGCGATCGCGACCCCGTCCGCGCCCTGGCGGCGTGGGGTCCCGCTCCCCGCGCCGTTTGTTGTCGTGGCGACGGCGCTCATGATGTGGACTCGCGCGAGTCTAGATCGGAGCAGGCCGCTGGCCGAGGGTACTCCCCGCTATCTGGGACTAAATTGCGCCTGTTGCTTTTCACGAACACATGTTCGCAGGGGTGGCGGACTACTGTGGGTTCGCGTGGACCCTTACTTCTTTGAGACGACCATAGTCTTGATCGTGGCGGTCACTCCCTCGACCACGTCGACCACGACCATGTAGGTGCCCACGTTCTTGATCGGCTCGGGCATGTGCACGCCGCGTTTGTCGATTTTCAGCCCTCGTGCTTCGCGGATCGCGGTGACGATGTCCTGGGCGGTCACCGACCCGAACAGGCGCCCGTCCGCGCCGGCCTGCTGGGGGATCGTCAGCACGGTGCGGTTCAGCAGGTTGACGTTCTCCTGGGCCTTTTCGATCGCATTTCGCGCTGCCCGCTCCGCCACCTCCTGGCGCTGCTTGATCGCTTCGATCGCGCCTCTTGTCGCCGGCTGGGCGAGCTTGCGCGGGATCAGGTAGTTGCGCAGGTAACCTTTGGAGACATCGATCACCTTGCCCTGCTCGCCGAGCTGCTTCGACGTCCTGCAGCAGTATTGCTTCAGGCATGGTCGTTCTCGCCCGTCCTAGCGTTCCCGGTCGCGGTCGCCACGCTCGCGACGAGGGCTGTCCTCGCGTCCACCCTCGTTCACGTATGGCAGCAGCGCCAGCTCGCGTGCACGCTTGACGGCTCTGGCGATCTGGTTCTGGTGGCGGCGACACGCACCGGTGATCCGCCGCGAGCGGATCTTGCCCTTCTCGGAGACGAACTTGCGCAGCGTGGCCACGTCCTTGTAGTCGACCTGCTCGATCTTGTCGCGGCAGTGCTGGCAGGGCTTGCGTCTGCCGCTACCGGGACCGCCCTTCTTGTCTCGCCGGCGCACCGGCTTGCCGCGACCACGCTTTGCCACTTGAACGTGCCTCGCTATGTGTGTGTTGCTTGTTGGACCGGATCAGAACGGAATGTCGTCGTCGCCAGATCCTCCGGCGACTGGCGCGGACTGGAAGTCCCCTTCGTGAACGGGGACATCACCGCCCTGTGACGCTCCCGTTGCCCGCTGACCGATCTCCGATCGGTCCTCCGCCGCTTACGGCGTCGTCGCGCGAACTCAGGAACTGCACCGAGTCGGCAATGATATCGGTTGCCTGGCGTTTTGTGCCGTCCTGTGCCTCCCACTCGCGCCACTCCAGGCGACCGTCGATCGCGACCGGGCGTCCCTTGGACAGATAGCGCGCGGCGTTCTCGCCCTGCGCTCCCCACACGGTCACGTTGAAGTAGTTGGGCTTATCCACCCATTCTCCCGTGCTCCCATCCTTGCGGCGCGTGTTGCACGCGATCCGCAGGCTGCACACGGACGTGCCGCTCGGCAGCGAGCGCAGCTCCGGGTCGGCGGTCAGGTTTCCGGTCATCACGACCCTGTTGATGTTGGTTGCAGCCATGGGGCCTTCCTTTCAGCTGGTTCTCCCGCTCGCGGGAGCTCGTCGGTCTGCGCTCGGTCCCTAGAGACCGAGCGGCGAGTGTAGAGCGGCGTGCGGGCGTTTTTTTCGCGGCAGGCCCGCAAAGTCGCTTATTGCGAGGAACGCCGTGACTGCGATGAGGTCCGGAACACCTCGTCCCAGTACGGCGCGCTGATGCCGAACCCCTTCGTGTCGTCCTGGAAATGGTGGCGCATGTGCCGCTCGCGCAGCATCCTGCCCAGGCGCCCGCGCGGGCCGAAGTGGTGGACGTAGTAGTGGATCATGTCGTACGCCAGGTACCCGGCGAAGAACCCCGCCCCCAGCCCGGGGGCGTATCTGCCGAACGCCAGGTACAGCAGCCCGAACACGACGGCCCCCAGCGGGATGCTCACCGCGGGTGGCATCACCAGGCGCAGCGGGTCGTTCGGATGCTCGTGATGGACGCCGTGGATGATCCAGTGCATCCGCGCTCCGATTCCGTGATCGGGCTCGAAGTGGAACACGATCCGGTGCAGCCAGTACTCGAACAGCGTCCACAGCCCGTACCCGCAGATCGCTAGCACGACTGTGATTGCGACGCTCATGCTCGACAGGCTCCACGCCGTCAACACCGCGATCGCCGGGCCGAAGATCAGGATCGGCACCATCGGATGCACCCGCGAGCAGGCGTCCAGCAGCCGCGACTCGAACATCGGCGGCGAGTCCCTCAGCACGTCGGTCCTGCTCGTCGTCGTCTCCCCCTCACTGGTATCCTCGACCCACGCCATATAGCCGAGTGTATTACCAGTCGCCGACGTGGCTACGCCGGCTCGGCACGCGAGCTCGGGCGGGGTCTCGACCAGCGAGGACGGTGACGAAGTCTCTGCCTGCCTCGCCTGTGCGGCGCTCGGCGCTCGCTTCGCATGTCCGGCGCGTCCGGCGTGCCGGGCTCGAGCTTGATGATCCGAAACCGCACCACCCCGTCGGTGATCCGCAGCGTCCGATCCAGCTCGCTCAGCAGCTCGACCTTGCCCGCGTGGAACTGGAGCAGGTGGTACTCCGCGTCGGTCTTGCGCTCGATCGGGTACGCCAGCGTCCGGTCGCCCCAGTCGTCGTCGCCCACCAGCTCGCCCGCCGCCGCGATCGCCTCGCGCGTGTCGGCGAGGATCTTCGTGCGCACCTGCTCCTCGACCTGCGGGTCGAGGAGCAGCACCAGGTCGTATGTGGGCGCGGACTTTGCCATCGGATGGGGTTTGCTCCTCCAGGGGGGAGCGGCGGCGCATGATACCAGCGCCTACCCGGCCCCCGCCTTCGCGCGGATGTCCGCGAGCTGCTCATCGATCCAGTCGCCGGGGTCGCGCGAGGTCACGATCTCTGCCAGCCCCCGCGCCCGCCGGCCGCGCTCGGCCGGATCCATTGTCAGCGCCGCGTAGATCGAGTTGGCTAGCTCCTGGATGTCGAAGGGATTGACGGAGAGCGCGAACTCGCCGAGCTCCTCGTGCGCGCCGGTGTTCTCCGAGAGGATCGACACGCCCTCGCGCTCGTTGACGATCGGACCCTCCTTGGCGACCAGGTTCATGCCGTCGAACATCGCGTTGACGAGCAGCACGTCGTAGTGCTTGTAGGCGGCCATCGCCTCCTCGAGGTCGTCGCGCAGCTTCAGCTGGATCGGCATCCAGTCGGTGGTGCCGTGGCGGTGGTTGACGACCGCCACCAGCGCCTCGATCCGCTCCAGGTACTCGGCGTACTCCGGCACGTCGGTCCGTGACGGCATCAACTGGGCGATGAACGTGACGCGCTCTGAGAACTCGGGGTGCTCCTCGAGGAACAGGTCGAACGCCGAGAACCCGCGCAGCACGTTCTTGGAGAGGTCGGCGCGGTCGACGCGCAGGATCAGGAAGTCGCGGCGGCGGCGCAGCAGCTCGTCCTCGAACTCGCCGACGCGCTCGCTCTGGGCCACCGCTCGCGTGGCGCGATGGTCGATCGGCAGGGGGTAGGCGCGCACCCAGATCTCGCGCTCGCCGAAGCGCACCAGGCCACGCTCGAAGTCGACCTCGAGATCCATCAGATCCTGGCAGCACTGCAGGAAGTTGCGCCGGTAGGAGCGCGTGTGAAAGCCGATGATGTCGTTGGCCAAGAGGCCCGTGTAGATCTCCTCGCGGATGCGGGAGGGCAGCACCCGCCAGGCGTCGGACTGGGTCCAGGGGATGTGGATGAAGTGGTGCAGGAAGACGTCCGGGCGCGCTTTGCGCACGAGGTCGGGCAGCGTGTAGAGGTGGTAGTCGTGGACCATCACGACGGGCTCGGAGACGCCCTCGAGCTCCTCGACGACCGCGCGGGCGAGATCCTCGTTGACGACGTTGTAGCCGAACTCGAACGCCTCGATCTCCTCGCGGCGGATGTCGGGCGCGTTCGACAGATCCCACAGGTAGTGCTGGATGAACCACAGCATCGGGTTGGCGAAGACATTGTAGAAGCGGTCGTACGCCTCGGCGTCCGAGACGACCAGCCGCACCTGGAACTCGCCCCCCGCCGGCGAGGTCACCGGGAACGCGCGCCCGTCCGCGGCGCGCGCGGCCTGTGCGTCGTGCTCGTTCATCGCCGAGGCGATCCAGATCGCGTCGCGGTGGGAGGCAAGCCCCGTCAGCGCCGTCACCAGTCCGCCCGAGCCGCGCTGGATCTCGCCGCCCGCCTGGAACGTCACGGGACCACGATTGCTCACCAGCACCAGCGGGCCGCGCTGTGCCGGGGCGCTGCTCATGACTGCGCGAGCTCCCCGAATATGTTCAGGTAGTCGCGCAAATAGCGCGGCGTCAGGAAGTGGGTGCGCACATGCTCCTTGCCGCGCCTGCCCAGGAACTTGCCCAGGGCCGGATCTTTGAGCACCTCCAGCACGCGCTCGGCGCACTGCTCGGGGCTCGAGACGAGAAATCCCGTGACACCATCCTCGACCTGCAGCGGGATGCCGCCGACGGCGCCGCCGATGAACGGCTTCGCCTTCCAGATCGCCTCCGAGACCGTCAGGCCGAACCCCTCGCGCGTCGACTTCTGCACGACCACGTCCGAGTGCGACTGGAACGCGTTGACCTCGATCGCGCCGACGTTGTTGAAGTTGTTGAGGATGTGTATGTCGGGATCGCCGTCGGCGTGGGCGATCGTCGCGTTGAAGAAATCCCACCCCTCGGGGTCGTCCGAGGCCATCGAGCCGACGAGCGCGAGCTGCACGTCGGGCATCGTCTGCTTGACCGTGCGATAGGCGTCGATCACGCCGAGCGGGTCCTTCCAGGGATCGAAGCGCGAGACCTGACACATCAGCGGCCGGTCCACGTCGATCCCGAACTGCCCGCACACGAACGACGCGTCCTCGGGCGAGAGCGCCATGTTCTTCGGGGTCAGCGGGTCGATCGCCGGCGCCACCACGTTGACTCGGCCGCGCATCCCCTCGGGCACGTACTCGCGCATGTGAAACAGCGTCTCCGGATAGCTCTCGATGTAGGGGAGCAGCTCGGCGATCGTCTGCGGGTTGGGCGTCGACAGGTCGATGTGACAGCGCCACACCCAGCCCGCGGCCTTCTCCGGCACGAGGCTGTACAGCGCCGCGGGCTGGGGGTCGTGGATGAGGCACACGTCCCAGCCGCCGGACAGCTCGCGCGCGTTCATCTCGTTGTAGCGACGCCACGTGTCCCACTGCTCGGCGTCGAGGTCCTGCGGGGCGCCCTGCAGGGCGTTGTGCATCAGCTTGGTCGCGTTGAAGAACTCCTCACGGCCGTAGATCACCTGCCACTCGCAGTCCAGCCCCACGTCGTGCATCAGCGGCACGAGCGTGTACAGGATCTCTGATACGCCCCCGCCGAACGCCGTCGCGGAGATGTGCACCACGCGCTGGCCCTTCAGCGGCTCGGCGAGCTCGCGGATCTCCTCGATCAGCTCGCGCCCGCAGATATGCGTGTAATCGGCGAGCGTCTTATGTCCCACGGCCACGGGCTGGAGCACGCGCGGACGATACATCGGACACGCAACCGAAGTAGCCCCGTATGGTCTGGGAGCATGCTCGACGGACGCATCTACCGCGCGGCGTTCGCCCCCTTCCTGATCGCGCTGGCGATCGCCGCCTTCTCGCTGACCGCACGCCCGGCGCCGCTGACCTCGACGCTGGCCCCCGAAGCGTTCGACGGCCAGCAGGCGTTCGCCGAACTGCAGCGCCTCGCCGCCGAATTCCCCGACCGGCGGCCGGGCTCAGCGGGGGATGACGCGCTGGCTGGGCGTGTGGCGCAGACGATCTCCGGGCTCGGAGGCACTGCCGGCGGAGGGTTCTCGGTGCACGTGCGGCAGGTGCGCGCGCAGACGATCGACGGCGAGCGGACATTGCAGACGGTGGTCGCGCAGCGCCCGGGCTTCACCGGCGAGAGCCCGATCGTGATCCTCGCCCATCGCGACGCCGCCGCGCGCTCCTCGATGGCGCAGCTGTCGGGGACCGCCGCGCTGCTCGAGCTCGCGCGGGTGTTCTCCGCGCGTGAGACCCGGCGCACGATCGTGCTCGTATCGACCAGCGGCGGTTCGGGCGGAGACGCGGGAGCGGCTGACTTCGCCGCCGCGCAGGAGGCTGGGCACACCGGCGGGCTGGGGATGGTGGATGCGGCGATAGTGCTCGGTGACGTCGCCTCCACACACGTGAGCGAGCCGATCGTCGTGCCCTACTCCGACGGTTACGGTGACGCCTCCGATCAGCTGCAGCGCACCGTCGCCGCCGCGATCTCACACGAAGCCGGCATCGAACCGGGCGCCCCGAGCGCGATCGGCCAGCTCGCGCACCTCGCGTTCGGGCTCGCTCCGGGCGAGCAGGGGGTGCTCGACGCGGCCGGACTGCCGGCGGTGCTCGTGCAGGTCTCAGGCGAACGCGGCCCCGGCCCCTCCGACGCGCCGGTGAGCGCCGAACGCATCGAAGGGTTTGGCCGGGCCGCGCTCAGCGCGGTGGACTCGCTCGACGTCGCGCCCGACATCGCATCTCAGCCGCAGACCGGCCTCGTGCTCGCGCGCCAGATAGTCCCCGCCTGGGCGTTGCGCCTGCTGATCGGCACGCTGCTGATCCCCCCGGCGGCCGTGCTCGTCGACGCTCTCGCTCGTGCGCGCCGCCGGCGTGAGCCGCTCGGGCGCTGGACGATCTGGGTGCTCGCGTGCGCGCTGCCGTTCATCCTCGGCGCGCTGTTCGCGATGCTGCTGGGCGCCGCCGGAGCCCTGCCCGCGAGCCCATCCGCCCCGGTGCTGGGCAGCGCGCTGCCGTTCGACGGGGCCGCGGCGAGCGCCGTGCTGTCGTGCGCGCTCGTGCTCGGACTGGCCTGGCTGGCATGGCCCAGGCTCGTGCGCCGCCTGGGCGGCCTTGAGGTGCGCCCCACGCCCGAGGCCGCGGGCGGGGCCGATGTCGCCGGGATCGCGACGCTGCTCGTGCTGGCGCTCGTGGCCTGCGTGGCATGGGCGTTCGATCCGTACGTGGCCCTGCTGGTCGTTCCGGGACTGCACCTGCTGCTGCCCGTCGCGTCCCCCGAGCGGCGCCCGCGCCCGATCGCCGGGCTGGCGCTCCTCGCGCTGGCGCTGGCGCCGCTCGGGCTGCTTGTGGCGTTTTACGCCCACCAGTTGGGCTATGGGCTCGGCGGAGTCGCTCAGAGTGCCGTGCTGCTGCTCGCCGGCGGGCACATCGGGGTGGGCGCCGCGGTGCTATGGAGTTGCGCGCTCGGCTGCATGGTTGCGATCGGGCTCCTCGCGCTGACGCCACCCGCCGATCCCGTCGGTCTCGGGCCGGACGAACGTAGCGAGGTCACGATCCGTGGCCCGCTCTCGTACGCCGGTCCGGGATCGCTCGGGGGAACCGGGTCCGCTCTGCGAAGATAGAGGCGGAGCTCACGACCGAGGCAACCGCCATGTCAGACATCTCGTTGACCATGACGTCGCAGACCGGTGGCGCGCCCTCGCGCGGGTGGGGCGGCAGGCTCGCTCGCGCGCTCGCGTACATGCTGATCGCCGTCGGTGCGCTCGCCCTGATCGACGCGGGTGTGACGCTCGTCTGGCAGGAGCCGATCACCGCGCTGTACGCGCTGCTCCGCCAGGACCGCCTCGGCGGCGATCTGCGCGCGATCGAACGCGCCGCGCCCACGCCACTGGAGCGGCGTGCGCTGGCGAGCCTGCCCGACGAGCGCCGCCGGGTCGCGTATCTGGCTCGCCGGCTGGAACGCGACTCCAGGCCTGGCGGCGCCGTCGGGCGCATCGTGATCCCGCGGATCGGCGCCGACTATGTGGTCGTCCGCGGCACGGGCACCGAAGAACTGCAGAGCGGCCCCGGCGATCTACTCCGACACGTCGTTTCCCGGCATCCCCGGCACGACCGCGATCGCCGGGCACCGGACGACGTATCTGGCGCCCTTCCGCGACATCGACCTGCTGCGCTCCGGAAACCGCATCCTGCTGAACATGCCCTACGCGCACTTCACCTACACCGTTATCGGCCAGCGCGTGGTCTCGCCGAGCGACGTGTCCGCCGCCGTCTCGCGCGTCGGCTACACGCCGCCTGGTGCTCTCGGCCTGCACACCGCTGTTCAGCGCCGCCAAACGGCTGCTCGTGTATGCGCGCCTGACCAGGACCGGGCCCGACGGCGCCGCCCGCGTGCTGCCGGGGCAACCGTCCGGCCGATCCTCACGCCGGCCGGCACCCGGCGCGCCCCAAGCGCGGCGTGACGCGCTACCAGCGGTGCTCGAACCCACGCAACTGCAGATCCCTCCCGCCACTCCGTAGCGAGGCCCCCGGCGACCCGTCTGTCACATGGCCGATCCAGGTGAGAGCCCACGTCCGAGACCTCGTTGACGGCATCCTGCGCGCGGACGCGCGAATCCGACGGCACACACACGCACAGCTCGTAGTCCTCACCCGCCGTTGCCGCCTGTTCGAAGCCCGGCACGCCCTCGGCGAGCGGCAGCCGCTCGAGCTCGAGCTGCAGGCGCACGCCGCTGCGCTCGCCGATATGCCGCGCGTCGCTGGCGAGCCCGTCGGATAGGTCGATCATCGCGTGCGCGCCGGCCCGCGCGAGCGCTCTGCCCTCGCTCAGGCGCGGCAGTGGGCGCCGGGGCCTGCCACCGAGCCTGCCCGTCACCCCGACGAGATCGCCGACCCGCGCTCCGTCGCGCCCGACCAGCTCCCGCTCGTCCTCCGCCCAACCGACGACCGTCACGCACGCCATCAGGATCGGCGCCGTGACGACATCGCCGCCCGCGATCACGATCTCGGTCTGGGTGGCCAGCTCGATGGCGCCGCGCATCAACTCGAGCGCCCGCTCCTCGCCGGCATCGTGCGAGACGCCGAGCGCGACGTACGCCTCACCCGCCCGCGCCACGCCCATGGCCGCAAGATCCGACAGCGCACCCGCCAGCGCCCGCCAACCGACGTCGAAGGGAGTGTCCGAGGGCGTCCGGCTCCATCCCAAGTGGCCGTCCCCGCAGGCGAAAGTGCACGTCCTGCACCATCGTGTCCACAGAGGTCACGCACAGCGCACCTCCTGAGCGGACCACCGCGGCGTCGTCGCCGATCCCGCGCACGATCCGCGCGCCCGCGCTGGAAGCTCGGCCGCGATCGATTCGATCAGGGAGCGCTCAGTTCGTACAGGCTCCCCGCCGGCCCGCCTCGCGCTACCGGTGACGGTAGACGATCCGAGCGCGGTCGAGATCGTATGGGGAGAGCTCGCAGCGGACGCGATCGCCGGGGAGGATCCTGATCCGGAAGCGGCGCATCTTGCCGGCGACGTGGCCCAGCACGACGTGGTCGTTGTCGAGCTTGACCCTGAACATCGCGTTCGGCAGCGCCTCGATGACCTCGCCCTCGAATTCGACCTTGTCTTCCTTTGCCACAGATCTAACCTACCAGCGCGGAGCGTCCGACGGTGCTCACGGGTGAGGTTCGGCGCCGCCGGTGGGCACCGGCGTGGGGGCCGGCCTAGGCCTAGGCGCCGGCGCTGGTTTTTCGGCGGGCGCCTTGACCGGGGGTTCGCTCGGCCCGTGGGCCGCGGGGGCCGTGGGTTCGGCGGGGGTTTCATGCGCGTCCGCACGGGGAGTGGTGTGATGGGGGGACGGCCGCTTGGCCTGTCTCTTTTCGAGCGACTGTTCGCCGCTTGACCGCGTGCTTTCCAGGGAGCGCCCCGTGCTCGCGTACTTGCCGAAGAACGGCTGGTAGGAGATCGATTCCTTGGGCTGGGGAAATTCGACGCACGGCTTGCCTTCGGTCACGGCCGCCATGTAGTCGTGCCAGATTTCCGCGGGCAGATAGCCGCCCTGCTGGGGCTCGCCGTGGACGTCGGTCATCGAGACGCGCCTATTCGGATAGCCCATCCACACGACCGTCGAGTAGTCGGGCGTATATCCGTCCAGCCAGGCGTCGACCAGTTCGCTGGTGGTGCCCGTCTTGGCGGCCGTCGGACAGTCGATCGCCGAGCGCGTCGCGGTGCCGCCGAGCACGTTCTGGTGGAGGATGCTCGTCTCCTCGGCGGTGACGCCTTCTGAGAGCACCTTCACGCGGTGGGGCGTACCCCAGCTCGAATCGACGTGCCCATCTCCGAACACGACCTTGGTGATCGCAATCGGCTCGTTGCGCCAGCCGCCATCGGCCAGCGTCGCGTAGACGTCGGCCATTTCCAGCGGCGTGACGCCGAGCGTGAGCCCTCCGAGGGCTTCTGCCGGGAAGCTCGACAGGTGCGTTTTGACGCCCATCTTGTAGGCCATCTGCGTGACCGTTTCCTCGCCCAGGTCAGCGGCGAGCTGGGCGTAGACCGTGTTGTCGGAGGCGAGCGTCGCGTTGACGAGGTTGATTGACTTGTTCAATGACGTGCCCTCGAACGTCTTGACTTCGTAGGTCGGATATGTGGCCAGCCAGCCGGGCTCCAGCGTGTGCGAGAAGTAATAGGTGCTGTTCGGGTCGATCCCGCGCGAGAGCGCGTCGGCGAGGTCAATCGCCTTGAACGTCGACCCCGGCTGGCGATGACCGTCGGCGGCGAGGTTGTACTGCGACTGTTCGTAACTCTCGGACTCGGCCATCGCCTCGATGTCGCCGTTGTGGGGATTCAGCGTGACGATCGCCGATGCCGGGTCCTCGGGCTGGTTGAGGACTTCGGTGATCGCCCTGCGCGCGAGCCGCTGCATGTTCAGGTCGATCGTCGTGTACACCTTCAGCCCGCCCTGTTCGACGGTCTGCCTGCCGTAGCGGTGTTCGAGCTGTTCGCGTACGTATTCGAAGAAGAACGGTTCGCTGCGCTGGGAGTAGAACGTGCCGAGATGCACCTCCAGCGGCGCGCGCTCGGTCGCGGAGGCCTGCGCGGCTGAGATGTAGTGCAGTTCGGCCATCTTCGCCAACACCTCGTTGCGCCGCTGCCGGGCCGCGCCGGGGTAGCGCAACGGATTGTATTCCGAGGGCGCCTGCGGCAGCCCCGCGAGCAGCGCCGACTGCTCGAGGATCCAGCTGCGAGGCTGGTTTGTTGAAGAAGATCCGCGCGGCCGCCTGCACACCGACCGCGGTCTGCCCGCCGAGCGTGCCGTAGGGAACGCTGTTGAGATAGCTGGTGAGGATCGCGTGCTTGGAGTGGTGTTCGTTGTAGTCGAGTGCGAGCTTGGCCTCGATGATCTTCTGCTTGAGCGTGTGCTGGTCGCCACCGAGGTAGAGGTTGCGCACGAGCTGCATCGTGATCGTCGAGCCGCCCTGCAGGGCGGCGCCGTTGGTGATGTCCTTCACGGCCGAGCGAAATATGCCTGTGAGGTCGACGCCGTCATTCTTGTAGAAGCGCTGGTCCTCGATCGCGACCGTCGCGTTCTTCAGATTGGTGGGGATTTCTTTCCAGCCGACCGGGCTGCGCACCTCGTCGGACTGGATGAACCCCAGGCGCGTGCCGTCGGCCGCAAACACCTGCGAGGAGCCGCCGTTGAGCAGGGGATGCAGCGAGCTCAGCGCCGGGGCGGTGTCGGCGACATGCAGTACATAGCCGACCGCCGCGATCGTGCCGAGCACGAGCATGGTCGCGATCACGCCGCCGCCGACGAGCAGGATGCGTGTTGGGCCGGCGCGGTTGTGCCTGCGCCGGCGTTGCCGTGCTTGCCTGGACATCGCTTCGCTTGAGCCGAGAGTACCGTGCCGCGGGGGGACGCCGGTTCATTGCACGGAAGTGCACCGCTGTGACGCCCACATCGCGACGGCCCTCTACGCTCCCTGCCAACGCCATGAGTCCGGACACCGCTGAAATGGCCATCGTGGACACACCGCCCGCCCGTGCGGGCTCGTTTGGCGTCCCCGCGCCCTCGGCTCCCGCGCCTGCGAGGGTTCCCTGGCGTTCCGCAGTGCTCCCACGCACCCTCGTGTTGGGATGGTGGTGGGCGCGGCTACGAGCTGATCCGGCGAGGATGGCGGCCGTACGCGAGAGTTGGCGCGCACTGTGGGTCTCGCGCCTGCTCGTATGGGTCGCGGGGGCCGGAACGGTGGCGACGCTCGGGTTCGGGCCCGTGCGGGGAGCGTTCGATCCGCCCGGGGTGACGCGGGGGTTCGGGTGGCTGGGGAACCTGCTGGCCGCGCCCGCCGCGCGCTGGGACTCGGCCTGGTACCTGGTGATCGCCCACTACGGCTACCGCCCGGAACTGGGCTCGTTTACGTCCGCGCGCGACGCGTTCTTTCCGCTGTATCCGCTTGGCCTGCGCGCACTGTCGGACCTCGGCCTGCAGGCGGTGCTCGCCGGCGTGCTGTTCTCGCTGGCGGCGTTCGCGCTGGCGCTGTACGGCATCCATCGCCTGACCGAGCTCGAGCTCGGTCCCCGGTCGGGTCGTCCCGGCGGTGGTGAGGTCGCGCGCCTGGCGGTGCTCGTGACGGCGCTGGCGCCGATGGCGTTCTACTTCTCGGCGGTCTACTCCGAGTCGCTCTACCTGGCGCTGTCCGTTGGACTGTTCTGGTGCGCGCGCCAGGGCCGCTGGGCGTGGGTGGGCGTGCTCGGAGCGCTCGCCGCGGCGACGCGCAGCACCGGTCTGGTGCTGATGCTGCCGGCGCTGATGCTCTACCTGTACGGACCGCGTGAGGACTGTGCTCCTGACTTCGCGTTCGAGCCGCTGCGCGTGGCCGGCGAGGATCGCGCGCGCCGGCTCAAGGTGTTCGTGTGCCGGCTGCGTCCCCGCTACCGGCTGCAAGCGAACGTCTTGTGGCTCGCGCTGATGCCCGCCGGTCTGGTCCTGTACATGGTCTACCTGAGGTCTGCACGGCGGCGATCCGCTGGCGCCGTTTCACGCGCAGAATGTGTGGGGCAGGCACTTCGCCGGGCCGTATTTCGGCGTATGGGACGGTGTCGTGGCGGCGTTAGACGGCGCACGCCAGCTGCTGTCGGCACAGACCGCGCACGTGTACTTCCCGATCGCCACGGGCAGCCCGTTTATAACCGCGGGCCACAACCTGATGCTGCTGGCGTTCCTGCTCGGCGCCGCGGCGCTGCTCGTGATCGCGGTGCGCTTGCTGCCGCTTGCCTATGGGTCGTATGCGATCGCCGCGCTCGCGCTGCCGCTGTCCTATCCGGTGGCGTCGCAGCCGCTGATGTCGCTGCCGCGGTTTCTGGTGGTGTTGTTTCCGCTGGGCATGGCGCTGGCCGCCTGGCTGGCGGCCCACCCGCGTATGCGCACGCCCGCGCTCGTGATCTCGGCTCTCTTGATGATGGGTTTCGTCGCCCAGTTCGCCACCTGGCACTGGGTCGCATAGACGATGGACTCCAGGCGCTCCCCGGACATGGGCTGGTCGCCGTGGACGGCGCCGGCGGCGCTGATCGGGGGGCTCGTGCTGGCGGCGGTTGGCGGCCTGATCGTGGACCTGCCTGTGACGTTGCTGTTCGGCGTGAAGATTACGAGCTCGCACACACCCCCGGGGATCGAGATCGCCGACACGGTCGTGCAGGATGTCGCGTTCGTGCTGGCGGCGGTGTACTGCGCGCAGATCGGGGGACGCGTGGCGCGCGCGTGGCAGTTCGGGCTGCGCCGGCCCGGCGTCGGCTGGGTGTCGGCCGCTGGACTGCTGGTGTTCCTGCTGGTCGCGTTCTTGGTGCTGAGCGAGATCTGGTCGGTGTTGTTCAACCCGGGCAAAGAGAAGCTGCTCGAACAGCTCGGGACAAATGAAGCAGCCTCGTTGCTGCTGCTCAGCGCGGGGCTGACGTGCGTGGTGGCGCCGATCTGCGAGGAGCTCCTGTTCAGGGGCTACATGTTCACCGCTCTGCGCAGCTGGCACGGGACCTGGCCCGCGGCGGTGATCACGGGGCTGGTGTTCGGCGCGGTGCACGCGGGCTCGGCGCCGGCGTTGGATCTCGTGCCGCTGGCGGGACTGGGGTTCGGGCTGTGCCTGCTGTACCGGTACACGGGCTCGCTGTATCCGTGCATGGCGGCGCACTCGCTGAACAACTCGCTTGCGTTCGCCGCGCTGGAGGGGTGGGGCTGGCAGGCGCCCGTGCTGATGGCCGGCGCGCTGGCGGCGATCGCCATGCTCGTGCTGATGGCCAAGCGCATCGGCCTGATCGCGCCCGAGGCATTCGCCGCCATCACCACCGGCGCGTAGGATCTTTCGCCGATGCTCGCCCCGGCGCCCACACCCGCACCCACACCCGCTCCTGCCCCCGTCGCGGGCCAGATCAGGCTGGTGTTGCAGCACGTCGGCGGCAGCCCGCCGTTCGCGCTGCTCGGCCAGCGGGTGGTGGTGCGCGGAATCGTCACGCCGTATGTCGGCGGGCAGAGGGTGAAGGTGGGCTTCTATCGCGACGGGCGCGAGGTGCAGACGCAGACCGTCGGCGTGCGGGCGGTGGGCAACGGCGCGGGGCAGCTGCACGTCAGCTTCGTGAGCCATTACGGAGGGCTCATGGAAGCCCGCGCGGCGCACGGCGCGACCACGCAGCAGGGGGCGTTCAGCGGCCGTTCGCCGGGGGTGCGGTACGTATCGGCGAACGTCGGGCCGGGCGCGCGGGGACAGTCGGTGAGGTTGCTGCAGTCAGAGCTGGACGTGCTGCACTATGCGGTGCCGCTGAGCGGCGTGTTCGACGAAGGGACCGGTCGCGCGCTGATCGCGTATCGCAAGATGACCGGATTGGAACGCGTGCCGTACGCGGGCAGGCGGGTGTTCGAGCTGCTGGCGCGGCGGGCGGGGAGCTTCCACGTGCGCTATCCGCGCGACGGCAGGCACGTCGAGGCCGACCTCTCAAAGCAGGTGCTGGCGGAGATCGAACCGGGCGGGCGGGTGCGCACGATCTATGAGATGAGCTCGGGCAAGCCCTCGACCCCGACCGTGATCGGGCGCTTTCAGGTGTACTCCAAGACCCCGGGCTTCAACTCCGAGGGGATGTACGATTCCAATTATTTCATCCGCGGGTACGCCATTCATGGGTATGCCGAAGTGCCGACGTATGCCGCCAGCCATGGCTGCCTGCGTGTCCCGATCCCCGATGCCCCCGAGATTTACGCGTGGGTGAGGACGGGCACCCGGGTCGATGTGTACGACGACTATGGCGATGGGAGCACCGATGTGCGTGGCAATGCCGGTCCGTGATGGATGACGATGGTGGAGGGGTTGGGAGAGAGAGAAAAAGCGTGTGGCCTGTAGCGCTCCCGCGTCCCCGAGCGTAGAGCGTTTCAGACGCCGCTAGACCCGCACACGGATGAAGCGCACGAGGAAGGCGACGCCGAGTCCGTAGACGAGCAGGGCGAGGACAGTGCGGACGATGTGGGTTGTCCATTCGCTGTGCGATCCCGAGACGGCGCCCGCGAACGGCGAGGTGAGCGCGTCGGAGGCTTCGTCGAGCGTGCGATGCAGCGTGCTCTTGTGTTCCGAACCCGGCGTGGCGGGCGCCGAGGAGGAGCCGCTGGTCAGCTCGTTCTGCTGATGGGTGGAGGCGGAGCTCGTCTGGTCGACGACGAACACGACGAAGGAGGCGATCACGACCAGGCAGGCGATGCGGCTCGCCAGCAGCAGCAGGCCGGCGAGCGAGGAGGACGGCCCAGAGGAGGTCATGAGGCTAGATTAGACCCGTATATGGACGCCTTGGCCGAACGTCGGAGCGAGCCCGAGCACGCACGCGCACGTCTGCTGGAGCTGCTGCGTGAGCACGCGCTCGTGATCGGCGAGGTGACGCTGACGAGCGGGCGAAGAGCTCAGTACTACGTGGACGCCAAGCGCGCGATCTTGCTGCCGGAGGCGTTCATGGCGCTCGGTGTGCTGGTGGCCGAGCGGGCGCGCGTGTGCGGCGCGAGCGCGGTGGGGGGCGTGCCGGTAAGCGCGATTCCCGTCGCGTGCGCCGCGCTAGCCGCGCCGGTTCCGCCGGCGAAGATGTTCATCGTCCGCAAAGAGCGCAAGGAGCACGGGTTGCAGCGGTGGATCGAGGGGCCACCGCTCGCTGCGGGCGAGCGCTGCCTGATCGTCGAGGATGTGGTCACGACCGGCGGCTCGACGATCGAGGCTGTGCAGCGTGTGCGGAGCGAGGGCCTGACGATTGCGGGTGTCGTGAGCGTGCTGGACCGGCTGGCGGGCGGCGGGGAGGCGATCCAAGCGGAGCTCGGCGAGGACGCGTCGTACGTGGCGCTGAGCACGATCGACGAGATCTACCCCGATCGCCCGGACCGCGGCTGACGCCGCCGGGACGAGCGCGGCCAATGGGCTCCTCAGGCAACCGCTTCGTGCAGCCGGTGGTGCGCCCGGCGACACGCGATGACGTGCCTGTGCTGTTGGAGCTGTTCGGGGAGCTCGCCGAGTACGAGCACCTCGAGCACGAGCTGAAGGCCACGGCGCAGCAGCTGAGCGAGGCGCTGTTCGGAGAGCAACCGGCCGCCGAGGCCCTGATCGCGGAGCGCCCCTCGCCCGACGGCGATCCGGAGGCGCTCGGCTACGCCCTGTTCTTCCCAACGTTCTCGAGCTTCCTCGCAAGCACGGGCGTGTGGCTGGAGGATCTGTTCGTGCGCCCATCAAACCGTGGCGAGGGCGTTGGCCGGGCGCTGCTCGCGGCGGTCGCCGCGCGTGTGCGCGAGCACGGCGGCGAGCGCCTGGAATGGGCGGCGCTCGACTGGAATGAGCTCGCACTCAGCTTCTACCGGCGAATCGGCGCGCAGACGATGAACGAGTGGATCACGCACCGCTTGGATGGCGAGGCGCTCGAGCGCCTCGCGGGTGAGGGCGGCATTGCAGGAGACCCCGTGGATCGTCCCGCCGAGGAGCGTCGGTAGCCTTCGCGTCGGGTCTCGAGTGGTCCCGAAGGACACGCCCTCGTAGTCCAATGGATAAGACGACCGCCTCCTAAGCGGTAGATTCAGGTTCGACTCCTGACGGGGGCATGGAGTAAGCGTGACCACCCGGCCGAGTCCGCCAGTTGCAAGCATGTGACGCTATGCGCCCTCACAGCGAGCTCAGCCGGCTGGTCGGCTCAGAGCACGTGCTCGAAGCGCCGCCACCGGGATCGCCCTACAACAGCGATGCGTCGCGCCGCCGAGGAGTTGAGGGGCGCGCCGAGGCTGTCGTGCTCCCGGGCAACCCTGAGGAGGTGGCTGCGGTGGTGGGCTGGTGCTACGCGCACGACGTGCCGGTCGTTCCGCGCGGCGGCGGCACCGGCCTGACCGGCGGAGCGGTCCCGACCGAGGGCGGCGTGGTGTGCTTGCTGGAGCGCCTGCGCGGCGTGCGCGAGCTCGAGCCCGCGCTGTGGCGGATCTATCCGGAGGCGGGCGTGACCACGCGTCACGTGCAGCGGCTGGCGCGCGAGAACGGGCTGCTGTTCGCGCCGGATCCCGGCGCGTCCGAGCAGTCGCAGATCGGTGGCAACGTGGCCACCAACGCGGGCGGCCCGCACGCGCTGAAGTACGGCGTGACCGGTGCCTGGGTGGCGGGCCTGGAGGCGGTCATCGCGCCGGGAGAGCTGGTGGCGCTGGGCGGCTGGACGCGCAAGGACGTGGCGGGGTATGACCTCAAGAGCCTGCTGATCGGCTCGGAGGGCACGCTCGGCGTGATCACGGCGGTGCGGCTGCGGCTACTGCCGGCGCCCGAGGCGGCGATCGTGCTCGTCGCGTTCCTGCGCACACGCGCGGAGGGGTGCGCGGCGATGCTCGACATCCTGGCCGCAGGGATCCAACCGTCGGCACTCGACTTTCTGGATGGCGCCACGCTCGAGATCGTCGCGCACGGGTATCCGGGGGCGGGCGCGGAGGCGCCGACCGGCCACGAGAGGGTGCCGGCGGGAGCGGGCTTCGCGCTGATCTGCGAGGTGGACGGCACGCGCTCCGAGGCCGAGGCGCAGCGGCGGGCGCTCCTGGAGGTGCTCACGGGCACGGCAGGCGCGGCGGTCGCGATCCACGAGCCGGTCGAACGCCTACGCATTGTGGCGCTGGCGCGATGGCTTCAACGGAGCGGTCACAGCGGTGCGGGGCGCCAAGGTTTCCGAGGACGTGGCGTTCCCAGTCGAGCATCTGGCACAGGGCCTGCAGCGGTTCGCCGAGATCGCGGCGCGGCACGGGTTGCGCTCGTGCGCGTGGGGGCATGGGGGCGAGGGGAACGTGCACGCCACCGTGCTGGTCGATCCCGCCCGCGAGGCGGAGCTGGACGCGGCGCAGGTCGCCGGCGAGGAGCTGTTTGCGCTCGTCACCTCCCTCGGCGGGTCGATCGCCGCCGAGCACGGCGTCGGCTGGCTCAAGCGCGGCCGGCTGGGATCGCAGTGGGACGAACGGGCGGTTGAGCTGCACGAGCAGATCAAGCGGGCATTCGACCCCAAGGGGCTGCTCAACCCGGGCAAGAAGCTGGCGGTCCTCCCGGAGCGGTGAGCGGCGTCAGCCGTCATCCCGGACCTCCATACCTCAATGTCAGGCCGGCCTCGCGTCGGGAAAAGTTAGGCTCAGCCGTCGGTGTGCTTGCCGGCGCCCGGAACGTCCGGAGCCTCCGGGGCGTCTGGAACGTTGGAAGCCGCCGTGACCGGCGGTGCGATTTCATCCAGCCGGTCGAGGATCGCCTTCAGCCCGCCCTGGGTGTGCAGGTCGAGACGGTCGAGGATCGTCTCGGCGTCTTTGAACGTGTTCGTCGAACGCGCATCCGCGGCCAGGCTCTGCACGTTCTGTCCGACCATGATCACCGACAGCAGCACGAGCTGGATATAGGTCTGCGCGATCCACGCGACGATGAGGATCAGCCCAGGCGAGATCAGGAAGTGCGGGAAGGTGCTCCCCGGCACCCATTTGGCCTGTGTGAGGATTGCCGGCAGGCTCGCCAAGGCGATGAGGCTGAACAGGTAGGCACAGCCCATCGAGCCGACACCCTTGGTGATGAAGACGGCGAACTTGGCGTTGAACCCCGACACCTCGTCCATCGCTTTGCGGACCTCAGCCGGGTTGAACCGGACGGCCTTTCGAGATGATGCTCGGTCTTGACGGATCACGTTCTTCTCTGTCATCGATCCTCCTCATCCCCATTCTCACCGTTCGTCAGGACGTCATCCTCACCCGCATCGTCCTCATCCAGCACCGCCTCATCTCCATCCGCCGCCTCGTCTCCGTTGCCGTCGTCATCCTCCTCCCCCGCGTACAGTGACTCCCGCGCCAGCTCCTGCCCGCGCCCCCCGAACAGCTTGATCTCGAGCAGGTCCCCCCGGTAGTCGTCGGGTGCGATCAGCGTGAAGCGCTCCTCGATCAGCTCGCACTGATCGACGGCGAGGTCGGCCAGCTCGGCCGTGGCGACGCGCCCGCCCGCCAGGAGAGGACGCCCCCAGACGAGCGTCATCGCGGCTACCGCGCCGGAGTGGCCGCGCCAGGAGCCGATCGGCTCCTCGCACAGGTCGAGCGTCCAGTCGGGGTTGCGCTCGGCGGTCTCGTCGGTGAAGTCGGCGTGGGCGTAGAAGTCGGTCGGGTCCTCGCCCTCGGCGGCCGGAACGAAGCGCACGTAGCCGAACAGCTCGTACCCGCGCGAGGTGATCATGCTCGCGGGAACATAGGTGCGCCCGTGCCAGGTGCGGTCCGGGTACCACGCGATCTCGCCGGGCTCGCCGAGGTCCTCGCCGTCGCCGAGAGCACCAGGCACGCCCCGAGGAGCTCGGCGCTCAGCCGGTCGGCCCAGCGCCCGTAGGGCAGTGTCTCCTGCGGGGGCTCGGCGGCGAAGCGAGGGAGGAAGCGTTCCTCGGGCGGCATTCGCCGTCAGCCTACCTACGCATCCCGCAGTAGCGCCGCCGCGTGCTCTGGCGCGACGATGTTCAGGTTCAGCCCGGTGGACAGCTCCAGGCCCGCGAGGTGGGTGAGGCGGGGGGCGATGTCGATGCGCCAGCAGAACCGCTCGACCCCGCGCGGCGCCGTGCGCACCCACAGGTTCAGCGGCGGACTGCACCCGAGCACGCGCGCGAGCCGGGACAGCCCGTCGTACAGCAGTGCAGCCCCGATGCCGTCGGTCTCAAAATGCGGCGACGGCTTTCGCGGAGCGAGCATCAGCTGAAACGGCAGCCGCGACGCGTACGGAGCCAGCAGCACGGCCTCGTCGTCGATCGCCACGATCCGCTCGTCGCGCCGTACCTCCTCGGCGAGGAGATCCTCCAGCAGCGTGTGGCCCATCGTGCGAGTCGTATACGCGCCGGCGCGCTCGCGCTCGCGAGCGACGTCGGCGGGGACGAAGTCCAGCGCGTAGAGCTGGGCGTGGGTGTGGGGCAGCGACGCGCCCGCCTCGAGGCGCTCGTTGACGATCAGCTGCACGTACGCGGCATCGCCGTGCGCGCGCATGCGCGTGCGCCACACCTCCACTGCCGTGGCGACCTGCTCGGCGGGCAGGTCGGCCAGGGACAGGACGGACTGGGGCCCGTTGACGATCACTTCGTGCGCGCCGCGCGCGGGCCGCGCGACGAACAGCCCCGAACCGTCGTCGTCATCATGCCTCTCGGGCTCCGCCGCGTCCGGTGTGAGCGCCGGATACAGGTTCGGCACCACCCGCACGGTCCAACCAGGCGAGTCGGCGGGCCCGCCGCCGGGGCGCACGGCATACAGCTCGGGCGGCGTGCGGTCCTCGTGACCCTCGGCGAACGGATCGCGCTCGACGTCGATCGGCTCGGGAGGCTCACAGCGCGGCTCTCCGCCCGGCCGGCGCGAGCGCTCGCCGGCGACGATCGTGCGGTGGCCGCTGAGCGGGTCTATGCGGATCTCGGGCACGCGTGGGTCCGGGTTTTACTCGTCCAGCGCGTAACGCCGGACGTCGGCTTCGAGCTTGGCGGCGCTCGGGTAGGGGCCCTGATGGATGTACTGGTGGCCGGCGCGATCGTAGAAGACGGTGACGGGCGTGAACGAGGAGTCGGCGATCGCCGCGCCCAGCCGGCCGCTCTGGTCGTAGTAGCTCGGATAGCCGACGGGCACGGCGTGCAGGAACGCGCGCCCATCCGCGAGGCTGGTGTCGCCGGAGTCGATGCCGAGGAACGCGACCGTGCGCCCCAGCGAGGCGGAGGCCTGCTGGAAGGCGGAGCGCTCGTCCTGGCAGGGAACGCACCAGGAGGCCCACTTGTCGATCACCAGCGGATAGCCGCGCAGGACGACGAGACGCATATACAACGCGGGCGCGCCGCCGGACAAGATTCTGATTGGCCTGAGCGTGCAGCTCGGCCAGCGGCGCGGGCGAGCCCGCGAGGCGAGCGTCGATCTGCGCGAGCGTCAGCCGGGACGCCGATCCCGAAGAGGAGGAGCCCAGGAGCTGGATCAGTCCGACGACGAGCAGCGCGCTCACGGCGAGCACGGCGACTGTCGCGAGCAGGCGGGCGGGGGCGATCCCGGACATTTCCGGCTAAGGGTCGCAGATGTTCGGGTTGATCCGTCGATGATCGACCCCTTCAATTCTGCTGCGACCTGTTATATGCTGGAGGAACGCTAGGCCGGTTCGCTGTGAGCACTCGGCAAGCGTCGTCGGCCATGCGTCGGCAGTAGCGAGCCTCGCCGAAGCCACTACGTGCGGCGGCTCCGTCTCGAAGTCCAGAGCCCTTAGATGGCCGAGTCCACTTCAGTGGCCCTTGCGGCCGCGCCAACGCCTAGTTCCGCCGATATCGCTCGTGCGGAGAAGTTCGTGCGCGATCGATTCCTGCACGAGGGCGAGGACGCGGCGGTCGCGCTGGTGCCTGGTTCCCCGCGCAGACGTGCGCTCGAATCAGGCGCTCGCAGAGCTGGAGGAGGGTGCCAAGCACCCCTCGACGGCATGGCGCAGGGATTACTCGCTGCTGCTGGGGCTAGAGCGGCTGCTCTCCGACGATGAGCCCAAGCTCGCTGACGGCACGGTGCTGTCGGCGCACCAGGTGGATGCCCTGTCGGGCACACTGACCGCGCTGCTGGCCGAGGCGCAGCGGACCAATGGCAACGGCAAGGTCGCGGCGGCAGCCGCGTCCCCGGAGCTGCTGGCGTCGGCCGCGATCCTCGGCCCGGACGAGCCGCCCGCGACGGACGGCTCGGGCGGGGGCGCGAGCACGGCCACCACCGCCGCGGAGGCGACTGGCGCGCGAGGATATGGACGAGGACGATGACGACGAGGACGAGTCCTCCCGGCGAGGACGAGGACGACGAGGAGGATGACGACGACGACGACGAGCTGGGTCCGGTCCAGCGGGCCGCCCCGGACGAGGATGCCGACGACGACGAGGATGACGAGGACGAGGAGATCGTCGCCGACGACGATGACGAGGAGGAGCCAGACGAGCCGGAAGAGCTGGAGTCCGACGCGGACGTCGAGGAGGAGCCGAGAGACTGGGTCGACGACGAGGAGGACGAAGCGGATGAGTCGCTGGCCGAGCAGCCGGAGGACCCGAACGCGGCGAAGCGGTTCTGGTTCGAGCACGCGACGGGTGCGGGCAAGACGGTCGCGGCGCTCGGGTTTGTGGAGGCCTCGCAAACGGGCGGCATCCTGATCCTCACGCACAGGCGCAACCTCGTCGACCAGTTCCACGGCGAGCTGCGCGAGCGCGGGTACTCCAAGCGCATCTCCAAGCCGCTGCTGAAAGGCGAGGACTCGGTCAAGGGGCCGGTGACGGTCGAGACGTATCAGTGGTTCGTGCGCAACGCGGGCAAGATCTCAAGCGCGTACACGATCGTGATCTGCGACGAGGCGCACACCGCGCTGGGCGAGAAGACCAGCGGCGCGATCCGCAACTGGACCGGGCCGATATTCATCGGCATGACCGCCACAGGTGCGCTGATCGCGCGGCACGTGACCGATCTGTTCCCGACGCAGACCTCGCGCTTCGATCTCGCCCAGGCGGCCCGCCGTGGGGTGATCGCGCCGTTGCGCTGCGTGCGTATATCTCCCGGTGTTGGGGTCAGAACGATCGCCAAGGTGCCGCTCAGGCGCGGCGAGGTGGACACCGAGTTTGACCAGGAGGAGCTGGCCGCCCTGCTGGATCAGCAGCCGTTCAACATGGCGGCGGCGAACCTGTACAAGACACGGTTCAACGGCGTGCCGGGGGTCGTGTACGCGGCGGGCGTGCGGCACGCGTACAACCTCGCCGAAGCGTTCCGCACGGAAGACATCAAGGCGCAGGCGGTCTCGGGTGAGACGCCCAAGCGCGAGCTGGCGGAGATCCTGGCCAGATACGAGCGTGGGGACATCGACGTGCTGATCAACGCGCAGCTGCTGGCCGAGGGCTGGAACAGCGCCGCGGGCGACTGTCTGCGTGCACCTCGCGCCGACGGCGTCCAAGCGCATCTACCAGCAGCGCGTCGGGCGCGTCACCCGCCGGCATCCGGGCAAGGAGGCGGGGCTGGTCGTGGACTTCGTGCATCCGGCGACCAAGAACGACGATCCGGTCGTGACGCTGCACTCGCTGCTGGACCGCGACGTGTACCGGGGCGGGGCGATCGTGGTGGGGCCGGTCAGGCGCGGGCGCGGGCGGCGCATGCGCGTGGAGCGCCGTGTGCTGCCGGTGTGCGCGGAGGAGGAGCGGCGCTTTGCGGTGTTCGAGCGCGAGCTGTGGCGGATCGCCGTGGAGAACCTCGACTACGGCGAGCAGCACGTGTGGGCGGCGCTGGCTGGCGCGCGCGTGGCGCCGGCCGGCTGGCGCAGGGCGCGGGCGATGCTGCACTTCGACCGCGGCGGCGAGCTGAAGAGCCGGTTTCTGATCACCGCCGTGCAGCGCAACAAGAACCCGCAGCTGCGGCTGCGCGCGCTGGCGGACATCGCCGCGCTGCGCGACCCGGACGCGTTCGACACGGCGATCGACATCATCGGCGGCTGGCCGCGAGACGAGCGCCGAGAGGCGAGCAAGATCATGCTGCGCGCGCTGGTCGAGCGGCGGATCGGCCGCCGCGATCAGGCCAACGCGTGGATCTGGCGCCTGGCGGAGTACACGCGCGAGGTGCACGAGGAGTACGCGGTGCAGCGCTGGCCGGAGACCAAGCGGCTGCTGGGGCTGCTGGTCAACTCCTCCGGGGGCGCGCACGCGCGCAACGCGCGCCGGTTGATCCATGCCGCGCGCAAGCAGGACCGGCGGCTGGCGGCGGCGCTGCTGGCCGCGGCGCTCGCGCATACGCCCGAGGCGGAGGAGGCGCTGCGGGGCGCGCGCACGCGCATGGCGCGCAAGCCGCCGGCGCTGGCGAGGGAGCTGTTGCGAAACTTCCCCAAGCGCCGCGCGCGCGGCAACCGGCGCAAGCGCAACAGGGGGGGCGCCGCCGCGTGCAGGGGCCAACGGCACACCAAGAACGGCGCGGGCCAGCAGCGCGGCCGGGGCCGGGGCGGTGCAGGCGCCGAGCGAGGCGGTGCTGGACGAGGCGCTGGCAAGCGAGGTGGCGCTGCCGGCGGCCGGCGGCCCGGACAGCAACGGCACGGGGGCTGGGGCCGGCGGCGGAGGGCGAGCTGGAGCGGGACGTGGCCGAGGCGCTGGAGCACGCCGGGGAGTAGTCGGCGCGGGGCCTCTGGGGTCCGGCCTCCCAAGCCGGTCTCAAAGCCGCAAATGAACCTCACCCGCGTCGAGCGTGGTGTGCCCGCCGGTGGGGAACGCGACCACGAGCCGTCCCTCTCCGTCGATGCCGCTGGCGCGACCGCGACCACCGGACCAGGAGAGCTCGCGCCCGCGCAGGGCGTCGCGCGCGCGGTAGGCGTCGAGGATTGTCTCGGCCGGCTCCGAGAGCCGGCGATCGAGCGCATCGAGCAGCCGCACGAGCGTGGGCTCGATCTGATCGGGCGACTCACCGAGGGTGGCGGCGGTGGCACGCAGCTCGGGGGGAAGGTCGGGCAGCCGGACGGCGACGTTCAGACCGATGCCGAGGACGGCCCAGCCATCCTGCGGGCGGGCCTCGGCGAGGATGCCCGCGAGCTTGGCAAGGGGGTCGGAGGGATGTCGGACGAAGACGATGTCGTTGGGCCACTTTATGAGGGCGTCGGGCCCGGCGACGTCGCAGACGGCGACGGCAGCGATCAGCGGCAGGAGCGGCGGAGGGGAGCCTCGCAGCACGAGCGAGGCCAGCAGAGAGGTGCCGGGCGGCGCCGACCAGCGCCGTCCCTGACGCCCGCGCCCGGCAAGCTGGTGCGAGGCGGTGACGAGCGTGCCGTGGGGCGCGCCGGCGATCGCAAGAGCCCGCGCGCGGTCGTTGGTCGAGTCGGTCGACCGGAAGTGCAGACGTGGGTGGCCGAGCGTGCAGGACACGCGGCTGTCAGCGGGCCCGCGCGGCGGCGTCTGCGACCAGCGCGTGGACGAGACCGTCGATGTCGTGACTCGACGCCTCGACGTGCGGTCGCAGACCGTGCTCGCGCAGAGCGTCGCTGGTGATCGGGCCGATCGAGACGATGCGCGTGTCCGGTGACAGTCCCGCACGTGAGCCGACCGTCTCGCTCGAACCCTCGCCGGAGCCGGTCTCCTCGCGCGCCGCCGCTGCGGTGGCCTGCAGGAAGAAGCGTACGGTCGACGCCGAGGTGAACGTGATGTAGTCGGCCGTGAGCGCTTCGCGCAAAACGTGCGCTGGCGGAGCCTCGGCGACCGTCTCATACAGCGCGAGCACATCGACCTCCGCGCCGCGCTCGCGCAGGGCGTCGGGGAGCACGTCGCGTCCCTCGCGCGCGCGCGCGATCAGCGCTCGCTTGACGGGCGGCGTCATGTCGGCGAGCGCCTCGATCAGTCCCTCCGCGACCGTGCGTGCTGGCAGGATGTCCGCGACGATTCCATGCGTCGCGAGCGCATCGGAGGTGCCGGGGCCGATCGCGGCGACCCGCGCGCCGGCCAGCGCGCGTGCGTCCAGGGGCGGGTGGGCTCCTTTCACCAGGCGCTCGAACAGCGTGGCCACTCCGACGGGGCTGGTGAAGCAGACGAGGTCATACGGTGCGAGCTCCGGCGCCGGTCCCGACAGCGGCACCGTGCGAATCACGGGCGCCTGCACCACCCGTGCGCCGAGCGCTTGCAGACGCCCGGCAAGTCCACTGGCCGAGGCGCGCGCCCGGGTCACGGCGACGGTCAACCCGCTCAACAGCGACGGCTTGAGCCAGGAGAGCTCGTCCGCGAGCGTGGCGACTGGGCCGACGAGCGTGATCGAGGGCGCACGCACCTGTTGTGTCTGTGCCTCCTCGGCGATCGTCGCGAGCGTGCCTGTGACCGTACGCTGGCCGGGGAGGGTGCCACGTTCGACGATCGCCACGGGCTCGTGCGAGGGGCGTCCCGCGGCGATCAGCGACTCGGCGATGCTCGGGAGCTGACGGACCCCCATGTAGAACACGAGCGTCCCCGGGAACGCCGCCAGCCCCTTCCAGTCGATCGCGCTCTGCTGCTTTTCGGGGTCCTCGTGGCCGGTGACGAGCGCGACGGCGCTTGCCAGCCCGCGATGGGTGACGGGGATGCCCGCGTACGCCGCCGCGGCGACACCGGCGGTGACGCCGGGCACGATCTCGTACGAGATACCCGCCTCGCGTAGTCGCAAGGCCTCCTCGCCACCTCGGCCGAACACGAACGGGTCGCCCCCCTTCAGTCGCACGACTGTCCTGCCAGCCCGCGCACGATCGATCATCAGTTGCTCGGTCTGATCCTGGGGCACCGACTCGCCGCCACCCTGCTTGCCGGCGAACAGCAGCTCCGCGTCGGCGCGCGCCCCCTCGAGCGCCGCTGGGGGAATCAGGCGGTCGTAGAGGATCGTGTCGGCCTCGGCGATCAGCGCAAGCGCGCGCGCGGTCAGCAGCCCGGGGTCGCCGGGGCCGGCGCCCACGAGGTGGACGCACCCCGGGGCATAGTCCGGCCCGGAGTCGTCCGGTCCATTCGAGGCGGCGACTGCCTGTCGAGCCGTCCGCTCCACGTCCTGCGGATCGCTTCCTGACTCAGACACCGGCACCTGCGGCCATCTCCTCCGCGCGCCGCAGCAGATCTCCCGCCCCGGCGATGTTCATGCGCTCGGCCACCCGCCGCCCGAGCGACGCCGGATCGTAGAACCCCCCGAGCAGCTCATCCGCGATCCAGGCCGAGCCGTCGGGCAGCCCGACCCAGGCGCGCATCTCCAAGCAGCCGCAGCCCGCGGGGGTTACGTACGCACCGAGGGGGGTGTGGCAACTCGCGTTCAGCGCACTTGCGAGCGCGCGCTCGGCGAGCAGGCAGGCGGATGTCTCGGCGTCGAGGATCGCGGCCGCCGCCTCCCGCGCGGGGGTGTCCTGTTGGCGGGCCTCCAGCGCGAGCGCCCCCTGTCCGGGCGCGGGCACGAACCGCGCCGGGTCGAGCGCGGCGCCGATCGCGTCCTCGCGGCCGAGTCGCTGCAGGCCCGCGCGGGCAAGCACGATCGCGTCGAGCTCCCCCTGCGCGAGAATGCGCAGGCGCGTGTCGACGTTGCCGCCCATCGCGACGACGTCCAGATCCTCGCGCGCAGCGCGCAGCTGCGCGCTGCGGCGGACGCTGCTCGTTCCGATCCGCGCGCCCGGCGCCAGCGCGTCGAGGTCAGTGGCGCCGCACAGCACGTCCTCGACGGCGGCCCGGGGGGGCGCGCCTAGCAGCTCCAGCCCTTCGGCCAGCTCGCCCGGAACGTCCTTGGCGGAATGCACTGCCAGGTCGATCACCCCGCTCAGCAGCGCGTCCTCGATCGCGTCCACCCAGCGGCGCTTGTCGGCCGTCGTGCTCTGAGTGCCCAGGTCCTCGGGGTCCTCGGGAGGCGTATCGCCGCTGACACGCACGACCGCGATCTCGGCCTCCAGCTCGGGACACCGCTCTGCGAGCAGCGTCTTCACATGCTCGGTTTGGGTGAGTGCGAGCGCGCTGCCGCGGGTGCCGATGCGCAGTGCGCTCATCGGCGCGAGTCCTGCGCGTCGCCGGCCGTTTGCAGATCCCTCGACAGCCCGACCGTCGCCAGCGCCGCCTGCACGACCTGGGGCTCGTGCGGATAGGCGATGTCCTCCAGCGGCTTGGAGTAGGGCATCGGCACGTCCGCGCCGGACACCCGCGCGACGGGCGCGTCGAGGTCGTCGAACGCGTGCTCGGCGATCAACGCAGCGAGGTTCGCGCCGACTCCCCCGTGCGGCCAGCCCTCCTCGACGACGACGCAGCGGTTGGTGGCGCGCACCGAGGTGAGGATCGTGTCCAGATCGAGCGGGCGCAGCGTGCGCGGATCGATCACGGTCGCCTCGATGCTGTGCTCGGCGGCCAGCGTGGCGGCCGCACGTTCGGCGGTGAGGACCATGCGCGAAACGCCGACGATCGTCACGTCTGAGCCCTCGCGGCAGACGCGCGCGCGGCCGAAGCCCACGAGCGCATCCTCGTCCTCGGAAACCTCGCCGCGGACGCCGTACAGCGACTCGTGCTCGATGAATATGACCGGGATTGTCGTCGCGGATCGCGGTCTTGAGCAGGCCCTTGGCGTCGGCCGGCGTCGATGGGCACCGCGACAAGCAGGCCGGGGACGTGCAGAAACATCGCCTCCAGGCAGTGCGAATGGGTCGGCCCGAGCTGGTGGCCCGCGCCCTGGGGCATGCGGATGACCAGCGGCACGGAGACCTGGCCGCCGAACATGTAACGGATGTGGGCGGCGCTGTTGACGATCTGATCGAACGCGAGCAGGGAGAAGTTGATCGTCATCAGCTCGACCACCGGACGCAGGCCGGTCATCGCCGCGCCGACGCCCATGCCGACGATCGTGTTCTCCGAGATCGGCGTATCGCGGATGCGCCGCTCGCCGAACTCCTCGAGCAGCCCCTCGGTGACTTTGAACGCGCCGCCGAACACACCGATGTCCTCACCCAGCAACACGACGCGCTCGTCGCGGCGCAGCTCCTCGCGCAGCGCGACGTTCAGGGCCTCGCGGTAGCGCAGCTCGCTCATATGTGGTAGCGCCCCCGGACCTGCTCGTCGATCACGTACACGTCCTCATACAGCGACTCCGGCGCGGGGAACGGCGAGTTCTGGGCGAACTGGACGGCCTGCTCGACGCGCTCTGCCGCCTCGTGCTCGATCAGCTCGCGCGCGGCCGCGTCGAGGACGCCCTCGCGCTGCAGCAGATCGCCGAACCGGGGAATCGGGTCGCGCTCACGCCAGTGGGCGACCTCCTCCTTGGTGCGGTACTCCTCGGGGTCGGCCATCGAGTGCCCGCGAAACCGATACGTCACGGCCTCGACGAGCAGCGGGCGGTGGTCCTCACGCACGCGCCGCAAGGCCTCGGCCACGACGGTGTAGGTGTCGAGCACATCCATCCCGTCACAGCGCATTCCGGGGACGCCGAGCGACTCGCCCTTGCGACGCAGGTCGGTCACGGCCGAGTGCCGGCCCAGCGAGGTACCCATGCCGAACTGGTTGTTGACGACCATGAACACCACCGGCAGGCGCCACAGCGCGGCAAGGTTCAGCGTTTCCCCGAACGTGCCCTGGTTGGAGGCACCGTCCCCAAATGAGCACAGCGTCACCTCGTCGTGGCCGAGATAGTCGCTGCTCAGCCCGATGCCCGCCCCGATCGGCAGGTTGCCCCCGACGATCCCGTAGCCGCCCATGAACCGGCGCTCGAAGTCGAACATGTGCATCGAGCCGCCGTGTCCGCCGCAGCAGCCGTCAATGCGCCCGAACAGCTCCGCCATGACGCGCTCAGGCGGGGTGCCGCGCGCGATCGCATTGCCGTGCGAGCGGTAGGTGGAGATCAGGTAGTCCTGCTCGCGTAAAGCCCGCGCGGAGCCGACGATCGTCGCCTCCTCACCAATCGACAGGTGAAGGAACCCGCCGATCTTCGCCCGCGCGTACATCTCACCGGTGCGCTCCTCGAAGCGGCGGATAAGCGTCATCGTGGCAAGCCACTCGCGGGCGACGTCGGGCTCCGGCAGCGCGCCGGGCGCGAGGGCCGGGCCCTCGCCGGTAGCTGCCAAAGCGCGCTCCTCGGCCATCACGGCCACATTAGCGGCGGCTAGGCGTCGACGGCAGCCCAGCGCGCGATGAACTCCTCTGCCTCCAGCTGGGAGATCTCCTCGCGCAGCATACGCGCCATACGTGAGGCCACCTGGGGTGGGCGGTCCCAGAACAGGATGACTTCGCCGCTGTCGATCCCGACGATCTCGATGTGATCGACGCGACTCGCGTCGGCGAGCAGAGCCGGGGTAAGCCCGCCGCGCGTGACGATCAGGCGGTAGGCGCGGTTGGCCCTCATACCGCAGTCGCCTGCTCGAGTGCGTTCTCGCCAACGAACACGTGTTTGCCGAGTCGCACCGCGGGAACGTCGCTCACGCCAGCCTGTGCGGCAGCCGCGGTCGCGGCGCTCAGCCGCGCTCGGACAGAGGCCAGCTCGGCGCCCTTCAGCACCGCGGCCGGGTGCATCTCACACGCCGCGGCGGCGATCAGCACGTTGTCAGGCTCTGCGAGCGAGCGCCCGCCGGCGAACGCCTGGCGGAAGGCGGCCTGCGCGAACGGCACGGTGCGCCCGATCGACTTGGCATACGTCGCGGCGCGCATCGCCATGGCGCTGTCGAACGGAAACTGGCTCGGCCAGCTCAGGGGTTGGAGCCCCAGCTCGTGTGCGCGCCGGGCGATGTCTGTGCGGAGAGCTTCTTCCTTGCTCTTCCCCTCTGTCTCCCTCTTCTCCTCTCCTTTGTTCAGCAGCTCGCGCGCGAGCACAGGCTGCCACTCCACGGGGCCAAGCACTTGCAGGATCTGCTCGGCGGCGAGGTATGCCAGCGGGCTTGCCAGGTCGAAGTAGAACGCAGCGTCCGAGAACGCAGCGTCCGGCGCGGGCATCTCGCCGAGATTAGCCATCGGTCCCCAAGCCCTGGCGGCTCGCCGGCGATCAGCCGTGGATCAGCCAGCCATCCGCAGCGCGGCCGGCCTCCATGACCGCCTCGGAGAGGGTCGGGTGGCCGTGGATGATGCGTGCGACCTCGGCGTAGCCGCCCTCCAGCGCACGCACGTTGACGAGCTCCTGGATCAGCTCGGTCGCACGCGAGCCGACGATGTGCCCCCCGAGCAGCTCGCCGTACTTGGACTCGCCCACGAGCTTCACGAGGCCGGTGCGGTCACCGTAGACGGTGCCGCCTCCCACCGCGCCGTAGGGAACCTTGCCGACGACGACGTCATATCCCTGCTCCCGCGCCTGCGCCTCGGTCAGTCCGAACGAGCCCACGTTGGGAGTGCAGAACGTCGCGCGCGGAATGTCGATGTAGGCGAGCGGGTGCGTCTGCAGGCCTGCCGAGTCCTCGGCCGCGATGATGCCCTCGTCGGAGGCCTTGTGCGCGAGCGCGGGGCCGGCGACCAGGTCGCCGATCGCGTAGACGCTGGCACGGCTGGTGCGCAGGGCGCCGTCGACCTTCACAAGGCCGCCCTCGTCCAGCTCGATACCGGCCTCCGCCAGGCCGAGCCCGTCGATGTCGGCGCCGCGCCCGGCGGCGATCACCAGGTAGTCGACCTCGGCGGTGCTGGCGCCGTGGGAGAAGCCGACTCCCTTCTCGCCCGCGCTCACGTCGGCCACGGCCGTACCTGTCTGAACATCGATCCCCTGACGCTTGAGGCCGCGCTCGACCAGACGCGAGATGTCTGAGTCCTCGGTCGGCAGCACGCGGTCGAGCATCTCCAGCAGCACGACCTCGCTGCCGAGGCGCGCAAAGGCCGAGGCGATCTCCGCACCCGAAGCCCCGGCCCCGACGACCGCCAGGCGGGCTGGCACTACTGGAAGCGCCCAGGCCTCCTCGGTACCGATCACACGCCCGGCGAGCTCGACGCCGGGGATCGGGCGCGGGACCGAGCCGGTGGCGAGGATCACGCTGCCTGCGGTGATCCCCTGATCGCCCACGCGAACGTCGCCGTCGGCCGTCAGGGTCGCGTCGCCCTCGATAAGGTCGATGTTGTTTTTCTTGAACAGTCCCGCGACCCCCGAGGTGAGCGTCGAGACTACTCTTTCGCGGCGAGCCTGGATTGCCGCGTAGTCCACCTCGACGTCGGAGACCTTCAAGCCGTACTCCTCGGAGTCGCGTATCTCCGAGAGCAGGTCGGCCGAGCGCAGGACGGCCTTGGCGGGGATGCACGCGTAGTTCAGGCAGCGCCCGCCGACCTTGTCGCGCTCGATCACCGCGGTCTTCTTCCCGAGCTGCGCGGCGCGGATCGCGGCCACGTAGCCACCCGGCCCAGAGCCGATCACGATGGTGTCGTAGGAGGTCTCTGCCATGTGTCGCTCGGAGCCTATCGAAGCTCGCCCCGCGGTCAGGCCAGGCGCGCGGCGGGCGCGCAGGTCACGTCCGTTCACTCGCCTGGATGCGCCCCATCACACGCACCAGCTTCCAGAACAGCCAGCCCGCGAGCACGATCGAGACCAGGCACAGTCCCGCGGCGAACAGCGTGGAGGCGACCACGAGCGCGAGCGAGGTCACAAGGATCTGGAACGCGAGCAGCGCCTCGAAGCCGAGCACCGCCCAGTAGCGACGCTGATACATGCCGAGCGCGAGCAGCGCGAACACGCACGCGAGGAACACTCCGCCCGGCAGCGAGCCGCCGTGACGGCGCAGGCCGTGGATCGTGAGCGCACCGATGATCACCGCGAGCGCGAGCGCCACTGCGACGGCCACGGCGACCAGCAGGGCCGGCGGGCGCTCGCCCGGCTCGAGCGCAGTCAGCGAGGCCCGTGCCTGCTCCTCACGCGTCACAACTGCTCGCGCAGCTCGCGCGCCGCGAGCTCGGGGTCGGCGGACTCCGCAATCGCGCGCAGGACACACACGCGAGATGCGCCGGCGGCGAGCACCTCATCGATGTTGTCCACATTGATGCCCCCGATCGCAAAGAACGGCACGGGCGTGTGTGCGGCCGCGTAGCGCACTAGCTCCAGACCCACAGCGGGCCGGCCGAGCTTGGTCGGGGTGGCGTAAACGGGGCCCACGCCGATGTAATCGGCCAGAGCGGCGTCGGATGCCTCGATCTCCGGAGGAGCATGGGTGGAGAGTCCGATCAGCATGTCCGGCCCGACCAGCTCGCGGACCTCGGCCAGCGGCATGTCGTCCTGCCCGACGTGCACGCCGTCCGCACCGGAGTCGCGCGCGACCACGGGCCGGTCGTTGACGACGAACAGCGCGCCGTGCCGCTCGCATATCTCCCGTGCTTCCCGCGCGAGGGACAGCAGCTCCTCGTCGCCCAAGGTCTTGTCGCGCAACTGCACGACGTCCACCCCCCCGGCGATAGCCGCTGGCAGCAGCTCGGATGGCCCACGCCCCGCGGGCCTGCCGTCGCACACGAGATACAGCCGCGCGCCGGCGAGACGGGTGAGGCGGTCGGTGTAGATGTCGCTGGCGGGCACTCCCGCTGAGTCTGACAGCGGACTAGCATCAAACGTATGCCCGAGCACGCCAAATCGCCCGACGTCGCGATCGTCGGTGGCGGGATCATCGGCCTGTCTGCCGCCTGGCGCGCGCGCAAGCGCGGACTGTCGGTGACGCTGCTGGAGCGAGACGCGGTCGGCCGGGGCACGTCGTACGTGGCGGCGGGGATGCTCGCGCCGGTGGCCGAGGCGGAGTTCGGGACCGCGGGCCGCAGGCTGCTGGAGCTGGGATTGCGCTCGGCGCAGATGTGGCCGGGGTTCGCGGCCGAGCTGGAGAATGCGGCGGGCGTGGGGGTGGGCCTGCTTCAGACCGGCACGCTGATGGTGGCGCGCGACGAGGATGAGGCGCGTGAGCTGGAGCGCCAGCTCGCGTTCCGCCAGTCGCTGGGACTGCCTGCCGAGCGATTGCGCGCGAGCATGGCACGCGAGCGTGAGCCGGGGCTCGCGCCGACCGTGCGACTGGCGATCGAAGCGCCGGACGATCACTCGGTCGATCCGCGGCTTGTGCTCACGGCGCTGCGCCGGGCGTGCGAGACCGCCGGGGTGGACATCCGCGAGCACACCCAGGTGGAGTCGGTCGAGCTGGACCGCGCCGCGCGACGGATTACCGGCCTGCGCCTGGAGGGGGGCGAGCGTGTGAGCGCAGGTCAAGTTGTGCTCGCCGCCGGGCCGTGGACCGGGCAGATCGAAGGTTTTCCCGCCCGCGCGCGGGTTCGCGTGCGCCCGGTCAAGGGCCAGATCCTGCGCCTGCGCGATCCCGCCGGTCCGGGCCTCGTGACGCGTGTGCTGCGCTTCGAGGGTGGCTACCTGGTGCCGCGCGCGGACGGCTCCTACGCGCTCGGGGCGACGGTCGAGGAGAAGGGCTTCGAGCTGACCCCGACCGCGGGCGGGGTGTACGAGCTGCTGCGCGACTGCAGCGAGCTCGTGCCGGGGATCGACGAGCTACAGATCGAGGAGCTCTCCGTCGGGCTGCGCCCCGGCACTTCGGACAACGCGCCGGCGATCGGGCGTGGTGCGCTGGAAGGACTGGTGTGGGCGACAGGCCATCATCGCAACGGGATCCTGCTCGCGCCGCTGACCGCCGAGCTGGTGGTCGAGTCGCTGCTCGGCGGCGAGCGTGGCGACTCCCCGCTGCTCGCCGCCTGCGACCCTGCGCGTCTCACAGCCGTTCCGGGTGCAGATCAGTTACAACCCGGCGGCGAATTGCCATCTGCGGTCGGGGCCGCGCGATGATCGTCAACGGGCAGCCCGCTGACATGCCCGCGGGCGGGACCGTCGCCGCGGCGCTCGTACGCCTCGGCCTGTCGCTGGACGCGCGCGGGGTCGCCGTGGCCGTAGACGGTGAGGTTGTGCCGCGGGCTGTGTGGGACACGTTCGTGCTCGCCGCCGACGCGCGCGTGGAGGTGCTGACCGCGATGCAGGGAGGATGATTCGGGATGCCCGACGATCCCACGAGCGCTGCACTGCCCGCCGCTGCCGCCTACAACGGCGTCGCGCCGGATTCGACGCCATCAACGGGGGGTGAGCGCAACGGCTCGCGGGTGCCCGCCGGGTCATCCGCGGCACCAGACGATGTCCTGACGATCGCCGGCCGCACGCTGCGCTCGCGCCTGCTGCTCGGCACGGGCGGGTTCCCCTCGCTGGAGCTGATGGCCGCGGCGATCGAGGCCAGCGCCAGCGAGCTGGTGACGGTCGCGCTGCGCCGGGTCGATCCAGCCGCGCGCGGCTCGCTGATCGACGTGCTCGCCGACACGAGCGTGCAGCTGCTGCCCAACACGGCCGGCTGCCGTACCGCCCGTGATGCGGTGCTCACAGCCAAGCTCGCGCGGGAGGCGTTTGCGACCGACTGGATCAAGCTGGAGGTGATCGGCGACGAGGACACGCTGCTGCCCGACGCGCCCGAGCTGCTACGTGCCGCCGAGGAGCTCGTCGATGAGGGCTTCGTCGTGCTGCCTTACACGACCGACGATCCCGTGCTCGCGCGCCGCCTGGCCGATGTCGGCTGCGCCGCGGTGATGCCGCTGGGCTCGCCGATCGGCAGCGGCATGGGCATCCGCAACCCGTACAACATCAGCCTCATCCGCGAAGCCGTAACCGTTCCGGTCGTGCTCGACGCGGGCGTCGGCACCGCCTCCGACGCGGCCCTGGCGATGGAGCTGGGCTGCGACGCGGTGATGGCCGCCTCGGCGATCTCGCGCGCGCAGGACCCCGTGCGCATGGCCCGCGCGATGCGCCACGCCGTGCAGGCCGGGCGCTTGGCGCGCACCGCCGGACGCATCCCCCGCAGGCGCTACGCCACCGCCTCGACGCCCGACGAGGGCCTGCCGGAACTCAGCTGACGACTTCGATGGTGCCGTTCATCGTCGCGGGGTAGTACGTGCACTCGTAGTGGATGGTCCCCGGCTTGGTGAGCTTCAGTTCGAACGTCGCGCCTTCGCCGAAGTCGCCGGAGGCGACCTTGTACGGTCCGCCCTCGCTCGTGACGTTGCACTTCTGGGAGTCTTCGTTGGTCCACTTGACCGTGCTGCCGACCTTCGCCCTGACCGTGTCGGGGTCGATCGCGATGTTGCGGTAGGCGATCTGCACGATCCCGCTCTGCACGAGTGAAGAGGGAGACGGAGAGGCGTACTTCGGCGCCGTGTCTGTCTTCAGCCCACCGGAGGTCGATGTGCTCGACGTCCTGGTGGTGGCGGTCGAGCCGGAGCTGGAGCCGCTCGACCCGCAGCCGGCCGCGAGCAGCAGCGCGGCGCAGGCAAGCGCAGCACTGCACGTAGACTGGCGGACTGTGCCACGCCACTTCCTCACAGGTGCCGAGCTTAGCGCCACGGAGCTGAACGCGCTGCTCGATCGCGCGCTGGAGCTGAAGGCCGCGCCACTGTCATCGCGTGCGCTCGCCGGACGCAGCGTCGCGCTGGTCTTCCAGAAGCCCTCCACGCGCACGCGGATCTCGTTCGAGGTGGGAGTGCACGAGCTGGGCGGCCATCCGGTCGTGCTGCGCGCGGATGAGCTGCAGCTGTCTCGCGGCGAGGCGCCGCGCGACACCGCCTACGTCCTCGCCCGGCACGTGGCCGCCGTGGGGGTGCGCACCGGTCCGGATGCGATGCTCCAGGAGCTGGCGCAATACAGCTCAGTGCCTGTCGTGAACATGCTCACGGCATTGCACCATCCATGCCAGGCGCTGGCGGATCTCCTGACGCTGCGCGAGGCGTGTGGCTCACTGGAGGGTGTGCGCGTCGCGTACGTCGGCGATGGCAACAACGTCGCGCGCTCGCTGGCGCTGCTCGGCACGCTTGCCGGGATGCACGTGGCGGTCGCCTCGCCCCCCGGCTACACATTGGACGAGCAGGCGCCGCTGCCCGTGCCGGAGGGCGCCAGGGGCACGCTCGAGCTGCACGCCGATCCCCGCGAGGCGGTGCGGGACGCGCAGGCGGTGTACGCGGACGTGTGGGTGAGCATGGGCGACGAGGCCGCCGCCGCCGAGCGCCGCGCCGCGCTCGCGCACTACGTGCTCGACGACGCGCTGCTCGACGCGGCCGCCCCGGGCGCATTTGCGATGCACGACCTGCCCGCGCACCCAGGTGAGGAGATCTCCGCCGAGGTCCTCTACGGCTCCCGCCAACGCATCTGGGACCAGGCCGAGAACCGCCGCCACGCCCAGAAGGCGCTGCTGGAGCTGCTGGTCGCGCCGGCGCCCGGCTCCTCCTCGTCATGACGCCCGAGCCTGTGACCGTGTCCGGCACGCCGCCGGCCGACGAGCGCTCGCCCCGCCCCCGCCCCGGCGATGAGCTCGAGCTTCGGATCGACTCGCTCGCCTTCGGCGGAGAGGGCGTCGCCCGACTCGGTCAGGAGGGCTATGTCGTGTTCGTGGCCGGCGGCATGCCCGGGGATCGCGTACGCGCGCTGGTCTACAAGCGCAAGCGCTCCTACGCGCACGCCCGCGTACTCGAGATAATCGAGCCAAGCCCCGAGCGCATCCCGCCGACAGCCGACCATCCCGGCGTGCCCTGGCAGGTGCTGCCGTACGAGCGCCAGCTTCAGATCAAGCGCGACCAGGTAAACGAGGCGCTGCGCCGGATCGGGCGGCTGGACGGGTTCGCCCTTGAGGAGATCGTGCCGGCGTCCCAGCAGTGGCGCTACCGCAACAAGCTCGAGTACTCGTTTGGGATGAGCGATAACGGCGAGCTTCAGTGCGGCTTTCACGCCTCGGCGGGCGGACGGCGGGTCGCCCCGATCGAGGACTGCCTGCTGGCCTCCGAGCAGGGCAACCGCGCGCGTGAGCTCGCGCTTTACTGGTGTCGCGCGCAGGGCCTGACCGCCTGGGAGCGCGACGGCCGGGGAGGAGATCGCGGACGGGAGGAGGGTGCGCCCGAGCACGGACGCGACGCCCGCTGCGAGCGCACAGAGCGGGTGGGACCCGCTCAGAACGGACGCGCGCGCCTGCGCAACCTGGTCGTGCGCGAGGGGCGGCGCACCGGCAAGCTGCAGATCAGGCTCGTAACGACCGACGGCGAGCTGGACGCGAGCGCCTTCGCGCTGGCGCTGAGCGCCGCGCTGGGAGAGTGTCTGAGCGGCGTGCTGTGGACGCGCTCGCGCAGCCTCGCGGAGACCACCGCGGGCGGGGAGACCGAGCTGGTGTGGGGCGAGGCCGAGCTGCCCGAGCGTCTGGGCGAGCTCGACCTGCGGATCTCCTGCCAGGCGTTCTTCCAGACGAACACCGAGATGGCCGAGCTGCTGTACGGGGTTGTCGGCGAGTACGCCGGACTGCAGGGCTGGGAGCGGGTGTATGACCTGTACTGCGGCATCGGCACGATCGCGCTGACGCTCGCGCCGCGCGCGGGCGAGCTGTGGGGGATCGAGCTGGTGGCGCAGGCCGTTGCCGACGCGATCGCCGCGGCCCGGCGCAACGAGGTGACGAACGCCCACTTCTTCGCCGGTGATGTCCGCCTGGCCCTACCCGAGCTGGTGGCGCGCGCCGGCCGCCCCGACGTGGTGGTCGTGGACCCTCCCCGCGCCGGCCTCTCCCAGAAAGTCGTGCGCCGCATCATCGAGTCCTCCCCAAAGCGCATCGTGTACGTCTCCTGCAACCCCACCACGCTCGCGCCCAACGCCGCTCAGCTCGTCGAAGCGGGCTGGGTCCTACGCAAGGTCCGCCCCGTCGACATGTTCCCCCAGACGCACCACATCGAGTGCGTCGCCCTCCTGGAGCGAACCGATGGCGCGTCGCGGAGCGGTGTCCTCGGTCGCTCGCGTGCGTAGCACGCCACGCTCCCTGCGTCCTACCTCCGCTCGGCCATCGGCCCGCTCCAGGCGCATGGTTCTGCGTCGGTAGGCTTCCCCAGCATGCGCGCCGCCACCATCCGCGACAAGCAGATCGTGATCGAGGAGGAGCACCCGGACCCGGCGCCGGGCGCCAGTGAGGTGCTTGTCCGCGTCCACGCGGCGGGCTTGAACGGAGCCGACATGATGCAGCGCCGCGGCCTCTACCCCGCGCCGCCCGGCTCGCCGCAGGACATCCCCGGCATGGAGCTCGCGGGCGAGGTCGCCGCGCTCGGCCCCGGCGCCGAACGGTTCGCCGAGGGCGAGCGCGTGATGGCGATCGTCGGGGGCGGCGCCCAGGCGGAGCTGGCTGTCGTGCACGAGCGCGTGCTGATGCCGGTACCAGCGGCGCTCGACTGGCCCGCGGCGGGCGGGCTGCCGGAGGTGTTCACGACCGCCCACGACGCCCTCTTCACCCAGGCGGGCCTGCGTCCCGGCGAGCGCCTGCTCGTGCACGGCGGCGCCGGTGGCGTGGGTGTCGCGGCGATCCAGCTCGCCCGGGCCACGGGCGCGCGCGTGACCGCGACCGTCCGTCGCGAGGAGCTGCGCGAGCAGGTCTCCGCGCTGGGCGCCGAGGCGATCCCGCCCGAGGACTTCGCCCAGCGCGGTCCGTTCGACGTGATCCTGGAGCTCGTCGGCGCGCCCAACATGCCCGAGAACCTGAGCGCCCTTGCGACCGGCGGGCGGATCTCTGTGATCGGCGTCTCGGCGGGCGCCAAGACCGAGCTGAACCTGCTCGCGCTGATGGGCTCCCGCGCGCGCATCCACGGCTCCACCCTGCGCGCCCGCCCGCTGGAGGAGAAAGCTCTCACCGCCCGTCGCCTCGAACACGAGGTGCTGCCCCTCCTCGACGCGGGCGCTCTGCGCGTGCCGATCGCCGCGACCTTTCCCCTCGACGAGGCCGCTGCCGCCTACGAGCGGTTTGCCGAGGGTGGCAAGCTCGGCAAGATTGTGCTCGAGATCTGAGTCGCCGGCGGTCGCTCAGTACGGAGGCTGCGCCGCGTACCAATTCCCCAGCGCCCGAAACGCGTCCCAGAACGCCCGCTTGGAGTCGGTCTCGTCGAGCGAGTCATCGATGTTGGGGACGTATAGAGCATCGATCGTTCCAGTCAGCTGCTGGATCTCGCCCAGGCACGGCTCGAGCTCCCGCGCGAGCGGGATCTCCATCTCGCCGAGGGCGGCCAGCGCGTCGGGGCCCATCACGACGATGATCCGCGGCTGCACGATCGCGATCTCTTCGACGACGCGCGAGACGCACGCGAAGTCCGCGAGCGAGGCGTCGCTCAGCGGGCACTTCACGCACAGCGTGCCGTACACCGCCAGCGGGTCGATCGACAGGTGCTTGAGCGACTTCATCAGCGCGCTGCCGGCGCGGCCGTAGAAGGCGACGCCCTCCTCGATCTCCGAGGGCTGGGGGGCGTACTTGAGCAGCATCACATCAGCCTGCGGATGTCCGGAGCCGAGCACCGGCATCAGATTGCCGCGCGGGCAGTACGGGCAGGACTGCAGCTCGCGCGTCAGTGAGTTCAGCTCGCGGATGGCGCGCTCCAAGTACTTCTCGCGGATCTCGTCGTCGGTTACAGGCATCGACCCCGAGGGTTTTGACGGCGCGCGCGCTTGTCCTTGGCGCTGCACCACTACTTGCGGCTGCCGCCCATCGCCCGCTTGACCCGCCGCGCCCGGCTGGCGCGCCGTGCGGAGGGTGGGGTGGCGCGGGTCTGCAGGAACTTGAGCGCCTGCACGTACAGCAGGGAGGAGGGACGTGTGACGATGTCGGCGTCGCGCAGGGATTGCAAGAACTCGGCCGGGCCGTCGAACTCGCGCATCCTGATCCGCACCGAGCCCAGGCCCTGGGCGACGTGCGAGTCGGAGCCCGCGCCCGCGACGATCCGGTACTTGGCGGCGAACCGCTGCGCCTCGTCGTTGAACGCGCCGATCGCCACGCGCGGGTTGAACACCTCGATCGCGTCGATGTCGGCGACGATCTTCAACAGGTGCTCGTAGTCGGGCACCGAATGCAGTCGGTCGAATGGGTGCGGCACGTACACGAGCCCCCCCTGGCGATGAATCTCGGCGACCGTCTCTTGGAGGCTCATCCCGCGCTGGATCTTCTCCTCGATGAACAGGCCGATCACCTCGCCCTCCTCGGCTGTCTTGACCTCCTCGCCGACGATCACTTTCACGTCCATGCCCCTCTCCCGCGCGAGCTCGCGCGCGGCCAGCGCGCCGGATATCTCGTTGTGGTCGGTCACCGCGATCGCGCCCAGCCCCCGGGCGTGCGCGGTCGCGAGCAGCACCTCGACAGGGGTCGCGCAGTCGCGGGAGTGGTCGGTGTGCATGTGCAGATCCACGTCGATCAGCGGCCGTCCGGCCAGGCGCTGGCGCAGCTCCTGCACTCCGTCTGGGTCGTGCCGCCGCGCGATGAGGTCGCGGTAGATCTCCTCGAGCTCCGCGGCCGCGCCGGCGCCGTCTGGAACGAGGCGGTACTCGCCTGGAAACTGGCGGGCCATCAGCTGCGCCGTCGCGGGCAGGCTCGCGATGCGTGCGTCCAGGCGCCCGAAGAAGCTCTCCACGAAGCGACGCGCCACGAGCGTCGAGATCAGGCGCTCGCAGGAGGAGTGAAACGAGCCGACGTTCAGCGCGCGCGAGTGGCGCAGCGCCGCGTTGGACGTGCTCGGAGCGAACGGCTCGTGCACGTGCACGACATCCAGCGAAACCGTGCTCAACAGTTCCTCGATCGTGCGCGCCACGTCGATTCCCAGCGCGGGCGTGCGCCGGCGCGGAGATCGATCGGAGCCCGACCAGCCGGGAACGTCGAGCACCTCACCGACCGCGATCACCGCGGGCGTGCCCTGGTCGGTTCCCTCCAGTAGAGATCCGGCTCCCGCTCGCCCCTGCCCCCGCGCGGCGCGCAGCGCGCGGCGTGAGGCACGGACTCGCTCCTGCGAGCGCGACGGGGCCAGGATCAGCACGCGGTGCCCGCGCCGCGAGAGCTCCTCGGCGACGCGGCGGACGTGGGCGTTGACCTCGTTGTCCTGCGCCTCCCACGGATAGGGGGTCACATGGGCGATCGCGAGCCGCTCGAACGAGGCCATCTGGCCTCCCATTATCACGCCTTCTGAGTTGTCGTCTTTCGGGGCCTGCTCGCCGGGCGTGCGGTGGGCGTGGTGGGCGGGCTTCCATACCTGGCGATGAACTTCTCCGTGTCGGCCCGCGCCTGCTCGTCGGGGCGCTGGTTGTGAGGCGACTTCATCAGGTAGGAGCTCGGCCCGTCGAGCTGGCCGCCGAGGCCGTGGTTGAGCGCCAGCTTGCAGCAGCGCACCGCGTCGATCACGATCCCCGCCGAGTTGGGCGAATCCCAGACCTCGAGCTTCAGCTCGAGGTTCAGCGGCACGTCGCCGAACGCCTGACCCTCGACGCGGATGTGCGCCCACTTGCGGTCGGTCAGCCAGGGCACGTAGTCGGACGGCCCGACATGGATGTCGCTGGCCGGGAGCTCGTGGTCCATGATCGAGGTGACGGCGTTGGTCTTGGAGATCTTCTTGGACTCCAGGCGCTCGCGCTCGAGCATGTTGTAGAAGTCCATGTTGCCGCCCACGTTCAGCTGCGAGGTACGCTCGATCTCCACACCGCGCTCGGCGAACAGGCGCGCGAGCGTGCGGTGCACGATCGTCGCGCCGACCTGGGACTTGATGTCGTCTCCGACGATCGGCAGACCGGCCTTCTTGAAGCGCCTGTCCCAGTAGTCCTCGCGGGCGATGAACACCGGGATGCAGTTGACGAACCCGCACCCCGCCTCCAGCACCTGCTCGACATACCACTTCGTCGCCTGCTCGGAGCCGACGGGCAGATAGGAGACGACCACGTCGGTGTGCGTCTCCTTGAGGATCGAGACGATGTCGGCGGTCTCGCCCGGGGCCTTTGTTATCTTCTCCTTGAGGTACTTGCCGAGGCCATCGTGGGTCATACCACGGTGGACCGGCACGCCGAGTTTATTGGGAACGCTCCGCCCTCCCTTGGCGAACTGGATCGTGTTGTTCTCCCCGGCCCAGATCGCCTGGCCCAGGTCCTTGCCGACCTTCTTGGCGTCGATGTCGAACGCGGCCGTGAACTCGATGTCGCGCACCCGGTAGCCGCCGAGATCGACGTGCATGAGGCCGGGCACTCGCTTCGCGGGGTCGGCGTCGCGGTAGTAGTGCACGCCCTGGACGAACGCCGAGGCGCAGTTGCCGACGCCGACGAGCGCCACGCGGACCTTGTCGCGCTGGTAGCGCGTGGCGCCGTTCTGGGACGCGCCGGCGCCGTTGCTATGAGGGGTGGGGGTCAAGTGCGTTTCCTTCCTGAGGGGCAGATGGCCCGGTCAAGGAGCCACGATGGCTCCCTTCCTTTCAAGCGGACGGACGGATGCCGGGCCGAGCAGACTCCTGGAGACTACCCCGCCGACCGCGCCAGGTCACACGGCCTTGGCCAGCTCCCGCCGCACGTGGACGATGCGCTGGGCGACCGTGATCAGGCTCAGCGCCGCCAGCACGTACACCGCGGGGGCCAGCAGCTGGAAGTCCCCGAGCGAGGCGCCGCGCGCGAAGATCAGGCCGACCGAGAGGATCACGACGCGCACAGGCCGGGTGGCGATACCCACCTTGCACTCGACGCCCAGGGCCTCCGCGCGGGCGCGTGTGTAGCTGACCATCAGCGAGCTGAGCACGGCGACGACCACGGCCGCGGCCGCCACGCGGTCACCTTTCAGCGCAAAATCCCCGGCGATCGCCGTCAGTACTACCCCCTCCTCGATGCGGTCGAGCGTCGAGTCCAGAAACGCGCCGAAGGGGGTGCCCTTGCCCGACATGCGCGAGTAGCGCCCGTCGAGCGTGTCCATCACCGAGCCGACGATGAACGCGATGCCGCCGAGGAAGTACAGCTCTTCCCACACGAGCACGGCGGCGAGCAGATTCAAGGCGAAACCGGTGAGCGAGATCGCGTTGGGCGTCAACCGCGACTCGATCAGGCGGTTGCGCATCAGCTCGCGCCGTTCCCCCGCCCCGATCGGAGCGCGCGCTGGCCGATCGAAGATCCCATTGATCTTCGATCGGCGTGGACGCGTGCGGTAGGCCCCGCGGCGCGGGCCTCGTGGAGATGCTTCGTGACGGCGTGGAGCCATGTTCGTGGTCGAGTCGTCGGCAGAGCCGTCGTCGGACTCGCTCATCCGCCCGCGACTCCAGCCGGCGCCGCGGCGAACCGCCACACCGGTCGCGCCCGTGCGAGCCAGCTCGCCCCGTACGCGGACGCGCCGGCGGTGAGCGCGCCGAGGATCGCGTCGAAGATGAAGTGGTTGGCGGTGACGACGATCACGAACGCCATCAAAAACGGGTACAGAAGCCACAGCACGCTGACGACGCGCCGCCGGGCCAGGCGCGCGAGCGGCCAGCCGATCATCAGCGCGAACGCGACGTGCATCGACGGCACAGCTGCGTAGATGTTGGTGAGCGCGGTGGTCGCGCCGCCGCCGCCGTGAGCGGTCTCGATCCGCACCCCGGTGAAGTCGGAGACCGAGTCGACGAAGCCCCACTCCGGCAGGAAGCGCGGCGGGGCGGTCGGGAAGACGATGTAGCCGACAAGCGCGATCGCCATCGCGATCACGAGCATGTTGCGCACGAAGTAGAAGTTGCGGTTGTGGCGCACGTACAGGTAGACGAGCGCGCCGACCGTCACCGTGGTCTGCGCGTTGACGTACAGCCAGCTCGAGACGTCCATCAACAGCTTGCTGCCCGACGCCCACGCCTGGATCGAGGGCTCGACGAACAGGTGCAGCGTACTCTCGATCGAGATCACGTCGCGCGCGTGGGCGAACGCGGCGCTCGCGTCGCCCTCGACCAGCCCCGAACCAGCCGGTAGGCGAGGTAGGCCAGGGCGAACAGGGCGACTTGGCGCAGCACGTCCAGCCATCCCTGAGGCAGGAGGCGCGCCTGCAGGACACGAACGCGGGCGAGCATCTGATGCTGAAGCCTAGACGATGACCTCAACGGCAGCGCTGGCCATGCGCGAACACCCGCGCGAGCGAGAAGCGGATCACTACGTGCAGATCCCCCGGACGCGCGGTCCGCAGCTCGGTCCAGCCACCGGGTGCTTCGCTCACGCACCCGCGCCCGGAGGACAGCGCCCAGTAGGGCGTGTAGCGCACGCGTGCGGTGTAGTCGCCTGCGCGGGGGACGCTGACCGTGAACGAATCGGTTGCGAGCGAGGTCATGCTCGCGGGCGGATCGACGAGCGGCGTGGGGTCGAGCACCGCGAACAGGCGCCAATGGGGCGAGCGCCAGATTTCGCGCAGGTATCGAAGCTCGTCCGACCGCAACAGCCGTCCCTCGGCCGTGGCCGAGTAGTCGAGCGGCGCGTCGGGTAGCGCGACATAGGAGATCGCCTCATCGGTCAGCCAAGCGCGGTAGCGCGCCGGCGTCAGCGCGGTCGATTCGTCGTAGAAGACCCCATCGCGTTCCTGATCTAGCTGACGCTCCCAGCCGCGCGCGAGCGGGATGTCGGGCGCGAGGAAGCGCGCCTCCCCGTGATCGCTGGTCGGGACGGACTCGATGCGTGCCGGCGCCCCGCCGTAGCCGATGTCGAGCGCGTGCAGCTCCTCCAGCAGGGGCGTGTAATAGGAGGCGTGGACGGCCGGGTCCGAGGCGGCGGAGAGGAAGTCCGCGACGGGGGCGTTGGCCTGCCAGTAGAGCAGGAACGGGGCGAGCGCTCCCAGCAGCCAGCGGGGATCGCGCCCGACGAGGATGCACGCGGCGACGGGGCCGGCGAACAGCGCGCCGAGACGGTCGGCGTTGCCGCCGACGGCCGTGGGGAGGACATAGGCGCCGACGAGCGCGACGGCGTACAGCAGCGCACCGATGCGCAGGACACGTTGCTCGCGCGGGATCAGCGCGCCGATCACGACGACTCCCGCCAGGGCGGGGTAGAAGGCGGAGGCGGCAAACGGCTGGGTGCCGCCTTCGGGGAAGGCGAGCGTGAGCAGCCCGATCGGGGCGAGCGCGGCCACGACCAGCGTGAGCGGCCAGGCTCGCGTGGGCCCGGCCAGCGCCCAGGCGAGGAACGCGAGCGCTAAAAACGCGCCGGCGACGGGGCTCGCCAGCGAGCAGAGGATCGCCAGCAGGACGGGGACCACGCGTGGGGAGCCACGTCGCGTGGCCAAGAGCGAGGCGAGTCCGAGCGCGAGGCCGAGGTCGAACGGGACGCGGTTCGAGAGCAAGGAGACGGACGCGCCGATCGCGAAGAAGATCGCCGCGACACGCACGGCCCGCGCGGGGAAGCGGCCGTCGATCAACGCCGCGAACAGGGCGGTCGCGGCGACCATCGCCAGCGCGGCCAGCAGCTGAGGCCCGATCCAGGCGCCGAGGGCGGGGGCGAGGATCGAGTAGGCGGGCAGCGGGTGTCCGCCGTACCAGGAGTTGTCCCACAGCGAGAAGCCGACGCGGGAGAAGAGATCGCTGCGATAGGCGGCGGCGGCGAGGTCGGTGGAGGGCGGCGCGACGAGCATGTAGGCCAGCGCGAGGGGGGCGGCGACCGCCACGGCCACCGCCCAGGGCGGAACGTCCGGGCGCGCCGCCCGCGATCTGGGCGGTGTGCGCGGTGTCTGCGTTGCCAATGCCGGCGAGGCCATCGGCTCACCCCGGTCCGGCGGCGCCCAGGAGGAAATCCGCGACCGTGTCGATCGCGTCCGGGCGGTCGAACCACGGCCAGTGGCCGGCGTCGGACAGCTCGATGAGCTCGGCGGGGTGGGCGGGGCCTCCAATCGCCTCGGCGTATGTGCGGGCGAAGCGGGCGGGGATGTAGGGATCGGCCGCGCCCCACAGCACGAGCGCGGGCCTATCCAGCTCGCCCAGGTGCGCGCCGGCGGCCGCGAGCACCTCGGGCGGCGAGCTGCGGTACAACCGCAGGATCGCGCGTTGGGTGCCCTGTTCGAAGTGGTCGAAGACCATGTCCAGCCACGCCTCGGGCATCGGCTCGCGCCCGGGGCGCGCCTCGCGCGTGGAGAAGCGCAGCACCCGGCGGGTGCTCGCGCCCATCACGAGCTCGCCGATCAACGGCGTGCGCCACAGGCGCGCGGTGCGGTGCCAGCGGTAGCCGGGCAGCAACGGAACGGCGTTGATCACGACCAGGCGCGCGATCCGCTCGGGGTGGCGCTGCGCGAATGCGAGCCCGACCGAGCCCCAGTCGTGCACGACGAGGCTGACGCGCTCCACGCCCACCTCGTCCAGGAACCGCTCGATGAAGCCGGCATACCCCTCGATCGTGTAGTCGAGGTTGGCGGCCTTGCCGGTGCGCCCGAACCCGGGCAGGTCGGGCGCGAGCCCTCCCGTGCGCTCCAGGAACGCCGGCCATTCGTCCGAGCACGTCGGGACCCCGTGTAGATACAGGGGCGTGGCGGCGCCCTCGCCGGCGCCCGGCACCGGGGCTTCGTGCCAGAACACGGGCATCCCGTCGATCATGGCGGTCCGGTCGCTGACGGCGGGCACGAGCCGAGCATAATGCTCCCCGTGCCATCGAAGCCCTGGAAGCCCCCGACGCGCGCGCGGGTGATCAGGGTCAGGGAACGCCTGCGCGAGGTGTACGGGAAGCCGCTGATGAAGCCGCATGGGCATCCGATCGCCGAGCTTGTGCTGACCGTGCTCTCGCAGTCGACCAACGACCGCAACCGCGACGTCGCCTACCTGCGGCTGCGCGATCGCCTGCCGAGCTGGGAGACAGTGCGCGACGCGCCCGTCGCAGAGGTGGAGGAGGCGATCCGCCCGGGCGGGATCTCGAAGGTCAAGTCCGCTCGCATCCAGGCGATCCTGCGGGCCATCTCAAACGATCCGAGGGGGGTGGGCGGGCCGTCAGACAGGCTGTCTCTGGACTGGCTGAGCGACGCGCCGATCGAGCAGGCCCGTGACTACCTGACCGCCCTGCCCGGCGTGGGCCGCAAGACCGCTGCGTGCGTGCTGCTGTTCGCCTATGGCCGTCATGACGTGCCCGTGGACACGCACGTCTCGCGCGTGGGCATGCGCCTGGAATTGCTGCAGCCGGGAGCGCCGTTCGAGCGGCTGCACGATCAGATGCTCGCGCTGACTCCGCCCGGCCAGGAGCTCGAGCTGCACGTCAATCTGCTGCGCCACGGCCGGCGCACCTGCCACGCGCGCGCACCCGCCTGCTCAGAGTGCGCGCTGGCACGGATGTGCCCGAGTCGAGGGTCTCCAGTGAGTTCAGGATAACTGAAGGGCTCTCAGCGGGAACCCAAGTGCTCGGTGGAGTGCTTGTTGGTGGTCGACCCTTGGGTTCGCGGTGAACCTGTGGGGTTGGTTTCGTGAGGTTCTTCGAGGAGCTGGCGTGCGGAGTGCGCGTAGCGGATCGCGGTTGCCTCGGTGATGCCGAAGACGGCGGCGAGGTGGAGAGGGTCGGCGCCGTGCGTGAGCGCCTCCTCGAGCTGCCGGTCGATCCGCAGCCGCTCCAGCGTGCCCGGGAGTCCTTGCAGGATTTTGGCGGCCGTGACAGAGCCGATGGGTCCGAAGCCAAGCGCGGTCACTTTGTTGATCAGCAGGTGCTTGTTGGCGGTGTTCGGCCAGCGTCGGCGGCGATAGTCGAGCCACTGGAGCAGGAGTTGATGGGTGAGCTCGTCCAGTGGACGTGTGTGGCCAGCGATCGTTAGGCGGCGGTTGGAGAGATCAATGTCATCGAGTTGTAGGGCGCGGATCGCTCCGGGCCTGGCGGCGTGCACGGCCGCGAGCGCGACGAACAGTCGTGCTTGTGGTGTGGTGGCCGCCTCGATCGTGCGAGCGAGCTCGTCGGGATGCAGGGGCTGCCGGATGGGGTAATCGAGTGGTCCGCCCTTGATCCGGCTTGTAGGGTTGCGGAAGATGACGTCGTTGTTCTTCGCCCAGGCGAAGAGCGACCTGAGGGCGACCAGTGTCACCCGGCGTTCTCGGCCGTAGAGGCGATCGACGTGGGCGAGGATGTCTTCGCGGGTGACCTCGCGCAAGTGCTGGTAGCGAGCGGACCATTCCAGCAGCGCGGGCCTGGCCAACCGCAGGTATTTCCGGGTGGTGTCAGGGTCTCGGGCTGGGCTGCGCGGCCCGCCGTCGTGCAGGGCGCGCACCCACCGTTCTGTCTCGGAGCGGATGCCCGGCGCGAGGCCGTCGAGCTTGACAGCGAGCCACTTCTCAAAGGTTGCTGGACGGTCATCGAGCAGGACACCCATCCTCTCCAGGACCTCGCTGATGTGTTCGGTGCTGATTTTGCGGTCGCGCAGGACACCGTGGAAGTCCGAGCTGCGGATCAGCTCACCGTCGCGATGCTCGGCGAGAAGCATGATCAGCGTCCGGTTCAACAGACTGCGCAAATGCGGGGAGATGCCGCGGGCCTCGGCCATTGTGTGCGCGAGATGCAGACCCCACGCAAGCCACGGGTTCTCGGGCGCCTTCTCCCTGCGCAGGTCCACATCGCCATAGCGGTAGCAACGAGGAACAACAAGCAGCGGGAGCTGGACCCAGATCATCCGTGGCCTGCCAACGGTCAGGGGTGGCGGCTTCGGTCGGCGGCGCCCCGGGAGCGCCGTCGGGGCAGCACGACGGCGGGTCAACAAGGCCAGGAACAGCTGCTGATGCTGCACCCTGCGCACGTAGGGCATGAGGAGTGTGTTGGGGCCGGTCGGTCGCTCGAGCGACGCCTGCACCCAGCACAGCCGGCAATAACCCGTCTTGAGTGGCTCGCGGCGACCACAAGCGCCACAGTCACCAGCGCTCCTGTTGCGGGCGAAGCCGTAACAGGCCCGACACATGCCTCGGGCGTAGATCCGTCCCCAAGCCAGACAGGAGCCGCAGGACATAGGGATCCTGTGGCTGCTGCCGTCGCGCAGAGCCACGGGTGCTCAGGCCGGTGGCAGCGTTTGCGTTTGTGGTGAACTCGAGGGGTGTGTCTCGAGAGGTTGTTCGAGGAGCTGGCGTGCGGAGTCCGCGTAGCGAATCGCGGTGGTGTCGCTGATGTCGAAGACGGCGGTGAGGTGGAGGGGGTCAGCGCGGTGTGTGAGGGCCTCGTCGAGCTGTCGGTCGATCCGGAGTCGCTCGAGGGTGGCGGTCAGTCCCCGTAGGATGTTGTTGGTCCAGGGACGGCTGACGGGTCCGAGGCCGTTTGCGGTCTTGGCGCTGATGAAGAGGTGTTTGTTGGCGGTGTTCGGCCAGCGTTGGCGTCGATGGTCGAGCCACTGAAGCAGGATTTGGTGAGTGAAGTCGTCCAGTGGTCGTGTGTGCTCGGCGATCGTGAGGCGGCGGTTGGGAAGGTCGACGTCGTCAAGGCGCAGGGCGCGGATTTGGCTGGACCTTGCTGCGTGGACGGCGGCGAGTGCCACGAAGAGCGGCCCTTGGGGTGTGGTTGCTGCCTTGATTGTGCGGTCGATCTCTTTGAGGGGGAGAGGCTGCAAGACGGTGTCAAGGTTTGTGCCGACCCGGATGTGGCTTGTGGGGTTGCGGAATATGACGCCGTTCTTCTTCGCCCATGCGAATAGTGATCTGAGGGACACCAAGACGTTCCTGCGTTGATTGCCGTGCAGCGTGTCGGCGTGGGCGAGGATGTCTTCGCGGGTGACCTGGCGCAGGTGGTCTGTAGTGCTCGGACCATTCAAGCAGCGCGGGCCTGGCGAGCCTGAGATATTCCTTGGCGGTTCCTGGGGCGCGGGATCGGCTGCGGGGGCCGCCGTCGTGTAGGAAGCGGGCCCATCGTTCTGCCTCGGATCGGATGCCTGGGTCGAGCCTGTCGAGGCTGTTGGCGAGCCACTTCTCAAAGGGTGCCGGACGGTCGTCGAGGAGGACGCCCATCCTCTTTAGCACCTCGCTGGTGTGTGTGATGCTCACGTTGCGCTCTCGCAGCATGTCGTAGAAGTCTGAGCTGCGGATTAGCTCGCCGTCGCGGTGCTCGGCCAGCAGCATCCGGAGTGTTCGCTCCAAGCTGCGGAGTACTTCTAGGTGAAACCCGCGGGCTTCGGCCATGGCGTGGGCGAGGTGCAGTGCCCAGTCAAGCCATGGGTTCTCGGGTGCTGCGCCGCTGTTGGGGTTCACACGGCCATAACGGTAGTAGCGGGGGACGATGAGCAGCGGGAGCTGGAGCCAGATCACATTTGGCCTGATCGCGGCTGGCGGTGGCGCTTTCGACGAGTCGCCCTTGGCGCCGTCGTCGTGCGGGAGGGCTCTCGGGATGGCGTGGCTCGGGTTCAAGCCGGCCAGGAACAGCTGCTGGTGTCGGACCTCTCGCAGGTAGGGAGCCAAGCGCCTTCCGTGTCCGGTCGCTCGGTCAAGTGCTGCCTGTGTCCAGCACAGCCGGCAGTAGCCCGCCTTGAGTAGCTTGCAGCGGGTGCAGGCGGTGCAGTGGGCGGTCGTCTTGTAACGGCTGGCGAAGCTGTAGCACGGCGCGCATACGCCTTGGCGGTAGGTCAAGCCCCAGGCCAGGCAGGAGTCACAGCTGGTTACGGTTCTGGCGATTGCGGGATTGTTCCCGTCGCGCAAAGTCATGAGCGCTCAGGCCGGCGGCAGCGAGCGGCCATCGCGGCGGCGCGGCGCCACCACAGGCGCCGTCCCCGTGCCTGTAGCGCGCTGCGCCTCGGGCTGACCGGGACGAGAGACCTTCTCCGGCTCGGGGATCAGCAGTTCACCGATCTCGCAGCCCAGCACGACGCAGATGACGTCGAGGTCCTCAAGCTTCAGCGAGACCGGTCGGCCCGACCACAGGCCCGACATCTTGCCGGTCGAGATCACCAGCCCGTGCTCGGCGAGGGCGCGGTGCAGTTCCGACGCTTTCCAGAATTCACGTTGCGCGGCAGCGAGCCGCAGATTCCACTTCATTTAGACCAGTCCCTCAAGCCGCGTGGCGGCGCGTTCTTGCCCAGCCACCCAGGCATCCTCGATCCGAGTGCGGTGCACATGGATATAACGCATCGTCGTTGCGACCCAAGCATGCCCGAGCATCTCTTGGATTGAGATCAAATCGACGCCATCCAGGTAAAGCTCCGAGGCGCAATAGTGGCGCAGCACATGCGGGGTCATCCCCCCGGTCCACGTGGGCAGATGCTCAGCCCCGGCACGGCTCACGCCCGAGCGCAGCGAGTCGTAGCCGACCCGCCTGCACGACCCGTCTGCGTTCTTGCGCTCAGATGGCAACAGTGGGGCGCCGTGGCGCAGGTGATCATCGTCGAACTGGCCCCACACGTCCTCGATGAACCAGCGCAACGTCAGGCCGGCGTCATTGATCAACGGCACCATTCGCTCGCGCGGGCCCGAGGCACGAGCCCCCTTGCCGTGACGGACATGCAGCTTGCCGAACCGGCCCAGCTCCCACTTGATGTCGTCCAGGTCCAGACGGCGGACCTCGTTCACCCGTAGTCCCAGCCCGGCCATCAGCTTCGCAGCGGTGTAGTTGCGGGCACTCGGCGCGAACTTCCGGCACGAAGCGAGCTCCCGCGCCCAACCGGAAAAGAGCTCTGCCATCTCATCGGCCCGTGGCGGGATTCGCAATTTGGCGTCCTTGCTCCCCCGCGGCCGGTTCATGTCGTCGATCGGGCACTCCACCACCCGGCCGGTCATCGCGTGGATCTCGACCTTGTGGCGCAACTCCAAGAACTCGAAGTAGATCCGCAGCGCCTGCGAGTGCGCCAAGCGAGTCCCGCTCGGCACGCCGTGCATCGCCCGCCCGAAATAGGCGTCGGCATCGGCGGGCTCCATCTCCCACAACGCCCGCTCGAACCACTCCCGGACCCGTTCTAGGCGCCCGACCTCGCCGCGGATCGTGCCATCGGTCACCCCAGCCGAGGACCGGGCCAGCACGAAACCCGACAGCACATCGACCTCGAAGTCCTCCAACTCCTCCGCCGATGCCGGCGGCCGGTACTCCCGCAAGTCGCGCACCACCGCCAGCTGCGTCAAAGCCCTTCCTTTCAACCCCAGCATCCGACGAACAGGAAACGTGACGAGTCTTCACGAATCCTGACTCTACATCAAAAGACCACCACGCGGCAGGGAGAAGCCGAATCACCCCGCCGGCACCGACCCCCTCACGGCCAGGCGCCCGCGGTGGCCGCTCCGCGCTCGCCTACGGCTCGCGCTCCACGGCCACCGCGGAAGAGACCACCACAACCAACACACCCACCCACAATCCAGCCACCAACACGCCACTCAGGTCAAACGAACTCCAGCGATGTCGCACACATGTTCGCCTGATTGGCGCCCGCTCTCTCGCCCGCTCTCTCTCCCGCTCTCACTCCTCTCTCTCTTCCCCCCACGACCCCTTGACACCTCCCAGAAAATCTGCTTCACTGTCGCTTAGATTTATTCCTCCGTCTTAGAAGGAGCTACACACATGGGCAAGACCATAGGCATCGACCTGGGCACGACCAACTCGTGCATGGCCGTGCTCGAGGGGGGCGAGCCCACCGTCGTCGAGAATGCCGAGGGCGGGCGCACGACCCCCTCCGTCGTCGCGTTCGCTGCCTCCGGTGAGCGTCTAGTAGGCACGGTCGCCAAGCGCCAGGCCGTGACCAACCCGCAGAACACGATCTTCTCGATCAAGCGCTTCATGGGCCGCAAGGAGGCCGAGGTCCGTGAGGAGGAGTCGATCGTTCCGTACAAGGTCGTCTCCGGACCGAACGGCGACGCGCGCGTGGAGGCCAACGGCGAGCAGTTCTCTCCGCCGGAGATCTCGGCGATGATCCTGCAGAAGCTGAAGTCCGACGCCGAAGCCTATCTCGGCGAATCGGTCGACGGTGCGGTCATCACCGTGCCCGCGTACTTCAACGACGACCAGCGCCAGGCGACCAAGGACGCCGGCAAGATCGCCGGGCTCGACGTCAAGCGCATCATCAACGAGCCCACCGCCGCTTCGCTCGCCTATGGCCTCGACAAGGAAGGCCAGGATCACACGATCCTCGTGTTCGACCTCGGCGGCGGCACCTTCGACGTGTCCGTCCTGGAGATCGGCGACGGTGTGTTCGAGGTCAAGTCGACCGCCGGCGACAACCACCTCGGCGGCGATAACTTCGACAAGGCGATCGTCGACTGGCTCGTCTCCGAGTTCAAGAAGTCCCAGGGCATCGACCTGTCCGCCGACCCGATGGCGCTGCAGCGCCTGTACGAGGCCTCCGAGAAGGCCAAGATCGAGCTCTCCACCACCCAGGAGACGCAGATCAACCTGCCGTTCATCACGGCCGACGCCTCCGGTCCCAAGCACCTCGACACGCGCCTGACGCGGGCGAAGCTGGCCGAGCTCACCTCGGCGCTGCTGGATCGTGTCGTGGCGCCGGTGCGCCAGGCGCTCGACGACGCCAAGGACAAGGGCGTCAAGGAGGTCGACCACGTCGTGCTGGTCGGCGGCATGACGCGCATGCCGGCGGTGCAGGAGAAGGTCAAAGAGCTCACGCGCAAGGAGCCCCACCGGGGCGTCAATCCGGACGAGGTCGTGGCCGTCGGCGCCGCGATCCAGGCGGGCGTGCTGGCCGGCGACGTCAAGGACGTGCTGCTGCTCGACGTCACCCCGCTGACCCTCGGCATCGAGACCAAGGGCGGGGTCATGACCAAGCTGATCGAGCGCAACACGACGATCCCCACGCGCAAGGGGGAGGTCTTCTCGACGGCCGAGGACAACCAGCCCTCGGTCGAGATCCACGTCCTGCAGGGCGAGCGCGAGATGGCGCAGTACAACAAGTCGCTGGGCAAGTTCCAGCTCACCGGCATCCCGCCCGCCCCGCGCGGCATCCCCCAGATCGAGGTCGCGTTCGACATCGACGCCAACGGCATCCTCAACGTCTCCGCCAAGGACCTGGGGACGGGCAAGGAGCAGAAGATCGAGATCAAGGCCGGCTCGGGCTTGTCCGAGGACGAAATCAAGAACATGGTCTCCGACGCCGAGTCCCACGCCGAGGAGGACCGCAGGCGCGCGCGAGCTGGCCGAGGCCCGCAACAACGGTGAGAACGCCGCCTACCAGGCCGAGAAACAGCTGGCCGATCTGGGCGACCAGGTCGACGCCGACTCCCGTTCGCGGATCGAGGAGGCGGTCAAGGAGGTCCGCGAGGCGCTGGAGTCCGAGGACCCCGCGGCGATCAACGCCAAGGCCGAGGCCCTGCAGGTCGCGTTTCACTCCGTCTCGGAGGCGATGTACCAGCGCGCCCAGGAGCAGGCTGCGGCCGCCGGCGGTAACGGCGCCGGCGCTGCTGAAGACGGCTCCGGCTCGGACGGGTCCTCCTCCGACGAGGAGGACGTCGTCGACGCCGAGGTCGTCGACGAGCCGAAGGCGTAGCGCCGATGACAGAGATCAAGCAGACGCTCGAGGAGGAGGAGCCCGAGATCGCCCCCGCCGTGGGCGAGCAGGCCGCGCCCACGCCGGGGGACGCCTCGGGCTCCGATGGATCAGATACGGGCAGCGCCCCAGCCACCGGCGAGGAGGTCGAGAGCGACCTCGACGAGCTCGTCGAGACGGCGAGGCAGCGCGACGAGTACCTCGCGCTCGCCCAGCGCACTCAGGCCGACTTCGAGAACTACCGCAAGCGCGTCGCGCGCGAGTCCGCCGGGGCGCTCCAGCGCGGGGTGGTGAAGCTCGCCAAGGAGCTGCTCCCGGCACTGGACAACCTCGACAGGGCACTGGAGGCTGCCGATCAGGACGATCCGCTGCTGCAGGGCGTGCGCCTGGTGCGCTGCGAATTCGCCGACGCGCTCGCGCGGCTGGGGATCGAGTCGTATGCGCCCGCCGGCGAGACGTTCGACCCGTCGCTGCACGAGGCGATGGCCTCGGTCCCCCAGGCGCCGGACGGCGGCGCGGCGAGCGGTACGGTCGTCGAGGTCTACCAGCCCGGCTATCGCCTCGGCGAGCACGTCATCCGCCCCGCGCGCGTGGTCGTCGCAGCGTAGGTCGCCGAAGGAGATTCAGATGGCGGCTCGTCCCGACTACTACAAGACGCTCGGGGTCGACAAGAAGGCGACCCCCGATCAGATCAAGAAGGCGTATCGCAAGCTCGCGCGGCAATACCACCCGGACCGCAACCCCGACGACAAGCGGCCGAGGAGCGCTTCAAGGAGATCTCCCAGGCCCACGACGTGCTCGGCGACCCCGACAAGCGCAAGCAGTACGACAGCGGCACGGGCCCGTTCGCAACGGGCGGGGGTCCCGGCGGTGGGTTTGGCGGCTTTCAGGGCTTCGACTTCGACGCCTCGAACATGGGCGACATCCTCTCCAACCTGTTCAGGGGCGGCGGGGGCGCCGGCGCGTCCGGGCGAGGCGGCGGGCGCCCGCGCGCCCAGCGCGGCGGCGACCTGGAGGCGCAGGTCTCGATCACCTTCGACCAGGCGATCTCCGGCGCGCAGATCCCGCTGTCGGTGCCGATGCACGACACCTGCCCGACCTGCCACGGCACGGGCGCCAAGCCCGGCACGACGCCGAAGGTCTGCCCCGTCTGCGAAGGCCGCGGCGTCGAGGTCACCGGCCAGGGGATGTTCTCGATCTCCCAGCCCTGCTCGCGCTGCGGCGGCTCGGGGACGATCATCGAGGATCCCTGCCCGACCTGTCACGGCGCGGGCGCGGTGCGCACCGTCAAGCGCATGCGCGTCAACATCCCCGCCGGGGTGCGCGACGGCAGTCGCATCCGCCTGGCCGGCAAGGGCGAGCCCGGACACAACGGCGGGCCGCCCGGCGACCTGTACCTGATCACGCATGTATCTCCCTCACCCGTGTTCAAGCGCAAAGGCGACAACCTCGAGGTCGAGGTCCCGCTGACCATTCCCGAGGCGCTGCGCGGCGCCGAGGTGCAGGTGCCGACCCTCGACGGCTCCAAGACGCTGCGCGTCAAACCCGGGACCAAGCCCGGCGCGGTGCAGCGGTTGCGCGGCGAGGGTCCCCCTAAGCTGGGGAGCAAGTCCTCGCGCGGGGACATCCACTACCGCTTCGTGCTCGACCTCCCCGAGGAGCTGACCGACGAGCAGCGCTCGGCCGTCGACGCGCTCGCTGCCGTGATGAACGGCGACCCCCGCGCGCGGCTGTTCGAGCAGGCCGGCGCCACAGGGGCGTCCTCGTGAGCGATCGGGGGCACACGGCCCGACCCAGCCCTCCAGGCCGTGTGCCAGCCGACACGGCCGGCAAGCCCGTCACCCGCGTCCGGGTCGAGACCGATCGCGGCGTGTTCATGATCTCGGTCGCGGCCGAGCTGGCGAACATGCACCCGCAGACGCTGCGCACCTACGAGGCGCGCGGGTTGATCGAGCCCAAGCGCTCGCCCAAGGGCACGCGGCTGTACTCCCAAGATGACGTCGAGCAGCTGCGCCGCATCCAGGAGCTGACGGCCGATCTCGGGCTGAACCTCGCGGGCGTCGAGCGCGTCCTGCACCTCGAGGCCGAGGTCAACGAGATGCACGCGCGGATCGAGGAGCTGGAGGTGCAGGCGCTGCACGCGCAGGTCGAGCTGGCCGAGCGCCTGGAGGAGGTGCGGCGCTCGTTCCGCGCCGAGCTGGTGCGGTATAGAGACCCTACTCACCCCGGCACGGACATCGTGCGCGCGGCCGATGTACGCTCGTCGTTCGATCAAACCGCACGGAGGAGGGCTCCCAGCAATGGCTCCTAACGGCTCCGCGGGTCCCGTCCCGCCTCAGCAGGCTCAGCAGGGCGAGGAGGAGCAGAGCCCGCTACAGCGCTTCGGGCGCGACCTGACCGAGATGGCCGAGGAGGGCAAGCTCGACCCGGTGATCGGCCGCGACGAGGAGATCCGCCGCGTGATCCAGGTGCTGAGCCGGCGCACGAAGAACAATCCGGTGCTGATCGGCGAGCCGGGCGTCGGCAAGACCGCGATCGTCGAGGGTCTCGCCCAGCGGATCGTCTCTCACGACGTGCCCGAGTCGCTGCGCGACCGGCGCGTGATCGCGCTGGACATGGGCGCGCTGATCGCGGGCGCGGCTTATCGAGGCGAGTTCGAGGAACGCTTGAAGGGCGTGCTCAAAGAGGTCGCCGACGCGGAGGGGACGATCATCCTGTTCCTCGATGAGCTGCACACGATCGTCGGCGCCGGCGCCGCCCAGGGCTCGGTCGACGCGTCGAACTTGCTCAAGCCGATGCTCGCCCGCGGCGAACTGCGCTGCGTCGGGGCGACGACGCTGGACGAGTACACGAAGTACATCGAGAAGGACGCGGCGCTGGAGCGAAGGTTTCAGCCGGTGACCGTCGGCGAGCCGACAGTGCAGGACACGATCGCGATCCTGCGCGGGCTGAAGGAGCGCTATGAGACCCACCACGGCGTGCGCATCCAGGACAGCGCGCTGATCGCGGCGGCGACGCTGTCGCACCGCTATATCGCCGACAGGTTTCTGCCCGACAAGGCGATCGATCTCATCGACGAGGCCGCGTCGAAGATCCGTATCGAGATCGACTCGGTGCCGACCGAGATCGACGAGGTCAACCGGCGCGTGACGGGACTCGAGATCGAGCTGACGTCGCTGCGCAAGGAGAAGGACGAGGCCTCCAAGGCACGCCGCGCGGCGATCGAGGCCGAGCTGCGCGAGCTGCGCGAGCGCTCCGCCGAGATGACCGCCGAATGGCAGCGCGAGAAGGAGGAAATCCGCGGCGTGAGCGAGGTCAAGGAAAAGCTCGAGCAGGCGCGCATGGAAGCCGAGCGTGCCCAGCGCGAAGCCGATCTCGAGCGGGCCTCCAAACTGCTCTACCAGGACATCCCCGAGCTGGAGCGCCAGCTCGCCGAGCACGAATCCAGCGAGCGCGGCGAGGACGGGAGCCTCGCCCACCCGGACGGGGATGGGAGTCCCGCCCACCCGGGCGCCGGCGAGGACGGGAGCGCCCACCCGGCGGGCGGGCCGCGGTTCCTCAAAGAGGAGGTGGACGCCGACGACGTCGCCGAAGTCGTCGCGCGCTGGACGGGCATCCCCGTGAGCCGTCTGCTGGAGGGCGAGACCGAGAAGCTGGTGCACATGGAGGAGCGGCTGCACGAGCGGGTGGTCGGCCAGGACGAGGCGATCGAGGCGGTGGCGAGCGCGCTGCGCCGCTCGCGTGCGGGATTGCAGGATCCCGATCGCCCGATCGGCAGCTTCCTGTTCCTCGGCCCGACGGGAGTCGGCAAGACCGAGCTCGCGCGGGCGCTGGCCGAGTTCATGTTCGACAGCCAGGACGCGATGGTGAGGATCGACATGAGCGAGTACATGGAGAAACACTCCGTCTCGCGCCTCCTCGGCGCGCCCCCCGGGTACGTGGGCTACGAAGAGGGCGGGCAGCTGACCGAGGCCGTGCGCCGCCGCCCCTACAGCGTGGTGCTGCTCGACGAGATCGAGAAGGCCCACTCCGACGTGTTCAACACGCTGCTTGCAGGTGATGGACGACGGGCGGTTGACCGACGGTCAGGGCAGGACCGTGGACTTCAAGAACACCGTGTTGATCATGACCTCGAACCTGCCCGTCCCAGAGGAGCTGTCCGACACCCAATTGCGTACCGAACTGCTCCAGCACTTCAAGCCCGAGTTCGTCAATCGCCTCGACGACATCGTCCGTTTCCATTCCCTCACGCGCGAGCAGATTTCCGAGATCGTCGATTTACAGGTCGAGCGTGTGATTGAGAGGGTGGGAGAGAGGGGTGTCGAGGTCACGCTCACCGGCGATGCGCGGACGCTGCTCGGGAACATGGGGTATGACCCGACGTATGGGGCCAGACCGCTGCGGAGGGTGATCCAGAAGCAGCTGACGGACCACCTCGCGCTGGCGTTGCTGGAAGGGAAGCTGCGCGAAGGAGATTCCGTGCGCGTGGACGCCTGGCGCTGGCCCTGCTGGAGGGCAAGTTGCGCGAAGGGACTCCGTGCGGGTGGATGCGCGCGATGGGGAGCTCGTGTTGGAGCCCGCGCAAGCGCAGGCGGCGGCTGCTTAGCTCAGGTCGATGACGGCGGGGCGCTACGCCCCGCCGTCATCGGGCCTGCTAGTCGAAGGAAATCCAGAAGTTGGCGTCTTTGCCTTCTTTTTCGTCGCCAGTGAGGACAATGACGGAGGTACCGGCCGGACAGGCTCCGAGGGCGACTGCGGTTGGCACGACAGTCATGTTGGCGCTGACCGTCACGCCATTTCCGCCTCCGAAACCGGGGTCCGTGATGCCGGTTATGTTTTGGAATGGAACGGTGACGGTGATGCAGTACTCCCCTTTTGGCACCGTTGTGACCCTGCTCACCGCCGATACGTTCTTTGCGCTGGTGAGCGTGGGGGTTGCTGCGACGCCTGTCACATATGCGAAGGCGACAGCGCTGCCGGCGGGTCCTTCTTTGCCCTGTGGTCCGGTTGCTCCCCCCGGTCCGGTTGCTCCCGCAGCGCCGGTTGCGCCAGTCGCTCCGGCCTTCCCCGCGTTGCCTTTGAGGGACTTGAGCACCTTCGGGTTGATCTGCTTGGTCGAGTTGATCAGATAGTGGTTCGCCGCCAGCGCTCCGCCGCTCATCGCGAAGACGAGCGCGAGCGTGGCGGTGACGTTGGCGTAGCTGAGACGTCTGCGCATGGATGATCCCCCTGAAGTTTGGGCGTGCAGAATAAAGAGGCCATCACCCTACGCGCCCCGGCGGCGGATGTTCCAGACTCTCGACGAACGGACGATCGCTACGCACCACTTGGTGACACACTGTGGTACACTCTCTGTATGACCGATCACTTCACCCTGCGATTCCAACCGGGTGTGAGCGAGCGGTTGGCATCGCGTGCGCGTCGCATTGGCCTTGCCCCGCGGACACTGGCCCAGCGTTTCGTCGAAGAGGGCCTGCGCCGGGAGGATCATCCCCTGGTGCGCTTCGTCGACGGGCCGAGCGGCCGCCGCGCCGCGCTGGTGGGCAGCGGGCTCGATGTCTGGCAGGTCATTGCCACGGTTCGCGAGAACGACAACGATCCGGAGGAGGCCGCCGCGTACCTCGAGATCGTGCGCCCGGGCTCGTTCAGGCGGCTATTGCCTTCTACGGCGACTATCGTGAGGAGATCGACGCCGAGATCGCGCTCAACGAGGCCGAGTGGGAGCGCGGATATGCCGCCTGGGTGGCGGGCACGCAGGCGCTGGCTTCGTGAAAGCGCTGCTCGATGAGCAGTTCTCTCCCCCAGATAGCGCGTCTCCTACGCGAGCGTGGATTGGACGTCGAGGCAGTAGCGGAGCCGGGCGACCTGCCGGAGGCCTCGGACAGCGAGGTGATAGAGGTCGCCGCACACGAGCAGCGCGCGATCGTGACCAACGACATCAAGGACTTCCGTCCGATCGCCGCCGAACGCCTGACCAGCGGCCAAGGTCATGCGGGCCTCATCCTCGTGCCGGCGAGACGCGATCGCAGCCGCGACGCCACCGGCGCGCTCGCCGACGCGATCGAGATCATGATGCACGCCCATCCCGAGGGGATTCCCGGCGCCGAGCATTGGATTGGACCGCTGCCCTGATCGGCAGGCCGATAAGCGCAAGGGCATCTGAGAGACGCCCGCCCGCCCCGATCCGGTACAAACGACCTGAGCCACTGGGTCGCAACCGACGAGAAGGAGCCAAACGCC
>CAWCYP010000050.1:0-443052 GCA_963799735.1 uncultured Solirubrobacterales bacterium | reverse complement strand
GTCTGCATGTTGCTCCCTTCGCGGGCATTACCCCACAGGTTCAACGGGTCGGCGCCGGGTCGTCTGTGTGAGGCGCCATCTCAGCCGGTCTGTCCGCCAGCTCCCCTGGTTCTACTCCGGACCGATGCTACTGCGTCATCGCGACGCCCGGTCGCGCGAGCGCACGTACGAAGTCCTCGAGCTGGGCTGTCGTCCAGCACTCGAATGCGGTGCAGTACTGCTCGTAGGCGGCGATCACCGAGTCGCCGTAGTTCCAGTACAGGCGCGGCTCGGGGTTCAGCCAGAAGGTGCGGCCGGCACGTGCGGCGATCTGGGCGAACACGTCCGCGCGCGGGTCGCGCCCGTTGGTGCGCGCGTCGCCGAGCACGATCACGGTCGCGCGCGGGTGCAGGTCGTCCTCGACCTGCACCAGAAACTCCGACCACACCCGCCCGTAATCGGTGTACCCCGAGATGTCCGCCACGCCGGCGTCGCCCAATCCGCTCGCTGACGGCGCTGAAGTTGCGCTCGTGTTCGAAGATGTCGGTGACCTCGGAGATGCGCTCGATGAACACGAACGAGCGCATTCTGCGAAAGCTGTCGTGCAGCGCGTGCAGCACGGACAGAAAGAACACCGACGCCGAGGTCACGCTCGTCGAGACGTCGCACAGCACGTATATCTCCGGCCGTCGCGGCCGGCGCGGACGGTACTTGAGCACGACCGGCACACCGCCCGTCTGCAGCGATGCGCGCATCGTGCGCCTGACGTCCACGTGCGCGTGATGTCTGTGTCCGCGCGCCTGCAACCCTTGCGTCGCCAGCCGCCGGCGCAACTGCGCCACCACCCAGTGCACCGCGACCGCCAGGTCCTGCAGCGGCCCCGAGGGCAGCGCCCGGTCCAGCTCGCCCAGCGGCCGCGCGGGGGGCAGGCTGCCGGTGCGCTCGATCTGGGCGCGCTCCAGCTGGCGTCTGAGCAGCGCCTCGAATCGTCAGCCTCGCGCGGCAGCCCGTCGCGGCGGGGGTCGCCTGCGGGCAGCTCCGGCTGGGGCTCTGCGCGCAGTCCCAGCGCCCGGCGGATCCGCTGCACGTCCACGCCGATCACGCCCGAGCCCTCCTGCCGGCGCGCGAACGCGGCGATCGCCATCCGCGCGAGGTCGCGCATCGTCCCCCTCCGAGCCGTCTCTCAGCGCGGCGGCGATCTGCGCGCGCAGTCCCTCAGCTCTTCGTCGGTCAGCTCGTCGAGGTCCAGGCCGCCGGCGGTGTCGTCCGCCTGCTCGCGCACGTCCTCCCTGATCGCGGCCAGCTCGACCGCGCGACATGAACCGGTCGAACACCAGCTCGAACACGCGCCTGTCCTCCTGGCTCTTGGCCAGCGTCGCGGCCAGCGCCTCCCTGAAGCCCGCCTGCTCGGTCCAGTCGACCTCGCGCAGCACCGCGAACGCGTCCAGCGACTCCGAGGTCCCGACCGGTACGCCTTCGCGGCGCAGCTCCTCGCCCAGCTCCAGCACTCGCGCGGCGAATCCCGCGGGCGGCGCGGGAGCAGTTGCCGGGGCGCTCCGATCCTCGGCGAGAACGGCATCGGCCAGCGCGCTCTGAGCTTGAGCCCGACGCGCTCGGCCACGAAATCCATGTCGGTCCTGTGCTTGACGATCACCGACATCGTGTCCGTGAACGTCTGCTCGTCGATGTCATCCGCGCCGAGCAGCAGCAGCGCTCGCGCCCAGTCGATCGACTCGGCGATCGACGGCGGCTTCTTCAGGTCGAGCTCCCTGACCATGCCGACCACCTCGACCAGCCTGCGCGCGACCGTCTCCGGCAGGTCGGGCGCGTGCAGGCGCACGATCTGAAGCTCGTGCTCGAGCTCGGGGTAGTCCAGGCACAGGTACAGGCACCTGCGCTTGAGCGCCTCGGTCAGCTCGCGTGAGTTGTTCGAGGTCAGCAGCACGACCGGGTGCGTGCGCGACTCGACTTTGCCCAGCTCGGGGATCGAGATCTGAAAGTCCGACAGCACCTCCAGCAGCATCGCCTCGAACTCCTGGTCGGTCTTGTCGATCTCGTCGATCAGCAGCACCACTGGCTGCTCGGAGGCGATCGCGCTCATCAGTGGCCGCGCCAGCAGGAACTCCTCCCCGAATATGTCCTCCTGGACCGCGTCCCAGCCGGCGCCATCGGCCTCGGCCTGGATGCGCAGCAGCTGCTTGCGGTAGTTCCACTCATACAGCGCCTTCGCCTCGTCGAGCCCCTCGTAGCACTGTAGCCGCACAAGGTCTCTACCGAGATCTGGGCCAGCGCCTTTGCCAGCTCGGTCTTGCCGACCCCGGCCGGCCCCTCTACCAGCACGGGCTTGCCGAGCCTGGTTGCCAGGTATGCCACGAGCGCAGTCGACTTCGCCCGGCAGGTATCCGACCGCGCGCAGTCCCTCGGCGACCGCTGGACGGAAGCCGGCGCCGTGGATGCGCTCGGCACCGGAGACGAGGATGCTGGCATCGTCAGCGCAATGATAGGCGTCAGTCCAAGTCGGGCGGCTGATCCTCGAACGACAGCTGCTCCGTCGCCGGGGTGGCTGGGACTGGGCGTCGTGACACGCCTGGCGCCGGTGGCCTGGCAGGCCGCGGCAGGGGAGGCCGCGGCGCCGCGGGAGAGGTGTCGGCGCGCGCGTAGGACGCAGGTGGGGCGGGCGGATGACGGGGACGATCGCGCGCGGGCGGCCGCGGTTCGGCAGCGCTTCGTTGCAGCGGAGGTTCCGGACGACGTGCCGCCCGCATGCGCGAGCCGGAGTATGCCATCAGGCCCGCCGCCGCCAGCGCGAAGAATATGCCCCACTGCACCCCCACGTTGGCGGCGATCCCGTGGCTCGAATCCCCGGCTTGTCGAATAATCTGATTATCAGCAGCAACGCCGTCCAGAGGCCCGCGGCCATCACGACCGTGCCGTCGCTGCCCGGCAGATGGAACTCGCGCCCCTCTGCCCGCGCGTATAACAGGTAGATCACCGCCACCGCCACCAGCAGCACGGCCGCCTCGACGAACGAGAACACCTGAAACGCGTTCAGGTTCCGGCTCTGCAGCGGCGCCGTCCTGGGCGCGTTTACGACCGCGTTCTGCTGATACCACGGCAGCAGCATCGTCGCGAACAGCGCCGCCGCCGCCGCGCCGGCCAGGCGCTGCTCGGGCTCCAGCGCCTGCCAGTCACGCATCAGTCGTGCCATCAGCTTGGCTCGCTCCCGCGCCCGGTCGTGGTGTTTCGTGCCATACGCCTCAGTCTCGGCGTGCCACCAGCCGTCAGTGCCTGGTCAGCGTGATCGTGCCGGTCGCCGTCGCGAAATTGCCCGCCAGATCGGTCGCCGTGACCGTGACCGAGTACGCGCCTGTCTGCGACGGCGTGACCCACAGCAGCTTCGGCTTGCCGCGTTCGACTGTCGCGCCGTTGCTCCACACGGTCTTGCTCCCACGGCGGATGGTGATTTTCACGATCGAGATCTTCGACAGCGACACCTGTACGCCCGCTCGCGCGCTGCTCGGCAGCGTGCTCGTGATCAGCGACACGAGCGGCGGGGTATGCAGGTCGGCCGTGAGTTTTTGAGCGGTCGTGCAGTAGATTTCATCGCCCGCTATCGGCGTCTGCGCGCTCGTGGCCACCGTCTTCGTGCGCTTGGACACACTTGCCGCGCTCGCTCCGCCCGTGCCTGAGCCGCCGCCGGTTTCGCTCGGTGGGCTCGACGGCGCTGGCGTGGAGGGCACCGGGGCGGGGGCGGTCGCGAGCGGCGGGCCTTTGTGCGTGCGTTCGCACAGGTGCTGTAGGAATTCGGTCAGCAGTTCGTGATAGCTCAGGTCCGATTCGCCGTACTGGTCATACATCGACCACGCGCCCGTGTCGTAGTGGGGAGCCTCCGCGCGCGCCTCCGCGTCGCCTTCTTCGAACAGTCGCAGCCCGAGCGGGTCGTGCGTGATCGAGGTGTAGTCGTACAGCCCGACGTCGGCCTGGATGAACCCGTTCAGGATCCTGTCGCTCGGCGCGTAGGTGTACTCGGCGTACTCCGCCCCCGCGGCGGTTTTCACCCGCACTCCCGCCGGCGGCGGGGTCTGGAAGATGCCAAGCGCCTGCTGGGCTGCGGTCAGGTACGCCTGTTCTTTGAACCGCGACCACGCGCGCGCGAGCACCTGCAGCGCCGTGCCCTGCGACAGTCCGCTGGTCCAGGGCGGCGCTCCACCGTCGAAATGGAACATGTACTCCCACGCGATTCCTCCCGCGCGCTGGGTCGCCAGCGGGATCACTTCGCTCAGCAGTTCGCGCAGGTTCGTGTTTTCGTGGCCCGATAGGTAGTAGCCGTTGGCCTCGCCGAACGTCCCCAGCCACTGGATCTCGATGCCCTGGCCGGCGTAGTACTCCCATACGACCTTGCTCGGCGGGAAGCTCACACGCTCGCGGCTTGCGATCAGCGGTTCGGTCGTCCACCATTGCCTGTTCTTTTCCAGGGTTAGGAACACCACCGGCAGTCGTGTCGGCGTGAGCTCGCCCGCGGCGGCCATCGCCTGCACGTTTGCGATCACGCTCCTCAGTTCCGCCTTTCGCGTCCCGCTCAGCTTCTTCAATGAGCCCTGCGCCGCCGCATACGCGCCCGCGTACTGCGCATACGCCGCTTCGGTGATCACGCCGCCGCTTTTCAGGCTCGCCAGCACCGCCGTCACGCTTGGCCCACGCGCCCCCGCCTGTGCGGGGACCATCGCGGCGATCAGCCCGCTCAGGGCGAGGATGGTGGCGAGGGGAAGTACGCGTGCACGCACGCGCTGGGCCGGCCGGCCGGGCATCGCGCGGATGCTATGTCCCGCCCCGGTCTCTGCCTGCACGGCCCCTTGCAGTCCGGGCTCGCTCGCATGCTCGCGCATGCCTCCCTCAAACCCGCCGCCCCGCCGCAGTTGCGCCGTCGGCCACTCAGACCTACTCCCGCCCGACCTCCTGGTCGTCCGCTTCGAGCACGTCCTCCTCGTCTTCGTCCGCGTCCCCCTCGATCGAGTGCTCGCCCCCCGCGTGATACGTCACCTGGAAGCGCTCGATCAGCTCGTCCCGGCGGTGCTCGTCCACCGGGGACTCGTCTGAGACGAGCACCCATTCGGTGCCCTCGAGCTCCTCCATGTTGAAGATCTCGTGATCCATCTCCGGCGAGTCGTCGATGATCAGCAGCACCTCCGTCTGCGGGTTGAAATACGTACCCGGGCGGTTGGTCAGCTCGTCGAGCTCGAACGTGCGATGGTCGGCCACATCGCGTTTATACCCGACGACGCTCCCGCGTGCTCAGGAGCTGAACTCGGCCAGGGTGCGCTGTACCTCGGCCTCGATGTCCAGCGGCTCGAGCCCTGGCGCAGGCGCCGTTCGTTGCGCGCGACCACCAGCTGCAGCACCTCTTCGGCGATCCCCTGATCTCCTCGCGCGCTCGCCGGCTGCGCCGCCATCAGCTTCGCGACCTCCGCGTCGATGTCCAGCGCCGGCTCGCCTCTGCGCACCAGCCGTTCGTTGCGTGCCTGCAACATCTGCCTGATCTCCTGCTCGCGCTCGGCCCGTTCGAGCTCGGGGCTCATTCCGAGCGTCTCTTCGATCTCCATGCCCTGACCGAACGACAGCGATCCCCCCGGCGGCTCGCCCGGCAGCCCGCCCCGTCCGATCTCGTCATACGCGCTCCCTTTGCTCACCAGGAACACGATCGACATCACGACCGACAGTCCCACCGCGCCGAACACGACAAACGGAAACGCGCTCTGCATCGGCGGATTATTGCTCGTGGGCCCACCTTTCGCTACCCTGTGCATTGACTGACTGGTCAATCTACCGGAGGCGCGAGAGCAGATAAATGGTTGATTTCACGCTCACAGACGAGCAGCTGAACCTGCGCGAGATGGCGCATGACTTCGCCGAGAAGGAGATTCGGCCTGTCGCCTGGGAGTACGACAAGGACGGCACATGGCCCCAGGACATCATCGAGAAAGCCTGGGAGGTCGGCCTGATGAACTCCCACATCGAGGAGGAGTACGGTGGCGCTGGGGCGGGCTACCTGGACGGCTGTCTGATCGAGGAGGAGCTCTCCTGGGGCTGCTCGGGCATCCAGACCTCGCTCGGCTGCAACGGCCTCGCCACCGCGCCGATCGCGCTGGGCGGCTCGGAGGAGACCAAGAAGAAGTACCTGGGCATGCTCACCGAAGCACCGAAGCTCGCCTCCTTCTGCCTGACCGAGCCCGATGCCGGCTCGGACGTGTCCGGGATGCGCACGACGGCCGTGCGCCACGGCGACAAGTACGTCCTCAACGGCTCCAAGTGCTTCATCACCAACGGTGGCTACGCCGACTACTACACCGTCTACGCCAAGACCGACAAGGACGCCGGCCACCGCGGCATCTCGGCATTCGTGGTCGAGCGTGACTGGGGCGTGGTCGTCGACAAGAAGGAGGACAAGCTCGGGCAGCGCGCCTCCAACACCGCGACGATCTCGTTCAACGACGTCGAGGTCCCCGCCGAGAACCTGCTCGGCGAGGAGAACCACGGCTTCAAGCTCGCGATGGCGACGCTCGATCGTACCCGCCCGGGGGTCGCGGCAATGGCCACCGGCATCGCTCGCGCGGCGTTCGAGTTCGCCACCGACTACTCGCGCGAACGCGTCCAGTTCGGCGTGCCAATCGCGATGCACCAGGCGATCCAGTTCATGATCGCCGACATGGCCACCGAGATCGAGGCCTCCCGCCTGCTCACCTGGAAGTCGGCCGTCATGCTCGACCAGGGCCAGCGCAACACGCTGATCTCCTCCCACGCCAAGCGCTTCGCCGCCGACACCGCGATGAAGGTCGCCACCGACGCCGTGCAGGTCTACGGCGGCTACGGCTTCATCAAGGAGTACCCCGTCGAGAAGCTGTTCCGCGACGCCAAGATCATGCAGCTATACGAGGGCACCTCGCAAATCCAGCGCCTGGTCATCGCCCGCGAAACGCTGCTCCCGCGCCGCGCCGAGGAGCCCACGGCAGTCCCGGCGTAGTCCAGCTCAGCCAAGGCGCAGTCTGGTCTCGCATGACGCGGACACTCGCGCGGCGCGCTCCCCTCTGCGCGCCGCGCTGTGTGCCTCCGGCCTGGACCCTCTCCGATGCCGGCCGGATGTTGGCGTCCCCGGCTGGTTCTGTGTCCACCCGCATGAACCCCTGAGGAGGCCCGAAGGTGCGCTCTTGGATAGCGCCCCTTCCCTTACTGGCCTCTGCGGCCTTTCCCGGCGCTGACGCCGCTCCTCGACGAGTCGCGTGCGCACGGCCAGTGATATGTATGCGTATGCGCATGGCGTTTGCATTTGGGGTCACGGCTAAAGAACGCGCTCGGGTGCGCCGATCCGTCCTACTATGTCGGGTCGATATGAGGCGGCGGAGGTGGCAGGCGCGAGCCGTGGGCGCAACGGCTATATGGACGCTCGCCAGTCCTGGACGGCCGCACACGAGCAGCACCACGAGCATCTGCTTCGCCTCGGCCAGGCGCTGAACGAGCGCACCGACGACGTGGTCGCGGGCATGATCGGACGTTCGCGACAGTCGGGGCTGGTGCTCGACGAGGTGGTCGAAGACAGCTTCGCGCGGGTCGGCGCCGTCTCCACGATCGCGGTCGCCCGCTGGATGGCAGGCGAGGGCGCCGACGTCGCTCGCGAGGTCGGCCAGGAGTCGTGGAGCATCTTCGGCCAGCTGGCCGCGCAGCGCGCCGCGCCGCTGAACGAGGTCACCAAGCGCTGTCTGCGCTGGCGCGACGCCGCGGAAGACGTCGTACGCGAGACCGGCACGGAGCTCAAGCTCGCGCCGGACGTGCTCGCGTGGGCGCTGGGCATGCTGCAGCGCAGCCTCGACGTCACGCTCGTGCGGATGTGCCAGTCCTTTGAGTCTGAGCGCCAGCGCGCGCACGATGAGCTCACTCGCCGTCAGGAGGAGCTCGCGTTCCTGGCGACGCACGACTCGCTGACGGGCCTGCCCAACCGCACCCTGATCCTCGACCGCGTCGAGCAGATGCTCGTGCGCTCGCGTCACAACCAGACGCCTGTCGCGGCGCTGTTCATCGACCTGGACAACTTCAAGAGCATCAACGACACCCTCGGCCACGGCGCCGGAGACGAACTGCTGCGCTCGGTCTGCGCGCGGTTGCAGGGCGTCGTGCGCGACATCGACGCGCTCGGGCGCCTCGGCGGGGACGAGTTCGTGATCGTCGCCGAAGGCATGTCGCTGGACGCGGGCCCCGAGCTGATCGCCGAGCGCCTGCTGGAAGCGTTCAAGCAGCCGTTCGGGCTCAAGGGCGCCGAAAACAGACCTGACGGTCACCGCGAGCGTGGGGATTGCCACGGGCGATCGTGTCTCCGCCGAAGAGCTGCTGCGCGACGCCGACATCGCGATGTATAGGGCCAAGTGGTCGGGCAAGAACCGCTACGTCGTGTTCGAGACCGGCATGCAGGACGCGATCCAGACCCGCATGGAACTGGAGATGGACCTGCGCATGGCTTTCCAGAATGATGAGTTCTACCTCGTCTACCAGCCCACGTTCGACCTGCAGGACATGAGCCCGACCGGCATGGAGGCGCTGATCCGCTGGTCCAGCCCCTCACGCGGGATCGTCCAGCCCGACGACTTCATCCCGCTGCTGGAAGAGACCGGCCTGATCGTGCAGGTGGGCGAGTGGGTGCTGGAGCAGGCTTGCCGCCAGGGCGCGGCCTGGCACGAGGCCGGATTTCAGATCGGCATCGCCGTCAACGTCTCCGCCCTCCAGCTCGACACCGACGGGTTCGTGCCCATGGTTGCCGGTGCGCTGCAGCGCAGCGACTTGGATCCGAGCGCGCTCACGCTCGAGATCACCGAGACGACGCTGATGAGCAACGCCGAGGAGACCGCCGAGCGACTCGCGCAGGCCAAGCAGCTCGGCGTGCGCATCGCGATCGACGACTTCGGCACCGGCTACTCCTCGCTGGCCTACCTGCAGCGCTTCCCCGTCGACGCGCTGAAGATCGATCGCTCGTTCATCTCGCGCATGGGTCAGGACCCCGAGGGCGAAACGCTGATCCGCACGCTCGTCCAGCTCGGCAAGTCGCTGTCGATCGAGACGCTCGCCGAGGGTATCGAGCAGTCCAGCGAGCTGTCGCTGCTGCGCGAGGAGCACTGCGATGCCGGCCAGGGCTTCCTGTTCGCCCGCCCCCTCGACGTGGACGCCTGTGAGCCGTTTCTGCAGGAGTGGATCGGCAGTGGCGCCGAGGTCTCCCGGGGCGCTCGTGAGGGCACTCGGAAGGACGCCTCGCGCCTGGCTTGAGTCTCGCGGCGCACCGGGGCGCTAGGCTCCCCGACCATGTTCGTGTTCAGATCCGCCGTGGTCGGCGCCGGGACGATGGGTGGGCAGATCGCTCAGACGATCGCCGCCGCCGGGATCCCGACGGTGCTGAAGGACATCAACGACGCGCTCGTGCAGGCCGGCCTCGACGAGGCGCGTAACGTCACCTCCGGACAGGTCGGCAAGCTCGTCGAGAAGGGCAAGCTCACCGAGGAGCAGGGCCAGGCGCAGATCGAGGAGGTGCTCGGGCGCATTCAGGGCACGACCTCATACGCGGACTTCGGCGACGTCGACTTCGTGATCGAGGCGGTGCCGGAGAAGATCGAGATCAAGCAGGCCGTGTTCGCCGAGCTCGACGCCGCCACGCCCGGCCACGCGATCTTGGCATCGAACACATCGTCGCTGTCGATCACCGAGATCGGCGAAGCGACCCTGCGTCCGGAGAAGGTCATCGGCTTTCACTACTTCTACCCAGCTTCGATCATGCCTTTGATCGAGATCGTCGAGGGCGAGGAGACCGCCGCGGAGACCGTCGGCGCGGCCGTCACCTTCGCCCAGGCGATCCGCAAGCAGCCGATCACCTGCGCTGAGGTACCGGGGTTCGTAGTCAACCGGATCCTCAACGCCGGCATCTCCGAGGTCTGGCGCGAACAGGAGGAGAAGAAGCTGTCGATCAAGCAGATCGACGCGGGCGTCGGCGCCGCGGGCGTCGTCCCGATCGGCCCTTACTACCTGGTTGATCTGCTGGGTCTCGACACCGTCCTGCATGTGGCCGAGCACCTCGCGGAGTCCTACGGCGAGGAACGCTTCTACGTGCCGAAGGGCATGCAGCGGCTGGTTGGCGAGGGCAAGCTCGGCGCGAAGACCGGCGGCCACGGCTTCTACTCCGATGGTGAGCCGAACATCGATGGCGACGGCGAGCCCGATGTGGAGCAGTTGGTCGAGTTGCTCTCTCTCAAGACGTTCATCGAGGCATGTCTCGTGCTGGAGGAGGGTGTCGCCACCCACCGCGACATCGACTTCGGGATGATGGCCGGCGCGGGCCTTGACCCCCGTCGAGGCCTCTTGCCGCCGTTTATGAAGGCGGATGTGGAAGGTCTCGACAAGATCCTCGAGCGTTTGGAGAACGCGGCCGAGCGCCACGGCGAGCGCTTCCAGGCGCCGACGATCCTGCGCCGTCTCGTCGCCCAGGGCCGACTGGGCCAGCAGAGCGGGCAGGGCTTCTACGCCTACCCGCTCCCGGACGCCGAGCAGCCCGCGGAGGTGGTCAAGCTCGAGACACGCGAGGACGGGGTCGCGATCGCGTGGCTGGCGAACGGACAGATGAACTCGATCTCTCCGCAGGTGATCGAGGACCTCGGCAAGGTCTGGGCCAAGGCGAAGGATAAAAAGTCCCACCCACCCATCCACGCGCTCGTGATCGCCTCCTCGAACCCGTTCCTCTACTCCGCCGGCGCGGACATCAAGGCCTTCACCGCGATGGACGAGGCCGGCGGCGAGCAGCTGATCCACACCGCCCACGCGTTGTTCCGCGAACTGGGTTCCGAGGGCATCGCGACGATCGCCGCGGTCAACGGCCTCGCCTTCGGCGGCGGCTGCGAGCTGGCGATGTCCTGCGATGTGCGGATCGCCGCGCGCTCGGCGCTGTTTGGCCAGCCCGAGATCAAGCTCGGGATCATCCCCGGCTTCGGCGGCACCCAGCGCCTACCGCGCCTTGTGGGCTCCAACAAGGCGCTCGAGATGAACCTGATCGGCGACCCGATCCTGGCCGATGAGGCATTCGAGATGGGGCTTGCCAACCGCGTGGTCGAAGATCACGAACTGCTCGACACGGCGCTCTCTTGGGCGCGCAAGCTCGCCGGCCAGGCGCCGCTTGCCTTGGAGCAGATCAAGCGCGTCTCCGGGGCGGGCGACCTCGACGAGGGGATCGAGGCCGAGAAGCGGGCGTTTGCCAACGTGTTCGGGAGCGCTGATGCCAAGGAGGGCATCTCCGCGTTCCTCGGCAAACGCGCCCCGCACTTCGAGGGGAAGTAGGGCGCGGAGCTACGCGGCGGGCCGGAGCGTCGCCCGAGGAGGACGACGGCTACGCGGCCGGGGCCTGCGAGGGCTGGGCGAGGTCGCGCTCCGGCGCGATCTCCCAGCGCGCGGCGAGCTCTCCGAGCTCGTCGTCCATCCCCCAGCGGTCCGGCTTCGCCGGGCCCTCGTGGCTGGGGTTCGCGCCCTTCAGGGCCATGCTCCCGCTGTTGTCGCCGATCTCGCGCAGCTCCTCTACCTCGGCCGGGCTCAACAGCGGCTCTGCCGGTAGCGCGGCGAGCTCCGCGCGCTTGTCCTCGATCGGGCGCGCGTCCGCTCCGCTCTCCTGGATCAGCGTCGGCGCGACGCAGCGCACCGCCGGCTGGGAGAGGTTCCACTGGCACGCGAGCTGGAGCATGCTCAGCCCGTGCCGCTCGGCGTAGGGGCGCATCCGCTCGAGCTTCTCGCTCCCCGCCGCCACCCAGCCGTCGGGGCGGAACTTGCGGTGGTCGTACTCCGCGAAGGGGTGCCCCGGCCTCACGTCGTCGTGAAACACGCCGCCGTAGTCGACCACGCGTGTAATCAGGCTCACATCGTTGGCGGCGGCGGCGTCGAGCACCATCTCACCCGGCCATGGCTCCATCGGTGAGAGGATCACCATCGCCCAATCGATCAGCGAACTATGGCGCTCAAAGCAGTCGATCAAATCGAGCGTGAACCCGTTCGCGGGACCCGGGGCGAGACCCAGCATTCGCGTCAGTCCCGCCTCGCGCACGGCCGCCATTCCGTCGTGCCAAACCGCTGGGCTGGTGTAGCCGATGCGGTCAGGGTTGTGCAGCAGCAGCAGATCGAACTGCTCTGCACCGCAGCGCCGCAGGCTGCGTTCGGTGGCCATCCTGATGTAATCGGCGTACTCGCCCTCTGCGCGCAGGCTGGGGTCGGTGAAGCGGGGGTACCCCTTCGCGCCGTCGCGCTCGCCCGTGTATATGTCGTGCCCAATCGCACCCACGAGGCAGTAGTCGTCGCGATCCACGCCTTGCAGCGCTCGGCCGAGCAGGCTGTCCGCCTCGCCCGCCCCGTACGCGTCGGCGGTGATCACCGTCTGAATCCCATCCCCGGGCGTCAGCAGCGCCTGCAGGCGCGCGTCAGCCAGCGGCTCGCCGAAGCGCATGTAGCGCCCGCCGCTCCAGGTGCCTATCGCCGTCGTGGTGGGGTCCATATGCGCTGCACTTTACGGCGCGCGGACTGGTTCGGCGTCGGGACCGTGCGCCGTGCAACCCGGGACATTCGTCCAGCTCGCGTCTATCATGGGAGTACTGCACGGTCGATGTGATCGCTGCGCGTGGGTCTGGAGGTCGTGCTTGTGGAAATGCCAGCTGCTGAGGGTCGGGGCGTGCTCGCCGCATCGTTCGCCGGGGCCGCGCGGCGCTACTGGCTGGGGGTGTTTCCCAAAGTGTGCGTCGAGCGTCGCCGTCGCCGGGCGCGGGCGCTCGAGATCCCCGACCCGCTGCTGTGCCGCACGGCGTTGGAGGCCCAGCGCAAGTGGGGCAATGTCGAGGGCGCGGCTGCGTTCGCCGCGTTCGTGCCATCTCGTCACCGGGCCGCCGCGGCGCGCGCGATGACGTGTTATCAGGCCGCCTACAACTATCTGGACATGCTCGGCGAGCAACCGAGCGCCGACCCGACGGCCAATGGCAGACGCCTGCACAGTGCGCTGCTCGTGGCGCTCGACCCGAACCTGGGTGCCCCGCATCTGGACTACTACGAGCACCATCTCCGGCACGAGGACGGCGGCTACCTGACCGACATCCTCGACGCCTGCCGCGCGGCGCTCGCCACGCTGCCGTCCTATCCCGCGGTCGCGCCCGCGGCGCGCAGCGCGGCTGAGCGGATAGTCGCGTTTCAGAGCTGCAACACCGGCGAGCGCCAGGGCGACCTTCAGGCGCTTGAGCGCTGGGCTCGCACGGAGACCCCGCCCGGAGAGGATCTGCGCTGGTGGGAGACCGCGGCCGCCGGCGGCTCCTCGCTGGGTATCTACGCGCTGTTCGCCCTCGCGGCCGAACCCCATCTCGTCGACTCGCCGACCTCGCCTGAGATGGTCGAGGCCGTGCAGGACGCCTATTTTCCCTGGATTGGAGCGCTGCACTCGCTGCTCGACAACCTCGTCGACGCCGCCGAGGATCGCGCTACCGGACAACACAGCCTCATCGGTGGTTACGCCTCGCCGCAGCAAGCAGCCGCGCGCATGGGCTGGCTGGCCGAACGCTCGCTGCGCGCCGCGCGGGCCCTGCCGGATGCTCGCGCACACACGCTGGTGCTCGCGGCGATGGTGAGCTTCTACCTGTCGACTCCGGAGGCAGCCACGCCCGAGGCGCAGCCGGTCGCCCGGGCGGTGCTAGGGGCACTGGACGGTCCGGCCGATCTGGCGATGCTGGTGTTCCGGGCTCGCTTGCGCGCGCGAGGGCTCCTGCCCGGCGCAATGCCCGGGGCTCCGGGCGGTCGCCCGCGTGGGGCGGAGCTGGTGATGCCCGCACAGGCACCCGTCGCCGGCGCAGCCAGCGCCGGGTGGCGAGACACATGGCATCAAGTAGAGTCCCCTCTGATCGGGTCCCCAAGGGAGGCCACGGGATCGGTATCGTCGTCGTCACGCCCGCGGTCTGAGGGAGAGCGGTCTTGCTTGAGCTGCGCGATCTCGTCAAGCACTATCCCGAGATCGGCGGGGAGTCGGTGCGCGCCGTCGACGGCGTGTCGATGTCCGTCGAGCCGGGTGAGATGGTCGCGCTGTACGGTCCCAGCGGGTCGGGCAAGACGACGCTGCTGCTGATGATCGCCACGCTGCTGGCGCCCACCGGCGGCGCGGTGCTGATCGGCGGGCGCGACGTCTCCTCGCTGTCCGAGCGCGAGGCCTCTCACTTCCGGCTCTCCGAACTGGGGTTCATCCGCCAGAACTTCGATCTGCTGCCGGGGGTCACCGCGATCGACAACGCCGTGCTCAAGCTGCTGAAAACGCATGCGCTGGCGTGACGCGCACGAGCCGGTCGCGCCGCTGCTCGAGCGTCTGGGCCTCGGCGAGCGCCTGCAGCACCGCGCCGAGCACTCTCGATGGGCGAGCGCCAGCGCGTGATGATCGCGCGCGCGCTGTCGACCGAGCCGCGGCTGCTGCTCGCCGACGAGCCGACCGGCAGCCTCGACTCGCAGCGCGGGCGCGAAGTGCTCGAGCTGTTGCGCGAGCTGTGCCGCGAACGGGGAGTCGCGATCGTGCTCGTCAGTCACGATCCGCAGGCCGCCGCGTATGCCGACCGCGTGTATGCGTTGCAGGACGGCCAGCTCGGCGACTACGAGCCCGACCGCTTCCTCCTGCGGCCCGCGGCCTCGTGAGCGCGTGCGAGGGATCGCCGCGCGGCTGAAGCCGCGCAACATCCTGCACCTGTACCGGGTGCGCCTGCGCGCGCGCGCTGCTGCAGGAGTGCTTCGCGATCGTCGGGCATCGCCGCTGGGGTCGCGCTGCTGTTCGCCTCGCAGGTCGCGACTCAGAGCCTGTCGAGCTCGGTGGCGCAGCTCTCGCGCGGGATCGTCGGCAACGCCACGCTGCAGCTGCTCGCGCGCGACCCGCATGGCTTCGAAGCGAGCATGCTCGGCCGGGTGCGTGCGATCGCAGGCGTGCACGCCGCCGCGCCGCTGCTGGAAGCGAGTGCCAACGCGATCGGCCCGCGCGGCAGCGAGTCGGTCGAGCTGGTCGGCGCGGACTCCAGCCTGTCGCGCGCTGGGGGGCGCGCTCGTGCGTCACACGCCGCTGAGCTCGTTCGCGGGCGTCGAAGCGGTCGCGCTGCCCGCGCCCCTAGCGCACAAGCTCGGCGTCACGAAGTTCGGGCAGGAAGCGACGTTCCAGCTGAACGGGCGCGTCGCCGAAGCTGCGCTGTACGAGCAGCTGCACGCGAGCCAGATCGGGCCGTTGATATCCAGCCCGATCGCGGTCACGACGCTGGCCCAGGCCCAGGAAATGACCGGTCTGTCCGGGCGCATCAGCCGTATCCTGGTCGAGCCCGCCCCCGGCCGCGAAGCGGCGGTGCGCGCGGCGCTGCCGCGGCTCGCCGCCGGGCGGTTGAACGTGGAGCCGGCGAGCTATGACGAAACGCTGTTCGCGCGCGCGGCCGCCGCGACCAACCAGTCCACCACGCTGTTCGCGCTGATCAGCGCGCTCGTCGGCTTTCTGTTCGCGTTCAACGCGATGCTCCTGACCGTGCCCCAGCGCCGGCGCCTGATCGCTGACCTGCGCCGCGACGGGTACCCGCCCGCGACCGTGATCGTCGTGCTGCTGTTCGATGCGGTCGTGCTCGGTCTGCTGGCGTGCGTGCTCGGGCTGGCGCTCGGAGAGGAGCTCTCGATCCACCTGTTCCGCTCCAACCCGGGCTACCTGTCCTCGGCGTTCGCGGTCGGCTCCCAGCGCGTGGTCAGCGCCCAGAGCGTTGTCGTCGCCGTCGGCGGGGGCATGCTCGCGGCGTGCGTGGCGGTGCTCAGCCCGCTGCGCGAAATCCTCTCGCGCCGCCCGCCCGTCCTGACGGCGCCCGGGGACCTGTCGACCGCCGAGGGCGGTCTGCGCGTGGGCACGCTCGCGCTCGGCGGGGTCGTGTGTCTGGCTGCGGCCACGGCGATCCTGCTGGTGGCCCCGAAGCTCGCGATCCTCGGCATGGTGTTGCTCGTCGCCGCCCTGCTGTTGTTGCTGCCGCTGCCGCTGGCCGGGACGCTCGCGCTGGTGCGGCGGCTGGCGCCGACGATCACGAGCGCCGTCCCGCACGTCGCGGTGATGGAGCTGCGCGCGGGCCGCACGCGCGCGCTGGCGATCTCCGCGACGGGCGCGATCGCGGTGTTCGGCAGCGTCGCGATCCAGGCAGCGCACGGCGACCTGCTGCACGGGCTGGAAAACGCCGCGCACGACATGAACGCGTTCACCGACGTGTGGGTCTCGCCCGCCGGCTCCTACAACCTGCTGCAGACCGCGCCGTTCACCCCGACGCCGGCCCCAGGCCGAGCTGCAGCGGCTGCCGGGCGTGCGCGCGGTGCGCATCTACCGTGGCGGCCTGCTCGACTGGGGCGAGCGGCGCATCTGGGTGATCGCCCCGCCGCGGGCCTCCTCGCCGCTGCTGCCGGCCAGCCAGCTCGTCGAAGGGAACCTGCGACAGGCCACCGCGCGGGTGCGCGCGGGCGGATGGGCGGTCCTCTCACGAGCGATCGCCGAAGAACACCATCTGCACATCGGCTCTGCGTTCACGCCGCCGACGCCCGATCCGATGAGCGTTCCGGGTCGCGGCGCTGTCGACGAACATCGGCTGGGCGCCGGGAGCGATCGTGATGAACGCGAATGACTACGCGCATCGCATGGGCGAGCGAAGACGCGAGCGCCTACAACGTCCTGCTCGACCCCGGCGTCTCCGCCGTCACGGCTCGCCGCGAGATCGAACGGGCGCTCGGATCGCGCTCGGGCCTGGCCGTGGAAACCGCCCAGCAGCATGCCGACCGCCAGCGCACGCTCAGCCGCCAGGGACTGCAGCGCCTGACGCAGATCGCCACGCTGATCCTGATCGTCGCGGTCCTGGCGATGGCCGCGGCGATGGCGAACATGGTCTGGCAGCGCCGCCCGCGGCTGGCCAAGCTCAAGCTCGAGGGCTTCCCCGCCGCCGAGCTGTGGCGCACGATCATGCTGGAGAGCATCCTGCTGGTCGGCGTGGGCTGCACGAGCGGCGCGGTGTTCGGGCTGTACGGCCAGCAGCTGCTGGACCGGGCGCTCGCGAACGTGATCGGGTTTCCCGTCGTCTACTCCTTCGGCGCGCTCGTCGCCGTCACGAGCCTCGCGCTGGTGACGCTCGCCTCGGTGCTGGTCGTCGCGTTGCCCGGCTATCTGGCCACCGGAGTGCCTCCGGCCGTGGCGTTGCAGGACTGAGGGCTACTGCTACTTGTGCCTGTGCCGCCGCACCGGTGGCGGGCAGGGAACGGTCGTCGAGGCGCTCGTCTGCGAGCCGTCCTGGAAGACGAACGAGGCGCTGAACGGAAACCCGCCGCGCGGGCAGCGTTCGGGCACGCCGATGCCGAGTGGGTGAAACGGCTGCAGGCGTGCCGTGCACGTGCTTGTAGTAGGTCAGCCCGCTGGGGCCGATCGTCGCGTTGACGTTGACGATCGAGACGTCCGGACCGCCCGGCACGCTGGTGACCAGCGGCACGGTCGTCGCCAGCTGCGAGCCGAACGCGCCCGAGTCGGGGAGCACTTCGCCCTGGAACACGAGCTGCGCGGACACGGGGGACTGGCCGTTGGCGTAGAACAGCACGACCATGTTGCCATCCGGGCTCGGCGGTCCGGACACCGCTTGGATTTCGGGAATCTCGTGCCCGGAGCCAGTGCCGAACGGGACTTCGACGAACGCATTGCCCGAACCGAGGCGCGAGTTGGGCGGACAGCCCGTCACCCCCTTTGCCTGCAGCACGGCCGGCTGGCAGATCGCCAGGCCGAGCGTCGTCAGCGTGTAGTTCATGCCGGCGGGTATGTGCAGGACGATGCTCTGGAGCGGTGGCGGTGCGAGTCCTTCGCTGGTCTGCAGATGAAAGCCATAGGAGATCGTCGTTGACGCGCCGAGCCTGTCGGGCGAGAACGACGCGTGCAGCGACGCCTGCTCGGACGTCGGGTGCCGCGAGCGCGCTCGCGGCCAGGGGTGCGGCGGCGCACATGAGCAGCGCTGCGGCGGCGGTGAGCGCTACGAGGGCTCTGCGCATGAACGTGGTTCTCGCTGTCTGGGCCCTGTAGTCCTAGTAGGACAGCGGACCGGTGAGGTGCACGGTGGTGGCGTCGTTGGAGCGCTGGATGGTACCGCTGAAGCTGAGGCTCGACGCGTGGGCGTGGGCGTAGGTGCCCGTCCCGCGCGAGATCGACAGCGTCCCGGAGAACGTCGCCTGCCCGCCACGGGAGCGGTAGTCCGCACTGCTGTGGCCGGCCAGCGAGCCGTTTGAGGGGTAGATGTTGACTTCGGCGGTCACCCGGTTGGTCGAGGTCACGTCGAGGTGGATGTAGATCGAGCCCCTGATCGTGCCCGACGCGGTGCCGTGCTCGTTGAGATGGAACCCGTGATGGCTTGTGAGATGCAGGTTGCCGCTCTCGTTCAGCGTGATCGTGCGCGCCGCCACCGCCCTCGCTCCGGACGCGGACGCGCCGGCATTGAGGACGAGCGCGCACGCGGCGCCTGTGAGCAGGACGGCGGCGCCAGCGAGACTGCGATGAGCAATGCTTTTGACGATCACGGCTTCCCTCTCCTCTGGATGCTAGCGGCGAACCCCGGCTGGACCCTACCGACTAGCTGAGCTGCCCGTCAAGTTTCTGTTTATAAAACGTCCAGCTCAACCCTGAACATATGCGGGGTCGGGAAGTTGCGTCAACCGGGCGCCAGCGGACCCTCCGTCGTTCACGACCGGTTGAACCCCGCGGCCGTGCGCGCGCGCAGCGCGGCCTCCAGGCGACCGAGCGCGTGGCGAACCGTTTCCTCGTCCGGTTCCTTCGGTTGCTCGGGCGCGCCCGAGCCAAGCGCCGCCCGTGCGGACTCGGCGACACCCGCGTGCAGGGACCCGAGCTCGGCCACGCGCAGCGGCAGGTCCGCGCGCTGCTCGCCGGCGAGCTCTGACAGGGCGCCCAGCAGGGCTCGGTCGAGCTCGATCGCGGCGTGCGCGACGCGGCCCTGGTCGAGGTCCAGGCGCGCGCGCAGGGTCAGCTCCTCGCACAGCAGCGGCTGTTCGCGTGCCGCCAGCAGCTCCGCCAGGCGCTCGTCGGCGCGCAACGCCGAGGCCCGGCGTCCCACCCGCACCCGCGGGCCCGTCCACGGCAGCTGCACAGCGTGCAGCCACATCCCGGCGGCGACCTGCTCCCCCTCGCCCCAGCCGGCCCTGATCACGAGCGCCTGCGCGGGGGAGACCTCGCGCTCATACGCATCCGCGGCGGCGATGCGCTGCGCGTACAGCACCCGGTTGAGCGCGACGAACGCCGCGCTGACGGCGCGCTCGGTGTCGAGCTCGTCGAGCCACGCCTGCGCCTGGCGCTCAGCGGACAGTGACACGGGATCGACGATCGTCGCGCGGGTGGTCTCCACGGGCGTGGGCTCGGGCTCAGGGAGAGCCTCGCGCCGGCGCGAGGCTGCTCTGCGCCGCAGCGGACCGGCCCCCCGCGCGAGCGCCGCCCGCCCGGCCCCGAGCGTGCCGAGCACGATCACGCGCTCGGGCTCGCCATCCGCCTCGCGAGCGCAGCAGATAGCGCCCGTCCGCCGGTCCGAGCGTCCACGGCAGCTCGCACTGCACGAACAGAAACAGTCGCTCGGGACGCTCGGGCACGGATGCACCGTATCCTTCCTGTCCCGTCACGACCAACCTGGGAGTCACATGTCCGACGCGAGCAGTGCCGTCAGAAACCTGCGCGAGCGCCTGGCCGGCGCGGGGGAGGACCATCTCGGCAAGGCGCTGTCCGATCTGCTGGACAACCCGCTGCTGACGGGGACGATCGGGCGGGCGTTCGACGCGCGTGAGAAGGCCGCCCAGGCGCAGGAGCTGGCGATGGGCGCGCTCAACATCCCCTCGGCCGCCGACATCGAACGGCTGACGCGCAGGCTGCGCTCGGTCTCTCAGCGCCTGGAGGGCATCGAGGACGGCGTCCACCGCCTGGATCGCGCGCTGGCCTCGCATGGCGTCGAATCCCGGTTGTCGCGGATCGAGGAGCAGTTGGGGACGCTCACCAAGAAGCTGGGGCAGACCTCGCCGGGTGCGTCATCGTCAAAGCCGGCTGCCGCCGGCGCGTCGCGTTCCTCGAAACCGAAACCGGCCACCACGTCCAAGGCTGCCACAGCCAAAGCCGGCGGGGCCAAACCCCGTGCGCGTCGCTCCTCGACTTCCGGGCGCGCGGCCAAACTGAAGAAAAGCTGAGGCGCCGCTCGGACTCAGCGCCGCTCGGATCGCCTCGGACCGCCTACGGGTTCAGCCCGAGCGATTCCATGATGTGCCCCCACGTATACACGGCGTTGGCTTCGGCTTCGGTCAGCTGGCCTTCGATCCGCTCGGCGTGTGCGAGCACGGGATGCTCGTCGGGCTGCTCGGAGGGTGCGAGCAGCGCCGCGGGCACCTCGCCGACGGCCACTTCGACCTTGTAGTAGCGGCTGTCGAAGCCGACCGTGCTGGCGGGGAGCGTCTGGTACTGGCTCTGAGCCCATGCCCGCACGTCGGCGCACACGTTTGGCGCGGGCAGGACCGACAGCGTCTGCAGGCGCGCCGCGTAAGTGCCGACCTTGCGCGTGAGCGCGCCGTCGCTCCAGTGCAGTCCCCCAACTGTGTGCGCGAACCGGGCGACCACCTGCACATCCGGGCGGATGGCGGCGAGCGTCATCGCACCGACGAGCTCGTTGCTGAGCTGTTCGGAGTCCGTGTCCTGCGGCGAGCCCGCGGCGGCATTGGGGCATTCGGCCGCGATCTGGCGGCGCAGGCTCTGCAGGGCCGCTTCGCTGGTTGAGAGGTTGACCCTGGCCGTGTGCACGAGCACGTAGTCGGCCTGGATGTAGGCCCGCGTCGCTGCGACATCCCCGGAGCCCGACCGGGCCAGCGCGGGCGTCGCGGCGAGGGCGAGGCAGCAGCGTCGCCGCGAGGACGGGCAGGGAGCGTAGTGCGGTCATCGTGAGGAGTATGCCCCAGCCCGAGACCGCGTGGCGCGGTTACTGGGCGCGGGGTTCCTTACCAAACGCCGCTATTGCCACCCTGCCCATCGACCCGGACGCGCCCAGCAGCGTGTGGTCGTCGATGTGCGTGCGCGCGCCGTCCGCGGCGAACGTGTCGGACACTGCCAGCACGCACGCGACCGGGACCCGCGCGCGGGCGCCGATCGCGAACAGGCTCGCGGACTCCATCTCCACTGCCAGCGCGCCCGGCGTGCCGTCGCGCCGGTCCCCGTAGAACAGGTCCACGCTCACGATCGTGCCCGCGTGCGCTTGCGGCGCGGCGTCGATCAGCGCGCCGGTCAGATCGGGATCGGCCGGTATGCGCTCGTCCGCCCCGAGCGCGCGCGAGGCGCCGTCACGGCAGATCGACTCACGTGCGATCACCAGCTCACCGAGCGCGAGGTCGGGCGCCAGTGCGCCGCAGGTGCCCACGCGGATTGCCCGGCGCCCCCCCAGCTCGATCAGCTCGCTCAGCACGATCGCCGCCGACGGGCCGCCCATACCCGTGCTCTGGATCGTCAGCGGCTCCCCGTCCGCGCGCGCCGCGCCCGTGTAGCCCCACAGGCCGCGGTGGTGGTTGAACATGCGCGGCTCAGCGATCAGGGTTTGCGCGAGCGCCAGCGCGCGGCCGGGATCGCCCGGCAGCAGCACGCGCTCGGCCAGCTCGGCAGTGGGGCGCAGGTGCAGGGCTTGGGGGTGCGGGGGCACTGCGGCCAGGCTGGGGTCAGGGGCAGGAGCGGTGGCGGGCTCGGGGTCGGGTTGCGACATGGGCCGCGACTTTAGACTGCGGCTCACAGTGGCATCGCCTCCCGACAGCCCACCGGGCATTTCGCTCAGCGACGGTACTCCGCCCAGCGACGGTTCCTCCCCCGCCTCGCCCGTCGCGGGCGAGCTTACGCTCAAGCAGGTCGCCGCGCGCGCGGGGGTGACCGCGGCGACAGTCAGGCGCTGGGTCAAGGAGGGGCTCGTGCCCCAGTACGACGGGACATGGACACCCGCGGCGGCCTCGCACGTGCGCATCGTGGCGCGGCTGCGCGAGCGCGGGCACAGCGTGCAACGGATCAGGGAAGCCAGCCAGAGCGGCAAGCTCGCGTTTGGCTACATCGACGAACTACTGCCCAGCACCGAGGCGCGCTACACGCTGGGAGAGGCCGCGCGTGCGATCGACCTGGACCCAGAGCTGATCGAGCGGCTGATCGCCGCGATGGGCCAGAACGCGCTCTCGGCCGACTCGATCTCCGAGGAGGACCTGCAGGTGCTGCGTTACGGCGCGGACGTCCTTGCCGCGGGCCTGCCGCTGCCCGCTCTGCTTCAGATCGTGCGCGTGTACGGGCAGGCGATGGCCCAGGTCGCCGACGCCGAGGTCAGGCTGTTTCACCTCTACCTGCACGAGCCGCTGATGCGCGAGGGCGTGCCCGGCGTGGAGGTCGCGCAGGCGATGGAGGGGATGACGCGCGAGATGCTGCCATTCGCGGTGCCGTTCATCAATTACCTGCACGGGCGCATGCTCGGGTACTTCGTCGAGCAGGACGTGATCGGCCACATCGAGTCAGACCTCCACGATGAGGAGACCGTGGAGGAGGGGCGGATGCGGGTGGCGATCGCGTTCGCCGATCTGGCGGGGTACACGAAGCTGACAGAGGAGCAGGGCGAGGCGCAGGCGGTCAGCGCGGTGGAACGGTTCGTGGAGACGGTCGAGCAGACGCTACCGATCGACGCGCGCGTGATCAAGACTCTGGGCGATGAGGTGATGGTCGTCGGCGCGGACGCGGGCGCGCTGACGGGCTGGGCGGTCGGGTTGGCCGGTGAGCTGCACGCCGGCTCGCCCCCGCCGCGGATCGGGATTCACAGCGGGGCGGCGATCTATCGCGACGGCGACTACTACGGCCGCGAGGTCAACCGGGCGGCGCGCGTGGTCGCGCGGGCGGCCGGCGGGGAGGTGCTCGTGACGCGCCCCGTCGTGGACGCCGCCAGCCGCCAGGACGGGTTGGAGTTCGAGCTGATCGGCGAGGTGGTGCTCAAGGGGTTCAACCATCCGACCGAGCTGTTCCTGGCCCGCGCGCGCGGGGCGTAGGCAGAGCGATGACGCCGGAGGAGCTGCAGGAGCGGTGCGGGCGCAGGGACTGCTCGGGAGGGACAGCCGCCCGGTCGTGGCGATGGTCTCGGGCGGGCGGGATTCCGTCTGCCTGCTGGACGTCGCGGTCGCCGTGCGCGGGGCCGGCGATGTGCGGGCGCTGCACGTCAACTACGGGCTGCGCGGGGATGCGTCGGACGCGGATGAGCGTCTGTGTGCGCAGCTGTGCGCGACGCTGGGTGTCGAGCTTCGGCCCGTGCGCGTCGGCTCGGAGGAACGCGCTCAGGGCGAGCTGGGCAACCTGCAGGCGTGGGCGCGCGAGCTGCGCTACGGGGCGGCGAGGCGGCTGGCGGACGAGCTGGACGCGGGCGTGGGCGCGCCCGTTATCGCGACGGGGCATACCGCGAGCGATCAGCTGGAGACGATCCTGTATCGCCTCGCGGCCTCACCGGGCAGGCGCGCGCTGCTGGGGATGGCCCCGCGCGAGGGGTTGCTTGTCAGGCCGCTTTTGGGGGTTACGCGCGAGCAGACGACCGCGTACTGCGACGCGCGCGGGTTGGAGTGGCGCGATGACGAGAGCAACGAGGACGAGCGCTACGCGCGCGTGCGCGTACGTAAACTGCTCGTACCCGCCCTGCTCGAGGTGCACCCGGCCGCGCGAGACAACGTGCTGCGCACGGCCGAGTTGCTGCGCGAGGAGACCGAGTTGCTGGAGGGACTCGTCGATGCGGAGCTCGCCGGCCGGGATTCCATCGCCGTGGCACGCTTGGCGGAGCTGCACCCGGCGCTGGCGCGGCTGGCGGTGGTGCGCCTGGCGGAGGACGCCGCCGCCGGCGAGTACGTGCCGCAGGCGGGTGGGCGCGTGGGGGAGATCCTTGCGCTGGCCGCGCGCGGCAGGGCGGCAGCGGAGGTGCATGTCGGCGGGAACGTGAGCGCGACGATCGAGGGCGGCGTGCTGAAGATGGTCAAGCTCCCGCCGCGGTGACTACACTCCCGCAGGTGGCGAGCACCATGCCCGAGCAGATCCGCGGCGAGATCGGCGAGGTGCTCGTCAGCGCGCAGGCGCTGCAGGCGCGTGTGCGCGAGCTGGGGGAGCAGATCTCGCGCGACTATGCCGGCAGGCCGCTGCTGCTGGTGGGCGTGCTCAAGGGCGCTGTGTTCTTCCTGAGCGACCTGATGCGGTTCATCGAGATCCCCGTCGAGATCGACTTCATGGCCGTCGCCTCATACGGCTCCGCGACCGATTCCTCGGGAGTCGTGCGCATCCTCAAGGATCTCGACGCGGCGATCGAGGACAGGGACGTGCTGATCGTCGAGGACATCGTCGACTCCGGCCTGACGCTGCAGTACCTGCTGCGCAACCTCGGCTCTCGCAACCCGCGCACGCTCGAGGTGTGCGCGCTGCTGACCAAGCCCGCGCGGCGCAAGGTCGAGCTGCAGGCGCGGTATGTCGGGTTCGAGATCGAGGATCGGTTCGTGGTGGGCTACGGCCTGGACTACGCCGAGCGCCACCGCAACCTGCCGTTCGTGGCGGCGTTGGCGCGGGCGTAGCGCTACACCTCTGGCCTCCCAACCGACCTTCGGTGGCGGGGTAGGACGCCCCGCCCCAAGAGGCTTGGGATGTCGGCTTCGCTGCGAGGATGCGGCCCTCAACTCTTCTCGACAACGGCCCCGCTGAAGGTCCAATCGCCGGAAAATGGGGACTCGCATGGTACGCTAGAGAACTGGCAGCCACGACGACAACCGGCGCCAGAAACCCAGTGATATCGCCATGAGCCGTTCATTCAAGAGCGCCGCGTTCCCAATCCTCATCGTGCTGGTGCTGGCGTTCCTGGCCGTGAAACTGGTCAGCCCGAGCTCGAACAGCACCCGTACGCACAGCTACAAGACGCTCGTCTCGGAAGAAATCCCGAAGGGCGAAGTCAAGTCGGTCGAGTTCAAGAACAAAGGCAAAGCGCTCGCGGTCGAACTGAAGAACAAAGAAAAATGGGAAGGCGGCTACGTCGAACAGGAGGCGCCCGAACTCTTCAAGCAGCTCAAAGAAGCCGGGGTCGCCGCGTACAACGTCGAATCGGAAAAGAGCAACGAGCTGCTGAGCCTGCTCACGTTTATCCTGCCCTTCGTTCTCTTCCTGGGCTTTTGGCTGTTCCTCATGAACCAGGTCCAGGGGGGCGGCTCGAAAGTGATGTCGTTCGGCAAGTCGCGCGCCAAGCGCCTGTCGGCGGACTCGCCGAAGATCACCTTCCGCGACGTCGCCGGAGTGGACGAGGCCGTGGAGGAGTTGCACGAGATCAAGGAGTTCCTGGAGAACCCCAAGAAGTTCCAGGCGCTCGGCGCGCGCATACCCACGGGCGTGCTGCTGTACGGCCCGCCGGGCACCGGCAAGACACTGCTCGCGCGCGCGGTTGCGGGCGAGGCGGGCGTACCGTTCTTCTCGATCTCCGGCTCTGACTTCGTCGAGATGTTCGTCGGCGTCGGCGCCTCGCGGGTCAGGGACCTGTTCGAGCAGGCCAAGCAGAACAGCCCGTGCATCATCTTCATGGACGAGATAGACGCCGTCGGGCGCCATCGCGGCGCCGGGCTGGGCGGGGGACACGACGAGCGCGAGCAGACGCTCAACCAGCTGCTGGTCGAGATGGACGGGTTTGAGGCGAAGGACAACATCATCATGATCGCGGCCACCAACCGGCCCGACATCCTCGACCCGGCGCTGCTGCGTCCCGGGCGCTTCGACCGCCAGATCGCCGTCGACCGCCCCGACCGCAAGGGCCGGGCGAAGATCCTCGAGGTGCACACGCGCGGCAAGCCGCTGGCGAAGGTAATAGACATCGACGCGCTCGCCGGGCAGACTCCGGGGTTCACCGGCGCGGACCTGTCGAACCTGATCAACGAGGCCGCGCTGCTGTCGGCGCGCACGGGCAAGCGCGAGATCGGCCAGGAAGAGCTCGAGGAGGGGATCATGCGCGTGATCGCCGGCCCCGAGAAGAAGACGCGCGTGATGAGCGAGAAAGAGCGGCTGATCACCGCCTACCACGAGATGGGCCACGCGCTCGTCGGCCATTTTCTCGAGCACTCAGACCCCGTGCACAAGATCTCGGTGATCTCGCGCGGGCAGGCGCTCGGCTACACGATCTCGATGCCCCAGGAAGACCGCTTTCTCACGACCCGAGCGGAGCTGAAGGACACGATGGCGATGACCCTCGGCGGTCGCGCCGCGGAGGAGATCGTGTTCGGCGAGATCACGACCGGCGCGTCCAACGACATCGAGAAGGTGACCCAGACCGCCAAGCAGATGGTGATGCGCTTCGGCATGAGCGAAAAGCTCGGCCCGCGCGTATTCGGCCACGACCACGGCCAGCCGTTCCTCGGCCGCGAGTTCTCGACCGAGCCCGACTACTCCGATGAGATCGCCCGCGAGATCGACGACGAGGTCAGGCGCATCATCGAGGCGGCGCACCAGCGCGCGCGGGACATCCTGACCGAGCACCAGCACGATCTGAGCAAGATCTCCGAGATCCTGGTCAAGCGCGAGACGATCGAGAAGGAGGAGTTCCTCGCGCTGCTCGACGGCAAGAGCGAGGAGGAGGTGTTCGGTGTCGAGGACTCTTCCCCCAAGCCCGAGCTGCCGGCCCCGCCCGCGCCGGCGGACAGGCCCGAGCGCGAAACCCCGCGGGTGACGCCACGCCCCGGCCTCGCCGGCGGCACCGCGGAGTTGCGCGGATCGGACCCTGAGCGCCCGGAGCTAGCCTGAGCACAGACGTTCCGTTCCGCCTGATGGGGATCGTGAACGTGACCCCCGACTCGTTCTCGGACGGCGGGTTGTTCCTGGACGCCGGCGCGGCGATCGCGCATGCACAGGAGCTGGTGGCCGAGGGGGCGGACATCGTGGACGTCGGTGGCGAATCGACGCGGCCGGGCGCCGAGCCCGTATCGGCGGCGGAGGAGCTGCGGCGGGTGCTGCCCGTTGTGGAGGGGATCGTCGCGTCCGGGGTCGTCGGCGACGAAGGCGCGCAGGTCTCGATCGACACGTCCAAGGCGTCGGTCGCGCGAGCGGCGCTCGGTGCGGGCGCGAGCATCGTCAACGACGTCAGCGCCCTGCGTGCGGACCCGGGGATGGCGGGGCTCGTGGCGGACAGCGGATGCGAGTGCTGCCTGATGCACATGCTCGGCGAGCCGCGCACGATGCAGACGGACCCGCAGTATGAGGACGTCGTGGACGACGTGAAGGCGTTTCTGGAGGAGCGGCTTGCGTTCGCCGTGTACGAGGGCGTGCGCGAGGAGCGAATCATGCTCGACCCGGGGATCGGGTTCGGCAAGACGACCGCGCACAACCTGGCGCTGCTGCGCCGCTTGGACGAGCTCACCTCGCTCGGGCGGCCTGTGGTCGTGGGGACCTCGCGCAAGAGCTTCCTCGGGCGCATCGTCGCCGACGCCGCGGGCGAGGTCGAGCCGGTGGACGCCGCGTGGCGGCTGGGAGGGACGATAGCCACGAACGTGCTCGCGTATGAGCTCGGTGCGAGCGTGTTCAGGGTGCACGACGTCGCCCCGGTTCGCGCCGCGCTGGCCGTGTCTGCTGCTACGTTGAACCCGCGATGGACCCCCGCGACGAGGACCCCGACGAGCTGACCGATGCGGATGCGCCGGACGGCGTCGACGGCGACCGCAATGGCGATGGCGACGTGCTCGACTACCTGAACGCGCCAGCAGAGGAGGAAGGAGTCAGGCGAGGTCTACGTGCCCGAAGAGGACGAGGACGACGACGAGGATTACGACCTCGACGCCGAGCGTGAGGATACGGGCGAGTCGGTCACGATCGAGATCTCGGGTCTGTCGCTGTATACACACCATGGCGTGGATGAGGCCGAGCGCGAGGTCGGCCAGCGGCTCGTGCTCGACCTGCGCTTGGATCTCGGCGAAAGCGCCGCCACGGTAACGGACTCGATCAGGGACACGGTCGACTACGACGATATCTGTCAGCTAGTCGCGCTGCTCGCCCAACAGCGTTCGTACAACACACTCGAGCGGCTGTGCAGCAGGATCGCCGACCGGCTGATCGGCGACTACGAGCTCGAAGGCGTCTGGGTCAAGGCGACCAAGCCCGAGCCGCCGATCGCGCTGCCGGTGGACGAGGTGTCCGTCGAGATTCTGGCGTGAAGCCGAGGAGTAGGGCTGCACGAGGAGTAGGACGCAGCGCCGTCGGAACCTAAAGACGGGAGGGTTTGTATTAACTTTTTTTCTTGGTAATGCAACGGTATGCTGTAGATGCCATTGTTATACTCAGCTTTTTTGAATAACAACGAAGCCCCGCGAGCTCAGGGCACGCGGCACCAATTGAGATTTTTGGTTGGCAATCCCTTGACATTAGTTAGCACTCACTTATAATCTCTCGGGATGGCGCTGGAGACGGCACGGCTCTCAGGCTCGGACGGAATGCGGTGATGATCGATCGCCTCGCACGACTCGCGACCACGCGCACGCGGCGCATCCTGATCGTCGCGGGCGCCGTGTTCCTGCTCGCCGCGGCCCTCGGTGCTCCCATCGTCTCACTGCTGAAGAGCGAATCCTCCGAATTCCAGGACCCCCACGCCCAGAACCAGCAGGTGCTGCGCGCGATAGAACGCGCCACCGGCCAGTCCGCCGCCTACGGCGTCGCCGCGCTTGTTCCCTCCGTCCGCGACGTCCGCGCCGACCCCGCGGCCGCGGACGGTGCGCAGCGGGTCGCCGCGCTGCTCGCCGCCCAGCCCGGCTTCCAGCGCCTGCTCGACTACCCCGCCACCCGCCTGCCCGAGCTCGTCTCCCGCGACGGCCGTGAGACGCTCGTGCTAGCCGCCTACGCCAACCGCGAACGCTCCGCCGCCGCAGTCGCCCGCGTACGCCCGGAGCTGGCCGGCAGCGGCGTGCTGCTCGGTGGCAACGACGTCGCGTTCCACGAAATCACCGAACGCGTCACCTCGAACCTCAAACGCGCCGAGACCTTCGCGCTGCCGATCCTCCTGCTGCTCTCCTTCTGGGTCTTCCGCGGGCTCATCGCCGCCACGCTGCCGCTGCTCGTCGGTGGCTTCGCGATCGTGCTCACCCTCCTGCTGCTGCGCCTCATCGACCAGTTCCTCGGCCTCTCGATCTTCGCCGTGAACCTCGTCACCGGCGTGGGGCTCGGTCTCGGCATCGACTACAGCCTGATCGTGCTCTCCCGCTATCGCGAGGAGCTCGCGCGCGGACTCGACACGCCCGCGGCGATCGCGCGCACCATGCAGACCGCGGGGCGCACCGTGCTCTACAGTGCGCTCACCGTCGCCGGCGCGCTCGCATCGATGCTTGTCTTCCCGCTGCGCTTCCTCTACTCGATGGGCATCGGCGGTGGGCTCGTCGCGCTCTCTGCGGGCGCCGTCTCACTGCTTGTGCTGCCCGCTGTTCTTGTCGCACTGGGCCCCCGCATCAACTCGCTCGCGCCGGCGTGGCTACAGCGCAGCTCCGCGCGCGCCGCCCGCGCTGACGCGGGGGGCGCTTGGGGGCGGCTGGCCCGCGGGGTGATGCGCCGCCCCGGCACGGTCGCATTCGCCACGTCCGTCGTGTTGCTCGCGATCGCGTCGCCCGCGCTGCGCCTCGCGCTGATCCCCGCCGACGCCCACGTGCTGCCCGCCTCCTCCCAGCCGCGCGAGGTCGCGGAAACGCTCACCCACAAGTTCGCCGTGGACGGCTCGCAGGCGATCACTATCGTGTATCGCCCTTCCGCCGCGGACCTCAGCGGCCTGAGGTCGCCCGTGGGGCACGCACAGACAGTTGCGCTGCACGCGCAGGCTCTTGCGCGGCGCGCGCAGGTGGTGGCGGGGAACCAGGCCACCGTCGTGGGGGGCGGTGCGCGATACCTCGGCCGCGACACGTGGGAGATCGAAATGCAGCCCCGCGGCACCGACGGGGCACCCGCCAACCAGTCGCTCGTGCGCAGGCTGCGCACGCTCGGGAGCGCGCCTGCATTGCTCGTCGGCGGGGCCACCGCGTGGTTCGTCGACCAGAAGGCCGCGATCTCCGCGCACACCCCGCTCGCGCTGCTGATCCTCGCGCTTGTCACCGGCGGCTTCCTGTTCTTGATGACCGGTTCGCTCGTGCTGCCGTTCGTGGCGCTCGCGATGAACCTCCTGACCGTCGCCGTCGGTGCCGGCCTGCTCGTGGTGGTCTTCCAGGACGGCCACCTCTCCTCGCTGTTCGGCTTCAGTCCGATCGGCGGCCTCGAGGAGTCCGACCTCGTGCTGCTGTTCATCCTCGCCTTCGCCCTCTCCACCGACTACGGCGTGATGCTGTTCGCGCGTATCAAGGAGGCCCACGACAGCGGCCTGCCCACGCGCAAGGCGGTCGCCCACGGCCTCGAGCGCACCGGGCGCCTCGTGACGGCCGCCGCGCTGCTGTTCTGCGTGGCGATCGGCGCGTTCGTCACCTCCGACATCTTCTTCATCAAGGAGCTCGGCTTCGGCGCGGCGCTCGCGGTCGCGATCGACGCCACCGTCGTGCGCGCCCTGCTCGTACCCGCGCTGATGGGCCGCCTCGGCGAGCGCACCTGGTGGGCGCCTCGCCCCCTGCACCGCCTGCACGCCCGCATTGGCCTGCACGAGCGCGCTCCGGTGGGCGAGCCCGCCAGCGAGCCCGCGGGGGCGTAGGGCGGGCGGGGGTCCATTACGGGTCCATATACCGTTCCGCGCGTGTCCCTCCGCACAGGACTGCTTGGCCTCGGCTCGAACGTCGGCGACCGCCGCGCGCGGCTGCAGAGCGCCGTCGACGGGCTGGCCGGCGTGGGCGTGGCCGTGCTCGCGTGCTCGTCCGTCTACGACACCGACCCCGTCGGCGAGATGCCGTACCAGGCGAGCTTTCTGAACGCGTGCGTGAGGGTGCAGACCCGGCTCGAGTCGCTCGAGCTGCTCGACGCCGTCAAGGGCCTGGAGCGCGCGCTCGGGCGTGCCGCCGGCGGCCTGCGCCACGGCCCGCGCGCGATCGACATCGATGTTCTGCTGCTCGGTGACATCGCCCTCGCCCACGAGCGCATGACGCTTCCGCACGAGCAGCTGCTCAACCGCCGCTTCGTGCTGATCCCGGCGCTCGAGCTGGACTTCGAGCTGCGCGCTCCGGAGGGCGCGTCGCTCGCCGATGCGCTGGCGGCGCTCGGGCTGGATGAGGGCGTGCGCTGGGCCGGCCCGCCGCTTGCGCTACCCAGCGCCTGAGCGCGCGTGCGAGCACCCCGAGCCGCAAGCACCCCGCCCGAGCCGCCGGCATCCCGAGCAGCCAGCTGCTACTTCACCGTGTTACCGGAGGCGTTGATCGCATACCACGTGCCACCGAACGCCCTCTGCCCGACGTAGGAGGTTTCTCCCGGCCCGCTGTCGCCGCTGTAGAGATAGAGCGGATGACCGGCATAGGTGACCTGTTTGCCGCCTCCGGGCGGGTTGATCGAGGACAAGAGCGAAGCCCGCACGCCCGCGCCGGCGCTCGGCCTGCCGCTCGTCTTCAGCGACGGCCACACTTGCGAGCACCCGCTGATCGCCGCGCAGCTGTTCTTGCCGGAGCGATCTCTCGTGAACTCATACAGCGTGCGGCCCGAGCTGCTGACAAGAATGCTGCCGAGGCTCGTGTGGCGCAGCTCGACCACGGCAGCGCGGCTGGTATGCGCGGTCGCGACGCTCGTACGCGCGCTCGCAATCGTCGCCGCACTCGCCGCGCTTGCCGAGACGATGGCCAAGAAGACGTAGGTTCCGTAGGTTCGCTTCATAGCTCCTCCGAATGTCGTGGTGGTCGGGCGCGGGACTCTCATCTCTGCCCTCATAGACACCGCCGCGCCGCGAATCTTCCCGGGCGCCGGCATGAGCTTCGACCCGGATCCTCGCCGCCGGGCCAGCGTTCGTGTGTGCTCAGGAGGAGGTTGCGTCGTGTTCGCTCCAGCTGGCCAGTCGCAGCAGCGTGGCGCTGGAGACGCCGTGGCCGGATAGGACGCATAGGTGGCCGTCGCGCAGCCATGTCACCACCGAGGCGCCGTTCTCGGTGAGCAGCCGGTAGGGTACGGCGCCGCGCCAGGCGATCACGCCACCGCTGAGTCGCGGCGCGGGAGTTCCGGCGAGGATCGCGTAGCCGATCCGCCGGCCGCTGGCGTCGGCATAGAAGACCGTCGTGACCGCACGCCCGCCGACCGTGTCCCTGCGGGCACCTGTTGCGCGCCAGCCGAACCGCTCGTTCCAGTACGGAAACGCGACGCCGTCCACCGCCACGTTCAGTTGGGCAGCGTGCGCGGTGCTCTCGCTCGGAGCGCCCATCGTCGCGGCGCGCAGCGTCAGCGCTGAGGCTTCGCCTACGCTTGGCCCGGCGGTTTGCGTGCCCGTGCCCGTCAGCATCGCGATCGCCCCGCCCGCGATCGCCGCAATCGCCATTGCCGCCAGCGTTGGCTTCAACCGGGCCGCGATCAGTCCCCGGTCGGGGGTGTGATGTCGCAGGGCTTCGGCTCGGCGCGAGCGAGGGGCGCGCTTGGCCGGGCGCGTCCGATCGGCGACCATCCCCTGCACCCGTTCGTGCAGCCTCTCCGGCGCGCGCATATCCACCGCGCGCAGCAGCTCTGCCACGTGCTCGTGCTCGTGCTCTGGCTCTGCCTGCTCGAATCGGGTGCGTGCGTGCGGATCGCTCATGGTGTTCCCCTACTTTGCAAGACTCCACCTGCCCGCGTCTCTTCCCGGCCGGCGTGCTCTCTGTGCTGCTCGCCCGGTGACTGCGCTTGGGTATCCCGCGCGGGCTCGGGGTCAAGCGCGCGCGCGACCTGCCCGCGCGCGCGGAACAGCCGGGTCGTGATCGTCGCCTCGCGCACCTTCAGCGCGCGCGCCGCTTCGCGGTAGGAGAGCCCGAGCACGTCCACCGCGACCAGCGCCAGCCTGAAGTCCTCGGGTAGCGCTGCGATCGTCGCGTACAGCTCCCGCACCTCGATCGCCCGCTCCGGCCGGCCTGTCGGTCGGGGATCGGGCGCGACGACATCATCGAGCGCGGCCCCCGTCACCGGCCGGCGGCTCGCCGTACGCCTGGTCGTATAGAACGTGTTCCTGAGCGCTCGCATCAGGTAGTACAACTCGTCCTCGCCGCGCATGATCCGTGGGCGTGCGAGCACCCGCGCGAACGTCTCCTGCACGAGGTCCTCCGCGTCCTCCCTGCGCCCGCACAGCGCCCACGCCGCGCGATATAGGCGGTCCACGTGCTGCGTCAGCGATTGCGGGTCGAGCGTTTTCGTGATCCTGCGACTGTACCGCCGGGAAGGATCGCTGGGGGGGCAGCGTCCTTGTCTTTCGACGTGCTTTGCGCGTGCGCTCAGGTGCGCAGGCGCAGCGCCGGGTGATTGAACTCGAGAAAGGCGGCTATCAGGTGTCCAGCATGATCGTGTCCCTACTGCGCAGGCGCTTGCCGATCTTGGTGCTCGCGGCGCTTGCCGCGGCGCTCGTGGTGCTCCCGGCCGTGGCCGGCTCGGAAACGAGCCCGACGATCACGGCGGAAAACAAACCTGGAGGGGCTACTACAGCGGGGAAACACACGCCTGGTCACCTGCAACGGCCACGGTGAGCGCTGGCGGGGTCGTCACGCTGAGCAACCCGACCGAAGTGAAGCACGGCGTGGAGTGGGTGGGTGGCCCGGAAAAGCCGGCCTGCAGCGGGATTCCGGTCGGCACGAGTCCCTCCGCCTCCGGCACCAAATGGAGCGGCGCCTGCACGTTCACGAAACCGGGCACCTACACCTTCTACTGCACCGTCCACGGCCCCGAAATGACGGCACGATCACGGTCAGCGCCAACGGCAGCACTACGGTCGAAATGCCCTCGATGCCATCCAACGGCGGATCCACTCCGCCTGCGGGCTCGAACGGTGGATCGCGGTCCAGCGGGTCCGGCTCGCCCGGCACCGGTGCCGGCGGATCGCTGTTCGCCGGAGGATCCCGCGCGCTGAAGCTTCTCGTCGGGCAGCACGGGTCTTCGGTCCACGGCTCGATTGACGTCTCTCAGGCCGGGGCGGGCGGCGAGCTCGAAGTCGCCCTACTCGCGACTGGCGCGTCGCTGGCCAAGGCGCATCGCCCGTCGAACGGTCCGCGTCGGGCATTATCTGCACTTGTCGGTGCAGGCTGGTGTCTTGTCGTTCACGGTGCCGCTGACCGCACGCGGGAAGGCCGCGCTGCGCCGCCACCGGCGCCTAACGCTGACCGTGCGGATTGTGCTCACACCCGTTCACGGCGCAGCGGCGACCGTGACGAAGAGCGTCGTACTGCACGGCTGAGTTGTGCCAGAAGCCCACGTATTCCGTGTTCCGCCAGTTTGCAGGAAAAACCTGCGCAACCGCGTAGACTCTCTGCAACCGTCGTTGCACTTTGCTAGTGTGCCGCGATCAACGCCGAATCCCTGATCAGAAGTCAGGGAACGGGGGACCCAAGTTTGTTGGGGCGAATCCCACGGTGAACCGTGAGAAGCGCAGGCTCTTTCAGCGCTAGCCCGTCAGCTAACCCCGCAGGCCGACGAAAGAGGAGTTGCTTTGCGGGTGCGCACCCTAAGCGCGGTGCTTTGTTTGAGCTTGACGATCGCGGCCTTGACGGCCGGTCCTGCTCTGGCCGGCACGAGGAGCTCGGCCTCCGTAGCCGGTGGCGCTGTGGCAGGCACGACCTCGACCAACACTTCGGCCAGCGGCGGCGCCTCCCCGACCACGCCCGCAACGCCCGCCAAACCGTTGCACCTCTCCCCGATCACGGCCAAGACCCCCAGCGTCGCCTACAACGGCCCGGTCTACGAAAAGACCGCGACCGGCCAGGTCGTCCCCTACCAGCCCCCGCCGACGACGCCCGGCCAGACCAACGACACGACCGGCGGCAGCGCCGTCGCGGCCACCGCCACGACCAAGCCCGACCTGCTCGTCCCAGGCGTGCTCGCCCGCTACGTCAACGGACTCGCCGCTGCGCCAATGTCCACGCCGCCGGCCGTCCAGGAGATCATCTGGGCCGGCAATCAGCTCGTCGGCCTGCCCTACATCTACGGCGGGGGCCACGCATCGTTCATCTCGCCCGGCTATGACTGCTCGGGCTCCGTCTCCTTCGCTCTGCACGGCGCCAACCTGCTGCAAGCTCCTGAGGACTCCTCCGAATTCGAAGTCTGGGGCTCACACGGCGCCGGGCGCTGGGTGACGATCTTCGCCAACCCCGGCCACGCCTACATGACGGTCGCCGGGCTGCGCCTGGACACGAGCTCAGCCGACGACCCCTCCAACGAGCAGGGTCCGCGCTGGCGCCCGCTGCGCCCGGGAAACGCCGGCTTCATCATCCGCCACCCGCTTGGGCTGTGAGACGGCCGATAGCCGGCGCGAGGCGGCGTCCTCGCTCGCTCACCGAAGCCGGGAGACACTCGCTTCGCTCGCATCCCCGTTTCGGCCAGCCGAGCACACGGCGCTCACTGCGTCCTGGCCTCGCTTGACTCTCGGCCGTCTCAATGCTGTCTGTCGGCTAGGCTTGAGCGAACCGTACGCGTGAACAGCTATAGGAGGATCAGATGGCCGGTCTGACCGGGCGCATGTCAACCGTCGTCAAGGCGAAGGTATCGAAGCTGCTGGACCGTGCCGAAGATCCGGCCGAGACGCTCGACTACAGCTACCAGAAGCAAGTCGAACAGCTGCAGAACGTCAAGAAGGGCATCGCCGACGTCGTCACCGCCAAGAAGCGCCTGCAGATGCAGGAGACGACGTTGCAACAGAGCGTGGTCAAGCTCGACACGCAGGCCCGCCAGGCCGTGTCCTCCGGCCAGGAGGATCTCGCCCGTCAGGCGCTGGAGCGCAAGAACGTCGCCCAGACGGAGCTGCAGGGGCTCGACACGCAGGTCGCCGAACTGGAAGAGCAGCAGCAGAAGCTGACCGACTCCGAGCAGAAGCTGCGCGCGAAGATCGAGGCGTTCCGCACCAAGAAGGAGGTCATCAAGGCGCAGTACTCCGCCGCCGAAGCCCAAGTGAAGATCTCCGAGGCCGCGACCGGCGTCGGCGAGCAGATGGCCGATGTCGGCCTGGCGATGCAGCGCGCGGTCGACAAGACCGAAAACATGAAAGCCCGCGCCGATGCCGTGTCCGAGCTGGAAGCCGCCGGGACGTTCGACGACATCACCGCGCTGGGCTCCGGCGAAGACGACATCGACCGTCAGCTGAAGTCGCTGTCCAGCAAGTCGGCCGTCGACGACGATCTCGCCAAGATGAAGGCGGAAATCGGGACGGGCGACGGTGGCGGCGCCCCTGCCCCCGCCGGGGAGATCGCCGCGCCGCCGAGCGAGCCCGCGCCAGGCGAGGCTGCCGCACAGACGCCGCCGGCCGAGGAGGGGCAGTCATGATCGTGCGCATCTCGGGCGAGGACCAGTACCGCCTGGATGACAGCGCGGCGGCGCACGTCAACGATCTGGAGAACGCCGTCGTGGCGCTCGTGGACAGCGGCGAGGAGGACGGCTTCGCTGACGCCTACAGCGCGCTGCTCGACTACGTGCGCGCGCACGGCGAGCGCGTCGGCGACGATGAGATCGAGACATCCGACCTGATCCTGCCGCCCTCGGACCTGACGTTCGCCGAGGCTGGGCGCGAGTTTACCGGCGAGGGCCTGATCCCGGACTAGGAAGCCGCTGGGCGGCGCTGGATCGCGTCCTCGGTCGCTCGCGTACGCAGTACGCCACGCTCCCTGCGTCCTGCCCAGCTTGCCAACCGACTCCCTGGTCGGCCAGTTCAACTTCCTCAGATCGGGATGCCCCACAACGGGAACCAGCGCTCCAGTTCCGGCTCGATCGGCAGCTCAGAGGCCATCTGCGCCTTCAGCTGCAGCTCGCGCTCGGTCGAGCGCGTGTTGGCGCCGCCGTCGGGCTCGGGCACGAACGGGTACCAGAAGCCGCGCTTGTAGTTGTAGATGAAGTACACCGGCCGGTGCTCCGCGTCCGCGAACGCGAACACCGCACACAGCAGCCGCTCGCCGTGACCGGCCGTCTCGATCGAGTCCGACACGGCGTTGACGGCGACCGCGAGGTCTTCGACGCTGGGCTTGTCCTGTGGGTTGCGCAGCACCATCCAGCGGTACCCGTAGCTGTCGTCCTGGGTTGCCGTCGTCGTGCCGCTCTCCCCACCGGTGGCCTTGACGACCTCCTCCATTTCGCGCAGCGTCGCTTCGAACTCGCTCGTCGCCAGCGCCTGGAACACGATCGCCGCGACCCCGGCCGGGTTGATGGAGTGTTCGCTCTGCAATGCGATGTACGCGGTCGTGATCGCGAACAGCCGGTCGGGCGCCGGCCCGGCGACCGTGTGGCGGCCCGTGATGATGTCGCGCAGCCCCACGGTCAGGCGTTGCTCTGCAGTTGGGACTCCAACCGCTCCAGCGCCGCCAGGCGCTTCTCCAGCGGCGGATGGTCGGCGAAGATGTTCATCAGCGACTTCTTGGTTCTGGCAGGGAGGATGAAGAAGGCGCTCATCGCCTCGGCCTTGCGCAGATCCTGGTTGGGCACCCGCTCCATCGTGCCGCTGATCTTCAGCAGCGCTGAGGCCAGCGCGCTGGGGCGTCCGGTCAGCACGGCAGAGCCGCGGTCGGCGGCAAACTCGCGGTAGCGCGACAGCGCGCGCAGCAGCAGGAAGGAGATCACGTACACGATCACTGACACCAGCAGCACGAGCATGATCTCCTCCTCCTCGTCGCGGCTGCGCCCGTAGCCGCCGCCGAAGCCCCCGCCGAAGAACAGCGCGAACTGCGCGATCATCGAGGCGAGCGTGGCGAAGAAGCTCGCGAGCGTCATCACCATCACGTCGCGGTTGATCACGTGGGTGAGCTCGTGCGCCATCACCCCTTCGAGCTCGGCGGGCTCCAGCAGTTGGAGGATCCCCCGCGTCGCGCACACCGTCGCCGACTTCTGCGATTTGCCCATCGCGCAGGCATTCGGCATCGAGGTCTCGATCACGGCTACCCGTGGCTTCGGCAGGTTGGCCTGCACGCACAGCCGCTCGACGATCCCGTGCAGCTCGGGCTCCTGCGCGGGGGTCACCTCTTTGACCCCCATCGTCGCCATTGCGATTCGGTCCGAGCCGAACAGCTGCACGATCAGCAGCACGAGCGCTACCACCACGATCACGCCGGCTCCGGCGCCGGCGGCGATGAGCACCCCGACGAACACCACGTACACCAGCCCCAGCAGGAACATCGTCATCACCATCCGCGCCTGCAGGCCGGTATCCCGTCCGAAGTTCGAGCGTCGTCTCGCCATCCCCTCGGATTGTCGCAGAAGGCGGCTAGAGTCCGGGCATATGAAGCCCGAAGTCCATCTGCTTGGCATCTCGATCAAGACGTTCGGGGTGACGTTCGCGCTCGGATTCCTCGCCTGCGGGCTGGTCGTCGCCCGCCGGCTGCGCGAGCTGGGCCGGCCCTTGGACTGGGCATATGAGATCGTGTTCGCGGCGCTGCTCGGCGGCGTGATCGGTGCACGCGCGTACTACATCATCCAGAACTACTCCCTGGTCAAGCACGATCTGCTCAAGAGCCTCTTCTCCGGCTCGGGCCTGGTCTGGTATGGCGGCGCGATCGGTGGCGCGATCGTGGTGCTCGCGTGGATGCGCTGGCGCGATGCGATGCAGCTGAAGATGTTCGACATGTGCGCGACCGCGCTCGCGCTCGGTTACGGCATCGGGCGGATCGGCTGCCAGGTCTCCGGCGACGGCGACTACGGGATCAGATCGAGCCTGCCGTGGGCGATGGGCTATCCGCACGGCACCGTCCCGACCCCACCGGGCGTGCGTGTGCAGCCGACGCCGATCTACGAGACGGTCTCGATGTGCCTGCTCGCCTACGTGCTGTGGCAGCTGCGCGACCGCGTGCGCCCGGGCGCGATCTTTGCACTGTATCTCGTGTTCAGCGGTCTGGAGCGGTTCCTGGTCGAGTTCATCCGACGTAACAAGGAGGTGCTCGCCGGCCTGACCGCACCGCAGCTGGAGAGCCTGGTGGCGCTCGCGGTCGGCCTCGTATGGCTGGCGTGGATGACGCGCAGGGGTGGCCTCGCGGGACCGCGTGCGGGGCCAAGGCCGGCGCCCCAGCCGGCCGGAGCCTGACCGGCCAGCGATAATCCAGGCATGATGGCCACTCCAACCACCCCGCCGCAGGCCGGCCTCTCGCCGGCGCTGCCCTGCGGTAGCCGCCTGAACGAGCACGGACGCCTGGAGGTCGGTGGGTGCGACACGATCGAGCTCGCGCGGGAGTTTGGGACCCCCGCGTATATCGTCGCCGAAGAGGATTCTGCGCGCGCGGGCGCGGGCTTTCCTAAAGGCTGGCCGGCAGACCGGGCACGAGGACTTTCACGTCGTGTTCGCCTCCAAGGCGTTCCCGTGCACGGCCGTGCTCAGCCTGTTCGCGCGCGAGGGCCTGTGGTGCGACGTGGCCTCCGGCGGCGAGCTGGCGCTGGCGCTGAACGCGGGGTTTGCGCCCGAGCGGATCGTGCTGCACGGCAACGCCAAGTCCGAGACCGAGCTGCGCATGACGCTGGAGTGCCGGGTCGGGCTGATCGCGATCGACAACTTCGACGAGATCGATCGCCTGGAGCGTCTGTTGGCCGATCGCTCCCAGGAAGTGCTCATCCGGGTGACGCCCGATGTCAGCGGCGACACGCACGAGCACATCTCCACCGGTCAGGCCGACTCGAAGTTCGGGTTCGCGATGGCCGATGCGCCCGAGGCGATTGCGCGGATCGAATCGGTTGACGGATTGCGGTTGCGAGGCCTGCATGCGCACATCGGCTCGCAGCTGCTCGAGCTCGAGCCGTTTCGCCGCGAGGTTGCAGAGCTCGCGCGGCTCGGCGATTTTTCGGTTTGGGACCTCGGCGGCGGGCTCGGCGTGCGCTACACCGCGGATCAGCCCGAGCCCCCGTCGATCGAGTCCTATGTCGGCGCGCTCGTGGGGGCGGCGCATGAGCACGGCATGGGCGCCGGCTCCGGCAGGCGGCTGCTGATCGAGCCCGGCCGGGCGCTGTGCGCCAACGCCGGCGTGACGCTGTATACGGTGCAGAGCGTCAAGCGCAACGTCTCGCGCTGGGTCGCCGTGGACGGCGGCATGTCCGACAACCTGCGCCCGATGCTGTATGGCGCGCGTTATGAAGCCCATGTCGCCGACCGCTATGGCGGTGCCGAGGAGTGCGTGCTCGCCGGCAAGCATTGCGAGTCCGGCGATGTGATCGTGCGGCGCGCGCTGCTCGACGATCCCCGCCCGGGCGATGTGATCGTCACGCCGGCCACCGGGGCATACGGGCATGCGCTGGCGTCCAACTACAACGGCGTGCCGCGCCCGCCGGTGATCTTCTGCGCGGACGGACACGCGCGCGTGGTGGTGCGGCGCGAGACATTCGACGATCTGATCGCGCGCGATGTCCGCTGACCCGTTCAACATCGGCCTGCTCGGTCACGGCACCGTCGGATCGGCGTTCGTCACGCTGCTGGACGAGCGGGCCGCGGAGATCGAGCGCGTCAACGGCCGCAGGCCCGTGATCTCCGGGGTGCTCACGCGCTCGCGGGGCGACTTCTCGGAGATCCTCGCGGATTCGGACCTCGTCGTCGAGTTGATGGGTGGGATCGAGCCCGCGCGCGAGTACATGCTGGCGGCGATGCGCGCCGGCAAGGACGTGGTCTGCGCGAACAAGCAGTTGCTCTCCCAGCACGGCGAGGAGCTGTTCGGGGTCGCTCGCGAGCATGGCGTGCTGCTGCGCTTCGAGGCCGCCGTGGCTGGCGCAGTGCCGGTCGTGCGGCTGCTCGAGGAGTCGCTGGCCGCCACGCCGATCGAGCGCATTCACGGGATCGTCAACGGCACCACCAACTTACATCCTCAGCGAGATGGCCCGCGGCAGCACCTACGTGCAGGCGCTGGCCGAGGCCCAGCGCAAGGGCTATGCCGAGGCCGACCCGAGCGACGATGTCAGCGGCCGGGACGCGGCGGCGAAGATGGCGATCCTCGCGCGTCTCGCGTTCGGTGCGCCGGTCCATCTCGACGACGTGCCCTACGAGGGCATCGAGCACCTGCAGGCCGACGACATGGAGTATGCGCGCGAGCTGGGTCTCGGTCTGAAGCTGATCGGCACGGCCGAGCGTCGCGACGGCGGGACTGTCGGTACGCGTATATCCCGCGTTTTTGTACGCCGGGCATCCACTGTCGTCGGTGTCCGGCCCGTTCAACGCGGTGACCGTCGAATCCGAGACGATCACCGAGATCACGATGTCCGGCCCGGGCGCCGGCGGGCGGCAGACCGCGAGCGCGGTGCTGGGGGATGTCGTGAGCGTGATGACCGGCGGCGCGCGACCGCCCGCCCCGCCGCTGGAGCTGGCTCTGCTCGAGGATGTCGCCTACGCGTTCTACCTGCACCTCGGAGGTCGCCGATCGCCCGGGCGTGCTGGCGTCGGTGACGCGGGTGCTGGGCGAGCAGGGCGTGTCGATCAAGTCGGTCGTCAGCGCGGCCTCGGCGAGAACGCGCGGCTGGTGATGGTCACGCACGCGATCGCAGAGTCGCGCGTGCGGGCGGCGATTGCGCTGCTTCAGGAGTCCGACTTCGTGCGTTCGACGCCGCGCACGATCCGCGTGATCGAAGAGGAGTTCATATGAACGACAGCGACGCGTCCCGCTGCCGACGGTCGAAGGCACCGCCGACTGGCACTCACATCCCATTGATCGAGCGCTATCGCGAGCGCCTGCCGTTCGCGCCGGGCGATCCGCTCGTCAGCCTGCAGGAGGGCTCCACGCCGCTTGTTGCGCGCGCCGCGTGCTCTCCGAGCTGGTCGGCGCGAGCGTGCGCTTGAAGCTCGAGGGCGCCAACCCAACGGGCTCGCTTCAAGGACCGCGGGCATGACCTGCGCGGTCTCGGCGGCGGTGCGCGAGGGCGCGCGGGCGGTCATCTGCGCCTCCACCGGCAACACGGCGGCGAGCTGCGGCGGCGTATGCCGCGCGCGCCGGGCATCACCTGCGCGGTGATCGTCCCCGAGGGCAAGATCGCCCAGGGCAAGATGGCCCAGACGCTCGTGCACGGCGCGCGCGTGATCTCGCTTGCCGGCAACTTCGACCAGGCCCTGACGCTCGTGCGCGAGCTCACCGACACGCACCCGATCGTGCTCGTGAACTCGGTCAACGACTATCGCATCGAAGGCCAGAAGACGGCCGCCTTCGAGATCCACGAGGGGCTCGACGGCGGAGTTCGAAGCGCTGTGCATCCCGGTCGGCAACGCCGGCAACATCACCTCCTACTGGCGCGGCTTTCGCGAGATGGGCGCCGCGCCGCGGATGTTCGGCTTTCAGGCCGCGGGTGCCGCGCCGCTGGTGGAGGGGACACGTGATCGAGCATCCCGAAACGGTGGCGAGCGCGATCCGGATCGGCAACCCCGTGCGCTGGGAGGACGCGATGGCCGCCGCGCACCACTCGCGCGGCTCGATTCGCGCCGTCAGCGACGATGAGATCCTGGCCGCGTACCGCCTGCTGGCCTCCCGCGAAGGCATGTTCTGCGAGCCGGCCTCCGCCGCGTCGGTCGCGGGCCTGCTCAAGTACGGCGCCGACGGCGCCGAGCAGATCGTGTGCGTGCTGACCGGCCGCGGCCTGAAGGACCCGGAGACCGCGATTGCGCACAACGACGGGCGGATCATCAGCTGCCCCGCGGAGATGTCGGCGATCGAGGAGGCGGTGCTGGGTGATCCGTAGGCGGGTCGTGCGCGTGCCCGCGTCCTCGGCCAATCTCGGCCCGGGGTTTGATTGCATGGCGGCGGCCGTCGGCCTGCACCTGGAGCTCGAGGTGTGCGAGACCGGCCAGTTCGCCGTCGAGACCGATCTGCCGGTCGCGCATGGGCGCGAGAACCTGTGCGTGCGGGCGTTCGAGCGGTTGCATCCCGCCGATGGGTTCGCGTTCAGGATCGAGTCTGGGATCCCGTTGTCCGGTGGCCTGGGATCGAGTGCCGCAGCGATCGTCGCGGGGCTGATGGCGGCCGACCACCTGTTCGAGCTGGACGCCGACCTGCTCAAGCTGGCGAGCGAGATCGAGGGCCATCCCGACAACGTCGCGGCGGCGCTGAACGGCGGGTTCGTCGTGTGCGCGGACGGGCAGGCGACGCGCTTCGAGCCGCCCACGGGCCTGGAGGCGATCGCGGTCGTGCCCGATCAGGCGGTGCGCACCAGCGCTGCGCGCGATGCTCTGCCGCCCGAGGTGCCGCTCCGGGAGGCCGTGTTCAACGTCGCGCACGGCGCGCTGCTAACACTCGGGCTGGCCCGCGGCGACTGGGACCTGGTCGCACGCGGCCTGCACGACAGCCTGCACCAAGCGCGCCGCGCGAGCCTGTTCCCGCGCTCGTATGAGCTGGCGTTGCGCGCGTCTGAGCTGGGTGCGCTGGGAGCGACGATCTCCGGCGCCGGCCCGACCGTGCTCGTGTGGTGCTTCTACGAGCAGACCGGCGCCGTTGTGGAGGCGCTGCGCTCAGAGGTCGAGGGCTGGGCGAGGCTGCTGCGCACGCCGTTCGAGGCTCAGGGGGCGTATGTCGGAGATCTCTAACCGAGCCCGGCCACCCGCCTGCGCGCGTCCTCAAACCCCGGCAGCCGCGCGAGGGTTTCACCGGCAAGCGCGAGGTAGTCCGCGCCCAGGTCGGGCCGATGGTCGAGGATCGAGACGGCGCGCTCGGACGACTCGGCGTAGGCGATCGAGGAGCGGATGGCGGTGTCGAACACCTGCTCGCCGAAGCGCTCCTTCAGCGAGGCCAGCGCCTCGCGCGAGTGCACGGTGCGCATGTCCGCGAGGTTCAGCAGCACGCCGAGCAGCTGCAGGTCCGAGTTGAGGCTCTCCCGCGCGAGCTCGATCACCTCCATCGCCTGCTCGACGCCCTGCAGTGCGAAGTACTGGGCCTCGGCCGTCACCAGTGCGCGATCGGCGGCGACGAGCGCGTTGACGGTCAGCAGCCCGAGCGAGGGCGGGCAGTCGATCAGGACCAGCTCGTAGGAGCCGTGCACCTGCGCGAGCGCGCGGCGCAGCGTCAGCTCCCGGCCCAGCTTCCCGCCGAGCACCAGCTCGGCCTCGGCGAGGCTGAGGTTGGCGGGGATCAGATCGTCATGGATTGCCTCTACGGTCGATGCGCGTCCAGAGAGCACGTCGGCGATCGTCGGCTCGACGTCGGGCGGCAGGTCGAAGTAGTCGGAGAGGTTTCCTTGTGGATCGAGATCGACCGCAAGCGTGTTCACGCCCGCCCGCCGAAACGCGTCGGCCAGAGTTCGCACCGTGGTCGTCTTGCCGGTCCCGCCCTTCTGGGAGAGCACGGCGATCGTCGTGGCAGTCGTCCGGGACTCCGTCATGCAGGCGCGATACTACGCGCCCGGCCCGTGGGGCCTCAGCCCGCGCTGTGCAGGGTGCTGGAGGCCAGGGCTCCGGCCGTGTCGGGAGCGACGCTGAGGAAGCGCAGCCGGTAGCGGCCGACGAGGATCTCATCGCCGTCCTGGAGCGTCTTCCACTCGATCCTCGCACCGTTTACGAACACTCCGTTCAGGCTGCGATCGTCGAGCACGCGCACCCCGTCGGCCTGGCGCACCACCAGAGCGTGCCGTCGGGAGACGGTGGGGTCGTCGAAGCGCACGTCCGCCGCGAGGCTGCGTCCGATTCTGGTCCACTCGCGCGTCAGCGCGACTGTCTTTAGCTCCTCACCGTCTTCGTAGGCGAGGTACTCGCCGGGCTTCCCCAGATGTTTGCGTGCATCCTCCAGCCACGCGTCGCTGTCGACGGCTTCGGGTTGGGACAGCATGCCGCCGACGAGGCCCGTATTCAGCGTGTCGGCGTCGCCGCTCATCCGCGCACCGGCGCGGGGGGCGCTCTCCTCGCGCGGGCCGGCATTGCCGCGGCTGGCGATGATCCGCCCCGGCGCATCGGGCGCGCTCGTCATGGCCGCGCTGCCCACGCGCCCACGAGCCAGGCCCTCCGCGCTGAACAGCGATGCGCGGACGAAGTCGTGACCTCCACAGCTGGGACAGTCGCTCAGCGTGTCGGTGCCCGCGAGCGTCAGCACGTATCCGCAACCCCCGCAGCGGAATGAGCCCGTGCCGGCCATTGTGCCCGAAGTAAGCGATTCCATCCTGTGTCTGCCCCTTTCTGCTTCTAGGATTCCCCAGGGTGCTCCCATCAGGAAGAACGTGCAGCGATCATAACAAGCGTGTCAACTTGATGTAAGCCGCAGTCGCAAGTTTCAGCCAAAGAAATCTAGTAATCCGTTCGCGCCTCTGACGTCTGGTTTCGTGGGCTGCCGAGCGTCGAACATGTGCATACCCGCGCGCCGGCCCGCGCAAACGGATCGTCACTGGCAGGAGCCCGCCCCGCAGGGGCGAACTCCGACACCATGAGCCAGGGTCCCATGCCCGTCGAGCGCGACATCGAGCAGTTCGAGCGCTTCCTGCTGCGGCGTGGTGTCGGTGCGCTGGAGGCCGATCGGGACCGCTGCGCAGACTGCGGGCGCACGCCGCTGGTGGGCGAGCACGTCCACCAGCATGCGCACGTTCAAGGCATCGTCTGTGAGCTGTGCGGCTCGCTGCGCCGCGAACGCCCGGTCGCGACCGAGCTCGTGCGCCACTCCGAGCACGGTCAGACGGTGCGGCTCAGGCGCGCGGCGTAACGCCCGCCGCGCGACGCGATGCGCCGCAGGTCGCCGGTCGTCGAGTCGGTGCATGCCCGCAACGCGCCCGAACGAAGAGCCTGACGGTCCGAGCTCCGATCCGCCCGCCTGCTCGCTCACGAACCCTTAGACTGCCGCTCGACCATGGACCCCGTGACCGTGTCGATCGTCGTCGACCGCCCGCGCGAGCAGGTGTTCGATTATCTGCAGGACATCGCCAATCATCCGGAGTTCACAGATCACTACCTGGTCGACTGGCATCTGACGCGCATCGACTCGGTCGGGCGCGGCGCAGGGGCGCGCTTTCGCGTGAAGGCTCCCGGCGCGCGCTTTGCATGGGGCGACGTCACGTTCGTCGAGGTCGACCGGCCGTACCGGATCGTCGAGGCCGGCCGCACCGGCAAGGGCAATCGTGTGCGCACGCTCGGCGTCTACGAGCTCGCTCCTGGCGCATCGGGCACGACGCGCGTACAGTTCACGCTCGAGACGATGCCCGCCACGCTCTCCGATCGTCTGCTCGAGGGGTTCGGCGCGCACGGCTGGATACGCCGCCAGAACGCCCGCGCCATGCGCCGCCTGCGCACGATCCTCGAGCGCGATGAAGATCGCGGCCGCCGCGTCACGGTCGCGGGCGGGTAGTCGCCGGTGGGTGGGTACTGGATAGACTGCCGCGTCGCATGAGCCCCCGTCCCAGCCCAGCTCCCCTGCATCCCTCCTCCTCGGGCTCTGTTCACGCGCGGGCACGCCTTGCGCCCGGGGCCGCGGCCGTTGCGCTGGCACTCGCGGTCGCGCTGGCGCTGGGCGCCTGCGGTGACTCGCACACCCGTGTCACGACCGGCACCTACGCCGGCGAATCCGGCCAGAACGCCCCGTACCTGAACGTCGGCCCGCTCATCTACGAGGTGCAGCTCTCGCGCGAGCTGAACCCCGCCAACGTCGAAGACGCCTCCTATCTGCAGGGGCTTACGCCCGCGCAGCGCACGCTTCACCCTGGTGAAGAGTGGTTCGCCGTGTTCATCCAGGTTTATAACCAGACCTCGACGCCGCATCTCGGCGCCACGAACATGACGATCAACGACACCCAGAACAACGTCTATACCCCGATCGTGCCGAACCAGACAAACCAGTTCGCCTATCGCGCCGATCTCATCCCCGCCAACAGCCAGGTTCCCGTGCCCAGCTCGGTTGCCGCCAACGGAAGCACCCAGGGCGCGCTGCTGCTCTACAAGATCCAGGTCGTCTCGCTGGATAACCGGCCGTTGAAGATCCGCATCGCCGATCCGAACGACGCCTCACAAACCGCGTCGGCTGTGCTCGACGTTTCAAGCGCTCCCCTGCAGCCCGGCTTCGAGCACCCGCCGCGCGATGGGTGCGGCGGTGGCTCCGCCGGCGCCGTCTTTGACGAGCAGCACGCCGACGACGATGCGCGGGTTCAGCGCGGGCGCGAATGCCGCGAACCAAGCGTCGGTGTTGCTAGGTTCGCTCGCCGCGCCCTCACAGCCCGCCGCGTGTGATTCCCCCGAGGCGCCTTCTTTCGCGCCGCCTTCTTCGCTGCCACCCGAGCACGAGCTCGGCGAGCCCAGTTCAGCCGTGCCCGTCTTGCCCGCGACCGTTACCCCAGGGATCGCGGCCGCAGTGCCCGTGCCTTCGCGCACCACCCCGATCATCAGTCGTCTGACCGTGTGCGCCACGGCGGCGCTGGTCGCCGTCGCGAGGGTGTGGGGGGCGGCGTGGAGCACGAACGTGGGCTGCGGACGGCGCCCGCCGTCGGCGATCGTGGCAGCCACCGTCGCCATCTGCAGGGCGCTTGCCTGCACCTCGCCCTGTCCGATCGCGGTTGAGCCCACATCCAGTTCGCCCTGGATCTGCGAGGCCGCCGGCAGAGTGCTCTCCGCCGCGCCGAGAATGCCCGTTTCGTGGTTGAAGCCGTATCGTTCGGCCATCGCCACCAGCCGCGGCGCGCCCAGCTTGACCCCGAGCGGCGCGAACACCGAGTTGCACGACACCGCGAACGCCAGTTCCAGCGAGCCGCCGCATTCCTCGCCGCCCGAGTTGCTCAGCTTGACCCCGTCGAGCGTTGCATACGTGGCGTAGGGGAACGTGGTGCTCGGGTTGGCGATCCCGGCCTGCAGGACGCCGCTGACGGTGACCATCTTGAACGTCGAGCCCGGCGGCTGCACATCGTCGATGCCCAGGCCGGCGACGGCCAGGATCTGGCCCGTGCTCGGCTGTATCGCCACGACCCCGCCGAGCTGACCGCCGAGCGCCGTGACCGCGGCGGTCTGCACGGCGGGGGAGATCGTTGTGCGCACCGTGGGCGCCGCCTTCGGCACCGCGGTCGCCAGTACTCTCCTCGGCCCCCCGGGTTGGGTGCTGCTCGCCAGCAGTTCGCCTCCCGGGGTGCCCCGCAGGCTGTCGTCCAGCGCCTCCTCGACCCCGCTGACGCCCACGATCGCGTCCGCCGGGACCCCTTCGGCTTCGAGCTGTGCCGCGCGCGCGGCGGGGACGGGCCCGACTTCGCCCAGCACCGCTGCGGCGACGGAGCCGAGCGGAGAGGGGCGCTGTCCGGCTTCTGTCGCCGCGCCTTCGGCGAGGACCGAGCCGTCACGTGCCAGCAGCGTCGCCCGGCGCGGCAACGCCATCTTGCGGCTGAGCACCTCGCGCGTGCGCAGGCCGGGAAACTCCAACGACCGCGACCACGCGATCCCTCCGGGGCCGGCGTCGCTGCCGCCGACGATTCTCAGCGCGAACGCCAGTCGCAGTGTCCCGAACAGGCGGGTGCGGACGCGCACCGGCATCGCCACCAGTCCGTCGGGGGCGTCATGGGGCTTGCCCGTCAGGAGCAGTCGCGTCGCGGTCGCCGTTCGCAGCGCGCGCTGGTAGTCATCGGCAAGCTCCTGTGGGGAGATCGCTCGTTTGGAGCGACCGTCGATGTCGTCGTACATAGCCACGTATTCGCCTCTCGTCCAAGCGGTTACGAACCGCGCCGCGAGCGCGTTCGCAGCGTTCGGGCCATGACTCCCGCCGACGATCGCACCGATCACGAACGCCAGTGCCGCCAGTACAAACACCGGACGCGCCCGCCTGGCGCGCTGCCGGCGTTCATGGTCGTGGTGGGGATTCGGACCCCGCCCGGCCCCTGCGCTCGAGCGCTCGCCTGCGGACATCGCGTTCACGATCGATCCCAGCTGCGAGCGTCCACGTCGCGGAACGGTAGAACATGGTTGGTGAACCTGTCTGTGGGCATGAACAGTGGCCTCGATCGGCGGGCGTGCGCGTGACGACGCTCGACTGGCTGATCGTCGCGTTCGCCGCGCTGCTGGCGGGATTCGGCTTCCGGCGGGGGTTCATCGTGGGGGTGCTGTCGTTCGCAGGCTTTGCACTTGGTGCATTCCTCGGAACGCGCCTCGGTCCTCTTCTGCTGCCGCGCGGATCGGCCTCGCCGTATGCCCCCGCGTTCGGCTTGATCGGGGCGCTGCTGGCCGGAGCGATCCTCGCGACCGGACTGGAGGGCCTGGGATTCAGACTGCGCCGCCGCACGCTGATCTTGCCGGGCCTCGGCCTGCTCGATGGGCTGCTCGGGGCGGCTCTTGGGGTGGCGCTCGGCTTGGGAATCGTGTGGATCGTCGCCGCCGTTGCCGGGCAGACGCCGGGCGGGGGGCAGCTGCGCGCGGACATCCAGCGCTCGGTCATCCTGCGCGAGCTCAACCAGCTGCTGCCACCCTCGGGGCCGATCCTGAACGCGCTCGCGCGCCTTGATCCGCTGCCGCAGCTGGCGGGCCCCTCGCCCGATGTGGCGGCGCCGCTGCCCCAGATCGGCCGGGCCCCGGGCGTGCACGCGGCCTCGCGCAGCGTCGTGCGTGTGCTCGGCACCGCCTGCGGCCTGGCGATCGAGGGCTCGGGCTGGGTGGCGCGCCCGGACGAGGTCGTCACCAACGCGCATGTGGTCGCCGGCGAGCGGGACACGACCGTCGAGGTCGGCGGCCAGCCGCCGGCGATGCCCGCGGAAGCGATCGCGTTCGAACCGACGAACGACATCGCGGTGCTGCGCGTTCCGGGTCTTGCGGGCGTGCCATCGCTGAGCGTCGTTGACGAACCGGCGTCGGGCCGCGCAGGCGCGATTCTCGGCTATCCAGAGAACGGACCGTATGACGTTCAGCCCGGGCGCATCGGACGCACGCAGACCGTGCTCACCGACAACGCCTACGGCCAGGGCCCAGTCTCGCGGCTGCTGACGCCGCTGCGCGGGCTGGTGCGGACCGGCAACTCCGGCGGACCGCTCGTCGACGAAAACGGCAGCGTTCTGACGACGGTGTTCGCCGGCACCGTCGGCGGTGGGTCGCCCGGCGGCTACGGCGTGGCCAACGCAACCGTCCTGGGCATCTTGGCGGACGCTGGATCGGCGGCCGTGGGCACCGGCCCCTGCGCGGCCGGTTGAGGGCTCGCCGCCTGCTCGTCGATAGCCGTCTGCACCTGCGCCAGCCGGCGCACCAGCGTAGAGCGCACCTGCTCGAGCTCCTCTGCGCTCAGCAGCGTCGGCCCGGCCAGTCGGCGGGTCGCCGTGGGCCGCGGCGCGACGCCGGGATGTTCGGCTTCGATCTCGCCGATCGCCCGCTCCAGGGTGGCTATCTGCGCGCGCAGCGCGCGCCTGCGTGCGGGCGCGGCCTCGCCTGCCTCCTCGCCCGCCGAGCCCTGCTCCGCCCGCGCCGCGCCGTCCTGGGGGATGGTCACATACAGGGCCGCCGCGACGTCGCGCGGGTCCACTCCGGTCGCCTCGGCCTCGCGAGCCGCGTCGGCCGCGATCGTGCCGACGGCCGAGGGGCGGGGGAGGGTGGATGCCACGAACGTGCCGCTGCCCTGCTGGCTTTCGAGCAGGCCCTTCTGCTCGAGCCGCTGGTAGACGGCGCGGACGGTGTTGACGTTCAGGCCGCTCGCCTCGGCCATCTCGCGCAGGCCCGGCAGGCGCTGTCCAGGCCTGAACTCGCCGTCGTGAATACGCGCGCACAGCGCCCAGCCGAGCTGCAGGCCGACCGGAACGTCGGCGTCGCGGTCGATGGCCGCCGCGAACGCGTCCAACTCAGGCGATTGCGGTTGTGTGCTCACATCTCTTACGGTAGCGCTCGGGCGCGCAGAAACCTAGTGTGCTGGTGAACTAGTACACTAGGCCAATGGCCGCGGAAAGGGGACCTGTGCACGAAGGGGCGTCGGAACCGCCCGTGGATGCGGCCCGGCTGCGCCCGAGGTCGCGATTCCGACCGCGCGCGAGGTCGCCGAGCGGGCGTTGTTGCCGACGAGAAGCCTGCTCGAGGAGGTCGGGGACATGATGATCCTGACGGGGAAGACGATCTCGTCGGCGCTGCGTCCCCCATATCCCTACGGCGATGAGTTCGTGTCGCAGTTCCTGTTCGTGCTGCGCCTGTGTCTGGTTTCCGCTGCTCATCACGACCGTCGCGATCAACTACGGGGCGCCGGGACTCCAGGCGGCAAACTTCCTGACGATCTTCGGCGCGCTCGACCGACTCGGCGGGTTCTTCGTGCTCGCGGCGATCCGCGAAATCGGTCCGTCTGATCACCTCGATCGTGCTCGCGGGCGTCGCCGGCACCGCGATCACCGCCGACCTGGGGGCGCGCAAGATCCGCGAGGAGCTCGACGCGCTGCAGGTGCTGGGCGTGGACCCGGTCAAGAACCTGGTCGTGCCGCGGTTTCTCGCGCTGATGATCGTCACCGGGCTGTTCGACCTGTACGCGACTCTTGTTCGGCATCTTCGGCGGCATCCTCGCCGCGATCGTCAACGGCCAGCCGCTCGGGCCGTTCTGGAACACGCTGTTCGCGAACGCCACGGCCACCGACCTGTGGGGCTCGGTGCTGAAGACGACGATGTTCGGGGCGATCATCGCGATCGTGTGCTGCTACAAGGGCATGACCGCCTCCGGCGGCGCCGAGGGCGTCGGCAGGGCGGTCAACCAGGCGGTCGTGATCTCGTTCTTGGGGATCGGCGCGTTCAACTACGTGTTCACGCAGACACTGCTGGCCACGCATCCGCAGATCCTGGTGATCAAGTGAACGAACTGCTGGCGCTGCCGCGCGAATGGATCGCCGCGACCGGGCGAGATCGCCGGGCTTCACGGGCAACGTCGTGCGCGACGTGTGGGGTTTGCGCGTGCTGCGCTTCTTCGGCGAGGCGCTGCGCCAGGCGGGCATCCTGATCGTCGGCTCGACGCTCGTCATCTGGGGGCTGGTGTTCATCACTGGGTCTGGGTACGTGCGGTATCGAGGGCGCCTACTTCACCGAGGCCCAGGGCGCGCCCGCCTACGCAGGCGTGTTCGCCGCGTGGTGCAATCTGCGCGAGGCCGTGCCCGTACGCGTTCGGCTACATGATGTCCGCGAAGGTCGGCACGGGCATCGTGGCCGAGCTCGGCGCGATGCGGATCTCCGAGGAGATCGACGCGCTGGAGGTGATGGGGATCGACTCGATGACGTTCCTGTGCGCGACGCGCCTGCTGGCCGCCTGGATCGTGCTGCCGTTCATGTACGTCTCGGCGATCGGCGTCGCGTACCTGGGCTTCGTACTCGCGGTCGTGCAGCAGATCGGATACGTATCCTCGGGCGGATACCTGCTGATCTTCTGGCAGTTCCAGAATCCGCCGGACCTCCTGTTCAGCCTGATCAAGGGAATGGCCATGGCCACGGCGATCGTGCTCGTGGCCTGCTACTACGGCTACAACGCCAGCGGCGGGCCCGTCGGCGTGGGCACGGCCACGGCCAAGTCGATGGTGCTCAACCTCGTGCTCGTCAACCTGATCGGGATGCTCGGCACGGAGGTGTTCTGGGGCGCCAAACCGCGCGCTCCGATCGGAGGGTAGCTACCGCGGTCGCGGGTTCGCTGAGAGCAGCGGGTGGGCCACCCGCTAGGCTGACCGCCATGTCCAAGACGCTACTCATAGCCGAGAAGCCCTCCGTCGGGCAGGACCTGGCACGCGTGCTGAAGGGCCCGTTCCAGAAGAAGGAGGGCTACCTGGAGGGGCCCGAGGACGTGGTCACCTGGGCGGTCGGGCACCTCGTGCAGCTGGCCGAGCCCGACGAGTACGACGCGAAGTACAAGCGCTGGCGGATGGAGGACCTGCCGATCGTGCCCGAGCGGTTCAAGCTCGTGGTCAGAGACGAGCGCTCGCGCAAGCAGATGTCCGTCGTCACCACTCAGCTCGCGCGCGCGGACGTCGATCTGGTCGTCAACGCCTGCGACGCCGGGCGCGAGGGCGAGCTGATATTCGCCTACCTGTACGAGAAGGCGAAAGGCGACAAGCCGGTGAAACGGCTGTGGCTGAGCTCGATGACGAACGCGGCGATGAAAGAGGCGCTTGCAGCGCTGCGGCCCTCCGAGGAGCTCGTGTCGCTGGAGCAGGCCGCCAGGTCGCGCTCGGAGGCGGACTGGATCGTCGGCATGAACGCCACCCGCGCGGCGACGATCCGCCTGCGCAGCTCCTTCGACGGGGCGGTGTCGCTGGGGCGTGTGCAGACGCCGACGCTCGCGATCGTGGCGCGGCGCGAGGAGGAAATCAAGGCGTTCAAGCCCGAGCCTTACTGGCTGGTCGACGCGACGTTTGTGGCCGACCCACTCGCGGACACCGGCGGCAACGGCGACGGAGTCGACTCGGGCAACGGCGATGGCCCCGACGCCGAGCGGATCTACCGTGGGCTGTTCCACGCCGGGTCCAAGCCCAGGATCGCGACCGAGCGGGAGGCGGTGGCGATCGTCGAGGCGTGCGAGGGCAAGACGGCGACGATCACCAAGCTCGAGACCAAAGAGCAGCGTGAGCGCGCGCCGATGCTCTACGACCTGACGACGCTCCAGCGCGAGGCCAACACGCGCTACGGGTTCTCCGCGAAACGCACGCTCGCGGCGGCGCAGCGCTGTTATGAGGAGCACAAGGCGCTGACGTATCCGCGGACCGACTCCAGGTATCTGACCAAAGACATGGTCGCCGAGATCAAGCCCACGGCCGAGCTGGTGGGGGCGCGCAGGGAGTACGCGCAGGCGGCGCGAGTACGTCACTCGGGCTCGACGTGCTGCCGCTGGGCAGGGTCGTCAACGACGCGAAGGTGACCGACCACCACGCGATCATCCCGACCAGGTCAGAGCACGACCTCGACCGGATGGGCTCGGACGACAAACGCATCTACGACATGGTCGCCAGGCGGTTTCTGGCGGTGTTCCACCCCGAGGCGGTGTTCGAGAACACGCGCGTGGAGACCACGGTGCCGGCGGGCGAGGAGCGAGCGCGACGGCGGGTATGTGTTCCGCACGCGCGGCAAGCTGCTGCTCGTGCCGGGCTGGCGCGGGGTCTACGACGAGATCTCCGCCGCGAGCGCCGCGAAAACGAGCGCCAAAGCCGAGGGCGAGGAGGACGAGGGTCGCCGACCAGCAGCTGCCCAAGGCTCGAGCAGGGCGAGCGGGTGCAGACGCGCGAGATCAAGAGCGCGCGCAAGGAAACCAAACCGCCGCGCCGCTACAGCGACGCGTCGCTGCTGGGCGCGATGGAGACGGCGGGCAAGCTCGTCGACGACGACGAGCTGCGCGAGGCGATGAAGGACTCGGGCATCGGCACGCCGGCGACGCGGGCGGCGATCATCGAGCGGCTGATCACGGTCGGCTACATCGAGCGCGACGGGCGCTCGCTGGTGGCCATCGGAGAAGGGCGTGAACGTGATCAGGCTGCTGAACGAGCACGCGCTCACATCGCCGGGGCTGACCGGCGACTGGGAGAACCGGCTCGGCAAGATCGAGCGCGGGGAGGACTCGCGCGAGAAGTTCATGGGCGACATCGCGGGGTTCGCCAAGGAGACAATCGAGGAGCTTGATGAGAAGCTCAAGGACGTGCGCATTCCCCGGGCGAGCTTGGGGCCGTGCCCAGTGTGCGGACACGAGATCATAGAGAACCGCAAGGGGTACTCGTGCTGGGCGCGCAACGACCCCGGCTGCGGGTTCGTGATCTGGAAGGGCAAAGCCGGCAAGCAGCTGCCCGTGGAAGTCGCGCGCGAGCTGATCAAGACCGGCTACACCGCCCGCGCGATCACTGGGTTTAAAGGACGCAGCGGACGCAGCTTCAAAGCCCATCTCGCGCTGAGCCAGACAGAGGATGGCAAATGGCGGGTCGAGTTCGACGAGCCGTGGGCCAAGGAGGGCGCCAAACCGCCGGACACCGAAGGCGAGACGCCGGAGATCGAGCGGGCGGCGAGTGATGTCGAGGCTCGTAGCGCCGCCTAGTGGGTTGATATTGGGGGCAGACACGTTCGCCAGTCGACCGCTCCGGCCGTAGTGGCGCCGGTCACCGCACCTGTTGGCGCTGCGAGCGCGGCGCCGGAAGCGAAGCGCAGGGGACCGGCGCCGTTGCGCGATCCCAGGCTGCTCGCCGACCTGCGCGCGCGTCCGTGGTCGGCGTCCTCGCTCGAGCTGTGGATCGCATGCCCGGCAAGGTGGTTCGTCGAGCGGATGCTGCGCCCGGAGAGCCCCGAGCCCGACCCCGAGCCGCTCGCGCGGGGGGGACTGGCGCACGCGGCGCTGCGGGACACGCTGGAGGGGTTGCGCGAGCGGTCCGGCTCCGCCCGGCTGATTCCCGCACGGCTGGGGCTGGCGCGCGAACTGCTGGAGGAGTCGCTGGCCCGGCACGCTCAGGACTACCCGCTGTCGGCTCGTGCCGAGCGCGTGCCGGGTGCGCGCCGCCGGCTGGAGGCCGACCTGGAGCGCTACCTGCGCCACGCGGTCGAGCAAGCCAGTCCGCTCGAGCCGACTCACCTCGAGCTGGGGTTCGGGTTCGACGAGGAGGATGGCCTGCCGGCGCTGGACCTCGGCGGGGGAGTGATGCTGCGCGGGCGCATCGACCGCATCGATGTCGGTCGGGGGGGAGAGGCCGTGGTGTATGACTACAAGGGGGCCAACGTGACCCCGGCGGCGAGGTGGATCGAGGATGGCAAGGTGCAGCTCGCGCTGTACATGCGAGCGGCCGAGCGCCTGCTCGGGCTGCGTGTCGTCGGAGGGTTCTACCAGCCGCTGGGCGGTGGCGATCTGCGCGCGCGCGGCGTGCTGGACGCCGGGTCGGGCGTGCAGTTGGAGTGCGTGCGCACCGATCTGCTTGACCGGGCGGAGATCGATGCCCTACTGGAGGATGCGATCGGGCTGGCGAGGAGAGCGGCCGCGCAGGCGATGGAAGGTGCGATCGAGGCGCGGCCGCGCACGTGCTCGTACACGGGCGGGTGCGAGCACCCGGCGATCTGCCGGTGCGGGCGGTGATGACGTGGAGCGGCTGACGGGATGGGGGGACCTCGTCGGCCCAGGATCGCTTGCCGCCGACCCCACGATGCAGCAACCGCTGGGGTCACCAACCCTGACCGACGAGCAGGAGCAGGCGGTGGCCCGGCGCGGCGAGCCGTTGCTGCTGGCAGCGGGGGCGGGGAGCGGCAAGACCTCGGTGCTGGTGGAGCGGTTCGTCAGAGCCGTGCGTGAGGACGGGATCGCGCCTGGGCGGATCCTGGCGATCACGTTCACCGACCGGGCTGCGGGTGAGCTGCGAGAGCGGGTGCGAGCGCGACTGCTGGCGCTGGGCGAGCGGCAGGCGGCACGGGCGACGGAGGAGGCGTACGTCGGCACGTTCCACGGATTCTGCGCGCGCGTGCTGCGCGCGCACGCGCGCGAGGCAGGTCTAGCGGAGGAGCATGAGATCCTCGACGAGGGCCTTGCGGGACGGATGCGCAGACAGGCATTCGCCGTCGCGCTCGCCGAGCTCCTGGAGGGTGGGCGCGGCGAGGCGGTGGACCTGATTGCCGCGTACACCGCCGATCGTGCACGTGCAACCGTGCTGGGTGTGTATGCGCAACTGCGCAGCGGCGGTCAGCAGGCGCCACGTCTGCCGGCGCCCAGGCTCGGCGAGGAACCTGACGCGGCGGACTTTGAGGGCGCGAGGACGCTCTCGCTGTGGGGCGAGCTGCTGGAGCGATTCAGGGAGCGCTACGCCCAGGCCAAGCGGGAGCGCAACGGGCTCGACTTCGACGACCTGGAGTTGCTGGCGGGCGAGCTGCTGTCAGAAGACGAGCACGTCAGGCGGGCATGGGCGGAGCGGTTTGAGCTGTTGATGGTGGACGAGTTGCAGGACGTCAATCCCCGCCAGCTGGCGCTCGTGCGGGCGCTGGAGCACGAGAACCTGTTCACGGTCGGGGACGAGTGGCAGTCGATCTACGGATTCCGTCATGCTGATGTCGGCCTGTTCAGGGCGCGTGAGGCCGAGCTGTCCCCGCGCGGACAGAGCCTGCGGTTGACGCACAACTTCCGCGGTCGCGCCGAGTTGCTTCAGGCTGTGAACGCGATCTTCGTCAGGCGCTTCGGCGGCGCGTTCATACCTCTGCGCGCGGGGCGGGAGCGCGAGCGCGAACGCGAGGCGCACGGTGAACCGCTCGTCGAGCTGCTGTTGAGCGACAGGCGTGGCTGGAGCAGGGACGAGGCGCCCGTCATCGCCGGTGGGGCGGAGTCCGGCGCGGCTGCATGGCGCGAGGCGGAGGCGCAAGCGCTGGCGCGGCGCGTGAGCGAGCTAGTACGGGGCGGGCAGGCGCGTGCGGGCCGGGTGGCGGTGCTGCTGCGGGCGGTGGGCGACATCGAGTGCTACGAGCAGGCGCTGCGCGCGCAAGGGCTGAAGACGGTCGCGAGCGCCGGCGCGTTCTGGGCGCGCCAGGAGGTCGCCGATCTGCTGGCGTACCTGCGCGCGCTCGCGGATCCGGGCGACGAGCTGGCGCTGTATGGGGCGCTGGCCTCATCGCCGGTCGAACTGTCGAGTGACGAGATGGGGCTGCTGGCGCGCGCGGCGCAGTCGCGGGAGTGCAGCGTGTGGGAGATCGCCTGCGATCCCACGGTGGGGCACGGCGCTCATCACGGCAGCGGCGCCGACACACGTCCAGGCGGTGCGAAGGATACGCAGAGGCAGAGGCTGGTCTGCAAGGTGGCAAGCTCGCGCGGACGGCCGAGTTCTGCGCATGGCTCGAGCAGGAGCGCGAGCTGATGCCCGAGCTGGCGCTGGCCGAGCTGCTGGAGCGGGAGATCGTGCACTCTGGCCACCTCGAGCGCCTGCGCGCTGGCGAGGACGGGGAGCGCAGGCTCGCTAATGTGCGCAAGCTGGTGGAGCTGGCGCGGGAGTGGGAACGCAGCGAAGGGCGCGATCTGCGCGGATTCCTCGACGAGGCCGCATTCCAAGCAGGGGCTGGCGGCGGGGGGCGCCTGGCGAGCGCGGAAGCGATCGCCGAGCCCGACGCGCCTGTCGCGGACGAGGCCCAGGACGCGGTGCGACTGATGAGCGTGCACGCCGCCAAGGGGTTGGAGTTCGACGTGGTGTGCGTCGCGGACCTCGGGCGCGCGCCGAGCATGGGCGTGCCCGATCTGCTCGTCAGCGGTGAGCGGATCGGCGTGCGGCTGGTGGGGCTCGAAGACCCCGAGCCGCGGCCCGCGCTGGAGTACGCGCAGCTGGCGCAGGAGCGCCGCGAGGCGCAGGCCGAGGAGGAGGACAGGATCGTGTACGTCGCGATGACCCGCGCGCGCGAGCGGCTGCTGCTGAGCGGGGCGGTGGACTTCGCGAGCTGGCCGCGCGAGCGAGGCGGGGCCGCGCCGATCGCGTGGCTGGGACCGGCGCTGTCGCCCGAGCTGCCCGTGCTGTGCGCCGAGGCTGTGCGACGATTCGACCTGCAGGCAGCCGGCGATCCAGCGGGCGATGATCGACCGCTCGAGGATGAAGCACGCAAAGATCGGCTGGCTCACGCATCGGTGCTCACATCGCCCGCATCGGCGCTCGCGCTGACTGTGGACGGCACCGACGTGCCGCTGTCTTGCCGGCTGAACACCCCGCGCAGGGCTGGACGCTCGACATCAGGCCGTCCGCCCGCGGGTTGACATCGACGAGCGAGCCGTCAACACTGTGACGATGCCCCGATCGATGTGGATGGGCACGCTCAGCTTCGGTCTCGTGAGCATGCCCGTGAAGCTGTACAGCGCGATCACCAACAAGAGCGTGCACTTCAATCAGTTGCACGGTGCCGACCATGCGCGCGTCCAGCAGAAGCGCGTGTGCTCGGCTGACGGCGAGGAGGTGCCGTTCGAGGAGATCGTCAAAGGCTATGAACTGGCGCCCGAACGCTACGTTGTGATCGAGGACGCAGAGCTTGCGGCGCTCGCTCCGGAGGCGACGCGAACGATCGAGATCGAGGACTTCGTCGAGATCGGCGAGATCGACCGGATCTACTTCGACCAGCCCTACTACGTCGTCCCCAACCGCGGCGGCGCCCGCTCGTACAAGCTGCTGCTACAGGCGATGCGCGATACCGGCAAGGTCGCGATCGCGCGCGTGGTGCTGCGCTCGCGCGAGCGGCTGGTCGCGGTGCACCCGCGCGAGGATGTACTGATGATGACGACTCTCAACTACGCGGATGAGATCAACCCGACAAGCGAACTGCGCGAGCTGGGCGAGGAGAAGGAAGCGTCGGTCGGCGAGCGTGAGCTGGATGTCGCGCGCAGGCTGGTCGAGTCGCTGGCCGGGCCGTTTGACATCGGCCGCTACAAAGACAGCTACCGCGAGGCCGTGCTTGACCTGATCGACCGCAAGGCCAGCGGCGAGGAGGTCGTCGTCGAGCCGCGTCCCGCCGTCGAGGCGCTGCAAGCCCCCGACCTGATGGGCGCCCTGCAGGCGAGCCTCGAACAGGCGCGCGAGCGGGGCGGGGTCCAGGTGAGCGGCAACGGCAAGGCCAAAACCAGCAAGACAACCACGGCGAAACCCGCCCCTAAGTCTTCGCCAAAAGCGTCCAAGCCCGCGAAGACGAGCTGATCAGACGAATCTGAGCGTCAGCACCAGCTCCTCACCGCTCCCGTCTCGCGCGGGCTCGATGCGGCAGGTGTCGGAGAATCGCTCGGTCACGTTGCCGACGTCGGGCAGCGGGGCGTCGTCGATCAGGCCGGGCGCACCGCCGGTGCGCAGCTTGGATATGCGCAGCTCGATTGCGCCCGCGTCGGCGTTGAGTGTGAACGAAAGATGACCGTCGCGCGTGTGGGCGGGTCCGTGCGCGGAAATCGCGTCGCACAGGATCAGGGCGTCGTCGAGCGGATCGAGCGGATAAGCGGCGCGGGTGAGGACCATCGACACGACGCGGTTCAGGACCGGTGCGGCGAGCTGGCCATTGGCCAAGCGCAGCGTGACGTGACCGAGCGGCCCGCGGGCCGCCCCGGCGGCGGGGTGTCCGGGTCGAGTTCGAGGTCGCTCATGTCAAGGTGGCGCGCGTCAGGTGGTTCACGTCTCGGTCGCTCACGTCGGGGTGGCTGACGTCAGCGTAGCCCGGTCGGCCGTCCGAATCCATGCGTGCCCGGTTTTCGCCCCTGCGGGCGACCGGTGCCGCCCCTGTGCGCTGCTGGCGCTGACTCCGCCGTGCGACCTGTTGTGACCCCGCGGCCGGTAGGCCGGCACCTCGCACGCCCCCGGCCGCGACCCCGCGGTGCGACTGGTCGCGCCCCCCGTGCGCTGATACCCTTTCTGGCTCCGCCTCAGGTGTCCGCCCGTGCCCGCGCGGGGATTGTACGCGCGGGATGCACCGCCCCCAGGGAGCACTTCCATGACTTCGCACACCATGCAGCCGCCCAAGGCGCTCGGACTCTACGACCCTCGCTTCGAGCACGACGCGTGCGGCGTGGGCATGGTCGCGCGCCTGGACAACACGCCCACGCACGAGGTGATCGAGCGGGGGATCGCCGCGCTGAAGAACCTCGAGCACCGGGGCGCCTCGGGCGCGGACCCGTGCACGGGCGACGGCGCCGGGATCCTGATGCAGGTGCCCGACGAGCTGCTGCGCGCCCTCGTCGAGTTCGAGCTGCCCGCGCGCGGCGCCTACGGGGTGCTGATGTGCTTCCTGCCAACCGATCCCGACGCGCGCGCGCGACTTGAAGGCTTGCTCGAGCGGACCGTGCGCGAGGAGGGCCAGAGCGTGCTCGGCTGGCGTGAGGTGCCGGTGGCACCGGAGCACACCGGCGAGGTCGCCGGCGCGTGCCGCCCCGTGATCCGCCAGCTATTCGTCGGGGCCGGCCCCCAGGGCGCCGCCGGCGAGTGGTTTGACCAGGACGCGTTCGAGCGCAAGCTGTACGTGATCCGCAGGGTATGCGAGCTGAACCCGAAGGGCGCTGGGCTGTACATCGCGTCGAGCTCCTCGCGCACGCTCAACTACAAGGGCATGCTGATCAGCTACCAGCTGGCCGAGTTCTACCCGGACCTGCGGGACGAGCGCTGCACCAGCGCGCTGGCGCTTGTGCACTCGCGATTCTCGACCAACACCTTCCCCAGCTGGGAGCTCGCGCACCCCTACCGGACGATCTGTCACAACGGCGAGATCAACACGCTGATGGGCAACGTCAACTGGATGCGCGCACGCGAGTCGGAGCTGCGCAGCGAGCTGTTCGGCGAGGATCTGCGCAAGATCCTGCCGGTCGTCACGCCCGGGAACTCCGACTCGGCGACGTTCGACAACGTCATGGAGCTGCTGCTGCTCGCCGGGCGCTCGCCGGCGCACGCGGCGATGATGATGATCCCCGAGGCCTACCGCAACCGCGATGACCTGCCCGCGGAGCTGACGGGCTTCTATGCCTACCACTCCTGTCTGATGGAGCCGTGGGACGGCCCGGCGGCGGTCGCGTTCACCGACGGGCGCGTGGTCGGCGCGACGCTCGACCGCAACGGGCTACGCCCCGGCCGCTGGGTGGAGACGATCGACGGGCACGTCGTGCTGGGCTCGGAGACGGGCATCCTCGATGTTGCGCCGGGCGAGGTCAGACGGCTGGGGCGGCTGCAGCCGGGGAAGCTGTTCCTGGTCGACTTGGAGCGGGGCCGGATCGTCGCGGACGAGGAGGTCAAGCGAGAGGTCTCGACACGGAAGCCCTACGGCGAGTGGTATGAGCGCAGCTCGGTGCGGTTCTCGGAGCTCGAGCCCTCCGAACAGGTGACGATCTCCGATCAGCCGCTGCATCGCCGCCAGCGTGCGTTCGGCTACAGCCAGGAGGACCTACGCGTGCTGCTGAGCCCGATGGCGCGCGATGGCGCGGAGCCGATCGGCTCGATGGGCAACGACATCTCACTGGCCGTGCTCTCCGACCAGGCGCCGCCGCTGTTCTCCTACTTCAAGCAGCTGTTCGCCCAGGTCACGAACCCGCCGATCGACCCGATCCGCGAGGAGATCGTGATGAGCCTTCAGACGACGCTCGGCAGCGAGCGCAACCTGTTCGAGGAGACGCCCGAGCACGCGCACAAGCTCGTGCTGGAGCGCCCGATCCTGCTCAACCGCGAGCTGGAGACGCTCAGGCACGTCTCGCACGAGCTGTTCGCGGCGACGACGATCGACATCACCTGGCCACTCGCCGATGGCGCGGCTGGCATGGCCACGGCCCTGGAGCGGGTGTGTGAGCAGGCGCACGACGCAATCGGCGCCGGCGTCAACATCATCGTGCTGTCCGACCGTTCGCTCGGTCCGCGGCGCGCCCCGATCCCCTCGCTGCTGGCGGTCGCCTCGGTCCACCATCACCTCGTGCGCGAGGGCACGCGGCTGCGTGTCGGAATCGTGCTCGAGTCGGGCGAGCCGCGCGAGGTGCATCACTTTGCGACCCTGATCGGCTATGGCGCGAGCGCGATCAACCCGTATCTGATGCTCGAGACGCTCGACGACCTCGTCTTGAGTGGGTGCCTGACGCGCGCGAGCGACCCGAGCAGCGACGGCAGGGGGCCGCTGAGCACCGAGGAGGCTGCCCAGAACACGATCAAGGCGATCGGCAAAGGCCTGCTGAAGACGATCTCCAAGATGGGCATCTCCACGATCCAGTCCTACCGCGGTGCTCAGATCTTCGAGGCGGTCGGGCTGGAGCGCGAGCTGATCGACCGGCATTTCACCGGCACGGCCTCGCGCATCGGCGGAGTGGGGCTGGACGTGCTTGCGACCGAGGCGATGGAGCGTCACGCGCGCGCGTACCCCTTCCCGCAGGACGACCTCCTGCCGGTCGGCGGCGTGTACGCGTGGCGGCGCGACGGCGAGCATCACATGTGGAACCCCGAGACGATCGCGCTCGTGCAGCACGCGGTGCGCGCGGCCAACGGGAACGTCACGGCCGCGCTGGCCGGCGAGGTGCAGGCGCTCGCGGAGGTACGCTCGAGCGAGGCGTACGCGAAATATCGCGAGTACGCGGATGCGATCAACGAGGACGCAGCGCGCAAGGCGACCCTGCGTGGGCTGCTGCAGTTTAGGGACCACGCCCACCCCGCCGACGGCGATGGCGCGCTCGCGCGGGAGCTCATTCCCCTAGAGGAGGTCGAGCCCGCCGCGGAGATCGTCAGGCGGTTCTGCACGGGCGCGATGAGCCTCGGCTCGATCTCGCGCGAGTCTCACGAGACGCTCGCGATCGCGATGAACCGCCTCGGCGGGCGTTCGAACACGGGCGAGGGGGGAGAGGACCCCGCCCGCTACCAGCCCGACCCGAACGGCGACCGCCGGCGCTCGGCGATCAAGCAGGTCGCCTCCGGGCGCTTCGGCGTGACGATCCACTATCTCGTCAACGCCGACGAGCTGCAGATCAAGATGGCCCAGGGCGCCAAGCCCGGCGAGGGCGGGCAGCTGCCTGGGCACAAGGTCGACGAGTACATCGGCTCGATCCGCCACACCACCCCCGGCGTGGGCCTGATCTCACCGCCGCCGCACCACGACATCTACTCGATCGAGGACCTCAAGCAGCTGATCTACGACCTGCGCTGCTCGAACCCCAGTGCGCAGGTATCGGTCAAGCTCGTCTCCGAGGTCGGCGTCGGCACCGTCGCCGCGGGCGTGTCCAAGGCGAACGCCGACCGCGTGCTGATCTCAGGGCACGATGGCGGCACCGGCGCCTCGCCGCTGTCCTCGATCCAGGCGGCCGGGGTGCCGTGGGAGATCGGGCTGGCCGAGACCCAGCAGACGCTGCTGCTGAACGACCTGCGCTCGCGCATCGTCGTGCAGACCGACGGCCAGCTGAAGACCGGCCGCGACGTCGTGATCGCCGCGATGCTCGGCGCCGATGAGATGGGGTTCTCCACTGCGCCGCTGATCGCCACGGGCTGCATCATGATGCGCGCCTGTCACCTGAACACGTGCCCGGTGGGGATCGCCACGCAGGACCCCGGGCTGCGCGAGCGCTTCAAGGGCACGCCCGAGCACGTGGTCAACTTCTTTTTCTTCGTCGCCGAGGAGGTGCGCGAGATTCTCGCCTCGCTGGGGCTGCGCTCGCTCGACGAGGCGATCGGGCGCGTCGATCTGCTGCAGGCCGAGAGCGCGATCGAGCACTGGAAGGCACGCGGGGTCGATCTAACGCACATCCTCACCCATGTCGACCTCCCCGAGGACGCCCCGCGCCGGCGCGTCGAACCGCCGCCGCAGGTTCTGGGCGACGCCCTGGACTGGGAGCTCGTCAAGCGCTCGGCCGGCGCGATCGAGCGGGGGGAGCGCATCCAGTTCGCGCTGCCGAATCCGCAACGTCAACCGCTGCGTCGGCGGCATCCTCTCGAGTCATATCGCCCGCGCGCACGGCGCCCAGGGCCTGCCGGAGGGCTCGATAGAGGTCTCCTTCGAGGGCTCCGCCGGGCAGAGCTTCGGCGGCTGGCTGGCGCCCGGGGTCACGTTCACGCTGTGGGGCGATGCCAACGACTACACCGGCAAGGGCCTATCCGGGGGCGTGCTCGCGGTGCGCCCGCGCGAGGGCATGGCGCCGGAGTTCAGAGCCGAGGAGAACGTGATCGTCGGCAACACGCTGCTCTACGGGGCGACATCCGGGCGCGCGTTCTTCAGGGGCCTGGCGGGCGAGCGGTTCGCCGTGCGCAACTCCGGCGCGAGCGCGGTCGTCGAGGGCGTCGGCGACCACGGCTGCGAGTACATGACAGGTGGGCGGGTGGTCGTGCTCGGCCCGACCGGGCGCAACTTCGCCGCCGGCATGAGCGGTGGCATCGCGTACGTGCTCGAAGAGATTCGGCAGCTTCCGCGGACGCTGCAACATGGGCATGGTCGACTTCGAGACGCCAGACGAGGCTGACGCCGCCGAGCTGAGGGCGCTGATCGAAGAGCACGCGCGGCGCACCGACTCGCCAGTCGCCGCGCGCGTACTCGTGCAGTGGGACGAGCTGCTGGGCAAGGGCGCGTTCGTGAAGGTGATGCCCCACGACTACCGCCGTGTGTTGCGCGAACAGGCGGCTGAAGCCGCGCAGGCCGCCTCATCGCCCGAGGCTGCCCCGCCGGCGGTGGCGGCCTGATGGGCAAGCTCGGGGGGTTCCTGCAGATCGAGCGTCACGGGATTCCCTACCGGGACCCGATCGAGCGCGCGCACGACTACCGCGAGTTCTTGCTCGCCCGCCCGGTTACGGAGCTGCGCGAGCAGGGCGCGCGCTGCATGGACTGCGGCGTGCCGTTCTGTCACAACGGCTGTCCGCTTGGCAACCTGATCCCCGACTGGAACGACCTCGTGTATCGCGACCGCTGGCGGGACGCGATCGTGCAGCTGCACGCGACGAACAACTTCCCCGAGCTCACCGGCCGTCTGTGTCCCGCGCCGTGCGAGGCGGCGTGCGTGCTGGAGATCCGCGAGGACGATGCGGTCACGATCAAACAGATCGAGCTCTCAATCATCGACCGCGCGTGGGATGAGGGCTGGATAACGCCGCAACCGCCGCGCCGCGAGACCGGGCAGGCGGTAGCCGTAGTGGGCTCCGGGCCGGCGGGCATGGCAGCCGCTCAGCAGCTGCGCCGGGCGGGGCATCGCGTGACGCTGTTCGAGCGCGACGAGGCCGCGGGTGGCCTGGCGCGGTTCGGGGTACCGGATTTCAAGATCGAAAAGCGGATCGTCCAGCGGCGCGTCGATCAGCTGATCGCCGAGGGTGTCGAGCTGCGCTGCGGGGTGGATGTCGGCGGCGCGGGCGGTGTTAGTGTGCGGGAGCTGACGGGCGAGTACGACGCGGTGGTGCTGGCCACGGGGTCGCGCGTGCCGCGCAACCTGCCGGTGCCGGGCCGGGAGCTCGACGGGGTGCATTACGCGATGGACTACCTATATCAGCGCAACCGCTGGGTTGCCCGCGAGCTCGGCCCGCTGCCAGACGTGCCGCAGCCTCCGGCAGAGCGCGAGATCAGCGCAAAGGACCGCGACGTGGTCGTGATCGGGGGCGGTGACACGGGCGCGGACTGCGTCGGCAATGCGCTACGCGAGGGCGCGCGCTCGATCGTCCAGCTGGAGCTGCTGCCCGAGCCGCCCAAGCACCGCCCGGACGACCGCACGCCGTGGCCGGAGTGGCCGCTGAAGTACCGCATGAGCTACGCGATGGAGGAGGTGTTGCGCGAGGGCACCGGCGAGCAGGACTACTCGGTCACGACGACCCACTTCTCCGGCGACGCCGACGGCCGGGTCGCCGCGCTGCACATCGCCCAGGCCGAGCCCGTGTATCCGTTCGGCCCGGTCGCGGGCACCGAGCGCGAGCTGCCGGCCCAGCTGGTGCTGCTGGCGATGGGGTTCCTGCACCCCGAACAGGGATTGCTGGATCAGCTCGGCGTCGAGAAGGACGAAAAGGGCAACGTCAAGGCCGTGAAGCCCTACACGACTTCCGTCGATGGGGTGTTCGCCGCCGGTGACGCCCGTCGTGGGCAGTCACTGATCGTGTGGGCGATCAACGAGGGCCGCCAGTGTGCCCGCATGGTCGACCGCCACCTCACGGGCGCACGCAACGGCGCACCCGAAGACGAGGCGATCGCTGGTCATGCGGATGCCGACGAAGGCTCCGAGGGCCCACCGGAGCACGTCGGTCCGGGCGTCCCTGCGGGGTAAGCTTGGTCTCATGACCTCGCTTCCCCGCGCGTGCGTGATCGGTGCCGGCTCGTCTGGGATCGCAGCGGTCAAGCGGCACACGATCCAGGTCGACTTCGACGACTACCTCCGCGCCCTCACCGCCGAGGGCAGCGCTGGCACCGAGCGAGCCCGTGCCCACGTTCTGCCGGCATAACCGCTTCATCGAGCGCTGCCCGATCTGCAGCCGCACGCTTGCGGGTAATGAGCCCTCCACGAGCGCGGAGCGGCGGCAGTCTTCGCGCGTCGTCGGGTCTGGTGGGAGCGGCGCCGGGACGCGATCCTCGGGCGCTCGTCGGCATCCCCGCCTTCACGCCGGCGGGCGAGAGATGCGCGTCCACCGTGAGCTGCGCGCCCATGACGACGGCTATCGCTGCGCGCTTGCGCCCGGACTGCATGCCTCGGACGACGCCGCTCGCCTGGCCGAGGAGATCGCTTTCGCCAGTGGCCGCCTGCTGGCGCTGCACGCCGCGCCGCCGGGCTTGTTCGACGAGATCTGCACTCTTGCGAGAGAGGGCGAGCTCGAGCGCGCGACGTGGATGTGCTTCTTGACCGTCTATCTCTCTCCCCTGCAGGGCGACGATCCCTTCTCAGGAATTCGCCTCGCGCTGGCACGCGACGGTGAGGATGGGAGTGGGGGCGAGGGCGTGCCCTCGCTGGACGGCATCCCGCTTGGGCCGCGCACCTCGCACGACCCCGCCCGCGGACCCGAGACGCTGCTCGCCTATCGCCACTGGGTCTCCCATCTCGGTTCCCAGGCGCGCGCGTTTACCGGCGAGGACTCCTGGACGCCCCAGCGCCGCTTCGAGCGTGTGTTCGAGCGCCTTGCGCTCCCCGGCCTTGGGCGCATGGGCCGCTACGAACTGCTGGTCACGCTCGGGCGCCTCGGCCTGTACGAGCTCGATGCCGACTCGCTGCACCTCGCGGTCGGGCGCGGCGCGGGCCCCGACGATCTCACGACGGTCGCCGCCAAGCGCGTGCTCGGCGTCGGCGAGCCAATCTACCTGGAGCGCCGCGCGGTCGCGTTCGCCGAGGAGCTGTCGGTCGGAATCGACATCCTCGACCTCGCCTTCGCCAACTGGGGCGCCGGCGAGCGCGCGACGCTCGGCCTCAGGGCCGACACGGTCGATCCACACGCGCTCGAGCGCGTGCGCGATGCGCTCAAACTGTAGAAAAATGCCGTCCACCCGGGCGCCTACAGTCTCCGGCAATGCCGCTGTGCTTCATCGAGCCTCAGGACGCAATCCGCGTGATCGCCGAGTCCGTCGGCCGCGAGGCTCGCCGTCAGCTCGTCGGCGAGGTCGTGCGCGCGTGGGTCGACGACATCCCCGACCAGGAGCTGTCCGTCCACTACGCCAAGGCGATCGCCGACCTCGACGAGGACGACCTGCACCTGCTCGCCGCCTGGCACGCCTCTCTGGAGGTCGGCCAGCCGATCCCCAACACGGACTTCCTCGTGGGTGTCTTCCCCAGCCTCGGCGAGAACCGCCGCGAGGCGCTGAAGATCGCCGCGGGCTTTCGCGGCGAGGAAGCCTTCCAGGCGGGCGTCTCCGAGGAGCAGGCCCTCGACACGGTGCTCCCCTGCCTCTCGCGCGAGCGGGCCATCGAGCTCGCGCACGAGTGCATCCAGCTGTATGCCTGGGACCGCCTCGGTTGCGACAACTAGAGCGGTCGTCCGGCGGGCGCCCGTCCGGCGGGCTAGACTCGGGCTATGTCTTCTGAGCTGGCCGCATCCCCGACGGTCGACGACGTGATGGACGCGCTTTCGAACGTGATCGACCCGGAGCTCGGTCTGGATTTCGTCGAGCTGGGCCTGATCTATGGCGTCGAGGTCAACGATGGCCATGTGCACGTCACGTTCACGTTGACCACGCCCGGCTGTCCGATCGGCCCGCAGGTGACCGAACAGATCGAGGAGTTCGTCGGCGAACTGGACGGTGTTCGCACGGTCGACTCCGAGATGGTGTTCACGCCGCCGTGGTCGCCGGAGAAGATGAGCGAGGACGCGAAGTTCGCGCTCGGGTACTAGGCCGGCGCCGCGGCTGAATCGCGCGCGAGCGAGACGAGCGTGGCCAGTTCCCCAGCGATGGTCTCGCCGATCAGCTCGATGTCGGGCAGGGCGTCGTAGTCGCCGAGCAGGCCGAAGTTCATCTGGCCGTTGTAGGACATGATCGCGATCGCCAGCGCGTGGTTTTCGGGCAGGAACGCGACCGGGTACGCCGCCAGCATCTCGCGCCCGAGCACATACAGCGGGAACTGCGGACCCGGGACGTTCGTCACGATCAGGTTGAACAGACGGGTCGAGAAGTTCAGGCGCGAGGCCTGCGCGAGGATCGTGGGCGGGGCGAAGCTCTGCGCGCCGGCAATCACCTCCGCGCCGAGGGCCTGCTTGGACTCCTTCAGGCCGTCCATCGCGTGCGACACGAACCGCAACCTTTGCACCGGATCGGCGATGTACACAGGCAGCGGGCCGCGCATCGCGACGATGCGGTTGCCCATCGTGTCGTGCTCGTCCGCGGCCCGCACCGACACCGGCACGAGCGCGCGCAGCTCCATGCCCTCGGCGCTCAGGCCGCGGGCGATCAAAAACGAGCGCAACGCCCCCGCGACGACCGCGAGCACGACGTCGTTGACGGTGCCGCCGAACGCGTTCTTGACGAGCTTGAAGTCTTCCAACCCGCTGCCGACGCCGACGAAGCGCCGGTGCGGGCCGATATGGACATTCAGCGGCGTCTCCGGCGCTGGGTTCAGCCCCGCCCACACAATCTCGCCGATGCCCTCTGCCGCCTCGCGCGTACGCGCGAGCGCGCGCTCGGGATGCGCGAGCGCGTCCAGGGCGCCCTCCGCCAGCTCGATCCCGGCGAGCACCGCGCCCTTCAGCCCGGCAGCGATCAGCTCCGCAGCCCCCGGTTCGCGGTGGGGCTGCCACGCACGTCGGGAGTGCTTCAGCGGCGGCGGGTCGGGGCTGAGGTCGAACAGCACCGTCGCCAGGTCGATCCCGGCGATGCCGTCGATCAGCGAGTGATGCGTCTTTGAGATCAGCGCGAACTGGTCGTCCGCGAGCCCCTCGATCATCCACATCTCCCACAGCGGCTTGGAGCGGTCGAGCTGCTGGGAGAAGATGCGCGCGGTCAGGCCGCTCAGCTGATCGAACCCGCCCGGCGTCGGCAGCGCGGTGTGGCGCACGTGATACTCGAGGTTGAAGCTCGGGTCGTCGATCCACACCGGCCGCCCGCTGTCCAATGCGGTGAACGCGAGCTTGTGTCGATAGCGCGGCACCAGGTGCAGCCGCCTGCGGATCTGTTCCAGGAACTCCTCCATCGGCGGCGGCGGTCCTTCGACGATGGTGAGCCCGCCGACGTGCATGTGCGAGCTCGGTCCCTCCTGATGCAGAAACGAGGCGTCGATGGGTGTGAGGCGGTCAAGGTGCTTTTGGGCCATCGCGGTCAAGCGTACCCGGCCGTCTTACAATGGGCAGCGTGGCCCAGGCCAACACAGTCGAGAAGCTGTTGCTCGCCGCCCCGCGCGGGTACTGTGCGGGCGTGGACCGTGCCGTGCAGACGGTCGAACGCGCGCTGGACGCCCATGGCGCGCCCGTGTACGTGCGCAAGGAGATCGTCCACAACAAGCATGTCGTGCAGCGTCTGCGCGAGCGTGGGGCGATATTCGTCGACGAGCAGACCGAAGTTCCGGAGGGCGCGCTGTGCGTGTTCTCCGCCCACGGCGTCGCCCCCAGCGTGCGCGCGGGGGCGCAGGAGCGTGGTCTGCGCACGATCGACGCGACGTGTCCGCTGGTGACGAAGGTTCACCGCGAGGCGGCGCGCTTCGCCCGGGAGGGCTACACGATCGTGCTTGTCGGACACGACGGCCACGAGGAGGTGGAAGGGACGATGGGCGAGGCTCCAGAGCAGATCGTGCTTGTGGAGAACGAGGACGATGTGGACGCGCTGCAGGCCGAGGACCCCGAGCGAATCGCCTACGTCACCCAGACGACGCTGTCGGTGGACGAAACCGACTCGATAGTCGCGCGCCTACGCGAGCGCTTCCCGGCGATCGTCGGTCCCCGCACCGACGACATCTGCTACGCGACGACCAACCGCCAGGCGGCCGTCAAGCAGCTTGCGGGCGACTGCGATCTGATGCTCGTGATCGGCTCGCGCAACTCGTCCAACTCGGTGCGCCTGGTCGAGGTCGCGCGCGACTGCGGCACCGACGCCCACCTGATCGACAGCGCCGGGGAAGTGCGCGAGGAGTGGCTTACAGGCAGGCGCGTCGTCGGCGTCTCATCGGGTGCCAGCGCGCCCGAGAACCTCGTCCAGGATCTCGTCGACCTATTCCGCGCACGCGGCGTTCGGGATGTTTCCGAGGTGGATGTGATCCGCGAGGACGTCCGCTTCATGTTGCCCAAGCCGGTTCGCGAGACGGTCGCCGCCGGTCGGGCGTCCTGAGCAACGCCACCCGCACTCCGCTGTGACGCGCACGCTAATCGTCTCCGACCTGCACCTCGGCGCGCTGTCCGGCGTCGATCTGCTGCGCCGGCCCGCGCTGCGCGAGTCGCTGCTGGCGGAGCTGGACGGCATCGACCGGCTGGTCCTGCTCGGCGACGTGCTCGAGCTGCGTCATGGCCCGCCGCACGAGGCGCTGCTGGCAGCGCGTTCGTTCTTCGAGGATGTCGGCCGCGCGCTGGGCGGCGACCGCGAGCTGGTCGTGACCGCGGGCAATCACGACCACCTGATGGTCTGCGGCTGGCTGGACGCGCGCGCGCTGCGCGAACCCGCGCCCGAGCCGTTGCGCCCCGAGCAGAGCTTCGATCCCGCCGAGGCCTCGCCGATGCTGGCCCGGATCGCGCGGTGGGCGAGCCCGGCTCGCGTCACCGTTGCCTACCCGGGCCTGTGGGTGCGCCCCGACGTATACGCGACGCACGGCCACTATCTCGACCGCCACCTGACCGTCCCCACGCTCGAGCGCATCGGAGTCGGCGTGATGGGACGTCTGCTGGAACGACGCCCTGGCGAGGACGCTCTTGACACGGTCGATGGCTACGAGGCGGTCACCGCCCCGATCTACGCGTGGCGTGACGCGATCACCCGCTACGGTCGCGCCGGCCCGGTCCTCAACGGCCTGGCCACCGCGCGTGCATGGCGCGCGCTCGGTGGGAGTGGCGTGGGCAGAGGTGTGGCGAGAGCCGGCGGAGTTGACGGAGCGGGGAGGGGCGGTGGAGCGGGGAGAGTCGGCGCGAGCCGCGAGCGGGGCGGGCAGATGCTGCGCGCGGCGCGCGGCTCGGCGCGCCGGACTGCGATCAGGTGGGCGTTTCCACTGATGGTCGACGGTCTGAACCGCGCCGGGCTGGGGCCTCTGAGCCCGGACATCTCACGCGCCGAGCTGCGCCGCGCGGGCCTGCGCGCGATGGGCGATGTGGCGGCGCGGCTGGACCTCGGCGACGCGTATGTCGTCTTCGGCCACACCCACCGCGCGGGCCCGTTCGCAGGTGATCCCGACTCGGAGTGGCGCGGGCGCGGGGGCGCGCGCCTGGTCAACTCCGGATCGTGGGTCTATGACGCGGTCTTCCTATCCCCGGCTCCGGGCGAGAGTCCCTACTGGCCGGGGACTTGCGTGCTGATCGAGGACTCGGGTCCGCCCGTGCTCAAGCGGTTGCTGCTCGACCGCTCGCACGCGGAGTTGATGCCAATCCCGGCGTGAAGCACGTCGCGTAGCACCGCACGCCGGGGCCGATCTCCAGTTCGAGGATGTCCGCGGTGTGGTGCTCGTGCTCGATCAGAGGATATGCGCCCGGGTGGGAGACCTGGCGCTCGCGGCCGTTGACGCGCACGGTTCCCGACCCGTCGAGCACTGCCCATACGCCGCCCGCCTCGTACGGCCCCGAGTAGGCACCTGGCTGGTCCTCGGTCTGGGATGCCAGCAGCACGTCGGTGGCGTCCTCGGGTCGCAGCGGCGCCATAGGCTCGCGCTCCATGCCCAGCAGCTCCTGGATCGCCAGCTCGGTCTCGGCGTAGGCGCCCTCGCCGTAGTGGTACTCGAACAGGCGTGCGCGGCCATCGAACAGGTAGCGCGCCGGCCAGCCGGCGTTCTCGTACTCCCGCCACACCTCCAGCTCGCCATCGATCAGCACGGGATAGGAGATGCCCAGGCGCGTTACCGCGTCTCTTACCGCCTGCTCCGCGCGCGAGGGATCGAACCCGGGACAGTGCACTCCGATTGTGCGCAGGCCGTGCTCGGCGTAGCGCTCGTGCCACGCCTTCATGTAGGGCAGCGTGCGCAGCGAGTTGGGCCGGCAGAAGTCCCAGAACTCCACCAGCATCGGCCGCCCGCGCTGGATGATGCTCGCCTGAGCGCCCTTCCCGCCGGGGACGTTTATCCACGGCAGCCCCGTCGGGAACAGCGGCGCAGCGATTCTGTCTATCGGAGCGCGCAAACCGCGCGCCTACCCAATTGAACCCACCATCTCCAGCTGGATGAGGCGGTTGAGCTCGACCGCGTACTCCATCGGCAGCTCCTTGGTGACCGGCTCGATGAAGCCGTTGACGATCATCGCTGCGGCCTCGTCCTCGGTGAAGCCGCGCGAGCCCATGTAGAAGAGCTGGTCGTCGGAGATGCGCCCGACCGTCGCCTCGTGGGCGACCGTCACGTGCGGGTTCTGGATCTGGATGTCCGGCCAGGTGTCAGAGCGAGATTCGCCGTCCATCATCAGCCCGTCGCACTGCACGCGCGCCTTCGAGCCCGCCGAGTTGTGGCCCATCTTGACCAGACCTCTGTAACCCATGATGCCGCCGTCCTTGGAGATCGACTTGGCGAGGATGTTCGAAGTCGTGTTGGGCGCCAGGTGCACGACCTTGGCGCCCGTGTCCTTGTGCACGCCCTTGCCCGCCACGCCCACGTTGAGGTGGTCGGCGCGCGCGCCCTCGCCCATCAAAAACGAGCCTGGGTAGAGCATCACGTACTTGGCGCCCATCGACCCGCCGACCCACTCGACAGTGCCGTTGGCGTCGACGATTGCGCGCTTGGTGTTCAGGTTGTAGACGTCCTTGGACCAGTTCTGCACGGTCGTGTAGCGGGCCTTGGCGCCCTCGTGCACGAAGATCTCGACGACCGCCGAGTGCATCGAGTTGACCGAGTAGGTCTGTGCGGTGCAGCCCTCGATGTAGTTCACCTCCGCGCCCTCGTCGGCGATGATCAGGGTGTGCTCGAACGTGCCCTCGCCCGCTCCCTCCATGCGGAAGTAGGACTGCAGCGGCAGGTCGCACTTGACGCCCTTGGGGATGTAGCAGAAGGCGCCGCCCGACCAGACCGCGCCGTGGAGCGCCGAGAACTTGTTGTCCTGCGCCGGGACGCACTTGGTCATGAAGTATTTCTGCACGAGCTCGGGGTACTCGGTGATCGCGGTGTCCATCGAGCAGAACAGGATCCCCTGCTTTGCATACTCCTCCTTGAGGCCCTCGTAGACAGGCTCCTGGCGCCACACGCCCACGACGCCCGCCAGGTGCTCGCGCTCGGCCTGCGGGATGCCGAGATCCTCGTAGGTCTGCTTCATGTCCGCCGGGACATCGTCCCAGCTGTTGAAGCGACCGGCCGTGGGGGGGGAGTAGAGGACGAGGTCGTCCAGGTTCAGGCCGCTCAGGTCCGGACCCCACGTGGGGGTCGGCTTGCGTTCGAAGATCTCCAGCGACTTGAGCCGTTTCTCGGCCATCCAGTCAGGCTCGCCCTTGATCTTCGACAGCTCGCTGACGACCTCGCGTGAGATGCCCTGGCGGGCACGCAGCTGACCCTGCTCGTCCTCGACGATCGGGCTGGGCTTGTTGGCGATCCTGGTGCGGTCAATCGTGGCCATGAGGCTCCTCTTACCGGGGGTCTGGCGAATCCTGTGCGCTGAACTAGGAATTGTATCGCGGGCGTCAGGCGGGCCAAGCATGGTCGCCGGTGACGGCGCCGCGCACGACCTTCAGGTTCAGCAGCGCGCACTTGCGTCGTGTCGCCGATACGGGGATACCCAGCAGCTCGATCATCCAATCAGCGTTCAGCTTGCCGACCTCGTCCAGCTCCATGCCGATCAGCTCCTCGGAGGCGATCGACGCGGAGGCCTGAGAGATGGCACAGCCGTGGCCGTGGAACTTCAACTCCTCGATGCGATTGTCCTTGACCCTGATATGCACGCCCAACTCGTCGCCGCACAGCGGGTTGTGCTCGTGAGCCTCCAGGTCGTGCGGGTCGAGCTCGCCGAAGTTGTGCGGGCGCTTGTAGTGGTCGAGGATGTAATCGCGATACAGGTCGTCCATGATCAGAGGCCGAACACCTCTCGCCCGGCCAGCAGCGCATCGACGAGAGCGTCGATGTCGCTCGGCTCGTTGTACACGCCGACGCTCGCCCGAGCCGTTGCGCCCACACCCAGGCAGCGCATCAGCGGCTGCGCGCAGTGGTGGCCGGCGCGGATGCACACGCCCGCCCGCGCGACCAGCTCGGCGACGTCGTGCGGATGGATGCCCTCGATCGTGAACGACGCCAACCCCCCTCGGCGCTCGGCCTCCGGTGGGCCCACGACGCGCAGCCCCGGGACCTCGGCGAGGCGCTTGAGCATGTACGCGCTCAGCGCCTGCTCGTGCGCGCGCACGAGCTCCATGCCGAGGTCGGACAGGTAGTCCACGGCGGCGCCCAGCCCGACCGCCTCGGCGATCGGGGGCGTGCCGGCCTCGAACTTGTACGGCAGCTCGTTCCAACTCGCCGACTGGAAATCGACCGACGCAATCATGTCGCCGCCGGTCATGAACGGCTCCATCGACTCCAGGATCTCCGCCCGCCCGTGCAGCACTCCGATCCCCGTTGGGCCGAGCGCCTTGTGGCCCGTCCAGGCGTAGAAATCCGCGCCGATCGCGCCCACGTCCACGGGCATGTGCGGCACCGCCTGGGCGCCGTCCACCAGCGACACCGCGCCCGCCGCGCGCACGCGCGCGGTCATCTCCGCGACCGGCACGATCGTGCCGAGCACGTTCGACACGTGCGAGAACGCCACGAGCCGCACGTCGCCTCGCGCGAGCTCTGAGTCCAGCTGCGCCAGCGACAGCTCGCCGCGCTCGTCGACCTCCAGGTAGCGCAGCTCCGCGCCGCGCTCGCGGCACAGCATCTGCCAGGGGACGATGTTCGCATGGTGCTCGAGCTGGGTGATCAGCACTGCGTCGCCGGGGCCCACGTTCGGCCGTTCCGCTGTGCTCCCGCGGCCCCAGGCGTAGGCGACGAGGTTGATCGCCTCGGTCACATTCTTCGTGAACACCGTCGTCCGGGGCTCGGCGCCCACGAACGCGGCGACCCGCCTGCGCGCGCCGTCGTAAGCGGCGTCGGCCTCCTGCGCGAGCGCGTAGACGCCGCGGTGGACGTTGGCGTTGTGCGCGCGCAGGTGCTCGGCCACGGCCTCGATCACGACCGCGGGCTTCTGCGAGGTCGCGCCCGAGTCCAGATAGATCAGCTCGCGGCCGTCCTGCGCTCGGCGGGCGAAGATCGGGAAGTCGGCGCGCACATCCAGCGAGGCGTCCACGTGCGAGGTGGCAGTTGGGGGGGTTGGGTCTCGACTAACGACTGACGGCATACGCCTCGATGTCCTCGCGCGCGCGACCCAGCTTGGCGGCCAGCTTCGCGCGGATCAGTTCTTCCAGAGGCTCGTCCTGCAGCTCTGCGAGCACGGGCTCGAAGAAGCCCTCGACGAGCAGGCGCACCGCCGCTGGCCGGTCCAGGCCGCGCGAGCCCATGTAGAAGATCGCGGCCTCATCCAACTCGCCGACGGTGCCGCCGTGCGAGGCGGAGACATCATCGGCGGAGACGAGCACCGAGGGAATCGCGTCCAGGCGAGCCTTGGGAGAGAGCATCATCGTGTGGATTTGCAGATATGTGTGCGTCTGCTGGGCACCCGGGTCGATCTGGATCAGCCCCTCGAACGACGCGCGGCTCTCGCCCGTGGCGGCCCCGCGCCAGTGCACGTCCCCGCCCGAGGGCCCGGTCTCGTGCAGGTCCACCGCGAACGCGTCCAGGTGCTCGTCTGACTCGGTGAAGAACAGGCCGCGGAACGCCATATCCCCGCCGGGCTCGCTCACGGCCAGCTCGAGGTGCTGGCGTACGAGATGCCCGCCCAGCAGCGAGGGCAGCCAGTGGCAGTACGCGTCGCGGCCCACGCCCACGAATCTCGTGGACACGTCGAACACTTCGCCCGAGCCCCAGTCCTGGCACTGCGCCAGGCGGCAGCGCGCGCCGTCCTGGAGGTAGCACTCAAATGCGCCCGCATGCAGCGCCTGGCCCTCGAAGTTCTCCGCCAGATCGTACTCGTGCACGCGGAACTCGCTCGTCGGGCCGCCGATCACCAGCGTGCGCCCGTACTGCGCCACGCCCGGTCCGTCGATCGCGTACACGATCTCGAACGGGTCATCCACGACCACGCCCTCGGGAACGTGTAAGAACACCCCTCCGCGCCAGAACGCCGCATTGGCCGCCTCGAGCTTGTGGCGATCGATCGTCAGGCGCTTGGAGTAGTGCGGCTCGACCAGGTCGGGGTGCTCGCGGAACGCGTCCTGCAGCGAGCACAGGATCACGCCGCGCTCGGTCAGCGACGAGTCGAGCTCCACATGCACCACCATCACGCCGCTCTGAACGATGCGCCCCGCGCGCGGCCGGTCCGGCAGCGTGCGCGAGACGACCTCCGGCACGCCTACCACTCGCGCTCCGCTCGCATCGGCAGGGGAGGGGTCGTTCAGCGCGTCCAGGTCCAGATCCCGCAGGCTCGTCGTCCAGAACCCCGAGCGCCGCCACACCGGCAGCTCCAGGCGCTCATAAGCTTGGCGTGCCGCCTCGCGCAGTTGCTCGAGTGTCCGCCCGTCGCCCGCGCCTGCCCCGTGCAGCGCGTGATACAGGCTCGCCTCGCGGTGGCGACCCGCCTTGACCTGCACGGGTGCGGCACCGTTCGTGGCCGCGCCGTCGCTCGCGCCGTTTGACTCAGGCACCGGTGTCACCGGTTGCGACGACGCTCGCCGCGCCCGCGCCGACCTCCTGGCGGATCTGGTCGTAGCCCTCGCGCTCGAGGCGTTCGACCAGCTCGACGCCGCCCTCCAGGACGATGCGCCCGTCCATCAGGATGTGCACGAACTCGGGCTCGACGTAATGCAGGATGCGCTGGTAGTGGGTGATGATCAGCGCGCCGAGGCCCTGCTCGTCGTGCAGGCGCTGCACACCCTCGGCGACGGTCCGCAGCGCGTCGATGTCCAGGCCCGAGTCGGTCTCGTCGAGGATCGCGATGTCCGGTTTGAGCATCGCCATCTGCAGGATCTCCGCGCGCTTCTTCTCGCCGCCGGAGAACCCGTCGTTGAGATGGCGCGAGGTGAAGCTCCTGTCGACGTCCAGCAGCTCGATCGCGTGCTGCAGCTGGGTGCGGAACTCCTTGACCTGAATCGGCTCCTCGCGCTGGGCGTTGATCGCCATGCGCAGGAAGTTGGCGACCGACACGCCCGGGATCGCGACGGGGTACTGAAACGCCAGGAACAGCCCTGCCTTCGCGCGCTCGTGGGGCTCGGCCTCGGTGATGTCCTGTCCCTTGAACGCGATCGTGCCCTCGGTGATCTCGTATGACGGGTGACCGAGCAGGGTGTTGGCAAGCGTGGACTTGCCCGAGCCGTTGGGCCCCATCAGGGCGTGCACCTCCCCGCGCGAGATGTCGAGGTCGACGCCGCGCAATATCTCGCGCTCGTCGGTGCGCACGTGCAGGTCTCTGATCTCCAAGTCGGCCATGTTTGTCGTCATCAAGCTCCGGTCGTGATTGGTTGGGGTTCAGGTTCAATGCCCAGGGATGGAAGGGTGGCTCCGGTCGAGAGCGCCGCGTGAGCGGGGCTCGAGACGAGGTCGGCAAGCGTCGTGTCCCTGAGGGTGCGCACGATCGCGCCGCGCACGCGCGTCCACAGCAGCTTGGTCGGACACACGTGCTCGGGATCGGACTCGCGCGAGCAGACGATCGAGCCGTCCGCGGACTGGGAGATGCACTCGATCGGCGCGATCGACCCCTCCAGCGCCTCGACGACCTCGGCCATCGTGATCTCGCCGGCTGGGCGCGCGAGCAGGTAGCCGCCGCGCGAGCCCCGCCGCGAATCGACCAGGCCGGCCTTGCGCAGACGCGCGACCAGGTGCTCCAGATAGGCGAGCGGCATGCCGTCGTGCTCGGCGATCTCCGCGAGGGAGATCGGATCGCCGATGCCCGCCCCGTCTGCACCGTCCGCTCCGTCGGCCGTGCCGGCTCGCCGAGCCAGCTCGACCATCACGCGCACGCCGTACTCGGCCTTGGTTGAGAACATCATCTGGTCAAATACCTACCTGCGAGCTAGGGTATCAGCCGGCTTGGAGCTTCCCGATGTCGTGCGCCAGGGATTCGGGGGTCAGCTGTTCGACTCCGAACACCACTCGCTCATAGCCCGACGGGTCGATCAGGAACACCGAGGCGGAGTTGTCGAACGCCGCGCGCCCCGCGCTCGCGGGGATCGCGCCGTAGTCGTGCCAGACCGCGCGCAGCTGTGCCGGCGAGCCGGTCAGGTAGTGCACGCGCCCGGCCAGCGAGACCCGCGAGAGGAAGCGACGCACCCTCGCGGGCGTATCGGCCGAGGGGTCCGCGCTGACGATGAATACGGGCACCGGACGAGCGAGTTCGTTGAGCGCGCCGCGGATCTGCTGGGCGATGACGATGCAGGTGGGTCCGCAGGTGGAGTACAGGAATGTGAGCACGACGACCTGGCCACGGTAGGAGGAGAGCGACACGGGTTCACTGGCAGGTTGGCCTGCGGGCGCGGCCAGGCCGGTGAGCGTGAACTCGTGCGCGTGGATGTCCGGGGGCAGTGCCGCGCCGTCGAAGCCCGACGCGGAGGGCGCGCTTGGGGAGGAGCTCGTCGAGACGCTCGCCGGCGAGTTCCTCGCCGGCCGGTCGAACAGGACGGCGAGCGCGAGCGCGACCACGAGGACGGTGGCGGTGGCCAGCAACGCGATCCGGGCGCGGGGGCGCATCGTGGCTCAGAGGCTACGGGTGAGGGCTGGCTGTTGCAGGAAACCGAGAGCCGACGGCGTAGCCTGCCAATCGATGCACTCCAATCACTGGTCAGCGGCGGCGTTTGCTCTGATCCTCGGGCTGGCGGCGGCAATGGTGCTGGCGGCGGGCGCCTCCGGAGAAAGCACGGCTCCATCCGCGCCGAGCGCTCAGGTGCCCGCGCCCCCCAACGACACCTTCGCCGATGCGCAGCCCATAGGCAGCCTGCCCGCCACCATCAACGGCACCACCGTCGGCGCAACCACCGAACCCGGCGAACACGAATCCACCTGCCGTTCGGCCACCACCGACTCCGTGTGGTACAGCCTGCGTGTCGGAAACGCCAACAAACGTGTCGCCATAGACCTTGCAGCCGCGGGCAAGCTCGACGCCACCATCGACGTCTACCACGCCGTGCGCTCGCAACTGACCTCCGTCGGCTGTCAGGAAACCGAATCGGATGGCAAGGCCTCGTTCTCGTTCAAGGCCTCCAAGAACGGTCTCTACAACATCCGCGTCGCCGCGTTGCAGGGCTCCCAGCTCGCGCCATTCGTGCTCGAAGTCTTCGTTCCGACCCCCGCCGTTGCGCCGCCGGGACCACGGCTCCCGTCGGGCGGCGTCAGCGGACAGGTCGACCGCGTCCAGAACATCAACGCCGCCTACTCGCTCACCATGCACGCTGGCACCAGCTACCTGATCAGCCTCGCCAACGACACCGAAGGGGCGTGCGTCAGCGGCGCACTGTTCGCTCCCGGCACCAGCTCCTTCGGCGAAGAAGAACAGGAAGGAGGAGGTTCCGCACTGCTGCACATCCGCTGCGGCGGCTACCGGCTGTTCACTCCCGGTCCCGGCAAGGGCGGCCGCTACAGCTTTGAGATCACGCCGCGGTTCTCTCATCGGGGGATTCAGCGCTTCCATCTGCAAGTCGCTCCCGCCGGCCCCGCCGAGACGGCTCCCGGGCTGGCGCTCGGAAACTACGCACACGCCCACGGGCGTCTCAACGGCAACAGCGTCGATGTGCTGCGCCTGTATCGCATGAACGTCACCAGCCACTCCAACCTCACGCTCAAGCTCACCGCCCCCCGCTCCGCCGAATTCAAGCTGCAGCTGCGCAACCAGTCCGGCGACGTCATCGAATGCGACTGCGAAGGCAGTGGCTCGCAGACGCTGACGCATCAGCTGCTCCCCGGCACCTACTACGCGGTCGTCGCCGCGCGCGGACACACCTCCGGCGACTTCACGCTCGTGCGCGAGTCGCGCACTATCACCTCGACGTCACTCTCGTTCTCCTCCGCCAAGGCCGCCCCGGGCGAAGGCCTGGGCATCAACGTCAAGGTCTCGCCTGCCGCCTCCGGCCCCGTTGTGGTCGAGATCGAACGCTTCGACCCCGTCTTCGGTTGGCAGTTCTACCGGCAGAGCACCGCCTTCGTCAGCGAAGGCGTGGCGAGCATCCCGTTCACGCCGCCCGCCGTCGGCCAGTGGCGTGCGAATGCCACGTACGAGGGCTCACGCACATCGAGTCCCAGCGCCGTCGGCTTTTCGTATCTGCTGGTTTCCTGAGTCAGATGAGCCTCCGGGGGCGCTATACTTAATGAAGTCTCCCTAATCTCCGACCATGATTTAGGAGTTTCATGAGTCCCTCCAGCGCCGAGCTTCTACGCCGAGTCAAGTCACAGATCGACGAGGTTGACCCCTCGGAGGTGCACGAGCTGATCGACGAGGGCGTGGCGATCGTCGACGTGCGCGAGACCGACGAGGTCGTCGCCGGCCACCTGCCCGGCGCCGTCCACATCCCTCGCGGCTACCTGGAGTCGCGCATCGAGGGCGTCGTGCCGGACCGCGCGGCGCACGTGATCGTGTACTGCGCCTCGGGCAACCGCTCGGCCTACGCCGCGCGTACGCTGACCGAGGATCTCGGGTACACGAACGTGTCCTCGATGACCGGCGGCATCACCCTGTGGAAGGACCGCGGCTACGAGGTCGTGGTCCCGCGGGCGCTCAGCCCCGAGCAGCGCGAGCGCTACTCCCGCCACCTGTTGATCCCCGAGATCGGCGCCGACGGCCAGCAGAAGCTGCTCGACGCCAAGGTGCTGCTGCTCGGCGCCGGCGGGCTCGGCTCGCCGACCGCCCTGTACCTCGCCGCGGCTGGCGTGGGCACGCTCGGGATCGTTGACGACGATGTCGTGGACCTCTCCAACCTCCAGCGCCAGGTGATCCACTCCACGCAGCGGATCGGTATCCCCAAGGTCGACTCCGCCGAGGAGTCGATCCACGCGCTTAACCCCGACGTGAACGTCGTCAAGTACCAGACGCGCATCGACGCCTCCAACATCATGGAGATCATCGACGGCTACGACGTGATCGTTGACGGCGTCGACAACTTCCCCACCCGCTATCTGCTCAACGACGCGACCGTGCGCCTGCAGATCCCTGTCGTGTCCGCCTCGATCCTCGGCTTCGACGGGCAGCTGTCGGTGTTCAAGCCCTATGAGGGCCCCTGCTACCGCTGCCTGTTCCGCGAGCCGCCGCCGGCGGAGCTCGCGCCCTCCTGCGGCGCCAACGGCGTGCTCGGCGTGCTGCCCGGCACGATGGGCCTGCTCCAGGCGACCGAGGTCGTCAAGCTGATCCTCGACATCGGCGAGCCCGCGATTGGCAGGCTGCTGCTGTATGACGCGCTTGGGGCGACGCTGACCGAGGTCAAGGTCCACCGCGACCCCGACTGCCCGATCTGCTCGCGCGAGCCCGATGAGATCGCAGACGAGGAGCTGGGAGTGTTCCCGGACTACGAGGCGTTCTGCGCCGCCGCCGGGTAGCCTGCCGGCATGGCGACGATCAAGATCCCCCCGGTCCTGCGCGCGTCGGTCGGGGGAGAGAAGCAGGTGAGCGCCTCCGGCGAGAACGTCGGCGACGTGCTGCGCGACCTCGCCTCGAGCCACCCGGCGACCCAGGATCAGCTGTTCTCGGCCGACGGCGAGCTGAACCGGTACGTGAACGTGTATCTCAACGACGAGGACGTGCGCGTTCTGGGTGGGCTTGACACGGCCGTGGGGGACACCGACACGCTGGTGATCCTGCCGGCGATGGCCGGCGGCTAGACGGCCGCTGAGCTCCTCCGCCGCCGCCGCCGTCTACGCTCAATGTCCAAGATCGCGTGCAGCGCTAAACGCTCGCCGTTTCTCGTCCGATCTGCTGGCATCGCATGCGCGTCGGCGGCCTTTTAACACACTTCTCTGGACGTGGCTACCGTGCCCCGATCCTGCTTGCGCTGCTCGTCCTAGGCACCAGTGGGCTCTGCGCGAGCCCGGCGGCCGCGTGGAACGAAGAATCCACCACTCCCCATTACTCCCTGTCGATCGTCGAGGGCGAGACGACGCAGCCCGAACACAGCATCATCAGCACGAGCGGGAGGGGCCCCGAAAACGCCTCGGTCGCCGTCTCGATCGTTAGCGGGGGCACCGAAGTGTCGCGAGCGAGCGGCGAAGGTGGCGCCTGGATGTCCTCGATCCCCGCTCCCGGTGACGTAGTGAACCTGGAATCCCCTACCGGTCCTCAGGGCCGAGTGGGTGGCAAAATCGTCGGATCATTCGTCTACGACGGCCTGCCCTCGATCGATCCGACCGTGTGCGCGGGCTCGGTCAACTTCTCAGGCCAGCGGTCGGCCGGCCAGACGATCCAAGGCGGCTACTTCTCGGCTGGGATCGGACCCTATGGCGAATTCGAACGCGGGAACCCGGGTCAGGCTCAAATCACGCTGCTGTCAGGGTCGACCTTCGCCGGCAGCTTCCTGACTCCGCTGGTGCTTGGGCAGACGGTGTGGGCAAAGGAGTCGCTGGAAACGCCGCTCGCAGGCGGAGCCGTCTTTACCTACGAAAGCGAAAACGAGCGCCCGGTCGGCGCCTGCCCTCCGCCGCCGCCGGCAGCGCCCGACCCGCCGCCGCCCCCGGCTCTTGAGGGGTCGATCTTCAAGCTCGTGCACACCACGATCCAGAAGCTGCTCAAGGACGGCTGGCTGGTCCAGGTGACGATCAACCAGCCCGGGACGGTCACCGACGATCTCTATCTTCAGGGCGGCACGCTGCCGGCGATCGCTGCCTCTGTCGGCAAGGGTAAGCACCATCGACGCAAGCCCAAGCCGGCGCTGCTGTTGGCGCACGGATCGGTGACTGCGAAGAGCGCCGGCACGGTCACTGTGTCGCTCAAGCTCACCGCCCAGGGTCGCCGCAGGCTCAGGCACGCACACAGCGCGAAAGTGGTGCTGGTCACAACTCTGCGCGCCAGCTCCGGCGCCAAGCTGAGCCTCGGAAGTCGCACGGTCTCGCTCCATCGTTAGGGCGCTCGTACCGGTGGAGATGGCTCGCGAGCGGGGTGTGTCGCGGTCAGGCGGCTGCGGCCGTCTCTGAAACTGCCGGCTCGGCCGTGGCCTGGCCCGCCGCCGGTACGTGGCTCATCGCGTGCTCGGCCAGAGCGGTGATCGTCAGCGAGGGGTTGACGCCCACGTTGGCGGGGATCGCCGAGCCGTCGCAGACGAGCAGGTTCTCGTAGCCGAACACGCGCTGGCGGGCGTCGATCACGCCGCGGGAGGGGTCCGGGGCGATTACGGCGCCGCCGAGGATGTGGGCGGTCGTGGGGATGTTGAAGAACGCCTCGAAGAGGGAGCTCTGGGCGATCCCGCCGGTGCGCTGCGCGAACCATTCGGCGGCGCGGTTGGCGACCGGGATGAACGTCGGGATGGGCTTCTCCGGGTCCTGTTCGGTGCGCAGCCAGAACGAGCCGAACGGGCCCTGGCGCGGGCGCAGGGCGATCGCGTTGTCGAGCGTCTGCATCACCAGGATGATGATCGTGCGCCGCGACCAGTGCTTTGGGAACAGCACCTTCGCCACGCGCTTGGGATGCAGCAGGCTCTGTCCGATCAGCTTCAGCGGCCGCGTCAGACGCGTGCCGTCGCCGACGAGCAGCGTGTACAGGCGGTGCATCGAGTTCCCGTCGTCGCCGTAGGTGACCGTCTCGATGTGCGTGTGCGGGTCGGGGTAGATCGAGGAGGTGATCGCGACGCGTTTGATCAGATCGTCGGGGTAGTCCTCGGGCACGGTGACGGTCAGGATCGACTCTGAGTTGGTGCGCACCAGCTCGCCCAGGCGCGTTGAGATCCGGCCCAGTGACCCATTCAGGCGACAGCGCTGGAGCAGCTTGTTCGTGCCGAGCGGCCCGGCCGCGACGACGACCCCCCGTGCCCGCAGGACTCGGCGGTCCTTGCGCAGCCACGCGCCCGAGCGCACCGATTCGACCTCATATCCCTCTGCGCCGTCGGTGCCGCCGAGCGGACGGATGTCCACGACGGTGCGTTCGGGCATCACACGTGCGCCGCGGCGCTCGGCGAAGTACAGGTAGTTCTTGACGAGCGTGTTCTTGGCGCCGTGCGGGCAGCCGACCATACAGCGCCCGCACAGCCGGCAGCCGGTGCGGTCCGGTCCCTCTCCGCCGAAGAACGGATCGGAGACGGTCACGCCCGGCTCGCCGAAGTACACCCCGACTGGGGTCTTCTGGTAGGTATCGCCCACGCCCAGCTCCTCGCCCAGCTCGCGCAGCAGCTGGTCGGCGGGATCGTCGTGCGGGTTCTGGACTACGCCGAGCATCCGCTGGGCCTCGGCGTAGTGGGGGGCGAGCGCGGTCTCCCAGTCCTCCATGTCCGCCCATTGTCGGTCCTCGAAGAAGGCCTTGGGCGGGACGTACAGCGTGTTGGCGTAGCCGAGGCTGCCGCCGCCGACGCCGCAGCCGGAGACGACTGAGACGTCTCTGAAGATGGTCAATCGGAAGATGCCCTTCATCCCGAGTAGGGGGCTCCAGGAGTAGCGCCGCAGATCGGCGGTCGAGGTCGGCAGCTCGTGATCGGCGAACCGCCGTCCGCACTCGAGCACTCCGACCGAGTGGCCTTTCTCGGACAACCGCAGCGCCGAGACGCTGCCGCCGAAGCCCGAGCCGATCACCAGCCAGTCGTAGTCGAAGTCCCGCTCCATGTCCGCACCGTCATCCTACAGGCTGGCGTCTGGGGCTATCGGGGCCCGGGCCCGGGACGCCAAGGCGCCGGGCGGGGGAGGGGCGGATTCCCCAGACCCCCGGCACACACCGCTATATTCCGTGAAGTAATGGCGACGGAGAGGCTCGGGAACAAGCCCTGCGCGGGCCGCTACGGCGACATCATCCAGTCGATCGGCAACACGCCGCTGGTCGAGCTGCCGCGTCTTTCACCGAAGCCGGGGGTGCGGATCTGGGCCAAGCTCGAGTCGCGCAATCCGACGGGCTCGGTCAAGGACAGGGTCGCGCGCGCCCTGATCGAGGACGGCGAGGAGAAGGGCGCTATCAGCCCCGGCCAGACGATTCTGGAGCCGACCTCGGGCAACACGGGCATCTCGCTGGCGATGATCTGCTCGCGCAAGGACTATCGGTTGAAGGTAGTGATGCCGGAGAACGTCACGCCCGAGCGCACACAGCTGCTGAGGATGTACGGCGCAGAGATCGTCTACTCCGAGGGCTCCCTGGGCTCCAACGGCGCGGTCGAAAAGGCGCTGGAGATGGCGCGGGCCGATTCGTCCGTGTACATGCCCTATCAGTACGGCAACGAGGCGAATCCGAACGCCCACTACAACGGTACGGCCCTGGAGATCCTCAACGAGCTCGACGAGGTCTCGGCGTTCGTCGCCGGGCTGGGCACGGGCGGCACGCTGATGGGTTGCGGGCGCCGGCTGAAGGAGGCGTTCGGCGACGCCGTGAAGATCGTCGCCGCCGAGCCGATGCAGGGCGAGCCAGTGCAGGGGCTGCGCTCGCTCGACGACGGATTCATCCCGCCGATCATCGACCTCTCGCTGCTGGACCGCAAGATCTTCGTGACCAACCGCGACGCGATCCTCTGGACGCGCAAGCTGCTCGACGAAGAGGGCCTGTTCGCGGGCGTCTCCAGCGGCGCGATCGCGAGCATCGCGGTGCGCATCGCCGGCGAGCTGGACGAGGGAAACGTCGTGTTCGTCGTCGCCGACGACGGCTGGAAGTATCTGTCGAGCGGCATCTATACGCTGCCGGTCGACGAGGTCGAGAACCTCGACGCGACCGTCTGGTGGTGATCGGTGCAGATCGAGCGGGCGCTGCTGGATGACGTGATCGCGCACGCTCGCGATGAGTACGACATCGAGTGCTGCGGCATGATCGCCTACGGCGATGGGTCGCCGCGAGCGGTGCGCGTGCATCGCGCGACCAACGTGTTCGCGAGCCGCAAGCGGTTCGAGATCAACGGCCAGGAGCTGCTGCGCACGCTGAACGACTTCGAGGATGCCGGTCTCGAGCTCGGGGCGATCTACCACTCCCACACCCACACCGAGCCCTATCCCTCTCAGACGGACATCAACTTCGCCGCCAACTGGCCGGGTCTTGAGTGGGTGATCGTGGGGCTCGCGGACGACGAGCCCGAGGTTCGCTGCTACCTAATCGAGGACGGCACCGTCCGGGAGGTAGCGCTCCAGGTGCGGTGATGGGCCCCGAACGGGACGCAGACAACCTACTGTGCCCGTCGTGCGGACGGGAGCACCCTACGAGCGACCGCTTTTGCGCGTTGTGCGGGATGCCGCTTGTCCATCCCCCGGGCGCGACCCGCGGCGAACCTGGTGAGCGCCGCGAACAGGCACGCAAGATCAAGCCCCAGTACAGCGAGGGCCGGCTTGTGAAGGTGGCCTACGCGCAGAACCTGCCGGAGGCGCAGCTTATCCAGGGACTGCTGCTCGAGGAGGGCATTCCCAGCATGGTGCGGCGTGCAGCCGGTTTCGACGTGCCCGACTTCCTGGCCGCCGGTCCGCGCGACATCCTCGTGCCGGAGTCGGGCGTCGAAGCGGCCCACGAGACTCTGCAAGCACCGCTCGCGGAGTAGGCCGGTGGGCTGCTCAGATCAGGTCAGACCAGCGCGGGTTGGCCGGCTTCGCTGGCGATCGCTTCGATCTCCTCGCTGGCGCGCTCGAACTCGGCGTCGGAGAGCACCGGAGTGCCCTCGAACGGCAACTCGCGCTGCAGCTCGACCCAGTTCTGGGAGGCGTTGTACTCGTCCTTGACTTTCACGGTCACCGGCCGCGGGATGCGGTAGGTGCGCAGCAGCAGCACGTGCAGCGGCTGCTGGCGGCGCCAGCCCAGGCGCCGTTCGGCGTAGCTGGGCGTCCACACGTAGAACGGGGAGAGCGCGTCGACGCAGCGCGGGTCGGTGATCGTGAAGTGCCCGGCGACCTCCGCCCACGCACGGATGCGCACGCGGTCGGGCTGCTGGATGGGGACGCTGGAGCTGAACGCATGCAGCGGCGGCTCGCCGTCGCTCCAGACGCCCTCCTCGAGCGCGCGGCGCAGCTCGGGCTGATGGGACTCGCGTACGAGGTCGCCACTCTGGTTGTCGAACGTGGGATACAGGAAAAACCGCTCGTGGGCGAGCCGGAACGGCTTACCGGGCTCGCGCAGCAGGCCCTTGCGCAGCGTCAGCAGCTGCTCGCCTTCCGCGAGGGCACGGACGGTGACGGCCCATTCTTTGAAAGCAATTGGCATAGGAAGGGTGAGAGAAAGATTTGAGGAAACGTCTTGATGTATGCCCTGCGTGCCCCACGCGCTAGCGGGGCGGCCAGTCCTTAAGAGATACGAAATCCTGGCGGAAATCCCAAATCCCCTGCAAATCCGCAACTTTTTTGAACTATTTCAAGCCATGCCCGCCGCCGCCGGGCGTTTCGATGCGCAGTCGCTGGCCGGACCGCAGCGTGCCCGTGGCCTTGCCCGGAATCGGCCGCCCGTCGATCGCGTCGCGCCCGGGCAGGCCCGGCTCGCCGCCGGCCACGCCACGCGGGCTGTGCCTGCGACGCTCGGCGATCAACGAGTAGGCCATCTCCCTCAGCGCTTCGAGCTCGCGCACGACTCCATCCCCGCCTCGATGTGCTCCCGCGCCGCCCGAGCCGCGGCGTAGCGCGTACTCGAGCACGCGCACCGGGAATTCTCGCTCCAGCGCCTCGATCGGCGTGTTGAGGGTGTTGCTCATCGCGACGTGTACCCCGCTTGGCCCGTCCGCGTCCGGGCACGCGCCCTGGCCGCCGCCGAGCGTCTCGTAATAGGAGAACGCGCGGTCGCCGAGCGTGAGGTTGTTCATCGTGCCCTGCCCCTGCGCCCTGCCGAACGCCGCCAGCACCATGTCGGCCACGCGCGAGCTGGTCTCAACGTTGCCCGCCGCCACCGCGGGACTGTGCTCGGCGCTCGCGCTGGCGTTGAGGATCGACCCCTCCGGCACGACGATCTCGATCGGCCGGTACGCTCCCGCCGACGGCGGGATGTCCGGGTCGGTCAACACCCGCACCGCGAACAAGCAGGCCGAGCTCGTGACCGCGAGCGGGCAGTTGAGGTTGCCCCCATGTTGTGCCGCGCTGCCGCTGAAGTCGAGCACCAGCCGCTCGCCCGCGACCGTCGCCTTCAGGCGCAGCGCCAGGTCGCCCTCGGGGGCCTCGAGCACGTCCTGTGCGTAGCGCTCGCCGTCGTCCAGTGCCGCCACACATGCGCGGGCGCGCCGCTCGGCGTAGTCGAGCACGGCGCCGAACATCTCGTTCAGCCTCGCCGCTTCGACCCGCCGCGCGAGCTCGCTCAGGCGCAGCGCGCCCATCCGGTTCGCGGCCAGTTGGGCGCGCAGATCCGCTTCGCGCTCGGCCGGCTGGCGCATTTGCGCACACAGCCCTCTCAGCGCCTTCTCGTCCAGACGGGTCGGGCCGATCACTACGCCCTCTTCCTCCAGCGTCTTGCTGTCTGCGGGCATCGACCCCGGTATGCGCCCGCCCACGTCGGCGTGATGCGCACGGTTCGCCGCGAATCCCTGCACAACGCCTTCGAGCAGTACCGGCGTGATCACAGTGATGTCTGGTAGATGCGTCCCGCCAGCGAACGGATCGTTCAAAACCCACGATTCGCCTTGCGAGTGGTCCTCGTCGAGGATCGCCTCCACGGCGGCGGGCATCGAGCCGAGGTGCACCGGGATGTGCTCGGCCTGCATCACCATCTCGCCGTGCCGATCGAACACCGCGGTCGAGGCGTCGTGGCGCTCCTTGATGTTGGACGACCGCGCCGATCCGATCAGTACGGCGCCCATCTCCTCACACGTCGCTCGCAACGCTCCGCTGAGGACCTGCAGTTCGATGGGATCCAGCCCGCTCATGTCGGTGCACCGCCCTCCGGACCTTCGTGGCTAGCGGTGTGGTGGAGATGCACGGTGCCCCACTCGTCTGCCTGGCCCGTCCAGCCGGGTGAGACATACAGCGTCGCCTCAGGCAGCGGATGCACGGTGGGCCCCTCGATCCGCTCGCGGCTGGCGCTCGCCTCGCGCAGGCTCAGCTCGGGCGCAGTTCCCCAGACCGACGCTCTGATCGTCACCAGCTCGACCTCGCCGTCCTCGTCGCGGTAGCCGTAGCGCCGCTCGTGCGCTCGCGCGAACGCCTCGCGCAGATCGTCCGGGTAGATCGACTCGGACTCGACGGGCAGCTCGTGGGACTGGCCGCGATAGCGAAGTTCGTAGATGGTTCGCTCGCGCCGGTGATCTTCTCCACCCGCTTGCGCGAGCAGCTCCTTGCGTACACCCGCGATGGCGTTCTGGACGAACGCATCTCCGCGCAGCATGACTGTGAGCGACACATCGCGTCGAGGCGCGGCGGCCGCCAGACCCAGCGCGCACAGTACGCCGGAGGTACGCGGGCACAGCACCCGCGTTATCTGAAGCTCCTGCGCCAGCGCGCACGCGTGTAGCGGCCCAGCGCCTCCGAATGACATCAGCGTGTACTCGCGCGGGTCGATCCCGCGCTCGACGGTCATCACGCGCAGCGCACGGCACATCTCGGCCTCGGCCACGCGCACGATCCCCGCGGCGCACTCGCCGCTCTGAAGGCCCAGCTCCCTTGCGAGCTCCCCCACGGCGCGCTCGGCGGCGTCGCGGTCCAGCCTCAGTCCGCCCGCCAGCTGTGCGTCCTGTGGCAGGCGGCCGAGCAGCAGGTTGGCGTCGGTCACCGTCGCTCGCTGGCCTCCGTGTCCGTAGCACGCCGGGCCGGGCAGGGCGCCCGCCGACTCGGGTCCCACGCGCAGCGCGCCGCCGCCGTCGCGCCAGGCGATCGAGCCGCCGCCCGCCCCGACCGTGTGGATGTCCAGCGCGGGCAGCGCCAGCGGGCGCCCGGCGACCGTGCGCTGCGCCGTCTCCGCGACCTGGCCGGCGGTGATCACGCAGACGTCGCACGAGGTGCCGCCCATGTCGAAGCACAACACGTTCTCGACGCCCGCGAGCTTCGCCAGCGCCAGTGCGCCGCCGACCCCGCCCGCCGGGCCGGACAGGACGGTGAGGGCGGCATGCGATGCCGCGCGCTCGGTCGATGCCAGCCCGCCCGAGGACTGCATGATCTCGGGCTCGACCAGCCCCCGTGCGGAGCACTCGGACGCGAGCCGGCGCAGATATGAGCCCACGACCGGGCTCAGCGCCGCATCGAGCACGGTCGTCGCCGTGCGTTCGTACTCGCGGAACGTCCCCACCAGCTCGCTGGAGACCGACACGTGCATGTCGGGCAGCCGCTCGCGCAGGAGCCGTGCGAGCAGGCGCTCGTGCTCGGGATGCGCGTATGAGTGCAGCAGCGCCACCGCCACCGCTTCGGGCCGCGCCCGGGCGATCTCATCGACCAGCGCTGCCGCCCGCGCAGGGTCGAGCGCCACCAGCGTCCCGTCGGGACCACAGCGCTCGGGCGCGGCGTATCGCAGCTCTGCCGGGACCAGCGACGCCGGCGCCACATCGCACAGCCGGTACAGGTGCGCCCGCGCCTGGCGGCCCAACTCGATCACGTCGGTGAACCCGGCCGTGGCGATCAGCGCGGTGCGCGCGGCGCGTCCCTGCAGCAGCGCGTTCGTGGCGACGGTCATGCCGTGCGCGAACCTCCTCACGTCGCCTGGCTCGGCGCCCGCCCGCGTGAGGGCTTCGCTTACCGCCGCGAGCACGCCCTGAGCCTGATCGGCGGGCGTCGTCGGGACCTTGGCGGTGTGCACGGCGCCGTCTGGCGCGACGAGCACCGCGTCGGTAAACGTCCCGCCGACATCGACCCCGAGGATCATCCCCCAGATCGTATGCGGGACCGGATGTCCCGCGCCAACGGCCGCTTCTCAGGAACTCACCTGCCCGGATGCGGCCCAAGATTCAACCCGATCAGGCCGCCGCCAGCTCCTGGTCCTCGGTCTCGGCGAGGTGTTGATGGGAGGGGCAGTACCCGTTGTGCGACAGCGGCACGCGCTGGCACGCCGAGCCCTTGCGGGTGGTTGCGCGGCATTGTGGCGGCTGGCCGCACACAGTCGTATACGCGGCGACCGGGTTCTCGACGAGGTAACGCTCGGCGTAGCCGATGTAGCGGTTGACGACCCGGTGGACGTGACCCTGCTCGCTCATCGCGAAATAGCTGCGGATGTCGCAGTACAGCGTGCGTGCGGGGTGGGCGAAGTAGTGGCGGTCGGTCGCCATGCGCTCGACCACGACCTCGCACGCGCGCAGCACGTCCTCGTGGTTGAGGCTCGCACCGGCGCCACGCTGGGGCGGGAGGATGTGCGGCGCGAGCTCCCTGTAGATGGCCCGGCTGAACTGGTACATGGCGGTCCTTCCCTCTCCTGGTCGATCTTCTTGACTTTGAGCACACCCGCCGTGTCCAAAGACTCCGATCGTCCCCCATTCTTTCCATCCATAGAACACCCACGCGGCCAGAAAAGATGCGGTGTTGCGCCAGGTACTAATTCCAGGTCTCCCACGAGACCGTCTCGCTCTCCCCGCACACGACCGCGTGGCGGTAATCGAGCGCCGGGTCTCGCTCGGGATAGTCCATGCGTAGGTGCGCCCCCCGGCTCTCCTCGCGCGCGAGCGCGCATCTCGCGATCAGGCGAGCCAGCGGATGGGGGTCTGCCAGCAGCCGGTGCAGGCCCTCCCCGGTGCGCTCGACGCCGGCGTCGTTCCACAGCGCGGCGCGCGTGGCGGGGTCGGCCGCGGGTGGCCCTGACTTGGCCAGCAGCGCATCGATCTCGCCCGCCGCCGCCGGCGTCGTGGGAGCGGGCTCGGACAGGGCGGCTACCACCGCGCGGCGCGCAAACACGAAGCACTCGCTGAGCGAGTTCGACGCGAGCCGGTTGGCGCCGTGCAATCCCGTGCAGGAGACCTCGCCGACGGCATACAGCCCGGGCACGCTCGAACGCGCGTGCAGGTCGGCGACGATCCCGCCCATCGCGTAGTGCGCGGCCGGCGCCACCGGCACCAGCTCACGCGCCGGATCGAGCCCGGCCTCGCGCAGCGCCGCGACGACGTTGGGAAAGTGCGCCGGGTCGATCTGGCGCATGTCCAGCCCGACCGCGCTCGCGCCCGTCTCGCGCAGCCTGGCCTGGATCGCGCGGGAGACCTCGTCGCGCGGCGCCAGCTCTTGCACGAACCTTTCGCCCGTGCCCAGGTCGTGTAGCGTCGCCCCCTCGCCGCGGATCGCCTCGGTCACGAGAAACCCCTCCCGGCCTGGCACCCCGATGGCGGCGGTCGGATGGAACTGCAGCAGCTCGAGATCCGCCAGCTTCGCCCCGGCAGCGTGCGCGAGCAACAGCCCTACGCCCTGCGAGCCCGGCGGGTTCGTCGTGCGCGCCCACAAGGCCGCTGCGCCCCCGGTCGCGAGCACGACGGCGCGTGCGGAGACGATCTGCCCGTCTTGGCACACCAGCCCGCGACAATGGGGGTGGGTTGGGTCCCCGTCATTCCACAACGCCCGGGCGCGGGTGCCCTCGAACACGGTTATGTGCGGGTCGGCCGCGGCCAGCGCGGACAGCTGTCTGACGACGCGCCGCCCGGTGGCGCTTCCTCCGGCATGTACGATGCGCCGGATCGAGTGACCGCCCTCCAGCCCCAGCGCGAGCCTGCCGAAGCGGTCGGCGTCGAACCGCACCCCCAGCGCCTGCAGATCCTCGACGCGGCTCGGAGCCTCGCGCACGAGTATCTCCGCGGCCGAACGCCTGACGAGGGCGCGCCCGGCGCGCTCGGTGTCGGCGAGGTGGCGCTCGGGACTGTCGTCTGCGGCCAGCGCGGCGGCGAGGCCGCCCTGCGCCCAGTAGCTCGCCGTCTGCGCCAGAGGCGTAGCCGAGACGAGCACGACCCGTGCCCCCTCGCGGGCGCCGCGCAGCGCCGCGTACAGCCCGGCCGCACCGGCACCGACCACCGCGATGTCGGCCTCCGTAACGGACGGCTGGGTGGTCTTGGGCATCGCGAAGGGGCTCGGCGGCCGGCGGCTATTTTTTCGTGCGCGGCACGAATCCGGCTTTGCGCAGCGCTTCTTCGCTCGTGGTTGACGTCCCTGTGGTAGTCGTCGGAGTCGGAGTCGTCGTACCCGAGGTCGGCGTGGTTGTTGATTGACCGGCGGCCCCCGTCGTCGTGGAGGGCGCGATCGTCGTGGGTGTGCCGGGTGTGACGGCGCCCGTCGTCGTTGTCGGGATCGCCCCGGCGACGGTGGGCGGGGTCGCGACGGTGATCGTCGTTGTGGAGGGCGCGATCGCTTTGGTCGTGCCCGAGCCGCCGCTGAGCTTGACCAGCGCCGCAGCGAGCACGCCGAGCGCCAGCGCTGCGGTCACCGCGATCGCCATGATCGGAGCCTTCCAGTTCGTCGGCGCTGCCAGGCGCGTGCGCGCCGCCGCGCCGCAGTTCAGGCACCACTCCTGCGCGGGGTCCAGCGGCGCGCCGCACAACGGGCAGGCCGCGTCCACGGGCGGCCCCGCGCTCGGGGCGGACGTGGTTGACGTAGTCGGCGGCGGCGGGGTGGCGACTGTGCTGCTCAAGGGCTTTTGACAGGTGGACGGACGATCTCGGTGGGCTGATCCACTTTTGGTGCGGGGCCTGCCGGTTGGGCCGTAACGGGCGGCGTCAGAGCGGGTGACGGTGCGGAAGGTGTCGATGAGGCAGAGGTTGGAGCCTGGGCTGGAGGGGTGGCAGGCGCCGGCGCGGGTGCTGCGGCAGGAGAAGAGGAGGAGGAGCGGGCGGGGGTGCCGCGGCGCCGGCCACGGGGCGCTCCGCGCGGAGGTCCATCGCCAGGCCGCAGTTCGGGCAGAAGCGGTCGTCGCTGCCGTGGATCGCGGCGCAGCGCGGGCAGGCCGCCACGCCCGCCTCGCGCAGCACGGTCACCGCCTGGCGCTCGTCCAGCGTCGCTTCGAGCGAGCGCAGCTCGCCGTCGATGCGCCCGATCGTCTCCAGCTTGGCGAGCACGAGGGTGTCGTTGCGCCGGCCGAACCGGTGCAGGTCGAACACGAGCCCGCCGAGGTCGCGGTAGGCCAGCTCGCGCGCCTTGCGCAGGAACCGCGCGCGGCGGCGCATGCGCCCGCGCTCGCTGAACCCGGGCGGGCCGTTCGGCACGTCCTCTCCCGCGGGCATCTGCGCCTCCGTCGTCGGACTGGTGGCTTGGGCGTCCTCCATCGACCCACCAATGCTATCCGGCGTCGCGGAGGGCCGCGCGCCAGGCCGCGGCCACGCGCTCGGCCATGCGCATCGCCGAGTACGGCTCGGCATGGGCGCGTCCCGCTACGCGCGGGTCCGCCTCGCGCAGGTGGGGGTCGAGCACGGCTCGCCACGCGCCGAGCTCGAACGGCGCGCACAGCGTGCCCTGTACGTCGCGCAGCGCCTCGGGATGGACGCCGACGGGCGTGGCGAGCACGGGCACGTCGCACGCCAGCGCCTCGAGCACGGCCAGCCCGAACCCCTCGCGCTCGGACGGTACGAGTACTGTGTGGGACGCGTTGACCCAGTACGGGACGAGCTCCGGTGCGACCGCGCCGAGCGTGCGCAGCTCCACATCTGCTGCCTGCGCCAGGGCGAGCGCCCGGTCGTAGCGCTTCTCCGGGCGTGACGGGTCCGCGGCGAACAGCGCGAAAGGCGGCTGCTCGGCATCGAGCCCCAGTCTCGCCAGCGCATCCGCGCGCGGAATCGAGTGGAAGCGATCGAGGTCCACGCCGCACGGCAGCACCTGCACGACACGCGTACCGCCAGCCTGCCCGGACTTCCGCCCCTTGAGCCCCAGACTCCCCGGCATCCGTTCGGCCAGCGGCGCGGACACAGCGGCGAGGATGTCCATGCGCGGGATCACCGCGCGGGTCAGCAGGCGCGTGCGGGGGTGGCTGATGTCGGTGCCGTGCACGGTCAGCGCTCGCACTCGGGCATGGACAGCGAGCGCGGGCCAGGCGGCGAGGCCGTAGTGGGAGTGGACGACGTCGAACCGCTCGCCGGCGTAGCGGCGGCGCAGCTCCCTCGCGCCGCGCGCGAGCGCGCGCGGACCGGCCGCGAGCTCGTACAGCTCCACGTCGTCCACGCCGTCCAGGCGGCGCAGCGCGTCGACCTGGTCGCGCACGAACTGCCCGCGCTCGGGATGGGCCGCGGAGGGCAGCATGTTCGAGACGACGAGCGCGCGCACGGGCGTCGCCTAAGGTAGCGCTCTGGAATGATGGCTCGCATGAGCGCATCCACCAGTCAGGATCCCTGTGCGCGGCCGATCGCCGTGTTCGACTCGGGTGTGGGCGGGCTGACCGTCCTGCACGAGCTGCTGGTAAGGCTGCCGCGCGAGGATTTCGTCTACCTGGGTGACACGGCCCGCTTCCCCTACGGTCAGCGCGCGCCGGAGGAGATCGAGCGGTTCGCGGTTGAGATCGCCGAGGATCTGCTGCTGCGCCGCCGTGCCAAGCTGCTGGTCGTCGCGTGCAACTCCGCCACGTCCGCCGCATTGCCGAGCCTGAGTGCGCGCATGCGCCAGACGACGCTCGGCATCGACGTGATGGGCGTGGTCAGCCCGGAGGCGCTGCGCGCCGTCGCCGCCACGCGCAGTGGGCGGATCGGGCTGCTGGCGACCCCCACGACCGTGGCCAGCGGCGCGTACGAGCGAGCGATCGCCGCCGTGGACCCGCATGTGGCGCTGCACGCCGTGCCGTGTCCGACGCTGGCCTCGATCATCCAAGCGGGGGAGCAGTTCGACGAGCAGGCCGTTGCCACCGTGCGCGCGGCGTGCGAGCCGTTGCAGGCGGCGGGCGTTGACACGGTGATCCTGGGCTGTACGCACTACCCGCTGATCAGCCCGATGCTGCAGCGCACGCTCGGCCCGGACGTGACGCTCGTGACGTCGGGCGCCGCGCTCGCACGCCAGGTCGAGCACGCGCTCAGCACGCGCGAGCTGCAGAACCCGCGCACGGACGGCGAGGGCGAGTACCGGTTTCTGTGCACGGGCGATGTGGACGCGTTCCGCGAAGTGGGGACGCGATTCCTGCAGATGCCGCTGGGCGCGGTCGAGCACGTCGGGCTCGCCACGGTGCAGGTGACGACGTGAGCGGCGCGGAGCGCAGCTACGGGCGCGGACCGGGCGAGCTGCGGCCGATTGCGATCGAGCCCGGGTTCATGCGCACCGCCACCGGCTCCGCCTTGATCTCGGCCGGAGAGACGCGCGTGATCTGCACCGCTTCCGCGCAGGAGAGCGTCCCCCGCTGGATGGCGGGCAAGAGCAGAGGCTGGCTGACGGCCGAGTACGGGATGCTGCCGGCGTCCACCGGCGAGCGCAAGCAGCGTGACGCGATGCGGGGGCGCCAGGACGGGCGCACCGTCGAGATTCAGCGCCTGATCGGGCGGTCGCTGCGCGGCGTGATCGACCTCTCGAAGCTGGGGGAACGCACTATCTATCTGGACTGCGACGTGCTGCAGGCCGATGGGGGGACGCGCTGCGCGTCGATCACGGGCGCGTACGTGGCGCTGTCGCTGGCGTGCGCGCGGCTGCTATGCGAGGGCCGCTTGGAGGCCTCGCCCCTGACGGGTTCGGTGGCTGCCGTTTCCTGCGGGATGGTCGGCGGGACGGCGCTGCTTGATCTCGACTACTCCGAGGACTCGACCGCGGAGGTGGACGCGAACGTCGTAATGACGGGCGAGGGGGGCCTCGTGGAGGTGCAGGCCACGGCCGAGCGCACACCCCTGTCGCGCGCGCACCTGGATGAGCTGCTGGCGCTCGCGGCGGGGGGAATCGAGACGCTGCGGGGGCTGCAGGCGATGGCCATCGCCGAGGCGATGGTCGCCGCGTGACGGTGTGAACGATGCCGCGGCTGCTGCTCGCCACCCACAACGAGCACAAGCGCCGAGAGTTCGCGCGCGTGCTGGGAGGCTGGGAGATCGATGTGCTGCCCGGCGAGGTGGAGCTGCCGCCGGAGGACGGGGACACGTTTGCCGAGAACGCGCTCGGCAAGGCGCGTGCCGCCGCCCGGGCCACGGGCAAGCCGAGCATCGCGGACGACTCTGGCATCGAGGCGACGGCGCTGGAAGGCCGCCCGGGCGTGCGTTCGGCGCGCTACGCGGGAGAGGGCGCGAGTGACGCGGCGAACCTGGCCAAGCTCCTGCGCGAGGCGCCGGCCGGAAGCGCGCTGGAGTACGTGTGTGCGCTCGCGTACGTGAACCCACAGATGGAGGAGGAGCGAGTGTTCGAGGGGCGCTGCGCCGGTACGCTCGCGACCGAGCCGCGGGGCGAGCGGGGGTTTGGCTACGACCCGGCGTTCCTGCCCGAGGACTGGCCGGGGGACGAGACGATGGCCGAGCTGACGGACGCGCAGAAGGATGAGATCAGCCACCGTGGGCGTGCCGCCCGCGCGCTCCTTGCGTGGTTGGGAGCTACAGCAGGTTGATCGCCGCGGCGGCGGCAACCGTCGTCGAGAGCCCGGCATAGCCGGTGTAGCCCGCGAGCAGGAGGAAGAACGCCGTCAGCAGCGCGACGAGCACAGTCAGGCTCCAGGCGATGCGTTCGAACGTCATCGCCTCATTCTTGCCGATCTCGCGGTCGTCTTCCTTTGCCGGTGGACTAACCGTCCGCGTGCGCTGTTAGCGTCCCTGTAGTGTCTTTACGAACGAGGAGGGCCCCTTGACGAAGTCCGAGCTGGTTGACCAGGTCGCGGATCGCTCAGACCTGACCAAAGTGCAGGCCGCGCGCGCGATCGACGCGGTGCTGGACACTGTCCAGGACACCCTGCGGCGCGGCAGCGAGGTCACTATTTCCGGGTTTGGCCGCTTTCACGTCGCCGAGCGTGGCGCGCGCCGGGGAGTCAACCCGCGCACCGGCGAGCGCATCCAGATCGCCGCTTCGCGCGTCCCGCGCTTCAGCGCGGGCAGCGGCTTGAAAAGCGCTGTCCGGGGTCGCTGAGTCCCCGTGGCGCCGCGTCCGTTCGGCGACACGCTCGCCGCGCGGGTCGCTGAGCGCGAGTCCCAGATCGTGCTCGGGCTCGATCCCGACCCGGGAGCCTTGTGGCCGGGTATGGGCGAGCCTGGTGATGGTGGCGTTTTGGGGGGTGGCGGAGCGTTGGCGGGGGGAGACTCTTCCCCGGCGCACCTTGCCGCACTTGCGGTCGAGGCTCACTGCCGCGCGTTGATCGACGCGGCCGGGCCTGCGTGCGTCGCGGTCAAGCCCCAGCTCGCGTGCTTCGAGCGCCTCGGCGCCCCCGGTCTGACTGCCTTGGAGGCAGTAGTACGCCACGCCTCTGACGCTGGTCTGCTCGTCATCGCCGACGGCAAGCGCGGCGACATCGACGTGACCGCCCTTGCCTATGCCCAGGCGCTCTTCGGCGGCGTAGGCACCCCGTTTGGCGAGATCTCTGGGCTGGGCGCGGACCTTGCCACAGTCAATCCCCTGATGGGCGCCGACGCGATCGAGCCGTTCGTCTCTGCCGCGCGTGGGGTGGGCGCCGGCGTCCTCCTGCTCGTGCGCACGTCCAACCCGGGCGCGGCCGACGTCGAGGATCTGCAGCTGACTGGCGGGGCTCCCCTGTGGGAGCGGCTGGCCGGCCTTGTGGACGAGCTTGGTCGGCCCGGCGTGGGGGAGGGTGGTTTGAGCGATGTTGGGGCTGTCGTCGGCGCCACCGCCACCGGCCACATTTCTCGCGCGCGGGAATTGATGCCACGCGCCGTGTTCCTGCTCCCGGGCGTCGGCGCACAGGGAGGCCGCGTCGAGGATCTGCGACCCGCGTTCGCGCCCGGGCGCGCGGGAGGTCTCGTCAGCGCCTCGCGCAGCATCGCGGGCGCCTACCTCGCCGCCGGGGGCGACCCGGCCGCGGCGGCCCTTGCCGAGGCCGAACGGTTGCGCGCGGTGGCCTGGAAGTTGGGGTAGTCTGAACTGGCAATGATCATCACGGTCACGCTCAACGCGGCGATCGACAAGTCGCTCTCGGTGCCGAACTTCCGGCTCGGGCGCCGCCATCGCACCGTCGAGCAGCGCACGATGGCCGGCGGCAAGGGCGTCAACATCGCCCGCACTTTGAAGGCGCTCGGGCAGCCCGTGATCGCGACCGGCTTCGCGGGCGGCGCCACGGGGACGCATATCGTCGAGCAGCTCACGGAGGAGTCGATCTTGAACGACTTCGTACGCATTCGCGAGGAGTCGCGCACGAACACCTCCGTGCTCGACCCGACCAGCGGCGAGCAGACCGAGATCAACGAACGCGGCCCGTCCGTCTCCGAGCGCGAGGTCGAGCTGTTCGCGGACAAGCTCTCCTACCTCGCCCGCGGCGCCGCGATCGTCGTGTTCGCGGGCTCTTTGCCGCGCGGCGTCGACCCCGAGATCTACGCCTCGCTGATCCGCGAGCTCGCGCGTATGGAGGTCACGACCGTGATCGACACCGACGGCGAGCCCCTGCACCACGCCGTCCGCGCCGAGCCCGACGTCGTCTCCCCGAACGTGATCGAGGCCGAGGAGCTCGTGGGGCACGAGTTCGCCGGCGAGGCGGAGCGCTCGTTGGCCGTCCGCGAGATCGCCGAGCTCGGTCCCCGTGAGGCGATCATGACGCTTCCCGACGGCTGCTTCGCGCAGGTCCTGATCGACGGCCGCCCATGCCTGAAGCGCGCGCGCATAGAGCCACGCGAGCCGATCGCCAAGCGCGGTTCGGGCGATGCCTTCCTCGCCGGCTACGTCGCCGCGCGCTATGAATCGCGTCCCCCCGACCAGTGCCTGCGCTTCGGCGTCGCCTGCGGCGCGGAGTCCACCGGGCGCCTTGGCGCGGGGCGGATCGATCCGCGCGAGGCCCGGCGCCTGATGGGCGAGGTAGAACTCACCGAGGTCGAGCCGGTCGCCTCAGAGGTTAGCTGAGCTGAGCGGGGCTACCCCCCGGCCACGTCGCGGCGCAGAAACACCAGATACCCCGCCACCAGCGCCGGGACCGCGTACAGCGCGCAGACCCACGCCGAGTGCCAGATCGGCGCCCAGTCGGTCGGGGTGCGCAGCAGGCCATGCCAGTTCTCGTACTGTTCGGTGAGCAGGTAGGGCTTGATGCCTTCGAGACCCGGGATCTGAGCGACGATGAACAGCAGGATCGTGAATCCCACGGTGCCGACCACGGCCGCGGCGCTGTTGCGGGTCGTGGTGGACAGCAGCACGCCGATGGCTACGACCGTGAGCAGCGGGATCAGGTAGCAGGCGTTGGCGGCGAACACCAGCAGCAGTCCTTCCGGCGCCGAGACCACGGTGCCCGAGAACGTGACCACGTGATTGAAGCCCCACGACGCGACACCCGCGATCGTCGCCACGGCCGCCGACAGGAATACCGCGATCGTCGCGTAGGTCATCGCCGCGAGCGTCTTGGCGGCGAACACCTGGCTGCGGTCGACCGAGCGCGTCAGGATCGTCTTCAGCGTGCCGTTGCCGTCCTCGGCGGCGACGATGTCCCCCGCCACCAGGGCAGCGATCAGGGGCAGCATGAACACGGACAGGAACAGCAGCATCAGCACCGGTGTGGCCAGGCCCGACTGGGTGATGTGCGAGGCGAAGATATTGCCCTGGTCGTGGCCGCGATGGTTGCGCAGGCTTTGGACGAGCACGAAGATCAGCGGCAGGATCGCCGCCAGTCCGAGGCCGAGGTAGGTGCGCTTCTGCGAGACGAGCTTGCGCAGCTCCCAGCGCCAAACGATCAGCGTCGAGGGACGCCTGCTGCTGTGGAGCGTCCCGCCGGCCGCGGGGACCAGCGCCGGGGAGGCCTCAAGCGTGCTCATGGAGTTGCTCCTGTGTAACGTGTCCGTTGCGGCCCGGCGGGGTCCCGCCGCCCTCGGTCAGCCGGAAGAACAGGTCCTCGAGCGTCGCCAGCTCCGGGGTCAGCGCGAGGATGCCCACCCCGGCCGCGCCAAGCGCAAGCGATAGTGCACCGACGTGCTGCTCGTCGGCCTGGAAGCTCAGGCCGTGCTCTCCGTTCGTGGCATGCTCGATCCCGGCTTGCGCACGCAGCACCGTAAGCGCCCGCGTGTCGTCGGTGCTGCGCAGCCGGTAGCCGGCCCCGCCTTGGCGGCGCAGGTCTGCGAGCGCGCCCTCGTATACCACGCGGCCGGAGTCGACGATCGCGACGCGGTCGCACAGTTCTTGCACCTCGGGCAATTGGTGGCTCGAGAGCAGCACCGTGATGCCTTGGTCGGCGAGACGGCGGATCAGCGTGCGCATATCACGCATCCCCGCCGGATCCAGGCCCGTTGCGGGCTCGTCCAGGATCAGCAGGCGCGGCCGGCGCAGCAGCGCCGCGGCGATGCCCAGGCGCTGGCGCATGCCGTGTGAGTAGCCGCCGACGCGATGCTCGGCGCGCGGGCTCAGCTCGACGATCTCGAGCACCTCACCGATGCGCTCGCGCGCGCCGCCGCCATCCAGGGCCGCGAGCAGTTCGAGGTTCTTGCGGGCGCTCAGGTACGGATAGAAGCGGGGCGCCTCCACGAACCCCGCGACGCCCTGAAGGGCCCGCGCTCCCTCGCGGATCGGATCGCGCCCGAATAGCTGCACCGTGCCCTCGGTGGGCATGATCAGCCCGAGCGCCATGCGCAGCGTCGTCGTCTTGCCCGCGCCGTTGGGTCCGAGGAACCCGTATACGTCGCCAACCTGGACGTTCAGGTCGATGTGGTCGACCGCCAGCACCTCCTTGTAGCGCTTGACCAGCCCGCGCGCCTTGACCGGCGGCGCCTCGTCGCCCACGCTACAAGCCCTTGGCGACCGCTTCGAGCGCCGCCGGGCCGACCGCGCCGGCGAGCAGATAGCGGACGCCCGAGCGCTCGAAGCTGAGCAGCGTGCCGAGCTCCGTGGGCAGCTCGCTCGCTTCGACGCCGTTGATCTTGACGGTCTGCAGACCTTCGGGCAGCGCCGGTGGGGATTCCTTTCCGCCCGCACCCGCTTTCGTCTTGCTTTCGAGCACCGCGATCGTCGAGAGCCCGTGGCCCCGGGTCGTGACCTTCGGGTGTTCGCCGCTGCCCGTGGAGCCCGAGTGAGCGCCGCCACGTTCGGGGAGGGTGATTTCCTGCACCTTGGCGTTCGCCGGAGGCGTGAATTCGAATACCGAGGATTCGACCGGACCGTAGGAGATGCTGGTTGCCGCCAGTTCGATCGCCGGCGAGGAGCTGGTCGAGGAGTAGATCGCCGCGCGCAGCGGCACGCCGTGGACGGCGTCCCAGGAGAGCTCGGCGCCACCGAGCAGGCTGCCCGATTCCTTCGGCGAGACGCGCACGGTGTAGGCGGCCTGGCCGGCGACGTTGGTGGGCGTAGCACCGGACACGTTCGCGTGATCGCTGAGGTGGGAGATCGCTTCTTCGATCTTGGCGACGGTCGGGACTTCGTGGTGTTGCTCCGGCTTGTATGTCCCGCAGATCTGTGTGGAACTATCTTCTTTGCAGGTCCCCGAGTCTGCGCCGGGGCTTTGGTCTGAATCTTCATGAGCCGCGGGCGTGTAGCGGTAGAGCGTGTTCGAGGACGCGTCGTACATAGAGACGGTGTGCCCGTCGTAATAGATCTGGGTGTCGCCCTTTTCGGACTGCAGCTCCAGGCGCACGTGTCCGTCCCTGGAGATCCACAGCCGCCCGGAGGCGCCGGAGATCAGGGGGCTCGACGTGAGCTGGCTGGCTTCGCCGCCCCCGCTTGCGAGGTTCGCGCCTTCGAGCAGGTGGTCGGTCCACTGGATCTGCGCGCTGACGCCTTCGACAGGCGCGGCAGTGAGCGCGTCATGGACCGCTTCCGGGAGCGGCTTGGCCGGCGGTGTGGGACCCGTGCCCAGCGCGAACGCGAGCGCGGTGAGGGAGGTGCCGAGAACGACCACCAGCCCACATAGGAGCAGCAGGCGCGACACGGGAAGGCTCCGAAGGAGATAGGTCATAAGCTCCTACCTCCAGAGTAGCGCCGTAGCTTGCGCCAGGCTCTAAAGGTTGGGGCTCCGATCGTGAGAGCTCTCTCATCGATCGCCTCCGCGCCGTCGGGCCGCGGCAGACGATATGGTCCCCGCCTGCATGATCTACGCGTTCGTCGCATTCTGGATGGTGCTCGGCCTCGGCGTGTTCTTCGTCGCGATGCGCGGTGGCCCGCGTGGCGCGCGCGACCGATCGTCCGGGATCGGCCAGCAGCACACCGAGTCCAAGGCCAGCCAGCGCGCGGTTAGGCTCGGGATCGTGCTCGTGTTCGCGTTCGGCCTGATCGTGCCGGGGTTCGTGCTGGCATCAAACGCCGAGCACAAGGCGAGCGTCGCGGTCGGCGGCGTGCACCTGAACGCCGAACAGCAGAAGGGCCGCGAACTGTTCGCGCACACGTGCGTCGTATGCCACACGCTGGCGGCGGTCAACTCGGTTGGTCGCACCGGGCCGAACCTGGACGTCCGCGTGGGCGATGACGTGCCGACCGAAGCCGGGCGCAGGGCGCTCGTGCTGAGCGCCATTCTCGAAGGTCGCGCGCGCGGCAACGGCAACATGCCGGCCCTGCTGTACCAGGGCAGGGAAGCCGAAGACATCGCCTCGTTTGTCGCGGCCGTCGCCGGGCACTGATCTTCGTCGATTTGGCCAACAGTCGATAGCGGCCGGCAAGGCCATCTACTAAGGTCCGCCGCAATGGCCGAGCAGCCGAAACCGAAACCGGAGCAGGCGCAGACCGCGGATGACGTCAAGGCGATCGTGGCCGAGCACGACATCCGGTTCATCCGCTTCTGGTTCACCGACATTTTGGGCCAGCTGAAGTCGTTCTCGATCAACGCGGCCGAGCTCGACGACGCGTTCGAGGCCGGGATGGGCTTCGACGGCAGCTCGATCACGGGGTTCAACGCGATCGAGGAGTCCGACATGATCGCGATGCCCGACCCGAGCACGTTCGCGGTGCTGCCCTGGCGCCCGGAGGAGCAGGGCGTGGGCAGGATGTTCTGCGACGTCGTCACGCCCGAGCGCACGCCGTATGAGGGCGATCCGCGCCACGTGCTGCGCCGGGCGCTGGAGCGCGCGCACGCGATGGGGTTCGACACGTTCAACGTGGGGCCCGAGCTGGAGTACTTCCTGTTCCGTGACAGCAAGTCCACCGAGGTGCTCGACGAGGGCGGCTATTTCGACCTGACGACGCTCGACGCGGGCTCGGACGTGCGCCGCGAGACGGTGCTGGCGCTGGAGCAGCTGGGGATTCACGTCGAGTACACCCACCACGAGGTCGGCCCGAGCCAGCACGAGATCGATATGCGCTATGCCGACGCGCTGAAGATGGCCGACGACTGCATGACCTACCGGATCACCGTGAAGGAGTACGCGATGAAGTACGGCTGGCACGCGACCTTCATGCCGAAGCCACTGTTCGGCGAGAACGGCTCTGGGCATGCACACCCACCAGTCGCTGTTCTCCAGGCGGAAACAACGCGTTCTACGACCCCGACGATCAGTACTTCCTGTCAGATGTCGGCAAGGCGTTCATCGCCGGCCAGCTCAAGCACGCGCGGGAGATCTGCGCGGTGTTTGCGCAGTGGGTCAACTCCTACAAGCGGCTCGTGCCCGGGTTCGAGGCGCCCGTGTACGTCGCCTGGTCGCGGCGCAACCGCTCGGCGCTGGTGCGCGTGCCGCTGTATCACCCGGGCCGCGAGAAGGCGACGCGCATGGAGCTGCGCTGCCCCGATCCGGCGTGCAACCCTTATCTGACGTTTGCGGTGCTGCTGCAGGCGGGGTCTGGAGGGGATCGAGAAGGGCTACGAGCTGCCCGAGCCGATGGAGAAGAACCTCTACCACCTATCAGGCGAGGAGCGCCGCCGCCTGGGCGTCGAGCAGCTGCCGGAATCGCTCGGCGAGGCGATCGAGCTGGCGGCCGAGTCAGAGTTGTTGCTGCGCACCCTTGGCGAGCACATGTTCAACCGCTACATCGAGATCAAGCGCCAGGAGTGGGACGACTATCGCGTGCAGGTGACGCAATGGGAGCTGGACCGGTACCTGTCGATCCTGTAGTGGGCACCGCGCAGGCGACCGGGCGGGCGGGGGCGAAGCGCCAGTGCAGCGCCTGCAGCAGGTGGCCGAACGCGGTGGGGTGGCGGGGCGCGATGTCCGCGAGCAGGCGCAGGACCGAGACGGCGTGACGCTCGTAGACGGGCTCGCCGGTCAGCTGCGCCAGCCGCAGCAGGCCCATCGCGGCGCTCGAGCCCCCCGCCGGGATCGGTGAGTCCTCGAGGTCCTTGCGCCGCGCGATCAGGGGTTCGCCGCCGTCCGCGGCGGTCGAGTAGAACCCTCCCCGCTCGGGGTCGGCGAAGCGGGCGATGATCTCGTCGGCGACGGCGATGGCCCGGTGGAACCAGCGCTCCTCGCAGGTGGCTTCGAACAGCAAGATGAGCGCCTCCAGCAGGAAGGCATGATCCTCCAGGTAGGCGCCGATCCGCGCCTGGCCGTGGTTGTAGGTGCGCAGCAAGCGCCCGCGGTCGTCGCGTATCTTCCCGTCCAGGAGCTCAGCGCAGGCGACCGCCGCGTCGAGATACCGCGACTCCGAAAACGCCGCGCCGGCGTCGGCCAGCGCGCAGATCATCAGGGCGTTCCAGGAGGTGAGGCGCTTGTCGTCCAGCGCCGGGCGCGGGCGCCGTTCGCGTGCCTGCATCAGGGTCGAGCGGATGCGCTCGACGGTCGCCTCATCCGGGCGAGCGCCGCGATCGGTCAGGACGTTCAAGCCGGGCTCGGGATGGTGCGGGTCCTCGAAATTCCCTTGCTCGGTGGCGCCGAACCACGCGATCGCCGCCTCGGCGTCCGCGCCGAGCGACGTCCGCAGCTCGGCGAGGGTCCACACGTAGAAGCGACCCTCGACTCCCTCCGAGTCGGCGTCCAGCGCGGAGTAGAACCCGCCCTCCGCCGCCGCCGGGTCGCGCATCTCGCACAGCGCCCAGTCGAGCGTGTCGCGGCAGACCTCCAGCAGGCCGGCGTCGCCGGAGGCCTGCCAGCCGTGCAGGTAGGCGCGGGCGAGGAGGGCGTTGTCGTAGAGCATCTTCTCGAAGTGAGGCACCGTCCAGGTCGCGTCGACCGCGTAGCGGTGAAAGCCGCCGCCGAGCTGGTCGTGGATGCCGCCGCGGGCCATCGCGCGGAGCGTGCCGAGTGCCATCTCGCGCTCGCCTCGCAGCAGCAGCAGCTCGATCACGGACGCCTGCGGGAACTTCGGCGCGTGGGTGGGTGGGCCTCCAAATCCGCCATCGCGCGTGTCGAACGCGGCGCGCAGTCCCGCAAGGGCCTCGTCCAGCGAGTCCTCGCGTAGCGGCTGAGGGGAGGGCTCGAGCAGCGCGCCGCCTGAGAGCCGCTCGCGCAGCCGCTTCCCACCGGCCCTGATCTCCTCGCGGCGCTGCGACCACGCCTCGGCGATCGCCTGCAGGATCTGTGTCCAGGCGGGCATTCCGGGGCGGGGCTCGGGTGGGAAGTAGGTGCCGCCGTAGAAGGGGAGTTGCTCGGGCGTGAGGAACACGTTCAGCGGCCAGCCGCCGTGGCCGGTCATGGTCTGGACGGCGTCCATGTACAGCGCGTCGACGTCCGGGCGCTCCTCGCGGTCGACCTTGACGCATACGAACATCTCGTTCATCAGCGCCGCCGTGCGCGGATCCTCGAAGGACTCCCGCTCCATCACGTGGCACCAGTGGCAGGCCGAGTAGCCGATCGATACCAGCAGCGGCTTGTCCTCGTCTCTGGCGCGGGCCAATGCGACCGGTCCCCACGGCAGCCAGTTGACCGGGTTGGAGGCGTGCTGGCGCAGGTAGGGGGAGGTCTCCCGCGCGAGGGCGTTGGTCACCCGTTCAGCGTATCCGGGCCAGACCCGGTAGCGGGAACGCCACTCTGCCCGCCGGCCATTCGCCGTCGCCGCGGGCGCCGGCACCGGCGCGGGCGAGCTTTACGTGGGCGATGTTCACGTTGAACCGTCTGCCGCCGAGCGTACCGCTGACCGTCGGGCTGCCGCCGACCCTGACCGTGCCCTGCGAAGCCGTCGAGCCGGATATCCGGATCGAGGCCGTCTGCAACTGGCCGCCCTTGACAGGGAACGTCCCGCTGAGCGCCACGCCCGGCACGAACGAGAAGTCGTGGAGCACCACCGAAGAGGTGTCCAGCCGCGCGTATCCCCCGCGCAGGCCGCCGAAGCTCGAGCCGGCCGGCAGTTCCGCGTCGGCTTGCAGCGTCGCGCCGATCACCTGGCGGTTGAGGTCGAGGATCGTGTCGAGCACGGCCGTCAGGGTCTGCCCGGGCTTACCGCCGAGGACCGACGGCGTGTGGATGTAGGCTAGCTTCGTGGGCGTGATCGGCGTGGGGGCGAACTCGTCCTGGGTGGACGCGCACGGCTGGATTGGTTGCCCGCCGACCCCGCCGCCGAAGAACGCCGCCACAGCGGCCTCGGCGCAGCCGCTGAAATCGCTGCCGAGAACCGAATGGCCCGTGAACGGGACGACGAGCAGCTGCGCGTCCGGGATCCGCGCGGCGACGCTGCGCGCGCCCGAGGTCGGCGTGCGCAGGTCCTGCTCTCCGGAGAGGAGCAGCGTCGGCACGTCTGGCAGGGGGGCCTGCGCGGGCGGTGACGGAGAGGTGTCTGGCCAGCTCGCGCAATCGGGTACGAGGCTCGCGTCGAACGCCGTGGTCGCGTCGAACGGATAGAAGTCGCCGCTGGGCAGGCTGTGCAGTGCGCTCAGCGCTTCGACAAGTCGTGTCGCCGGCGCGGCGGAGCGCTGCCAGGGGAACGGCAGCTCTTCACAGGAGGTGTCGATGAACAGCGCTTCGTCGATCGAATCCGAGCTTTCGGTGGGACGCCTGCCGGGAACGTTCGGGATCAGATCCTCTGAGAGCAGCTCCAGGCGCAGCAGCGGGTCGGGATCGTGGCGCAGCGCCGATACGACGGCCGCTGGCAGCAGCGCGCGCAGAGCCGGATTCAGATCTCCCGCCTGCAGGATCCCCAGCAGCCCGGTCTCGCTCAGCCTGACCGCGTGGCGTTGTCCCGAGCCGTCATAGACCGAGCCGCTGAGGGCGTGCTTGCGCAGCCCAGCGATCAGCCGCGCGAGATCGGCGGTCGGATTCGAGGTGATCCCCGCGCAGGCGTCGTTCGTGCACAGCTCGCTCAGCACCCCGCCGATCGCCTGGAACGTGGACACCGCGAACGGTTCCGGCCCGTTGGTCGGCACGACCGAGTCGAGCACGAGCGCTTCCACGTGCTGGGGATAGCGTTCGGCGTACTCGAGCGCGACCTTCGTCCCGTATGACGTTCCGTACAGCACGAGCTTTTCATAGCCGCCCGCCTGCCGCAGCGCCTCGATGTCTTCCACCGATTCCTGGGTCGTGTAGGAACCGCGCGCGGGTCCGAGCTGCTGCGCGCAGCGCCCGATCAGTTCGCCGATCGACTTGACCTGTTCGGCTTCGCTCGCGCTGCTGAAGGCCGGACAGCTCAACGGGTTCGATTCGCCGGTGCCGCGCTGGTCGAACACGAGCAGATCGCGCGATGCAAGCGCCGGGCCGATCGCCTTGGCGATGAATTCGCCCAGCCCCAGCGCGGCCTGGCCGGGGCCGCCAGCGAGGGCGACGACGGCGCTCCTGCTCGGGACGGCGTCCGCCAGCTTGCGCTCGACCTTCAACGAGATCGTGCCGGGCGCCGCTCCCGCGCGGTCCAGCGGCACGGGCACCGTCGCGCAGGCGAAACCTGCCGGGGCGTTGCCCGCACAGGGTGTGAATTCAGGGGAGGCGAGCGAGGAGGAGGGCCAGCCTGCGAGCGCCAGCGCGGGCAGCAGAGCCACCAGGACCAAGCTTGGGGCTCGTCTGTGCATTCATTCTGAGAATAGCGGCACCCGCGGCCGCCCCGTCGAGGCTGTGGCCGGCGTGAACGTGCTTGCCGCCAAGCGTTCCGCTCAGCAGGTGCGCTTCCAGGCGCAGCGTCCCGCGCGCCGCCGCCGCGCCGCCGATCCGGAGCACGGCCCCGTTCTGGGAGATCTTCCCGGAGACGGTCACGCCCGGTATGTAGGAGTAGTCGTGGAGGGTCAGCTTTCCGTCCGCGATGCTCGCCCAGCCCGCGCGCAGGCCGCCGGCCCGCAGGGACACCAGACCGCCGATGTTGCCGGACTCCAGCGCCCCGAGCGCCTGCACGGTCGCCTGGCGCGCGAGAATCCGCCAGCGTCAGCCCCACCGCGTCGAGCGTGCGTCCGGGCAGCCCGCGGCTGCCCCTGGCGGGAGGGACATCGGACAGGTGGGCCGGCGCCAGCGGCGCCAGCCCGAGCAGGCCCAGGATCTGCGGCCCGCCTCCTGTGCAGGGTTTGATCTGAGCGGGCTTGAACAGCGCCTGCAGCGCTCTGCTCGAGCATCCGCTGAGATCGCTGCCGAGGACCGAGTGCCCGACTTCCGGTACGACCACGACGTGTGAGCCCGGGATCTGCGCGGCGACTTCGCGCGCGTTCGCGGTCGGCGTGCGCAGATCGTCGGCACCGCTCAGGATCAGCGTGGGCACGCTTGGCAGCGGCGCCTGCACGGGCGCGGGAGCGGGGGTCGTGTACGGCCAGAACGCGCAGGCGGGCATGTCGCTGATCGAGAGCACGTTGCTCGGTGTGAATGGCGCGATCAGGCTCGCCGGGAGTCCGCTGATCCGCGCTGTGATTTCGGCCAAGCGCTTGGCCGGACTGGAGGAGCGATTCCAGTCGAACAACTCCTCTTCGCAGCTGGTCGCGTAGTACAGGGGCGTGTCGAAGCTCTCGCTCGGGCTTTCTTCTTCGTTGCCTTCGCCACGCTGCGAGGCCACGCGCAGCAGGCGCGCGAACGGGGCCGTGTCACCACCGGCCGCTGCGCGCACCGCAGCGGGGAGTTCCGCGCGCAGCACCGGTTCGAGATCGCCGTCGATCAGGACGTCGAGCAGCGTGTTGGCGGAGAACCGCAGCGTATGCGCGTGCCCATCGCCATCGATCCAGCGCCCGCTCAGCGCACCCCCGTCCATCCGTCTGACGAGCTTTGTCAGGTCGGCGACCGGTTCGGGTGTGATGCGCGCGCACGCGCGCCTCGCGCACAGCTGGCGCAATACGCGCGGGATCGCCGCGAACGTCGGCAGGTTCAGCGGTTCCGGGCCGTTCGGGGGCACGACCGAGTCGAGCACGAGGGCAGAGACGTGGCCCGGGTAGGCCTGCGCGTAGCGCTCGGCGACCTTCGTCCCGTACGAGGTCCCGTAGAGCACGAGCTTTTCGTAGCCGCCCGCCTGCCTGATCGCCTCGATGTCGGCGACGGTCTGGGCGGTCGTGTAGTCGGTCCGTTCGAGACCGATCTGGGCGGCACATTCGGCGATCTGCTGGCCTGCCGGCCCGCCCGCGCTCAGTTCGAAACGGTGGCATGACAGCGGATGCGACAGGCCGATGCCGCGCTGGTCGAACACGAGCAGATCGCGCGTGGCCAGGATCGGCCCGAGCTGATGCGCGAAGTCTTCGGCGAACGGGATCGCCGCCTGGCCCGGGCCGCCCGCCAGCGCGATCACCGCTTCGCGCGCTTCCCCGACCGCGACCGGCGCGCGGTGGCGGCGCATCGCAAGCGTGATCGTTCCCGGTGTCGCCCCGCCGGGGTCCAGCGGCACCGTCAGATGCCCGCAGGCGTAGTCGTTGCTGTCGCCGCACGGCGCCCACGCGATCTGGGCCTGCGCGGTCGCGGTCCACCCGCATGCGCCCGCCGCCAGGAGCGCGGCGACGGCGAAGCCCCTGACATGTCCCACAGGCGGAATCTAGTGGATCGGGATCGCAGGCGCGCTAGTGTCAGGCGATCGCCACGGATCGTGAAATCGTATTCGCGCCCGGCGCGCCGCCCGCGATCGGTCCCTACAGCCACGCCGTACGCGCCGGCGAGCTGCTGTTCTGCTCGGGCCAGATCCCGCTCGACCCCGCCACCGGCGAGCTCGTTGGGACCACCGCGGCCGAGCAGGCCCGCCGCTGCCTGGAGAACCTACAGGCCGTGTGTGCCGCCGCCGGCGCCGATCTGGCGCGAGCGGCGCGCCTGACCGTGTACATGACTGACCTGGCGCCGTTCGCTGAGGTCAACGACCTCTACGCGTCGTTCTTCGGCGAGGACCCGCCCGCGCGGGTCACGGTCGGCGTCGCGCAGCTGCCCCGGGGCGCGCAGGTCGAGATCGACGCGATCGTTGCGCTCAGCTGACCTGGCCCGACCGAGCTCGGCCCGCTTGATCTTGCCGCTCGCCGTCTTCGGCAGCTCGGGCGCGAACTCGACGATGCGCGGGTACTTGTACGGCGCCGTTTCGCGCTTTACGTGCTCCTGCAGCTCGCGCACGAGCTCGGCGCTCGGTGCAGGAGCGTTCTCGCGAAGCACGACCACCGCGCGCACGACCGACCCTCGCTCCGCATCGGGCGCCGCCACCGCCGCGGCCTCCGCCACCGCGGAGTGGGAGACGAGCGCGGACTCGACCTCGAAGGGCCCGATGCGATAGCCGGCGGAGACGATCACGTCGTCGTTGCGGCCCTCGAACCACAGGTAGCCGTCGTCGTCTTCGCGCACACGGTCACCGGTGTGCCATGGCTCGGCTCCCCGCGTCCCGCTGGCGCCGTCCGCGTCCCCCGCGCCCCGATCCTCGATGCGCCATGTCCCGTCCTCCCGGCGCTCCACGCCCTCGCCGAGGTAGCCCAGGAAGAACGTCGGCACCGTCCGCGGATCGGCGACCAGCTCACCGTCGCTCACATACAGCGATACGCCGGGCAGCGCGCCTGCCCATCGAGCCCGGCCGGGCGGGCTCGCCGTGGGCGATGCCGGTCAGCTGCCCGGTCTCGGTCTGGCCGTAGCCGTCGCGTATGTCGATACCCGTAGCTTCGCGCCATGCGCGCTGCACCTCGGGGTTCAGCGCCTCACCCGCGGCCACCATCGTGCGCAGGTCCGGCAGTGCGCGCAGGGTCGTGCGGGCGGCGATCACGCGGTACTCGGTCGGCGCCATGCACAGCACGCTCACGCATTCGCGCGCCAGCAGCTCCAGCCGCTCCGCCGGATCGAACCGCGCGTCGTGCAGCAGCGCGCCAGCTCCCGAAAGCCATGGCGCGATAAACACGTTGCGCGCCGACTTGCTCCAGCCCGACGCGGCCGTGCACCACGCCAGCTCGCCGGCGCGCGCCCCCAGCCAGTGCGCCGCCTGGATGCGCTGGCCGGAGAGGTAGCGCTGCGCGTGCACGACGGCCTTGGGCTCGCCGGAGGTGCCGCTCGTGAACGTGATCAGGCAGGGGTCCTCCTCGGTGAGCTCGATCGCGGGCGCGGGCTCGGATGCGAACAGCGACTCGTCGGGCACGAGCACGACCTCGCAGTCCGGCCGTGCCGCCTGCAGCTCGGCGCGGTTGCGCTCGTCGGCCACGATCAGCGATGGCCGGGCCACGTCGATGCGCATACGCAGGTCTTTGGCCCGCAGCTGCTCGGTGCACGGCAGCACGACCGCGCCGATGCGAAAGCAGGCGCACATCGCGATCACCCACTCGGGACGGTTGCCGATCAGCGTCATCACCACGTCGCCCCGTCCGATGCCCCGCCGCGCGAGCGTCCCAGCCAGGCGTGCGCTGCGCTCGCTCACCTCCGCAAAGCTCCACTCGCGCCGCGTGCCGTCACGCGCCAGCTCCACGAGAGCCAGGCCGCCGGCGGGCAACCGGTCGAGGACGTCGCGAGCGAAGTTCACGACGGTATTCTCTCTCTCTTCCCCAAAACGATCCTGGAGCGCAAAGCGAATGGCCGTAGCCGCCGAGCCGTACACCGAGAAGACCGACGAGCAGCGGGCGATCACCGAGATGGTGCGTCAGTTCGCCGACGAGCAGATCCTGCCCAACGCCGAGCATTACGACCACGAGGACTCGTTCCCCGAGCCGATCGTGGAGCAGATGAAGGAGCTCGGCCTGTTCGGGGTGACGATCCCCGAGGAGTACGGCGGCATGGGGCTCGGATCTGACGACCTACGCGATGATCGTCGAGGAGCTCTCGCGCGGCTGGATCTCGATCTCGGGCGTGATCAACACGCACTTCATCGGCTCCTACCTGCTGATGAAGTTCGGCTCCGACGAGCAGCGTCAGCGCTACCTGCCGCGGATGGCCACGGGCGAGATCCGGGCGGCGTTCTCGCTGTCCGAGCCCGAGCTGGGGTCGGACGTTCAGGCGATCAAAACGTCCGCGAAGAAGGGCGACGACGGCAAGTACGAGATCAACGGCCAGAAGATGTGGGTCACGAACGGGCTGCTGTCCTCGCTCGTGTTCGTGCTCGTCAAGACCGACCCCGACGCCGAGCCGCGCCATCGCGGGTTCACGTGCTTCATCGCCGAGAAAGAGCCCGGCGCCGGCGAGAACACCGGCGAGCTCGCCGGGCTGAACGTGCCGCCGAAGATCAAGAAGCTCGGCTACAAGGGCGTCGAGTCGACCGAGCTCGTGTTCGACGGCTATCGCTGCCCGGCCGAGAACATCCTCGGGGGGGAGTCCGCGGGCCTGAACCGGGGGTTCTCGCAGATGATGGATGCCCTGGAGGTCGGCCGCGTGAATGTCGCCGCGCGCGGCGTCGGCATCGCCCAGCGCGCGCTCGAGCTCGGCGCTGCGCTACTCGCAGGAGCGAAAGACCTTCGGCGCCCGATCGCAGAGCACCAGGCGATCCAGTTCAAGCTCGCCGACATGGCCACCCAGGTCGATGCCGCGCGCCTCTTGACATTGCGCGCCGCGCGGCTGAAGGACGCCGGCGAGCGCTCGGACCTGGAGGCCGGCATGGCCAAGCTGTTCGCCTCGGAGGCCGGCCGCTTCTGCGTCGAGGAGTCGTTTCGCATCCACGGCGGCTACGGCTACTCCAAGGAGTACGAGATCGAGCGCCTCTACCGCGACGCCCCGCTCCTGCTGATCGGCGAGGGCACCTCGGAGATCCAGCGCATGGTGATCGGGCGCAAGCTGTTGCAGCGCCATAAGAATCTGATCCGATGGCCGAGGACGCAAAGACGCTGATCGAGACGGCGGTGCGCAACTTCCTTCAGGAGGTGCCGGCGCTCGCGCCGATGAAGCTGGTGGTCGGGGTCGATCTGCGCGGGCGCGGCGACACCCAGCAGTTCCGGGTGCAGCTGCCCGAGCTCAGCGTCTCCAAGGACATCGCCGCCGATGCCCGCATCCGGGTGGACATGCGCCGGGAGTTCTTCAACGCGATGGCCCATGAGGCGAAGGTGCCGGACTGGATCGAGGCGTTCACCTACGGGCAGGCAAAGGCCAGCGGCGTCGAGCAGTACATGCGCCTGATCGTCAACGTCATCGAGAAGCAGCAGGAACGCGCCCGCACGCCCAAGGCGCACCAGTAACGTCGGTCAGTGGTAGGCGGTCAGCTGCTGCGCGAGGAACGCCAGCGAGGCCAGCAGGAACAGGCACATCACGATCAGTGAGAAGTTTTCGTTCACGGCTGCTCTGATGTGACCATACCCCATGGGGGAGCTGTGTCTGTTGTCTTTTTCTTGCTCTTTCTGAGGTCGGTATAACTATAGTGCACAAACCACAAAAACTATGTCACCGGCGTGCGACGATCAGGCAAGGATGGCGTCGTTGTCGTAGAGCTTGATCACCCTGACCGCAGGACCCGGACCCCACCCACCCGCAGCATCGAGGCACAGGCGGCACAGGACGCACTCGTCGAGATTGCCGCTCGACAAGCTCCAGCGCGCCGGTGTCGCTCTGGGCGAAGATGTCCACCGGACAGGCCTCCGTGAGCTTGCGCGCGAGCTCGGCGTCGGCGGCGGCCGTGTCGTCGACCTCGACCGCGATGAACGTGCCTTCGGCTCTCATGACCCGCTCGCCCCGGTTGCGGCGCCCGCGGTGGCCGTCGCGCTGCCGGCCAGCTCGGCGATCTTGTCGCCGATCAGGCCTGGGATGTCCTCGATCCGCTCGGCCACGACGATCCCGGCCTGGGCGAGCCGGGCGATCTTCTCGCTCGCCGTGTCGGCCTTGCCTTCGACGATCGTGCCGGCATGCCCGAAGCTCATGCCCGGCATCTCGTCCATGAACCGGCCCGCCATGAATGCGACGATGGGCAGGCGCGAATTGTTCTCCGTGACCCACGATGCGAGCTCGGCCTCCATGCGACCGCCGGGCTCGGTGTAGATGACGATGCCCTGCGTCTGCTCGTCGGCCTCGAACAGCCCCATCAGCTCGGCGTAGGTGGAGCCGATGATCGCGTCGCCGCCGATCGACACGGCGGTGGACTGACCCAGCCCGGCGGCGCTCAGAGTCGAGGACATCTCGGTGGTCATGCCGCCCGAGCGCGAGATCACGCCGATCGGCCCGGGCGTATAGGCCTGGGCAGCGTTTTTCGCGGGGCCGCCGATGCCGCCCATCTTGATCACGTCGGGCACGATGATCCCGAGGCAGTTGGGGCCGATGATGCGCGCGCCGCGCAACGTGGCGAGCTCGACCATCTGCGCGACGTCGCGCCGCGGGATGCGCTCGGTGACGATCACGATCAGCTTGACCCCGTTCTCGATCGCCTCGAACACCGCGTCCTTGGTGAAGGCGGGGGGGACCGTGACCACTGACCCATCGATCGGTGAGCCGTGGTGCTCGACCGCTTGCGCGACCGTGTCGAACACGGGCACGCCGTGCACCTCGCGGCCCAGCCGTCCGGGCGTGACTCCGCCGACCACCTTCGCGCCGGCGCCGTAGTCCAGGCACTCACGAGTCAGGTTGACCGCCTCGCGACCGGTGATGCCCTGGACGATGAAGGTCGTGTCCGCGTCGATCAGGATTGACATCAGGCAGCGACCCCCTGGATCTTCTCGACGGCCCTGCGGGCGGCCTCGTTCAGCGACACGCTGCGATCGGCGTAGTCGACGCCGTAGCGTCTCGAGGATCTTGAAGCCCTCCTCCTCCCACGCCCCGGGAATGCGGAAGATCGCGATCTTCTCGGCCGGGTCCTCGCCGAGCTCGAGACACGCTTTGATGACGCCGCGGGCGACGATGTCCACGCGCGTGTTGGAGACGATCGACATCATCACTGCGATCTTCTCGACGCCGGGCTTGCCCAGAACCAGCTTGGCCAGGCCGCATGCCTTGGCCACGGACGGGTTGCCGCCGATCTCGCAGTAGTTGGCGGGTCTGCCGCCGTGGGCGCGCACCGCGTCGAACAGCGTCAGCGAGCCCCCGCCCGCCCCGATCACGAGGCCGAGGTCGCCGTCGAACTCGGTCACGTTGCCGGCGACGCCGCGGTGGTCGGTCGCGTCGACCTCCTCGCCCGGCGAGCTCGAACGGCGTCGCCTCGCGCGCCTGGCGGGTCTCCTCATCGCCGACGCCCAGCTCCTTCAGCAGCTTGGCGTGTCGGCCGCGCGCCTCGTTCTCGATCTCCATGTGCGCGTCGAGCGCGACGAACGAGCCGTCGGCGAGCCGCCCGAGCGGGTTGATCTCGGCGAGCGTCATGTCGTTCTCCACGAACACCTTCGCCAGACGGGTCACGATCGGGACGAGCTTGTTCAGCGCCGACCCCGTGACGCCCGTGGAGGCGATCACCTCCTTGGCCTGAAACTCGCTGAACGGCAATATGTTTGAGAAATGCCGCCGCCCGACCGCCTCGGGCTGCTCCTCGGCGACCTGCTCGATGTCGATACCGCCCACCGGCGAGAAGATCATCACCGGCTGCTTGCGCGTCCCGTCCCAGACGACGCCCGCGTAGTACTCCTGCTCGACCTCGGCCTTCGGGTCGACGAGCACGCCGCGGGGCATGTGCCCGCCGATCTCCAACGCCAGGATGTCGCGCGCATGGGACTCTGCCTCCTCGGGCGTGTCGGCGAACTTGACCCCGCCCGCCTTCATCCGCCCGCCCGACAGAACCTGGGACTTGATCACGGTCGGACCCCCGATCCGCGCGGCGATCTCGCGGGCCTCGGCAGGGTCGGTCGTGAATCCGTAGTCGGTGACGGGGATGCCGGCGCGCTTGATGACCTCGCGTGCCTCGAACTCGAAGAACCTCATGCGGCGCGGAAGCCTATACGGAGACCGGCTCGAGGCCGTACGCGACAGCCAGCTCGGGGTCCTTGCGCGCGAGCATTTCCGCGAGGCTCACCATCACCTTGCACTGCTTCCAGGTCGCATCGTCCTGCATCTTGCCGTCGATCATGTGCACGCCGCGTCCGTCGGGGATCGCCGCGATCACCTTTTTCGCGAACGCGACCTCCTCGGGATCGGGTGAGAACACGCGCTTGGCGATCGCGATCTGAGCCGGATGCAGTGACCACGCGCCCACGCAGCCCAGCAGGAAGGCGGCGCGGAACTGCGTCTCGCAGCCCTCTTCGTCTGAGATGTCGCCGTAGGGGCCGTAGAAGGGCAGCGCGCCGACGGCGGTGCAGGCGTCGACCATGCGCGCGATCGAGTAGTGCCAGGGGTCCTGCTGGTAGCTGGGCCGCGGGGCGTCGGGGTGCTCGGGGTCGGGGTCGGCGATCGTGCGGTAGCCGGGGTGCCCGCCGCCGACGCGCGTGGTCTTCATGCGCCGCGACGCCGCCAGGTCGGCGGGGCCGAAGGACATGCCCTGGATGCGCGGTGAGGCGGCCGCGATCTCCTCGAGGTTCGCGACGCCGAGGTGGGTCTCGAGTACAGCGTGCACGAGGATCGGGCGCTCCAGGCCGGCCTTCGCCTCGAGCTGGGCGAGCAGGCGATCGACATAGTGGATGTCCCAGGGGCCCTCGATCTTGGGCACCATCACGACCTCGATCTTGTGACCTATCTCGCCCACGATCCGGGTGATGTCGTCGAGGAAGTAGGGCGAGGCGAGCTCGTTGACGCGTGTCCACAGTGCCGTGTCGCCGAGGTCCATCTCGCTGCCCACCCGGATCAGCCCCTCGCGCGCAGCCTCCTTGCAGTCGAGCGGCACGGCGTCCTCGAGGTTGCCCAGCAGGATGTCGACCTTGGGCGCGAGATCGGGCGTCTTGTCGACCATTTTCGGGTTCGAGAAGTCCATGAAGTGGATCATCCGGGAGGGCTTGAACGGGATCTCCCGAGCCGGCTCGGGGGCGTCGATGGCGAGTGGCTTGAAGAAGTCGCGGGGGTTGCGCAAATCGGATCTTCCTGGTGTTGTCTGCTCCCGAGGCTGCCAACTGTATCGTTGGCGAGTCCCCGAGTCGGGTGCACCCGACGGAACCCATGAGCGAGACCCGATTCGTTGAGACCGAGCAGGCCGCGCGCGAGGCGAGCGGCGCCCACCCGTACGGCCGCTACCTGGAGGAGTTCGAGGTCGGCGCCGTCTACAAGCACTGGCCCGCCAAGACGGTGACCGAGTCCGACGACCACCTGTTCTGCCTGCTCACGATGAATCACCACCCGCTGCATCTCAACGACGTGTACGCCGCCAAATCCCAGCAGGGGCGCAATGTGGTCGTAGGACCGCTCGTGTACTCGCTGGCGCTGGGCATGTCGGTCAGCGACGTCAGCGGCAAGGCGATCGCCAACCTCGCCACCGAGGAACTGAGCCACCCGGCGCCGGTGTTCCACGGCGACACCCTGTTCTGCGAGTCCGAGGTGCTGGAGAAGCGCGAGTCCCAGTCAAAGCCCGACCGCGGCACCGTGCGCGTGCACACGCGCGTGCTCAACCAGGACGGCGTGCTCGTGGCCGAGTTCAAGCGGCTCGTGCTCGTGCCCCGGAAGGATCCAGGCGGGGGCGAAACGGCCTCCGAGAACAACATTTAGGAGGTGTTCGGTAGGCTCATTGGACTCTCAAGTCAAGGAGAAGCCCGCAAATCATGAACACAACTGTGCCCGCCCCCACCAAGAACGAGCGCCTGCTGGCGTGGGTCGACGAGATTGCGGCGCTGACCGAACCCGAGGAGATCCACTGGTGCGACGGCTCGGCGCAAGAGTACGACAGCCTCTGCCAGGAGCTCGTCGACGCGGGCACGTTCGAGAAGCTGTCCGAGGCGAAGCGGCCCAACTCCTATCTGGCGCTGTCGGACCCCGGCGACGTGGCGCGCGTCGAGGACCGCACGTTTATCTGCTCGGCCACCGAGGCCGAAGCCGGGCCGACGAACAACTGGCGCGACCCGGACGAGATGCGCGCGACGCTGAACGAGCTGTTCGAGGGCTCGATGCGCGGGCGCACGATGTACGTGGTGCCGTTCCTGATGGGACCGCACGGCTCCGACCACAGCTATGTCGGCGTGCAGCTGACCGACTCGACGTACGTGGCGGTGAGCATGCGCATCATGACGCGCATGGGCCAGGGCGCGCTGGACGCGCTCGGCGGCGAAGGCGACTTCGTTCCGTGCCTGCACTCCGTCGGCATGCCGCTCGATGACGGCGTGCAGGACGTTGCCTGGCCGTGCAATGCCGAGAACAAGTACATCGTCCACTTCCCCGACACGCGCGAGATCTGGTCGTTCGGCTCGGGCTACGGCGGCAACGCGCTGCTCGGCAAGAAGTGCTTCGCGCTGCGCATCGCCTCGGTGATGGCCCGCGACGAGGGCTGGATGGCCGAGCACATGCTGATCCTCAAGCTGACCTCGCCCGAGGGCGAGGTCAAGTACATCACCGGCGCGTTCCCAAGCGCCTGCGGCAAGACGAACCTGGCGATGCTGATCCCCACGCTCGAGGGCTGGAAGGTGGAGACGATCGGCGATGACATCGCGTGGATGAAGTTCGGCGATGACGGGCGGCTGTACGCGATCAACCCCGAGGCCGGGTTCTTTGGCGTCGCGCCGGGGACGGGCGCGAAGACCAACCCGAACGCGATCCGCACGATCGAGCGCAACTCGATCTTCACCAACTGCGCGCGCACCGACGATGGCGACGTCTGGTGGGAGGGGTTGACGAAGGACAAGCCCGACCACCTGACCGACTGGCACGGCAACGACTGGACGCCGGATACGGACCCGCCCGCCCCGCCCGCGGCGCATCCCAACGCGCGCTTCACCGCCCCGGCCGCCCAGGACCCGGCGATCGCGCCCGAGTGGGAGGACCCGGCGGGCGTGCCGATCGACGCGATGCTGTTCGGCGGGCGCCGCTCGACCGTGGTGCCGCTCGTGACCGAGGCGACCGACTGGGAGCACGGCGTGTTCCTCGGCGCGGTGATGAGCTCGGAGAAGACCGCCGCGGCCACCGGGACCGTGGGCGAGCTGCGCTTCGATCCGTTCGCGATGCTGCCGTTCTGCGGCTACAACATGGCCGACTACTTCGCTCACTGGCTGCAGATGGGCAGATCGGATCCCGCCCACCCGCGCCAGCTGCCGAAGATCTTCTACGTCAACTGGTTTCGCAAGGACGCCGGCGGGCGGTTCCTATGGCCGGGCTTCGGCGAGAACTCCCGGGTCCTGTCATGGGTGTTCGCCCGCTGCGCCGGTCACGGCGCGGCCACCGAGACCCCGATCGGCCTGATCCCGCCTGTCGGCGGCGAGGGCATCGACACGCGCGGGCTGGACGTCTCCGAAGCGGACATGGCCGAGCTGCTGCGCGTCGACGTCGACGAGTGGAAGGCTCAACTGCCCCAGTTCCGAGAGCACCTAGCCAAATTCAGCAACCTGCCCGCCGAGCTGACGGCGCAACTCGACGCGCTCGAACAGCGCCTCGGCTAGCCCTATTCGTGGCTGTGCATCTCGTCGGCCGATGCCGGCGGGCGGGACTCCTCGGCCAGCGAGGTGATCGTCAGCGCGCCGCGGGCCGCGGACTCGAGCACGTCGGTGGCCTCCTCCAGCGAGCGCGCGTACAGCTCGACGAGCAGGTGCACGATGATGCGCGCGTCTTCCTCGTGCTTGTGAAAGCGCACGTGCGTGAAGAACTCGCGCACACCATGATCGCCGAACGCGGCGTACGACAGCGCGTCGCCGGCCTCCGGGCCCGAGCAGCTCTCGACGTCGTCGGCGTCGACCGAGACCGTGCACGAGGCGACCCAGGGAGTGCCAGCGATCATCCGCTCCCAGCGGTCTTCGATCGGTTCGACGCGACCGTCCTTGAAGCCGAGATGGGGCTGGTCGTGCATGCAGTCCAGACACTGCACGACCGCCTCCTGCAGCTCATCGACGACTTCCGAGCGCTCGCCCGTGTCGGGGTCGATCTTGTGGATCCCCTCGTAGTGGACCTGAACCTCGAGATCTTGGGACCAGCAGCGGTAGCAGCGCAGCCAGCTTCTTGCGCTCGTCTCGGACAGTGAGCCCTCCATGAGAGGCATTGTAGGGCGACGCAGGGCGACTGGCCCTGCAAAGCAGACGGGGCGCCCGTGGGCGCCCCGTACCGCAACCTCAGCGTGTCGATGCGCCAGGTTACTTCTTGTGCTTGTGGTGCTTCGTGGTCTTGTGGAGCGTGAGGGACTCGGTCTTGGTTCCGACCAGCGTGCCATAGGCGGTCTCGACCGTGACCTCGAGCGTCACCCGCACGCCTCCTCTGCCGACGTGGCTCAGCGCGCGCTTGGCCTTGCTCGTGAGCTTGATGACGAGCGTGCCCTTGCCGGCTTTGGTGAGCTTGAGCGTCCCCCTGCCGAGGAGGACAGGCTTCTTCTTTTGCTTCTTCTTGCCGTGTCCGCTCGCGCTGTAGGCAAGGACAGCCTGCTGCCCCGGTGTGAACGAGGCGAGCCCCGCCAGACCCCCCGGCCCGCTGAGCAGTGCACCGCCGGTCGTGCATGGGAAGCCGCAGGTGATCGGCACTTCGACGGTGCCCCCCGGCTTGATCGTGCCTCCTTCGGAGAGGTCGACGAGTGTGATCAGTTCGTCGGCGGCTCCGTAGTGAGTCGAGCCGCTGCTCGAGTTGTGGGTGCTGTCGCCAGAGTACGTCGCCGTGATCGCCGGCAGCGTGCTCGCGGTCGTGGGCGGCAGGAACTGCACCGAGCAGCTCGAGGTGTTGCCTGACAGCGGGGTGTTCGTGAGGTTGCAGGTGTTGCCCGCGATGAACACGCCGCCGCTTTTGCTGGTGAACGTCACTGTGCCGGTCGGATTCGTCGCTCCCGCGCTCGCCGCGTCACCGACGGTGGCTGTGCACGTGTCGGTGGCGGTGGCGATCACGAGGTTGCAGATCACCTGGGTGACGGTGGGGTGACTCGCCGGTTTGGGCGGGACCGGCACGCAGGCTTCTTCGCCTACGCGGGGCTCATAACCCGTGGGACACGGAGGCAGCGCGCGGCCAGTGGCTTCTTTCACGATCGCGATGAGCTTGCTGCCGAATTCTTTGCCTTCAGCCTGAGCTTCCAATGCTTGCCCACCGCTCTGCGCAGCCCAGTATTCCCAGTAGTGGATGAAATCGCCTTCGGTGTCTTTGTAGTCGACCATCGCGAGCGGCTTGCCGTCGACCGCGAGCTTCTCCAGGGTTTTGTGGAACTCAAGCGATTCGCCTTCTTTCCACTGTGTGTCCGGGATACCCCATTTCCCTGGAAGTTCTTCTCCCGTGTCGAAGGGGTTTTCGAACCAAAACCCTTCCGGGATGCCTTCGTTGACATTGGGAGTGTGCGGCACCTGATCGGCGATCATCACGATCTCATGCCTGGCGCCGGGACGCCAGTTGACCTGCGGATTTGTGTCCGTCTCCCACAAGGCTCTCCCGTAGGCTTCGGGCCCATCGCCGCCGCCATGTGCCACCTCGCTACCGGACAGGTTATCGATCGCTTCTTCGACTCGATTGTTTCGTTGAAGGCGTGTGGTTCTTCAACCGTGCTGCGAAGTCATGCCAGATGCCCTGGTCCGACGGGACCGCGCCTGCGCAGCGCCCTCCGGCTTGGGCTTCCATCGCGGTTCCACCGGTTTCGTTCCAGCAGCCCTCCTGGAAGGCGGACCAGGGAAGACGCCGGCCGAAGCGGCTCTCGACGGAGCCACCGAGACTTGGGGCCTGAGGCTCAGACCCCCGCGCAGCGCGGCGGCCCGTCCTGCCCGGTCCACGAGGTGCGCACCGCTGACGTACCGATCGCCCGGATCGGCGCGGACTTCACCAAGGACTTCGAGCGCCTCGTCGCCTGCCTGGCGAGCTGGACCGACAAGAGCACGATCTGCCGGCTGGTCGGGTCAACTGGCGCACGGTGGACGTATCATCGAGCGCGTCTCCCGGGACGAGCTCGATCCCGACCGCGTGAATGATGCTGTTTGACATCGGCATGGACGAGGTCTCCTGGCGCAAGCAGCACCGCTACCTGACTCTGGTCTGTGACCCTCAGCGCCGAAAGGTGGTCTGGGGAACCGACTCGCCGGTGAGAAAGCCGGCGATGAGTTCTTCAAGGAGCTGGCGACTGAGCGCTCGGCGAAGCTCAGGGCTATTCTCGCCGGACATGGGGCCCGGCTACGCCAAGAGCGCCCGCAAGAGGAAACACGCCCCACAAGCGACCCTGTGCATCGCGCTATCAAGTCGTGGCGCTCGCTTCCAAGGCACTGGACGAGTCCGCCGCGACTACTGGACGAGCGCTCCTGTTTTTCCCGGTCTTCTTCGATTTTTTCGCTTTTTGTTCGGACAGCGTGCCGTTGTCGTAGCCGGTGAGGTCTTCGACGTTCGCAACCCCGAGGCCGTATTGGGAATGCTGGCGCTTGTTTCGGAGATGACTTGTCTTGATTTCCTCTTTCGCTTCGTTGAGCACCCCACCCATGACCCGCTTGTGTCGAAGATGAACATCACGTCGGTTTTTTCGGCGCGGCTGGCGCCGGCGGACGCGACAGTCGGTCCAAAGCCGATCGCGAGCAGCGCCGTCATGCCCGCGATGACAGAACAGGTACGCCGTGACAGGCTCCCTCTGAGCCCACTTCGTCGCGCGTGCATCGATAAACCCCCCAAGGTTCGCTGATCGTCCGTGCCGCAAGACTAGAGGATCGATCCGGCGTATGGGTGTTCTACCCGAACGTGAACGCATACCCGGTAACGCCGGGCGCGAAGCGCAGGGTCAGGCGATGCTGTTCGTCGCGGGGCAGCGAGACGAGCGTGTACAGCCGCTCGCCTTTGACGGTGACGACGCCGTCGTGCACGTCGGCCCCGGCCTCTGCGGCCGGGATCGGGCCGTCCGTCGAGCAGCACCTGCACGGGCAGGGGGCGTTCGCCGGCGGAGCTGAGCACGAGGTAGACGTTCTTGGCCTCGAACTCCACGTCGATGCCGGGTGGTGGGCACTTGACACCGCTTCGGCGGGCTGGCCGGCGATGTTCCACGTGCCGCTGTAGGCGAAGTCGTTGAGGGCCAGTTCGCCGGTGGGGGGCGGGCCGTAGTCATGCAGTCCGGGCTTGGGGCCGTTGATCCAGCCCTGCGCGCGAGCTGTGCCGAGATAGGTCTCGGGCGTGGCCTCTTCGGTGGGTACGATCACACCCGTCGGATGGCTCTTGCCCCCGACGTGCGCGCCGGACTTCGGCCAGCAGCGCGCGGATCGCGGTTTCGGTCTGGGGGTAGTCGCCCTCGCCGAAGGTCGCGTAGCGCACCTGGCCGGTCGAGTCGATCAGGTAGTCGGCCGGCCAGTACTCGTTGCCGTAGGCGTTCCAGGTGCCCATGTTGTTGTCCTGGACGACGGGGTAGTGGATACCGAATTGTTCGATCGCGTTGGCGACGTTGCTCGCGTCGTGCTCGAACGCGAACTCGGGCGTCTCGACGCCGACGATCGTCAGGCCGTCGTGGCGGTAGGCGGCGTCCCATGCCTTCAGGTACGGGAGCGTGCGGATGCAGTTGATGCAGGTGTACGTCCAGAAGTCGACCAGCACCACGCGCCCGCGCAGCCCGGCGAGCGTCAGGGGCCTGTCGCCCGGCGTGTTGAACCAGTCCTCTGTTTCGGTGAATTCGGGGGCCGTGCCGAGGTCTTTGAGTCCGCGCGCGTCGGCCAGCAGCTTCGCCTGACTGGCGTCGTGGGGCTCTGACGGGGTGGCGGTGCTCGCCTGGAACTTCGCCTTGTGGCCGGTGAGCTCGGGCAGCCGGCTCTCGACGGCGTGCGATTTCTCGAGCGACGCCGTCAGGTTGACTTCGGGGATGTGCTGGGCGACGTACTGGTCGAAGTTGACGTCGAGTTCGGTCGCGATCGCGACTGCGGTGAGCACCATGATCGCGCCGAGCACGCGTTGCAGCGCCGGACCGCGACCCGCGCGGCGCACGCGGTCGAACAGCTTGTGTCCGCCGAGCGCGAGCGCCAGCAGCACCGCTCCCGAGCCGAGCGCGTAGGCGATCGCCACCGCGATCGTGCGACCGGATGCCGCGCTGACCGAGATGACCGCCGCCAGGATCGGCCCGGCGCACGGCGTGTAGACGAAGCCGAGCGCCGCGCCGACGAGCAGTCCCGAGGCGAAGCCGTCGCCACGCGTGCGCGGACCGAAGCGCGCCAGGCGCGACATGCGCGCCTCCACGCCGTCGGTCAGCCCCGGCACGATCAGCGCCAGGCCCATCACGAGCAGCACCGCCACGGCGAGGTCGCGCAGCGGGTCCGAGCCGAGCCCGACTCCGCCGACGACGCTGGCGATGCCCACGATCGTGATCGTGAACGTCACCATCAGCCCGAGCACGACCCCCAACGGCCGCCGGCGGCCGCCGACGCCGGCGGCGGACAGCATCGCGGGCAGCACGGGCAGCACGCACGGTGACAGCGCGGTGCCGGCCCCGGCGAGGACGGCGAAGAGGATCAGGATCAGCATGGGCGGCGAGTGGAAGCTAGTGGAGCTTCCTTAACGCTCCATGACGACGGACCGGCCCCGCTTATTCCTCATCAGCGTCTCAGGATCACATAAACCGTTGTCGCCGCAAACGCGATCTGTCCGAATGCCAGCGCCGTCCCGAGATTGACCGCGCCGAGCGCGCCCGCCAGAGCACTGGCGAGCACGAACGCTCCGAACATCATCAGCAGGTCGCGCGCCATCTCATACCCCCGCCCGTCGCTGCAGCGCGCTCACGAGCGAGGGCACGTCCGCTCCGTGGTCCTGCTCGTCCAGCATCGCCTCAGCCGAGCGTCGACCGCCGAGGGCGCGCAGCCCCCGCTCGCCGTGCTCGCGCGCATAGTCGGCCAGCGCGCTTGCCCGGCGGGCTCGCACCCGGCGCGCGGCGAGATCGAGTCCTGCCCAGTGCTCGTCCAGCGCCGCGACGAGCTCATCGACACCGTGCGGCGGGGGCAGCGAGGACACGGCGATCACCCTCGTCGAGCGCGATCCGAGCGAGCGCAGCGCGGCGCTCAGGTCCCGCCTCGTGCGCACCGCGACCTGGCCGAGGTCGGACTTGGTGACGACGAGCACGTCGGGGATCTCCATGATCCCCGACTTCAGGAACTGCAGCACGTCGCCGCCGCCAGGCTGCACCACCACCACGACCGTGTCGGCCACATCGGCGACATCGGTCTCGGCCTGGCCGACGCCAACGGTCTCGATCACGACGATGTCGTAGGCTGCGGCCAGCGCCTGGGCCGCGGCGCGGGTCGCTGAGGCCAACCCTCCAAGCTGCTCGCCCGCGGACGTCGAGCGGATGAACACGCCCGCGTCGACGGGATCGAAGTCGATGCGCGCACGGTCGCCGAGCAGCGAGCCGCCCGAGCGGCGCGAGCTGGGATCGACTGCGAGCATCGCCACAGTCCGGCCCCCCTCGCGCCAGAGGCGCAGCAGCGCCGACAGCAGCGTCGACTTGCCGGCTCCGGGCGGTCCCGTCACGCCGACGATGTGGCCCTGGGCCTCGTCGCCGAGAGCGGTGGGGGAGACCTCCGCCAGCAATGCCGCGGCCTGCTCGCGATCGGCCGGAGTGGTGCTCTCCAGCAGGTTGAGGGCGTCCGGCGCGGCGCTCAACTCGCGCGCGCGCAAGCGCGCGCCGATCGCGGCTCCGTCGGTGCTCACGTGGAGCCGTTGGCGGAAGAGCCGTTGGCGGACGCTCCAACCAGCTCGACGATGTCGCGCATGATCTGGGAGATGTCGAAGTCCTTCGGCGTGTACACCGCCGCGACACCCGCCTGCTTGAGCGACGCGACGTCCTGATCGGGGATGATCCCGCCTACGACCACCGGCGCACTCACGCCCGCATCGTGCAGCGCTCCGATCACCGCGGGGATCAGCTCGCGGTGGGAGCCCGACAGGATCGACAGGCCGATCACGTGCACGCCCTCCTGGCGCGCGGAGGCCGCGATCTGGGCGGGGGTCAGGCGGATGCCCTCATACACCACGTCCATGCCCGAGTCGCGCGCGCGTAGGGCGATCTGCTCGGCGCCGTTGGAGTGCCCGTCGAGGCCCGGCTTGCCGACGAGGATCTTCGGCCGGCGCCCGAGCCGCTCTGTAAGCGCGGTGACCTGCTCGCGCAGCTCGTTGAGCTCGGCGTCCCCGGAGGCGGGCGCCGCCTCGCCCACGCCGGTGGGGGCGCGGTAGCTGCCGAACACCTCGCGCAGCGTGTGCGCCCACTCTCCCGTCGTGGCGCCCGCGCGCGCGGCCGCGATCGTTGCGATCATCAGGTTCTCGCCCTCGCGTGCATCGTCTTCCAGCGCGGCAACCCGCGCGAGCTCGGACAGCGCGGCATCTACGGCGCCCTGGTCGCGCTGCGAGCGCCAGCGGCGCACCGCGTCGATCTGCTCGGCTTCCAGCGCAGGATCGACGACCAGGATGCCGCCCTCGGCGTCGGCGGTCAGCGGCGAGTCCTCGGTCTCGGTGAAGCGGTTCTGGCCGACCACCGTCTGCTCGCCGGACTCGATCCGCTGGATGCGTTCGCGATGGGCGTCCACGAGCGCGGCCTTCATGTAGGGGACGGCTTCGATCGCGCCGCCGTGCTCGGCGACGACCGCCATCTCTGAGCGCGCGCCCTCCAGCAGCTCGGCCACCAGCCCGTCCATCACGTGCGAGCCATCGAATATGTCCGGATACTCGAGGATGTCGGTCTCGTACGCCAGCACCTGCTGGATGCGCAGCGACCACTGCTGATCCCACGGGCGCGGCAGGCCCAGCGCCTCGTTCCATGCGGGCAGCTGGATCGCCCGCGCCCGCACGTCGCGGCCGAGCGTGACCGCCAGCGCCTCGAGCACGATCCGCTGCACGTTGTTCTCCGGCTGGGCCTCCGTGAGGCCGAGCGAGTTGACCTGCACGCCGTAGCGAAACCGCAGGAGCCTGGGGTCGATCACCCCGTAGCGCTCGCGTCCGAGCTCCTCCCACAGGATCGACATCGCGCGCAGCTTGGCGTGCTCCTCGACGAAGCGCACGCCGGCGTTGACGAAGAACGAGATGCGCCCGAACACTTCGTCCATGCGATTTCCGGATCCCCGCCCGCCCACGCGCTCGCGCGCGGCGTCGAGCACCGCGATCGCGTTGCTCATCGCGTACGCGATCTCCTGTACGGGTGTCGCGCCGGCCTCCTGCAGGTGATACGAGCAGATGTTGATTGGGTTCCACTTGGGTACGTGCTCGACCGTGTAGGCGATCATGTCCGCGATCAACCGCAGCGACGGCGCCGGGGGGAACGCATAGGTGCCGCGCGCGAGGAACTCCTTGACGATGTCGTTCTGCGTCGTGCCCTGCAGCTGCTCCTGGCCCACGCCCTGCTCCTCAGCGACGACGATGTACAGCGCCAGCAGCCAGGCCGCAGTTGCGTTGATCGTCATCGAGGTGTTCATCTCCCCGAGCGGAATGCCCTCCATCAGCGCCGCCATGTCTCCGCGGTGGGATATGGGAACGCCGACCTTGCCGACCTCGCCCCGGGCGAGCTCGTCGTCGGGGTCATAGCCCGTCTGGGTAGGCAGATCGAACGCGACCGACAGGCCCGTCTGACCCTTGGCGAGGTTGCGCCGGTACAGCTCGTTGGAGGCGCGTGCCGTCGAGTGCCCGGCGTAGGTGCGCATCATCCACGGCCGATCGCGCTCTGCCAGTCGTGGGCTGCGATCTTCGTCCATGCAGCCATTGTACGGACGGGTCGCGCCCATTATCCTCCGGCCCATGAGTCAGACGATCGAGATGCCGCGCGTCGGCCCTCCCGGCGGCGGCCTCGGCGAATCATGGAAGGTGATCGTGCGCAACGACGATCACAACACCTTCGACCACGTCGCGCGCACGCTCGCGCGCTACATCCCCGGCACGACGCTGGAGCGCGGCCATGAGATCGCCAACGTGATCCACAACGCGGGCAAAGCGATCGTCTTCAGCGGCCACCAGGAGCCTGCCGAGCACTACTGGGAGCAGCTCAAGGGAGCGGGCTTGACTATGGCGCCGTTGGCGAGGTGACGCCGTTGCCGTGGCCGTTGCTTACGAGGGGCTCCTCGGTCAGCCCGCCGCTGACCGTCAAATCCCACCAGCCGTACAGCACCGGAATCTGGTAGGCGCCGGAGTAGCGCGTCCTGAGCTCGGTCATCTCCGGGCCGTCCCAGTAGCGTTCCCAGTCTAGATGGCGCTCGAAGTAGGCGAGCTGCTGGAACTTGTAGCGATCGTCGCGCGAGCGGTAGACGGCGTATGAGCCGGCGCCGTAGCGCAGCGCGACGGGGGCGAGGTCGTTCAGGGCCGCCTCCAGGGCGTCGCCCCTGAAGCCCGTGGCGTACCACGGGATGACGACCGTTCCCGGCTTGTCGCTGCCGCCGGCCATCAGGCGCCCACCTCCGCGTGGATGGCTCCAGGACCATCGACGGTCTTGCCCTGACCCTCGGCGTCGGCGCCGATGAGGATCGAGATCTTGCCGAGATGCTTGTTTTCGAGCATCAGCTGGTGAGCTTCGGCGACACCCTCGAAGCCGAGGGTGCGCCACAGCACCGGGCGTATCTGGCCCGACTCGATCAGCTCATTGGCCTTCGTGCACTCGTACGCGTTGGCGAAGTGCGAACCGAGGATCTCCTTTTGCTTCATCCACAGGTAACGCGACGTCGAAGTCGAGGTTGAAGCCGGTGGTGCCGGCGCAGATGACTACCTTGCCGAATGGCTTGACCGTGAACACCGATGTCGGGAACGTCGCCTGGCCGACGTGCTCGAAGACGATGTCCGGGGCGTCGCCGAGGATCTGCTTGACGCGCTTTGAGAACTCGCGCGAGACGCCGAACCGGGCCTTCTCCTCCTCAGGGCTCTCGCCGCCCTTGCGCATCATCCCGGCGAACTCGGCTCTGTCGATGTAGTCAACCGCGCCCAGACGCTTGACCAGCTCGCCCTTCTCCGGCGATGAGACGACCCCCACACAGTGCGCACCCGCGGTGGCGCACAGCTGCGTAGCGAACACGCCGAGACCGCCGGCGGCGCCCCAGATAAGCACCTTCTGACCGGCCTGCAGCTTGCAGCGCGTCAGCAGCATGCGATACGCGGTGAAGTAGACGAGCCCGTAGGAGGCCGCCTCCTCCCAGGTCAGTGCGTGCGGCTTGGACAGCAGCTGTTGGGCCTGCACCTTCGTGAACTGCGCGAACGACCCCCACGTCGTCTCATAGCCCCAGATCTTCTGCGACGGCGCCGCCATCGGATCCAGACCGTGCACCTCGGGATCCTCATAAGAGGCCTGGTTGCAGTGAACAACCACCTCGTCGCCGACCTTCCAGCGGGTCACGCCCGGGCCGACCTTCCAGACGATTCCCGACGCGTCCGAGCCGCCGATGTGGTGGCCGAACTCGGGATGGTCGCCATAGCGCATCACCGAGACGGGCTTACCGAGCGCCGCCCACACGTTGTTGTAGTTGACGCCCGCCGCCATCACGCGCACGATCACCTCGAACGCGCCCGGCTCGGGCACCTCGATCTCCTCGACCTGCGAACGCGTCCTTCGGTTCGCCGAAGCGCTCCTCGCGGATGACCCAGGCGGCCATCGTCTCGGGCAGCTCACCCGGCTCGGCGCTTACCTCGGAGACTTGTTGCAGATCGATCGCGGCCACGTGCTCTTGAACCTCCGGTGATTTGAAGTACCCACGCTGAATGAAGGAAAGACCCATCCACCGGGGGCGCCATCCTATATCAGGCGTGGATCGGCTCGGTGGCGGCCTCCGGGCGCTCGGTGGCCGGCTCTCTCGTGGCCGGCTCCCACTCGGCCGCCTGTCCGCTGTCGGGATGTGCGGCAACCAGGACCCACGCGAGCAGCGCTCCCAGCAGCGCCAGCCCGCTGGCGACATACAGGGCGTTGGACAGCGCATACACGTAGGTCTGGCTCATCGCCGTCTGGATCTGGGCGGGCAGCCCGGTCCCGCTCGCGCCCGATCCGAGTGCATTGACGAGCCGCCCGCGCTCGCCGGCGCTGAGCTGCGGCAGCAGCGCCTGGAGGCGGCTGCGCCCGAGCGTGGCGATGATCGCGCCCATCACCGCGACCCCGAACGTGCTCCCCACCATCCGCACCATCGACAGCACCCCAGAGGCCACCCCCGCCTTGGTGGGGTCCACGGAGTTCATCGCGGCTGTGCTCATCGGCGACATCACGCAGCCCATGCCGATGCCCATCGCCACGAAGCTGACGCTCAGGAAGCCGTAGCTCGAGTGGGTGGTGATGCCGGTCATCCAGAACAGCGCAAACGACACCAGGATCAGTCCGCCCGTCATCAGCGGGCGCGGGCCGATGCGGTCGGTGACGCGTCCGGCGATCGGGGCGACCACCATGATCATCGCCGTCGAGGGCAGGAACCGTACGCCCGCCTGCAGCGGGGAGTAGCGCAGGACGTCCTGCATGTACAGGGCCAGGAAGAAGAACATCGCGAACATCGCGAACGAGACGATGAACGCGACCACGTTCGCGCCGAAGAAGGAGCGCGAGCGGAAGAAGTCGAAGTCGACCATCGGCGCGCGGCGGCTGCGCTCGATCGCGACGAACGCCGCGAGCGCGAGGAGCGCGAGCGCGAACAGGCCCAGCACGCGCGCCGAGCTCCAGCCCCATTCGTTGCTCTGAATGAGCCCCAGCACGAGCGCCGCCAGCGCGATCGTGAGCGTGGCCACACCCGGCAGGTCGACCTCGCGGATCGCCGTCTCGTCGCGTGACTCCCGCGCCGCGAGCAGCGTGACGGCGATCGCGACGATCGCGACGGGAACGTTCAGGAAGAAGATCGACTGCCAGCTCACTTCCTGGACGAGGAACCCGCCGACGACGGGGCCGATCGCCAGCGCCATCGCCGATACACCCGCCCAGGTCCCGATCGCCCGGCCGCGCTCGCGGGCGTCGAACGTGTTCGTGATGATCGACAGCGTCGCCGGCATCATGAATCCCGAGCCGATCCCCTGCACGGCCCGGAACACGATCAGCCAGATGTCGCTCTGGGCCAGGCCGATCAGAAAGCTCGAGGTCCCGAACACGGCCACGCCGAACAGGAACATCCGCCGGCGCCCGAACAGGTCTCCGAGCCGCCCGCCCGTCACCAGCGTGACGGCGAACGTCAGCGTGTAGGCGTTGACGGTCCACTCCAGGGAGGAGGTCGTCGCGTGCAGGCCGCGCTGGATCGAGGGCAGCGCGACGTTCACGACCGTGTTGTCGAGCATGATCATGAACAGTGCAAAGCACATCGCGCCGAGCGTCCACCAGCGACGGTTGTCCTCGTTGATCTTCGGCAGGCGAATGCTGGTGCTCATGAGGAGGCTCCTTTCTCGGTAAACGGCAGCTCGACGATCTCCGCGCTCACGCCGTCCTCGCCCCCGCCCACGCTCACGCTCGTCTCCGGCTCGGCCTCGCGGCGCACGAGTCCCAGGCCGATCGGCCCGTAGGTGGGGGAGATCACCGAACTGCTCAGGTGTCCGACCGCACGCTCGCCCAGGCGCAGCTCCGCGCCCGCCGGTGCCGGCTCGGACAGGCGCAGACCGCGCAGATGCCGGTTCGGCTTGCCCTTGTAGTGCAGGCGCGCGACCGTCTCCTGACCGACATAGCAGCCCTTCGTGAAGCTCACCGCGCGCTCGTTCAGCCCCGCCTCCTGCGGAATCACGCTGTCGTCGAGGTCCACCCCGTAACGTGGACGCCCGCGCTCCACGCGTACTATCTCCGCCGCGTCTTCTGAGACCGGCACGGCGCCGCGTTCGCGCAGCGTCTGTGCCAGCTCGTCTCTCTCGTCGGTGCCGCAGATCAGATCCACGCCGGTGTCGGTGCGCGCCGCGATCGCCGCGATATCCTCGATCTCGATCGGCGCGTTTGCGTGCTCCTCGTCTGGAAGCTCCACGGCTGCAGCGACACGCGCGGCGCCGGGGCCGATCAGCGACAGCAGCCCGCGCTCGACCGTGCGCTGGTGCAGTTCGCAGCTCGTACCCGACCTTGAACCGGCGGATCATGTCGAACAGCGCCTGCAGCGCGACGCGCTCGGTGTCAAGCAGCAGCTCATCGCCCACGTCCAGCACACGCAGGTCGCCGAGCATCTTGCCCTTGTGGGTGAGAAATGCGGCATAACAGCCGCTTCCGACTACCAGCGCCTCGATGTCGTTCGTCACCTGACCGGCGAGAAACCCCTTCGCCTCGGGGCCGCTCAGCGCGAGCTTGCCTCGCTCGGAGCGGTCGAGGAGCCCGCAGCCCTCGGTCAGCGCGCGGTACTCGGCACCGAGGCGGTCTGTGTCGGTGCGGGTGGCGGCCACTCGTTCGAGGATAGCCACGCTAGGCTTTGCACTCGATGGGCCTTCTCGCCGACGACTTCCAGCAGATCGTTGACTCGCTGCCCGACGACTGGACCGATCTCGAGCTCGACCTGCGCATCGCCGATGAGTCGCGCTACGTCGAAGCTGCCGTCTACCTCGTGGCGTGCAACGCGCGTCCCTACTCACACAACGACTGGCACTGGCGGCTGCTCATCGCTCATCGCTTCGGACACGCCGCCTCGGCTCCCACTACGCATGGCACGCTCGCGCTGCTCGATGACGCCGGGATCGAGGGTGAGATGGCGGTGCGTGAGCTGCGCTCCGGCCGCGCCGAGGTCGTGCAGATGTGGGGCCGCCCGCAGTCCGCGCGCGAAGAGTTCGCGCGGTTGCGCGCGCTGTAGGCGCATGCTCCATGGCGCGGGTGCTTGTGCTCACGGCCGACCTGCTGTTCGGATCGCGCGTCCAGGGCGATCTCAGCGCGGCGGGTGACGAAGTCGAGCTGATCGGTGACGAGACGCGGTTGCGGGCACGGCTTGCAGAGTCCGGCAAGCCTGCCGCGGATGTGCTCGTGATCGATCTGACTGATGCGCAGCTCGCCGGTACGGCCGTCGTCGAGGCGCTCGTCGCCGAGGGCGCCCTGGGTTCTCTCAGGACGCTTGGCTTCTACTCGCACGTCGACGCGCCCGCGCGCGAGCGTGCCGAACAGGCCAGATTCGATCTGGTGGTGTCGCGTTCGCGCATGGCGCGCGAGGGGGCTGAGCTCGTCAAGCGTCTAACGAGCTAGCTCGCCTGCGTAGCCGCTCCACCACCGGTATCGATCTCAGCGGCGAGGGCCGGGTCCAGCGGTACGAGCGCGCCGTTCGGCACCCGCTGTCCGCCCGGCAGCCAGTGTCCGGCTCGCACTGACAGGGCGGCGCGGATGACCATGCCGTGGCAGACCACGAGCGCCGGCAGCACGCCCTTTTCGATGTCGTCGAGCGCCGCGCCCACGCGCTCCTCCTGCTGCGCAAACGACTCGCCGCCCGGGAACGCGAAGCTCGGGTCGCCCGCGATGAACTTGGCGAACAGCTCGGGCGCTTGCGTCTGCACCTCGCTGAACGGCCTGTCCGTCCAGTCGCCCGCGTTCGTCTCCATCAGCCGCGCGTCTTCTTTCAATTCGAGCCCGATCCCAGCGGAGACGATCTCCGCCGTTTCGTGCGCGCGCAGCAGCGTGCTGCTCCACAGCGCCGCGAACCCGTGCTCAGCGGCGCGCTCGGCCAGTTCGTGCGCCTGCCTGCGCCCTGTCTCGTCCAGCGGGACCGGCAGCTGTCCCTGAAACCGGCCCTCGAGGTTGTAGGCCGTCTGGCCGTGACGGGCGAGGTACACACCCCTGCCCGTCCCCGGCGCTCGCCCGGACATAGTTCTGCTCAGCTCGGCTCGCTGGCTCTTGGCTCCAGCACGCCGCTTCTGGCGGACCCGACGTCTTCAAGCTTTTTTGCCGGGCGCAGGTACAGCAGCTCGTACATCACCGCCGCGACCGTCGCTCCGACGATCGGGCCGGCGTACCAGACCCAGCCGTTGGCCCAATGGTTGCCCACCAACTGCGGTCCGAACGCGCGCGCCGGGTTCATCGCCGCGCCCGTGAACGGCCCGCCGAACAGGATGTCGATCGTGATCGTCAGTCCGATCGCCAGTCCCGCGATCGACTTGAACGTGCCGCGCGGGTCGACCGCACTGGCGATCACCACCCACGCCAGGAAGAACGTCAGGATCGCCTCCAGCCCGAACCCCGAAGCCGCGTCCACGCCGTTTCCGAGCGCGGGCACGCCGAGATGCACGGCTTCGGTGGCGCCACGGGGGAGCAGATCCCGCACGAGCAGCGCCGCGAGCGCCGCTCCCGCCAGCTGGGCGATCCAGTAAACGCCCGCGAGCGCCGGCTTGATCCGCTTGGTGACGAGCAGGCCGAACGTGATCGAGGGGTTGAAGTGCGCGCCGGAGATGTGTCCGAGCGCCGAGACCATCACGCCGATCGCCAAGCCGTGCGCGATCGCCACGCCGATCAGCGACGGGTCGTGGATCGTGTTCGCGGCCACGATCGAGCCGACGCCGATGAATATCAGCGTGAACGTGCCGACGAACTCGGCGACCGCGCGGCGCAGGGCGTCCTCGAACATGCGCTGAACTTACGATCCGGGTCGGACGGACCCCGCGGTGGTCATACACTGCGAACGGTGCGCCGCAGAGTCACCTTCTCGCGCAATCTGACCCTGTCGCTGTCGCGCACGTGCCGGTGCTATTGCAAGTACTGCGCGTTCGCCACGCACAAGGCCCACCTTTACGCGCCTGAGGAGGTCCTGGAGATCCTCGACGGGGCGGCACGGCGGCAGGTCAAGGAGCTGCTGGTGCTGACGGGCGAGCGGCCGGAGGTCAACCCCGAGGTAGCCGCGCGGCTGCGCGAGTACGGGCACGAGGACTTCACCGCGTATGTGGTGTGGACGTGCGAACGGGCGCTCGAACGGGGCCTGTTGCCTCACACCAACCTCGGCGTGCTCCCGCGTGAGGACCTCGCGCGCCTGCGCGAGGTGACCGCCTCGCAGGGTCTGATGCTCGAGTCGGTCTCCGAGCGGTTGATGGACACGGTGCACGCGGGCTCGCCCACGAAGCACCCGGCGCGGCGCCTGCAGACGATCCGCGCGGCGGGCGAGCTGAAGATCCCGTTCACGAGCGGCATCCTCGTCGGCATCGGCGAGAGCGAGCAGGAGCGCGTGCAATCGCTGGAGGCGCTCGCCGCCGTTCACGCCGAGCACGGGCACATCCAGGAGGTGATCCTGCAGAACTTCGTCCCCCACCAGCGTTACTACGGTCAGGAGCCCGCGCAGATCGCCGATGAGGCCGCGCGCGAGTACTGGCGCACGGGCGTGGCGGACGGACGCCCTGAGCTGCCGCTGCCGGAGTGGGCATGTCCGGTGAACATCGAGGACATGAAGCGGCTGATCGCAGAGACCAGGCGGCTGATGTCCGACGTGGGGATCCAGATCCCACCTAACCTGGCCGACTGGTGGGGTGAGCTGGTGGCCGCCGGCGCGACCGACCTGGGCGGCCTCTCCGCCAACGGCGATCACATCTCCCCCGAGCACCCGTTCCCCTCGCCGCACCAGGTGCGCAAGGAGCTTCAGGCCGACGGTTATGCGCTGACCGAGCGCCTGTGCGTGTATCCGAAGTACATCGACCCCGAGTGGATCGCGCGGGGGGTGATGGACACGATCAAGGTCAAGTACTGGAGCTTCATCCCGCGCCGCGGGTCCGGTCGCACCGACCCGACCGCAAGCGGTGCCCCGTCGATCCGCCCGGATCTCGGTACCCGCTGCGGTCGAGAAGGGCCGGGAGGGAGAGTGGCTGAGCCCTGAACGAGCTGACGGCGATGTTCGCGGAGACCCGCCCGGAGGTGATCGAGGACATGCGCCAGGCCGCTGACGAGCTGCGCGCGGAGCTCGCGGGGGAGACGGTCACGTTCGTGGTCAACCGCAACATCAACATCTCCAACGTCTGCACCGTCGGCTGCGCGTTCTGCGGCTTCGGCCAGGGCAAGCGCTCGCCGGACGCGTATGAACACGACGAGCGCGAGTTCGTCGGGCGCATCCATGACGCGCTCGCCTTCGGCGCCACAGAGCTGTGCATCCAGTCGGGTATCCACCCGGACTGGGAGCTCGAGGACTACCTGGGCTGGCTGCGGCTGGCCAAGGCCACCGCGGCGGGGACGGGGGCCGATCTGCACCTGCACGCCTACAGCCCGATGGAGATCGCGCACATGTGCGACATCTCAGGGCTGGCGCCGGCGGAGGTGTTCGCGCGCCTGAAGGACGCGGGCCTGGGCTCCACTCCGGGCACGGCCGCCGAGGTGCTGCACGACGGCGTGCGTGAGCGCATCTCGCCGAACAAGCTGCCGGTCGCCCGCTGGGTGCAGATCATCGAGGCCTCCCACGCGGCCGGGCTGCGCTCGACGGCGACCGTCATGTTCGGCCACATCGAGGAGCCGTGGGAGCTGGCCGAGCACATGCGCGTGGTGCGCGAGCTGCAGGAACGGACGGGTGGGATCACCGAGCTCGTGCCTCTCTCTTTCATCCCATTTCAGACGCTTTTGGGACGCACGCACGGAGTGGAGGAGATCTCGCGCGAGGAGAACCTCAAGCACACCGCCGTCTTTCGTCTGGCGCTCGGGCGGACCGTGCCGAGCCTGCAGGCGAGCTGGGTGAAGATGGGGCTGGACGCAGCGACCGAGTCGCTGCGCTGGGGCGTGAACGACCTCGGGGGCACGCTGATGGAGGAGTCGATCAGTCGACTCGCCGGCTCCTATCACGGCACCCGCCTAGACCCCGACCAGCTCATCGCCGCCGCGCACGAGGCGGGGCGCCCCGCGGCGGAGCGCACGACGCTGTACGACATCAGGCGCCGCTACGAGCTGCCGGTCGCCGCCTAACCCGGGGGCGTCGCCACTCAGCGGAACAGATCCTCCTCCAGCGGCCGCAGCGATGCCGCCGCGCCGGGTCCGTCCTCGGACGTGACGAACCGCTCCAGGCCGTCGATCACGACGACCGGCTCACGAGAGTCCTTCGCGCGCGCCAGGTCCGACGCCGCGGCCGCGGCGTCGGCGACGGCCAGCCAGGTGGCGCGCAGTTGCAGGCCGGCCGAGTCGGTCCGCCCGCGCCAGTCATCCAGCGGCGTCATCCCCGCGCAGCCGAGCGCCACGTCGCACTGCCCGTGACGCCAGGCGCGCCCGAAGCTGTCGGTGATCAGGACCGCTGGAGAGGCGCCGGTCAGCTCGCGCAGGCGCGCGCGCAGCGCGCGCGCGGAGGCGTCCGGATCGCGAGGGAGCGTCACAAGCGTCTCGACTGCGCCCTCGCCGGATACACGGGCAGTGGATACACCTTGGTCCGATGCGTTTGAGGCGTCGACGCCGGCGTTGGCGCACACGAACCCGTGGTGGGTGCGACAGATCAGCACGTCGCGCTCGGCGCGTACGATCTCCGCGGACTGGTCGAGCACGACCTGCACCGCGCGCGCGTCCTTGCTCTGCGCCGCCGCCAGCTCTTGCGCACGGGGGCTCGGGGTGGACGTCGGTCAGTGCGACGACCGCGCCCTCGGACTTGGAGACGACCTTGTGCGCGATCGCCACCACCTGACCGTTTCGCAGCGGCTCGCCTCCAGCCGCCGCGACGATCAGCGCCGCGAGGTCATCGCCGGCGCGCACCTCGGGAAGGCCGCTGAGGGCACGGGCGCTGAGGTGAGTCACGACAGGCTCGCTCAGCTGGCGCGGGTCGGGACGCACATGCCGGTGTCTGCGATCCGCACATCGGCGTCTGCGATCGGGAGGATGTCAGCACGTCCGGACAGTCCAAGCACGGCGCGGGTGCGCGGGGCTCGCACATGCTCGCCCGCCAGGCGCTCGCGCAGCGCCTCGAGGTCCGCGCCCGTGTCGATGTCGAGCAGCAGCGATGCCGACCGCTCGATCCGGCAGATCGCGCCGGCCTCCCGCGCCAGGGTCTCATGGCGCTCGCGGCTGCCCGGGCCGAAGCTGGGGGCGATCGCGCCGGGCGGCGTCAGCAGCAGCCCGTTGGTGCCGGTCCCGTGGCGGTCGGGGACGATCGTCACCTCGGGATGGTGGCCGCCGCTGCCGCCGCCGGAGGTGTCCAGCATCAAGTCGAGCTCGGCCGGGTCGAGCGCCGGACAGTCGCCGGGGATGCACAGCACGCGCTCGAACCCCTCGGCGAGAGCGCGCGTGACGCCAAGGGTGACCGCTGCGCTCTGGCTCTCCTCGGCGGTGTCCGGCACGACCAGTGCGCCCTTGCTAGCGCGCGGCCGCGGCGACCGAGCTCTCGCACGTGACGACGATCGTGCGCTCGATCGAAGCGGTCTCGCTCAGGGCCACGAGCACATCGTCGACCATTGCCCGCGCCAGGTCCTCGCGCAGTTCCTCCGCGACGCTTGCGCCGAGGCGCTGCTTGGCCCGGGCGAAGCGCTTGACGGGAAGGATCGCGGCGGTGCGCATCTGCCCGCAGACGATAGTGGCGTGAGGGAGGGAGACCGGCGGTGAGATGACTGGTCGCGGGCGGTCGCGGAGGCGCGTCTACCAGCCGAGCAGCATCATGCCGACGGTGACCCCGGGGCCGATCGTCACCATCAGCGCGCGCTCGCCCGGCTCGGGCTCCCGCCGCTCGATCATCTCCTCGAGCACGTACAGGATCGACGGGGTGCCGACGTTGCCGTGATCTGCCAAGGTGCTCCAGCTCGTGGCGACATCCTCGTCGGAGAGCTCGAGCGCGCTCCGCATGTTCTCGATGATGCGCCTGCCGCCCGGGTGCACGATCCAGTGGTCGATGTCCGAGTGCTCCAGCTCGTGGTCGCGCAGGAAGCCGCCGACGACGCCGGGGAGACCGGCCTCGGCGAGGTCGGGCAGCTCGCGCGCGATATGCAGGTAGCTGTCCTCGCCGGCGAGATCGAGGCTGACGGCACCGAGCGTGGCGCCGATCTGGTGCACCTGTGAAGCGAGAATCGCCGGGCCGTCGGCGCGGGGATGCCCGGAGAGCAGCACGGCGGCGCAGCCGTCACCGAAGAGGGCCGAGCCGACGGTCTTGGCCTTTGGGTCGTGCGGCGTGGCACGCATGAGAATGCTGCTCATGCTCTCGGCGGCCACCAGCAGCGTGTGCTTGTCGGGGTGCTCGTGCAGCGTCTGGGCGGCCAGCCTCATCAGCGGCACGCCGCTCGCGCAGGCGACTCCAGTGATGTGGTACTTGTCGGTCGTGGGGTCCATGCCGTAGTGCTCGACCAGGCGGTGGGCGAGGCTGGGGACGCCGAGCGAGTACAGGCTGGCGCTGATGACCGTGCCGACCTCCAGCGGGTCGATGGCGAGCGCGTCGACGGCCGTGATCGAGTGGAGCAGCAGCTCGTGCTCGACCTGGCTTGTGCGATCCTGAAGCGAGCGCGCCAGAAACTGGCCGTCGAGGTTGAGGTGGCGGCGCTTCACGCCGCAGCGCTCGAAGATGCCCTCGGCGAACTCGTTCCCGGCCAATCCCAGGCGCTCGAGGACCTGCCGCTGGGAGAGAACGGTCTCCGAGTCGGAGACCGCGAGCCCGCTGATCCGCGGGCCGGTGCGACGGGACGCGGCCACGTGCCCCCGCAACTCCGCGATCGAGCTCCAGTCGGCGAGGGTGTTGGGCACGGTGGAGACTCCTGGCAATTGAGGTGGGCTGGAGTGAGTTGAACTGGTCTGTCAGAGCTGCGAGGCTTGGCCTGACCTCGTTAAGCCGTAAGCCTGAGTTTGACACTAGCTGGAAAAGACCTCGAAAACCGGCAAAGATGCGGCGTACTTATGGACTTATTCAGATGGCACGCCGTCGATCTGCTGCGCTTGCGTCCGCCGTCTGGGGGAGCATTCAGGGTCCAGGCCAATCGAAGGGCATTGCCAAGCGAAGGACATCGGAGGGAGACATGCGCATGAGGGCGATAGGGGCAGGTGTATGAGGGTGATAGGAGCAGGTCTGCCGCGCACCGGCACGCTGACGCAGAAGGTGGCGCTGGAGCAGCTCGGCCTGGGGTCCTGCTACCACTGGGTCGACGTGCTGGCCGACCTCGACGGGCAGGTCCCGCTGTGGAACCGCGCGCTCGACGGCGAGGCTCGTATGGGATGAGGTGTTCGCCGGGCGTGGCGCCAGCGCAGACTGGCCCGGGGGCTACTTCTATCGCGAGCTGATGGATTTCTACCCGGACGCGAAGGTCCTGCTGAGCGTGCGCGATCCCGAGTCGTGGGAGCGGAGCTTCCGCAGCACGATCGTGGACATGTGCTACGGCGAGTCGCTGATACGCCTGCTCTCGAGCGCCCGCCGCGAGATCGATCCGCGGTGGCGCTCCTACCTTCAGCTGGTGGACCGCATGTTCTGGGGCGAGCAAGGCACGTTCGCCGCCGGCCACTCCTCCCAGGAGCTGATCGAGCAGGCGAACACCCACAACGAGGCGGTCAAGCGGACCGTCCCGCCGGAGCGGCTGCTCGTCTGGCAGGTCACCGACGGGTGGGAGCCGCTGTGCGAGTTCCTCGAGGTGGACGTCCCCGCCGAGTCGCTGCCGCACGTCAACGACCGCGACACCTTTCTCGAACGGGTGAGGAACGGCGCGCTCGACGCGCTGCAGGCGTGGCGCGAGAGCAAGCCCCCGGCGGCCGCTTGAGCTGACCCACGAACGCCAACCAGCGAGCGCCAGCGGCCAGCGCGAGATCGGGCCGGGGGCTATCCCGCGAGCGCTTGCGCGAAGTCCAGCGTCTGCCGAGCTACACGCGCGCGCGAGGCGGGGTCGTCCATGCGCGTGTCGATCTGCAGCGTCGGCAGGCGCGCGACGTTCTCGTCGGCGACGATCCCGTCCAGCAGCTCGCCGTAGAAGTCGGCGACGCCGTCGGCGTTGCACTCCAGCGCGGCGAACGCCATGAACGCGGCGGTCGGGCCCTTCAGGATCTCCCCGCCGACGACCGGGCTGATCGCGACGACGGGCGCGGCGGCCACCGACAGCGCCTCGCGCATGCCCGGCAGCGCCAGGATCGGGGCGATCGATGCGAGCGGATTGGACGGTCCGATCACGATTGCGCGGGCGTTCGCTATCGCCGCGAGCGCCTGCTCGCTCGGCGTCGCCTGCTCGGCGCCGCGAAACTCCAGGCCCTCGACGATTCCCTGCGCCCGTTCGCGAATCATGAACTCCTGGAACGAGCTCCATCCGTCGCCGCCGCGGACCCACGTGCGCACGGCGTCGTCGCTCATTGGCAGCACCCGCGCGCGCACGCCGATAGCCTCGTTCAGCCGCGCGAGCGCCGCCGTGGGGGAGAGGTTGTCCTCGGCGCACATTCGCGCGCGCTCCAGGCACCAGGCGAGGTCGCGGTCGCCGAGGTTGAACCACACATCCACGCCGAGCGCGCGCAGCGCGTCCATGACCGCGAACGTGTCGTCTTTCAGACCCCAGCCGCGCTCGTCGATCAGATCGGCCAGCCAGAACGAGACGAGGTCCGGGTCCGGTGAGACATGCGCACCGTAGATCTCGATGTCATCGCCCGTGTTGGCGATCACCGCCAGGCGCTCGGGGTCGATCACGCCGGCCATGCCCCGCGCGAGCTTGGCGCCGCCGGTGCCCCCGGCGAGAACGACGATATCCGTGCTCATCAATCCCAGGGTACGTCGGGAAGGCCTGCCAGGCGAATGCCCGCGTGGACCTTGTAGCGGGCGTTGACCCCGATCAAGAGCGCCGTCAGCGACTCGGTCGTGCGCGACATCTCCAAGCGACCACAGTCCACGCAGCGCAGGCCCTCGATCCGCTCGATCAGGAGGGCCGCCGCGCGCTTGTCCTCGCGCGCGTCGCCGCACACGAGCACGTCCTCCTCGAGCACGCGATCGAGGTCGTTCAGCTTGGCGGCGCTGACGGTGTGCAGCGCGGAGACCACGCGCACGCCCTCGGGCGCCATCTCCACTGCCTGCTGGGCGGCGGAGCCCTGCCATACGCCGAGCATGCGCGTCGCCTTGCCGCTCACGGCGGCGGCGAGCGGCACGGTCGCGTCGATCAACAACTGGCCCGGGCGCCACGTCTCGCAGAGGTTGGCGAGCGTCTCGGACTGGTTGCGAAACGGCACGCTCAGGATCACCGTGCCCGCCTCGCGCACCGCGCCCGCGTTGTCATGGCCGGAAAACGAGCCCTCTGGGACCGTGGCGCGCGCGCGCTGAGCGGTCTCCTCAGCACGCGCGGCGTCGCGCGAGCCGATCACGATCGGCACGCCGGCGTGGGCGAGTCGCACGGCGAGACCGAACCCGAGCGCGCCCGAGGCGCCGATGATGGCGACCGGGTCGGCGCCCTGGCCGCCGTCGGTCCGGTCGGTGGGATTGGGGGAGGACGGCACGGCGGCCGAGTATAAGCTGCGGCGGGTGACGCTTCCGGCAACGGTAAGGATCAGGGAGGTCGGCCCGCGCGACGGGTTTCAGAACGAGCCCGAGACGATCCCGACCGCGCAGAAGGTCGAGCTGATCGACGCGCTTGCGCGCACGGGGATCGAGCGGCTCGAGGTGACGAGCTTCGTGCGGCCCGACGTGATCCCACAGCTGGCCGACGCGGCGGACGTGCTCGCGCGGATCGACGTCCCCGAGGACGTGGTCGTCAGCGTGCTGATTCCCAACGAGCGCGGGCTGGAACGGGCGCTCGAGCTGCGCGAGGCCGGACGCGCGCGGGGCGGTAGACAGGCGTTCGACGAGATCAATGTCTTCCTGTCTGCTTCGGAGACGCACAACCGCAAGAACGTGAACCGTTCGATCGCCGAGTCGCTCGCTGGCCTGGAAGGAGTACTGACGTGCGCGCGTCAGGAGGGGTTGCGTTGCGAGGGCGTGATCTCGACATCGTTCGGCTGTCCGTACGAGGGACACGTGCCGCCCGCGCGCGTGCTGGAGATCGCCACGCGCCTGCGCGACGCCGGCGCGCAGGAGATCGGGTTCGGCGACACAACGGGGATGGCCAACCCGCGGCAGGTCGGCGAGCTGTTCGCGCTGTGGCGAGACGGCCTGCCCGGGGTCGAGCTGACGGCGCACTTTCACAACACGCGCGGGCAGGGCCTGGCCAACGTGCTTGCGGCGCTCGGAGCGGGGATCGACAGCTTCGAGTCGAGCTTCGGCGAGCTCGGTGGCTGCCCGGTGCCGGCCGGCGCGACCGGCAACATCGCGACCGAGGACCTGGTCTCGATGCTCCACGAGATGGAAATCGAGACGGGCATCGACCTCCCAGCGCTACTCGCGTGCGTGCGCCGTGTTCAGGAGATTCTCGGCCGCCCGCTGGGCAGCCACACGCTCGTGGCCGGCCCCGTGGACTGGCGCTAACCAGCCGCGACGGTCTCGGTCTCGGCGGCGCCCTCCTCCGAGTCCTGCGCTGCCTCCCGCATCGCCGCGACGCAGTACTCCTGCACGGACACCTCCATCTCCAACGTCTGCGCGAGCGCGGGGCGCGCCGAGGCGTCCATCACGCGCTTGGCGCGGCCGACGGCGATGTGCGAGTTCGCGAGCAGCTCCTCCACCAGCTCCTGCGTGTCCTGCTCCAAGTCGTCGGCCGGCACGACGCGGTTGACCAGACCGATGCGGTGGGCCTCGGTGGCGTCGATCAGGGCACCGGTCATGATCAGCTCCTTGGCGCGGCCGAGCCCGACGACCGCCGGCAGGCGTGAGGAGCCGCCGACGTCGGGGATGATCCCGAACTTGACCTCCGGCAGCCCGAGGCGGGAGTCGTCGGAGGCGATGCGCAGGTCACAGCCGAGCGCGACCTCCAGGGCGCCGCCGACGCAGGTGTGGTGGATCTGGCAGATGACCGGCTTGGGCATCTGTTCGCAGAGGTTCGCGCAGTCGAGGAACACGTTGCGAAACGGGCGCAGCACATCCGGTTCGCCGGCGAAGGACATCAGCTCGCCGAGGTCCACACCCGCGGAGAACACGGGCCCTGCGCCGCGCAGCACGACGCAGTGCACCGCGGCGTCGTCGCCCGCTGTGCGCAGGGCGCCTGAGAGCTCGACAAGCAGCGCCTGGTTCATCGCGTTGCGCTTCTCGGGCCTGTTGAGCACGACGTGGCGGATGGCGCCGCGGTCTTCGGTGATGACGAGGCTCATGTCCTCTCTCTCTCTCCTCTCTCTGTTCAGTTCAGCTCAAGTCCAGGACGGTCGTGGGCGCTTGGATCTCCTCGTCGTGACCCTCGCGCGGGACGATCGCGGTGCCGACGGCGAAGAACTCGATCGTGTGGCTGCCCCAGCCGTGGGACTTCTCCTGCAGGTCCACGCCGACGATCCCCTCGGCGCCGATTTCCTGGGCCTCGGACTGCATCCGCTCCATCGCCAGCTCGCGCGCGTCGTACAGGGCCTGGGTGAAGTTGGACAGCTCGACGTTGCGCCCGGTCTGGGCCATCGACTGCAGCATGCCCCGGTGGGCGACGTGGTAGACGCAGCTGCCCATCACCATCCCGACCGGACGGTGTCCGGTGCGCAGCAGCGTCCAGAAGTCCTGTCCGGATAGGTCGCTCGTGAACGGGCGTCCCGACGGGGCGCGGTGCAGGACGCCGTCGCGGTGCTTGACCGCCGTGCCGATCGCGATGAACTCGGCCATGTCCTGGCCCCACTCGTAGCGGCCGATGTCCAGGCGCACGCCCACGACGCCGTCCGCGCCGAGCTGGTCGGCCTCCTCCTCCATGCGCGTCATCGCCAGCTGGCGCGCGCCGTACATGGCCTCCGAGAGGACGGTCATCTCCTGGCTTTTCTTCCAGCCCGACAGCTGGATGCCGATGTGGTAGATCGAGCTGCCGACGACCAGCCCCAACGGCTCGAAGCCGGCCTGCTTGACGAGCAGGAACTCGTTGACAGAGAGATCCGACGTGAACAGGCCCTGGCGATTCTGGGCGAGGCGCGCGCGGCCCGCCTCGGGGACGCCCTCCAGAGAGGTCGGGTCGTATGCGGTCTCGTGCTCCTCGGTCATGTCGTGTGCTCCTTGGTGGAGATGGTATCTCTAATTTTTAAAACTCGGTACTACTATGGTTATACGGTTTGCAAAATCTCAATCATCTACCTGCCCTTTATCAACCCAGCGTCAGGCGAACAGGTCGATTACGGGTTCGGGGGGCTGGAAGGCGGCGTGCTCGTGCTGGTGGATGGCGGTTCCGATCGCGTTGAAGGTCACCATCAGCCCGCGGATCTCGCGTCCGCCGAAGCCCCCGACGGCCCCGCCCATGCCGCCGCTGAGCGTGTGCGGCCGGGCGGTGTGCCCGATCCGCACGCCGACGACGCCGGCGGTCCCGAGCGCGGAGGCCTGGCGGGTGATCTGGGTCATGACCGTCTCGCGCGCGCCGTAGAAGGCCTGGGTGAACTCGCGCAGCTCGAAGTTCTGCACGGAGCCCATGCCCATCCCAGCGCCCGGGCCGAGCATCCCGTAGTAGGCGTAGTTGGCGAAGAACACCGAGCTCCACGCGACGATCCCGGCGGGCTCGATGCCGGCCCGCAGCAGCAGGGCGTAGTCCGCGATCGACAGCTCGGTCAGCACCGGGGCCTGCCCGCGTGAGTCGGCGCGGCGCACCGCGGTGCCGAGGACCATGTGCTCGAGCGCGAGCTGACCGCCGCCGGCGCCGGAGGCCAGTTCGGATTCGCCCGCGCGGGTTTCCACGCCCACGACGGCGTCGGCGCCGATCTGGCTGGCCTCCTGCGCGAGCCGCTCCAGGGCGCGCCCGCGCACCTCGTTGAGGGCTTCGGACAGCGTGTCCATCTCGACGAGGCCCGTGCCGCCGTAGCCAGTCGTGCCCCACGAGGACTGGTAGCCCATCTGGTAGATCGAGCTGCCCATCACCAGATGCAGCGGCGTCAGCCCCAGTTGATCGCACAGCGCGAATCCGTTGATGGACAGGTCGGAAGTGAAAACGCCCGCCTCGCTCATCCGATCAACCCCTCCAGCGCCGAGCGGGCCTCGGCGCTGCGCTGGGCCTCGTCCTGCAGATCGGCCGTGAGCGCGGCGACCCACGCATCGGGGGTCAGCGGCTCGCGCTTGATCGAGATGCCCCCGGACTGGCGCTCGCGAAAGCCCTCGACGCGCTCGCCGTCGATGCTCAGCTCATAGGCGCATCCGCCCAGCTCCACCTGCAGGCGACGCACATGCTTGGGCCCCCGGCCCAACAGGCCCCCACCGGAGCGCTGTATACGCGTGCGCGCGGGTAACGATGTCTCGAGCTTGGCGGCCAGCACCTCGATCGAGATGCGCAGGTCGCTGCCGTCGGCGCGCAGCCCCGCGGCGGAGAGGTCGAACGTCTCTTCGGTGCCCATCCGATGGAGGCTACAGCGAGCCGGGCGCGTGCGCGAACCCCCTCCGGCTCGGACGCTCGACGGGTGCTCCCCCACCGGCGCGTAATAGGCTCTCCGATCAAACCGGAGAGCAAACGGAGGGTGTATGGCGCAGCGGATCGAGAAAGTGGGCGTGCTCGGAGCCGGGCTGATGGGCCACGGGATCGCGCAGGTGGCGGCGCAGAGCGGATATCAGGTGGTGCTGCGCGAGGTCGACGAGACGACGCTGGCGCGTGGCATCGCCAAGATCGAGAAGCAGCTCGCCCGCGCCGTGGAGAAGGGCAAGTCTTCGCAAGAGGACGCCGACGCGGTGCGCGCGCGGATCGCCGGCACGACCGAGTACCCCGGCCTCGCCGACTGCGATCTGGTGATCGAGGCGATCACCGAGAACCTGACGCTGAAGCTCGAGATGTGGCGCGAGGTGGATCGGATCGTCAAGCCCGAGGCTGTATTCGCCACGAACACGTCCTCGCTGGCCGTGATCGACCAGGCCGCCGCGACGAGTCGCCCCGAGCAGTTCGTCGGGCTGCACTACTTCAATCCGGCCCAGGTGATGAAGCTCGTCGAGGTCGTGCGCTGCGTGACGACATCGGACGAAGCGTTCGAGACGGCGTTCGAGTTCGCGCAGTCCGAGGGCAAGCTCGCGATTCCAACCAAAGACCGAGCGGGGTTCATCGTCAACCGCCTGCTCGTGCCGTACCTGCTCGACGGGATCCGCGCGTATGAAGAGGGAGTTGGCACGGTGAGCGAGATCGACGAGGCGATGAAGGCCGGAGCGGGACACCCCATGGGCCCGCTGACGCTATCCGATTTCGTCGGCCTGGACACGCTCGGCTCGATCTGTGACGTGCTGTTCGACGAGTTCCGCGAGCGCCGGTTCGCGCGTCCCCCCCTGCTGCGCAAGATGCTCTCCGCGGGCTGGTTCGGGCGCAAGTCGGGGATGGGGTTCTACGACTACTCCGGCGAGGCTCCGGTCGAGAATCCCGGGATCTAGGCGGAGCCGAGGGGGGGCTGAGCCGATGAGTGACCTGGGCACAGCCACAGACCGGGCGCTGCAGGGCGGACCGGAGCGCCATCACACAAAGGCCGCCGAGCAGGGCAAGCTGGCCGTGCGCGAGCGCGTCGCGCTGCTGCTCGACGAGGGCTCGTTCGCCGAGGAGGCGCTGCTGGCGAACTGGGAGCAGGACGGGCTTGGCGCGGACGGCGTGGTGACCGGCGTTGGGACGATTGACGGCAGACCGGTCGCGCTGATGGCGAACGACCCGACCGTGAAGGCGGGGTCGTGGGGGCCGAATACGGTGGAGAAGATCTTGCGCATCCAGGAACGCGCGCTGAGCCTGCGCATCCCGATGGTCTACCTGGTGGACTCAGCGGGGGCGCGGATCACCGATCAGGTGCAGATGTTCCCGGGTCGGCGGGGAGCGGGGAGGATTCTTTACAACGAGGTACGGATGTCGGGGGTGCTGCCGCAGGTGTGCGTGCTGTTCGGCCCGAGCGCGGCGGGGGGCGCGTACATCCCGGCGTTCTGCGACATCGTGATCATGCGCGAGGGCAACGCGTCGATGTACCTCGGCTCGCCGCGGATGGCGGAGATGGTGATCGGCGAGCAGGTGAGCCTGGAGGAGATGGGCGGCGCGAAGATGCACACGGGGGTGAGCGGGTGTGGGCATCAGCTGGTCAAGACCGACGAGGACGGGATCGCAATGGCCAAGCGGTATCTCGGGTACATGCCGGCCAACTGGCAGGAGCGTTCGCCCACAGCTGAGCCCAAGGAGCCGGCGTCAAAAGCGCCGATCGCGGAGATCGTGCCGGCGGACGAGAACAAGCCGTTCGACATGAGGGAGCTGATCGAGGCGCTCGTCGATGCGGACTCGCTGCTGGAGATCGCATCCGCGCTGGGCGAAGGAGATCGTCGTCGCGTACGCCCGCCTGGACGGGAGGGCGGTCGGGATCGTCGCCAACCAGCCCAAGCACAAGGGCGCCGTGCTGTTCGGCGACTCGGCCGACAAGGCGGCGCGGTTCATCTGGACGTGCAACGCGTTCAACGTGCCGCTGCTGTTCCTGGCCGACGTGCCGGGGTTCATGATCGGCACGCAGGTCGAGCGCGAGGGGATCATCAGGCACGGCGCGAAGATGATCAGCGCCGTCTCGCGAGGCGACCGTGCCGAAGATCTCGGTGATCGTGCGCAAGGCGTACGGAGCGGGGCTGTACGCGATGGCCGGGCCGGCGTTCGAGCCCGACTGCTGCATCGCGCTGCCGAGCGCGTCGATCGCGGTGATGGGCCCGCAGGCGGCGATCAACGCGGTGTACTACAACCAGCTGCAGGCGATCGCGGACGAGTCCGAGCGCGCGAAGAGGACCGAGGAGCTGCGCAGGGAGTACTCGGAGGACATCGACATCCTGCATCTGGCGTCGGAGCTGGTCGTGGACGCGGTGATCGAGCCGCAGGAGCTGCGCGGGGAGCTGATCGCGCGGTTCGCGCACGCGGTGTCGCGACAACGCGAGTGGCCGGCCAAGCACAACCCCGTGACGCCGGTTTAGGAAGTGGACGGATACTCCGGAGCGGGCGGGGGCGCCGGCGGCGCCGGCGGGGGCGCCGTGCCGCCGCGCGCGTCTGCTCGTCCTGGAACGGGGGATAGGTCTCGGTCAACAGGTAGAGGTAGGAGTCCGAGCGCGCGGTGTAGGAGTTGGCGAGGACCATCAGGTCGAACAGGCCGCGCGGCATCTTGCCCGGTGAAGAGGATCACGAACCAGGCGGCGACGGCGCCGATCTCCAGCAGCAGGCCCATGACGTAGCGCACGATCAGGATCGGGATCGCGAGGATGATGCGGAAGAGCGTCTTCAGGCGGTCGTAGCGCTCGAGCGGCTCGAACCGCATCCGCACCGGATAGGCGGGGTCGTCGGAGCCTCCGAACGACGGGTACGGGTCGCACAGCAGATACGTGTAGGCGAGCGTTCTCGTGGCGAAGCGCGTGAAGTCGGCCACGAAGTCGTACAGGCCCCGCGGATAGCTGCCGGTGATCACGATCGCGAACCAGGCGACGATGATCGCCAGCTCGGCGACGATTCCGTACAGGAACAGCCAGATCACGAGCGGGATCGCGAGGATCAGGCGGAAGAAGACGGTGAGGCGGTTGCGGGACTCGACGTAGTCGGCCTCGAACGTGACGGGATAGGACACGAGACGATGCTCCCCTCTGTGTATGCGGCGATTGCCACTAACTCCTCTCCGCGCATCCTAACTGGCCCGGTGGCGTCCGTGTCGATTGTTTTGCGTTCGACTAGATTCCAGGTATGGACGCCACCGACCTCGCCTTCGCCGGGATCGCCAAGCAGGCCGAGCTGATCGCCGCGGGCGAGGTGGGCTCGCGTGAACTGGTCGATCTCTACCTCGAGCGGATCGAGCGCTTGGATCCGAAGCTGAACGCGTTCCGCGTCGTGTTCGACGAGCGCGCGCGGATGGAAGCCGACCAGGCCGACGCGCGTCGCGGGGCGGGCAACGAGCGCCCGCTGCTGGGCGTGCCGATCGCGGTCAAGGACGAGATCGACGTCGCGGGTGAGGTGACCGCGTTGGGCACGAACGCCCGCGATGAGCCGGCGCGCGAGGACTCCGAGGTGGTGCGCCGCCTGCGCGCGGCGGGCGCGGTGATCATCGGCAAGACGAACGTCCCCGAGCTGTGCATCTGGCCGTTCACCGAGACTGCCACCTTCGGGGTGACGCGCAACCCATGGGACCGCCAGCGCGCGCCCGGGGGCTCCAGCGGTGGCAGCGGGGCCGCCGTTGCCGCGGGCCTGGTGGGCGCCGCGCTCTCAGGCGACGGAGCGGGATCGACTCGTATCCCGGCGGCCTGGTGCCGGCTGTTCGGGCTGAAGCCCCAGCGCGACCGTGTCCCGCTCGCCCCGCTCCTGGAGGGCTGGCACGGCCTGACCGTGTACAGCATGCTGACCCACTCGGTGGCCGACACCGCGCTGTTCCTGGACGTGGTGGCGGATCCGGCGCCGATCGGCGGCGAGGGCTCCCGGGTCGAGGCGGATACGTTTTTGCAGGCGGCGCGCACGCCGCCGGTCAAGCTCAGGATCGCGTACTCGACGCGCATCCCTCCGGGGGTCGTCACGAGCCTCGACCCCGACGCGCGGCGCGCGTTCGATGAGATGGTGGAGCTGCTGCGCTCGCTTGGGCACGAGGTCAACGAGCACGACCCCGACTATGGCCTCGACGCGGTCCCGGCGGTGGTCGCGCGGATGCTCGCGGGCATCCGCGATCAGGTGCGCCTGGTGGATCACCCCGAGCGCTTGGAACGGCGCACGCGCGCGTTGGGGCGGGTCGGCGCGATGCTGCCCGAGCAGGCGCTCACATGGTCGCGCGAGCACGAGCCCGTGGTGCGCGAACGTCTGGGCAGGGTGTTCGAGCGCCACGACGTGCTGATCACGCCGGCGACCGCCCAGCCCCCGCCACAGATCGGGCGCTTCCAGGGCCGGGGCGGGGTGTGGACGCTGAACGCCGTCGCCGGCCTCGTCCCCTACAACGCTGCGTGGAACCTCACCGGTCAGCCCGCCTGCTCGGTCCCGGCGGGCTTCGATGCAGAGGGGCTGCCGCGCGCGGTCCAGCTCGTGGGCAGGCCCAGCGACGAGGTGACGCTGATCGCGCTGGCTGCGCAGATCGAGGCCGAGCGCCCGTGGGCGCAGGAGCGCCCGCCGGGGTTTGAGTAGGCCCGTTGGCCCTACCATGGGCGCGTGAAGGAAGTTCCCGTCGACTACCCCGGACACGAGCTCGTGAGCGTCGGTCTCACCGATCTGGCCGCGGGCCGCGAGAGCGAGTCGGCGCTGCTGGTCGCGATGGCGGCGCCACGATTGCGGGCGCTGGGCTACGACGTACCGTCCGGTCGAGGAGGGCAACGACCATCCCATCGCTTGTACGAACTGCTCGCCGACGACGGCCATGACGCGCACAGTCGCTACAACGCGCTCGTCGGACGGATCGTGAGCTTCGCGCGGGCGGCGGAGCATGCGTCCTCCCGTTGACGAGGCGCGCATCCGTGCTGTCGCCCGCCGACTCGGGCACGTCGTTCGCGGTCCGGTGCGGATGTATCTGACCGGCGGATCGACCGCGGTGATCGAGGGATGGCGTGAGACGACCGTCGATGTCAACCTGCGGTTCGAGCCCGAGGACGATCGGCTGCTGCGCGAGTTGCCCGCCGTCAAGGAGGGCCTGGGGGTGAACATCGAGCTCGTCTCGCCACCGGACTTCATTCCCGAGCTCCCCGGCTGGCGGGAGCGCAGTCAGTTCCTGTTCCGGGAGGGCGGAGTCAACGTCCATCACTTCGATCTGTACTCGCAGGCGCTGTCGAAGGTGGAGCGCGGCTTTGACCAGGACCTCGAAGATGTGCGAGCGATGATCGCCGGCGGTCTCGTGGAGCCCGCGCGTCTGCGCGAGTACTACGAGGCGATCGAGCCGGAGTTGTATCGGTACCCGGCGATCGACCCGGTTGCGTTTCGGGGGAAGGTCGAGGGTGCGCTGGGGTAGGCCGGGGTGGTAGAGCACCCGCCGGGGTTCGAGTGAGCCCTGTGCAGGGCCTCAGACGGGGTGGATACGTGCGTCTGTGCCGGTGGCCTGGAGCAGATGCTCGATGTCGCGAGGGTCGCTGGTGAGGATGGTGTCCCCGTCTTGGACAAGGAGCGTAAGGGCCGCGTCCGCGATGTCGCTGGTGTGGGCGTCCGCGAGGAGGAGGCCGCAGCGGCGGGCGCGAAGCGAGTCGAGAGGCCACTCGAGGAAGCCCGCAAGCGCCCGGGTGAGCCTCGCTTGACGCGCGGGATCGCGCCATACCTGGGCGACGCACGCGGAGGAGGTGACGGCCTCGGCGCCCTCTCGTGCCGCGACGGCGAGGAGCGCACCGACAGCGCGGTCCCCGCGATCCAGGGCGATCAGCGCGCCGGCATCGAAGACGAGGGCAGCCACGCGCGTGCCTCGCTGAGCTCCCGCTCGGTGTAGGGGCCGCCCGTACTCGCGGCGATCTCCGCCGCAACGGCACGAAGCGCGTCCGCGCGCAGGCGGGTGGCCGCGGCGTCGGCGAGCCAGCCGGATACGCCGTCGGGGCCGGCGGCGTCACGCACGCGCCGATACAGATCGTCCTCGAGGCTCACGCTGATCTTCGCCATTCACATAGGGTAGCACCATCGGTCATACCCGCGTAGGATTGTAGGCGAAGGTATGCGGCGGGTGGGACTCGAACCCACAAGTCCGTAAGGACAATGCCTTTTGAGAGCATCGCGTTTGCCGATTTCGCCACCGCCGCAGGGCCGTCAACTATAGGTCAGCGGGCGCTCGAGCTCGACGTTCCAGCCCTGGTTGAAGCCGCGCATGGCGAAGGCGATCAGGAGCATCTGGACGGGGACGATCAGCAGCGTGATCACGCCGAGCAAGCCGGCGTTGATCGTCGGCTGGATGAAGCCGGTGTGGTCGCGGTCGAACCAGAAGGGCCCGGCGACGAGCGCGAACACGAGCAGCAGCACGGCGAGGGCCGCACCGACCGGGAGCACGCCCCGGTTCCAGCGCGCGGCGAAGAACGCCAGCGTGAGGTAGATGAGGATGTAGGCGACCTGGATGATCCAGGCGCTCTCGAGCACCTTCCAGCCGCCGACGGTCACGATCAGCACCAGCGCGGCGGAGACGAGGAACAGCAGCACAACGGTCGCGCGCGTGGCCTGCACCACGGGCTTGTCGCGATTGGGGTGGGTGACGACGACCCCCTCGTGGGGGTGGGCGAGCGCCCCGGGGTGCGCCGCATGGGCGCGGCCGCCGAAAGAGGACGACGAAAAGCCGGATGGCGAGGACATCGTAAGGAGCACCATACAATCTGGGGCGGTCTTCGTGTGTGCGAGCGACGAACGGCTGGCGCTCCCGCGGGAGCCCCGCCGGAGCCGACTGGGACCACCGCGCTAGGCTCTGGAACGCCGCGCGCGCGTGGTGGAATGGTAGACACGCCGGCCTTAGGAGCCGGTGGGCGAAAGCCCATGGGGGTTCAAGTCCCTCCGCGCGCATCGCGTGATGCGAGCGCGCCCCAGTCCGGCAAAGACCTGCCGGACGTGTGCGCATCTCGCACACGCTCGGCTATAACTGCCCTTGGGTCGGGCCGGTCCTACCCGGGGTTGGGCGCGGTCTCGCGGATGATCCGCCAACCGGCCTTCAGCGGTGCGAGGAAGTACGGCGGCTCGTCGGTGGCGAGACGGTTGTCGTATTTGTAGTCCTTGAGGTAGCCGGTGCCGCCGCTGGTTCCAACGGGACCGCGGTAGTCCTGCGCGATCGCGCCGTACTCGTTCAGTTTGCCGAGTTCTGTTCCGCACGCGAAGTTGTCGACGATGAACGAATGGTTCGTCGAACAGGATCCCCGCGTAGATCCAGGGGCTCGTCAGAGATCCTGATCCGTTTTTTCCACCTTCGCAGGGATGGTAGACGCGAACGTATTCGCTTGCGATCAGGCCGAGGACCGCGGTACCGGTCGGTTCTTCACCTGCGGTGATGTTTGACGGAACAATACTGCCATCGATGATCAAATCGTTTTCACCGGCGATCGTGAGCGATTTACTGTACGTGCCTTCGACGTACACGTTGCCGCAGTTTTTGGCTTCGTTGGGTTCCGTGCTGGTGTCGGCGTTCTGCGCATTGAACGGAAATGAGCAGCCGCTTTTGTTGTTCTGTACGTAGATCAGCCCATTTTTAGGCCATTCGATCGTTTCTTCGGTTTCTTTGAATACTCCTACGGATTCTTCTTTGAAGTACGTCGCTTTGATTTTGTTGGTCGTGCCGTTGAGCTTGAGGTGCGTGATGCCTTCAAACCGATTGGCGGTTTCGACGTATGACCCCAAGCTGGTGTCGCTTTCAGGGGGGATCAGCGTCGGACCTTTGTCGGTATAGCATTTCGTCACCGTATAATATGTCGGCCCACCTGTTTTGGGGCATTCTTTGGAGGGGTACGTGTCCCCATTGATTTCGACCGCGTCAGCCGGGATGTGTCCGTTACGCCCAAAGGACGGAGTGCCTTCCACGCGGGCGGAGTCGTTGGTGTGCATCGGACCTTGGACGCTGTCGCCGGTCGTGAATTTGATCGTGTGGCAGCCCAAGCCTTTGGGGCTCCATTGTTCATGATACAGCCCTTCACATTCTTTCGCGAGTTTCGTCTGGCTCGCGGGATACAGCGCGGGATCTTCGGTTTCGAAGTTCGTGTAGTAGATGAAGTCGAGGAAGCCGGTCACCTGGAATGTGGCGACAAGCTTGCGCACGGCGACGATCGAGTGTTTCTGCCCTTCGCAGCTGGTCAGCCCGGTGGCGCCGGCACAACCGATCGACTCGATCCGGAAGGTGTTGGGGAGCGCGCCTTTGGACTCGATCATCGTGGTGAACGGCGCCGAGGTGCTGCATTTGGTGCCTTCGGGCTCCGAGCTCGCGGGCAGCAGCTTGATTTCGTAGCGCTCGCCGGTTTCGGTCGAGACCGTGCTCGCCGATTCTTCGCATTTCTGCCAGTAGTCGGGGTTGGCCTGCAGCTGGTACTCGTATTCCTGTATGCCGGCCAGCGCCGCGTAGTAGGCCTGCTTCTGTGCTACGTTGACATGCGAGTTGTGGACGTCGCCGTTGGTTGAAACATACGCGCCGACCAGCAGCAGGCTGGTGACGAGCATCACTCCAAGCGCGATTATCATCGTGACCCCACGCTCATCGAGGATGCGGGTCCGGATTCGGTCTATGGGTTTGCTCATTCGCATGGTGCCGCCGTGATCGGGGTTTCTGAGGCTGGTGCTTCGAAGGCGAACGTCGCCTGGGTGCTCATGACGGGGTCTCGGCCGAGTTCGGTTTTGCCGTCTCTCGGGGCGGTCTTGAAGGTGATGAGCACCGAGGCGACGGTTTCGGCTGTTGCTTTGGTGAGCGTTCCTGTCAACGGTGCTGCTTCATTGAGAGTGCTGGACGGGGCGGTCGGGCTCGTGCTTGGTGTCGTCGCATAGGCGTAGTACTGGAAGATCGGGGTGGTGCCGCTCTTAGTGATGTGTTCGCCGATGCGAACGCCGGAAGCCGGGGTGGCGGTGGTTGAGAACGTATATTCTTCTTTTTCTTCTTTGATGGTTGTGCCGGTGCTGAGATAGGTGAAGTCGGTGAGCGTCTTAGCGCTTTCGTTCCACAGGATTTCATCCTTGCGGACGCCTGTAGTCGTTGTGCCCACCGACGGGACTTCGGCTTCTTTGCTGTATCCAGTGACGAAAATCAGACGTTCTCCATTGCTGTTTTCCTTGACCGGAGCAAATCCGTTGGACAGGCAGGCGGAGTGCGTCTCGTCGACGATGTGCGTCATCGTCGTTCGCCCGAACTGGGTTGCCTGGGCCACATCAGCGATTCGCGAGGACTGGGTGGTCGATATCTGAAGGATCGCAAACAGGGCGCCGGTTACGACGAAGCCGGTCAGCATCGCGATCAGCGTTTCGATCAGCGTGAAGCCGCGAGCGTCATCCCTTGCACGCAGGAACGTCAAGGAGGTCAGCACGAGCTCTTCCCCGAAGCGATTTCGTACCCTTCCGTCTTACGGGTGGATTCGGCGGCTACTGCGGCAGTGCGTTCTGCGGTCTGCGTGGTTTCTTTGGTCGTCCGTTCCGCAAGGGTGATCTTGTGTTCGACTTCCTGTTCTTTTTTCCAGGTGGCACGCGCGCTGCTTTCTTCCGTTTCGCGTTCGGCCTTGGTGAGTTCCGCGGGAAAGATCGTGACGGTGTTGCCTGCGACTGTGCTGTTGGTGTAAGGAAACGTATAGGTGCGTTTCGCTGACCCACCGTTATACAGGCAGAGTTCGTATTTGCCAAACGGCTGGAAGGGGTATGTGAGGTGCCCTTCGGTGCTCGTCGTCTGAACGTGTTCGAGGTTTGCGGCGAACGCATCGTCCGGAACGGCCGCCGACTTACACGCAGTGTCTTCGATCTTGACGGGATATTGTGTTGTTTCGAACCCTCCGGGTTTGGCCGCCGTGCCTTTCTTGACGTTGAGCGTCACATAGCTCAGCGGCACCGTCACTGTCAGATTGCCGCCCGGTGTGACGACGACCGTCGAGTTGGAGAGTTTTTCTGTGGTTTCGGTCACGCTTTCGACGCTGTTGGCTGGACAGTCGCCGGCATAGACCTGCCATTTTTCCGAGAATGGAAAGAGGTTCCCGCCCGTGAATTTAGCGCCGTGGGCGGTGGTCGAGGATTTCGAGACGAGAGTGGTCAGCGCCTTGTATTCTTCTTCTTCGCCTACCGTTTTGTATTCAAAATTGTTTTCGGGGGCGCCGACTTCGAATTTCGGTTCGGCCGGGATCTTCACGTTGTAGGCCGTGAAGGTGTCGCTGACAACTTTTTCTTTGATGTTGATGCTCGCGTTATTGGGGTGTTCCCATTCAGTTTTACCTTTGTAGGTGTATTCGGCCGTGATCTTGCCGGCTTGGTTGTACGTGACGGGATAGTGGGTCGTGATGTTCGGTGCGAGTTTGATTTCCTTGTTGGGCACCTTGAGTTCGCCGTTGGGGGTCACGTAGCCGGGCTTCTCGGCGATCGAGACGAGCGCGCTTGTGGCCGGGATCCCGGTGAAGACCACGCAGCCGGCGGTGCCGGTCGTGCCTTGGATCGTTGTGGGTGTGGTGGCTTCTTCGGGGGTGAACGTGGCGCTCGCCGTTACGCCGGCGACGCCGACCAGGGGCGTGGCGCCGTTGGTGACGTCGACCTCGAGATCGGAGCCGGTCGGCGGTGCGATCAGCGTCGCCTGTTTGATCGGCGTCCGTTTGCCGAGCTGCGGCCAGGTCACCGACGAGGCGATCTGGATGTAGGCGCCGGATTGGGCGGTCGCGTTGCTGGCGCTGCAGCCCGAGGTCGTCCCCGCGGACCCGACGGGCGTGGCTTCCTGGGTGATCGTGTAGGTCGTGCCTTCGACGGTCTGCTTGTAGATATGAGGGGTGGACTCGAGCGCGTCGAGCGCGGTGGCGGGGTCGCTGCGCAGCTGCTCCTGTGACTGCGCGGCGAGCAGCGCGGCCTGGCTGTGATGGCGCTGATCGGCTGAGGCGCGATTGACGACGTTGAATCCGGTGAAGGTGCCGACCACGATCAGCCCGACCACAAGCGCGCTGATCACCACCTCGATCAGCGTGTCGCCCGCCTCCGAGGAGGGTTTGGTCATCCTTGACAAGAAAGTATCAATCATCACAAGCGCATGGGTGGAGGTCTACCCACCGCTTCGGCATACACGCCGTCGGCCTTTAGGGTCTCGACGTTCGTACTACTCGGCTGCCGGACCGCTGACTGCGCCTGCAGCCGGCGTGCGCCCGGCCGCGGGTGTGGGCGCGCGGCGAGGCGGGTGAACCTCGCTGGGCTCGCCCGCTACGCGCCCGCGGGCCAGTCGATCTGCTCGACCAGCTCGCTCGGGCCGAGGTCGATCAGCCCGCTGCGCTCGATCGGCCGGTACTCGTCCCTGTCCTCGTCCAATCCGAGCCAGTCGACCGTGTGGGTGGCGGGGTCGACGATCAGGACCTCGTCCACGTGGTGGACCGCGTAGAAAGGGAGCTTCTCCCAGGACTCATCGCCGGGGGAGACGATCTCGATGACCATGGCGGCAGTGGGGTGCCAGACTCCGCCGGCGCCGGGGCGGTGTATGGCGCCGTCGGGCACGCGGTAGTCATGTTCGTCCTCGCCCAGGCTGGACTGGCCGATCAAATGCAGTCCGGCCGCGTCAGCATATGGGCCGAGCAGTCGCATCAGCTGCGCTTCAATCGATGCATGTCCGTAGTCCGGTGCAGGAACCATATGCAGCACGCCCTGCCAAACCTCATCCATGCGATCAAGCCCGGAGCGCCGCCGGCGCTCGAGCAGGTCATCGAGGCTCGCGGTCGGCGGATCGAGAACCAGCGTACGCATCGCCCGTCAAGCGTAGCGCGCCTCCCCGGCCCCCTACAATCCGCCCAGTACGGGGGACTGGTGTAGTGGTAACACGATGGTCTCCAAAACCATAGCTTCAGGTTCGATTCCTGGGTCCCCCGTCACTGTCCGAGCGATGCGCGCCGGTGCTCACAGCGTCGCCCACGAGGGGCTATCCTTAGGCCATGTCGACGGTGGTACTCGGCCCCTCTCCGCCCGAGATCGAGGCGCTGATCGCGAGTCGCAAGCGCTCCGGCCTGTACCGCCTCGACGAGGTGTGGGAGGGTGTCCTGCACATGGTCCCCGCTCCGAGCTTCGAACATGCCAGCATCGGCCAGCAGCTGGCCGAGATCCTCGGACCGCTGGCCCGCGCCGAGGGGCTGGTTCCGGCCATGCAGGAGTTCAACCTCGGCGATTCCGAAGAGGACTTCCGCGTCCCCGACGGCGGTCTGCATCGCCCCGGCGCCAGCGGCGTCTGGCTGCACACCGCCGCGCTTGTCGTCGAGATCGTCTCGCCGGGCGACGAGACCTGGCAGAAGCTCCTGTTCTACGCCACCCACGAGGTGGACGAGGTGCTGATCGTCGATCCCGCCAAGCGTACCGTCGACTGGCTCGGGCTCACAGACGACGGCGAGTATCGCCCGACTGAGCGCAGCGGCGTGATCGACCTCGGCCCGGCTGAGCTCGCCGAGCGGATCGACTGGCCGTAGCCTCGCCGCGGAAGATCACGCTCTCGCCGACCGCGAGCGCCGCGCTCCGCGGGCCCCGCGCCCGCCCGGCGCTCCACCGGTGATCGCGGTCATGCCCGGGGGTGCCATGTGGCGCGAGGCGGCGCCATCTGCTAAAGTCCATAAAACTGATCAACAATCTCTAGTTTAGGCGGGCGCGGCTTCGTTTCGGGTCCGTCGAGGAGCCGACTCATGCAGATCGACGTCCACCAGCACTTCTGGACCGAGCCGCTCATCGACGCGCTGGCGAGCCGGCGCGAGCTGCCGTTCGTGCGCTCCGAGCACGGCCTGACCGTGCTCTACCTCGCCGGTGAGCGGTCGTTCGTGCTCGACCTCGCCACGGAGTCCTACGACCAGCGCGCCGCCCTCGTCGAGCGCGACGGACTCGATCGCGCGCTGCTCTGCCTGTCCAGTCCCCTGGGGATCGAGTCGCTCCCGCGCGAGCAGGCGCTGCCATTGCTCGACGCCTATCACGACGGCGCGCTCTCGCTCAGCGAGCCGTTCGGCGTGTGGGGCGCGCTCGCGCTCGACCGCCCCGACGCGTCGGACATCGATCAGCTGCTCGATCGGGCTGCGTCGGGGTATCGCTCCCGGCGGGCGCGCTCGCCTGCGTCGAGTCCGTGGCGCGCCTGCATCCCGTCCTCGCGCGTCTGGAGTCGCGCGGCGCGCCGCTGCTCGTCCACCCCGGCCCAGGTCCTCGGCTGGCGCCGCGCGCCCACGAGAGCTCGCTGGAGGACCCGCTCTGGTGGCAGGCGCTGACGCGCTACGTGTTCGACATGCACGCCTCCTGGCTCGCCTTCCTGGCGGCAGGGCGCGCCGCGCACCCGCGCCTGCGCGTGGTGTTCACGATGCTCGCCGGCCTCGCTCCGCTGCACTGCGAGCGCCTGGCCTCGCGCGGCGGACCCGCTGCTCATGTCCCCGACCCGCTCACCTTCTACGACACCTCCTCCTACGGCCCTTCTTCGATCCGCGCGCTCGCCGAGCACGCCGGTCCCGCGCAGCTGCTCTACGGCTCGGACCGCCCCGTCGTCGAGCCCGACCCGCTGCCCGCACCCGACGCCCTCGGCTTCGACCTGGCCGCCCACGCCGCCGCGGCCGCGCGGCGCGTGTTCGCCGCTCATACAGGGCGGGATTCCGCTGATCATGAGGCCCCGCCGGCGCCCCGCGTCCCGGAGGCCGTCCCACTATGAGTCGCTCGTTCGCCGATGTCCCGCGCCCGCGCGGCCGCGACCTCACCGGGCCCGAGCTCGCCGCCTTCGTCTCAGAGCTCGCCGACCGTCCCGAGCTGTGGATCGGACTCGTCCGCCACGACGCGAGGAAGCGCGTCTACGAGGAGCTGTTCAGCGACGAGCACATCACCGCCTGGCTGATCTGCTGGTCGGAGGATCACGACACCGGCTACCACGACCACGACATCTCTTCCGGCGCCGTCTCGGTCCTCAGCGGCCGCATCCGCGAGGAGCGCCTGACGATCGACGGCGCAGGGCCCGTCAATCGCACATACGCAGCCGGCGACTCGTTTCACTTCTCCGCCGCCGACATCCACCGCGTCCGCCACGCCGGCGCTGACCCCGCCGTCACGCTGCACGTCTACTCGCCGCCGCTGGCCCGCATGGGCGCGTACGTCATCGGCTCAGACGGCGTCCTCGCGCGCCACCCCGTCTCCTCCGGGGAGGAGCTCAGGCCGCTCGTCTCCGCTCGCTGACGGGGGCTCGTCTCCTCACATAGCCGGCTTGGCCCCCGCGCGGCTCCGCACCCCGACCCCGCTCCCGCGCCCCCGCCCGCGATCAGCACCTCGCTGACCAAGCTCGGCGCGAACAGCCCGTGCTCGACCACGCCCGGCGTCCCGCTCAGGCGCTCGGCCAGCCGGCGCGGGTCCTCGACCGGACCCTCGTACCAGGCCAGCGGGTTCCCGTCCGGGCTCATCGCCGGCGCCCCCGCCACCGACTCCCACCCCGCGCTCCCCGGGCAGGCGCAGTCGCGCCTCGCCGAGCGCCGCCAGCGTGCGGTGCGCGCCGAACTCGAGCACCTCCAGGGGGATCGGCGGCGCCAGGCGGGGGACGAGCTTCTCCGCGGAGACGATCACCACGAACCGGGCCGCGCGCCGCCGCCACGATCTTCTCGCGCGTATGCGCCCCGCCGCCGCCCTTCACCAGCCAGCACTCCGGATCGACCTGGTCGGCACCGTCGATCGCGATGTCCAACTCGCCGATATCGTCCAGCTCGCAGATCGTCAATCCCAGCTCCATCGCGATCCGCGCCGTCGCCGGGGAGGTCGCCACGCAGCGCGCCCGCTTCAGCGCATCCGCGCGCTCGCCCAGCGCCGCCAGCAGGTGCGCGACCGTCGAGCCCGTGCCCAGCCCGACCGCCATCCCGTCTTGCACGAGCTCAGCCGCCGCCCGCGCGGCCGCGCGCTTGTACCGCTCGATCGCGGCGGGGTCGATCGCGGCGGGGCCGGGGTCCGCGCCGCCGCTCAGTGGCGGCTGTAGCCGCGCAGTCGCACGATCGGGCGCCATGGTGGGGGCAACCGTATCGTCCCGGGCGCCTCTCGGAGGCGCAGCCGCTCTGGCGCGTTCGGCCGATGCAGCAGAAAACCCTGTCCCACCGAGCAGTCCAGCTCGCGTGCGAGCGCAAGCTGACGGTTGGTCTCGACCCCCACGGCCACGGCGGTCAGACCGCTCTCGCGGGCGAGCGCCAGCGCCGCCACGACCATCGCGCGGCTGTCCTTGTCGCGCTCGAAGCCGTGGATCAGCGTGCGGTCGAGCTTGAGCATGTTCAGCGGCAGGCTCCCCGGCAGGCTGAGCGTCGACTGGCGTGCGCCGAAGTTATCGAGCGCGACCGTGACGCCGAGGCGCCTGACGTCCTTCAACGCCGCCCGCGCACGTGCCGGATCCCGCAGGACGACCTCCTCGCTCACGTCCAAACGCAGCGCGCGTCCCGGCAGCCGGCAGTAGGAGAGCGCCTCCTGCACCCGCTCGGCGAGGTCGGCCCCGGTCAGCTCACGCGCGGAGATGTTCACCGAGACGATGATCTCGATTCCGTCGCGGCGCCACGCGGCCGCCTGTGCGCAGGCGGTGTGGAGCACCCAGTCGCCGATCTGCACGATCAGCTCGCTCTCCTGCGCCAGCGACAGGAAGGTCAGTGGCGACGAGTGGCTCGCCGCCGTGCGGGTGCCAGCGCACGAGCGCCTCACATCCGATCGGCCTGCCGCCCGAGAGCGGCAGCAGGGGCTGGTACTCGAGCAGCAGCTCGTGACGGGGCAGCGCATGCTCGAGGCGATCCTCCAGCTCCAGGCGCGCGTCGGCCTCGCGGCGCAGATCCTCGTCGAACAGCTCCAGGTTGTGGCCGCCGGCGCGCTTGGCCCGGTACATCGCCACGTCGGCCTCGCGCAGCAGGTCCTCGGGGTCGCCCTCGGCGTCGTGCGAGATCGACACGCCCACGCTGGCGAGCATCGAAACCTCGGCCGAGCCCACCTGGAACGGCTCCTCCAGGGCGTGCAGCACGCGCTCGGCGACGGCGAGCGCCTCGGCGTCGGAGTCGAGATCCTCGGCCAGGATCACGAACTCGTCACCGCCCAGCCGCGCGACCGTGTCTGAGTCGCGCAGCATCTCCGCCAGGCGCTCAGCCACGGAGATCAGCAGGTGATCGCCGACGGCGTGCCCGAGGTTGTCGTTGATCGCCTTGAACCCGTCCAGGTCGATGAACAGCAGCGCGATCGGCCCCTTGCTGCGGCGCAGCCGCGTCAGCGCCTGATGCGCGCGGTCGATCAGCAAGAGGCGGTTCGGCAGCTTCGTCAGCGGGTCGTGCAGCGCCTGGCGCTCCAGCCACATCCGATCGGTCACGTCCTTCGCCGCGGCGTACCACACCTCGCCGTCGCAGCGCGCGCTCCACAAGAGCCACCGCCACGAGCCGTCCTTGTGGCGATAGCGGTTGGTGAAGTTCACCAGCTGCGCGCTGCGGTCGCGCCCGGCCAGTGTCAGCGCGAGCGTCTGCTCGACATCGTCCTGGTGCACCCGCTCCTGCATCGGCTGAGCCAGCAGCTCCTCGATGCGTCCAGCCCAGCGCGTCCTCCCACGCTGGATTGAGCAGCGTGAACCGGCCGTCGAGCGAGATCGCCGCCAGCAGGTCGCTGGTCATCTCGAACAGACGCGCCACACCGTCTGGGGTGGATGTCTCGGGGGCGCTTATGGGTACGTCTGAGGTGCGCATCATCCTTGAACACCTCTCGGCCGCGTTACCCCGTATGCGGGACTCCTACTCGCGCACTGGACGAATTGGTCTACGCGGTGCTCTTCAGCGTTTCTTCAGGACGGCGTCGCGCCGAGCGGCGGGGTGGCGGGCTCCGGACCTTCCACCTGCACCCGCGCCTGCGCCGCCCGCGCCGACGTCCCCGCGCAGGTAGCGCCACACCGACAGGCACATCAGGATCGTCATGATGATCGCGCTGGAGACGCACTCCTCGCAGATGGCGTGGATCGAGAACACCTCGCGATAGGTCAAGTAAGCGCTGAAGCCGAACCCGCCGAGGGTCAGCGCCGCCGTCATGAACCTGAATCGCTCCTCGTCCGGGGCCAGCAGCGAGGCGAGGATCGCGACGTAGCCGATCAGGCCGATCAGGGCCACGGGCACGCCGGCGAGCTCGGAGTAGCGCGAGGTCTGCACCTTCGTGCAGCTTTGCGCCGGTCGTGCACGCCGGTTTGATCGCCGGCGTAGTGGACGTAGGTGACGTAGCTTGCCACCCCCAGGCCGAGCAGCGTGAGCACGATCAGCGTGATCCGCAGGGCGCGCGCGCTCATCGCGGTCCCGCTCTCGCTATTCCTTCAGCAGCTTTTCGATCGCTTCGTCGAACGCGGTCGGTTCGGTCAGCGAGCTGTGTTCGAGCTTCGTGCATCGCGCCGCCGGTCTTGCCGATCAGGAAGGACGGTGTGCCGGTGAAGCCGTCGTTGTTGGCGGCCTGCTTGTCGCTTTCGATCTCGTTGGCCAGGTCCGGATCGCCACGGTCGCTCGTCCACTTGGTGAGGTTCAACCCGGGCACCTGCTGGGCCAGGCCCTGCAGGTAGCTTTCGGTGACGTAGCCGCTGTCCTCTTCGCCCTGCTCGTGGTAGAAGAGCTCGATGAAGTACCACGCCAGGTCCTGCTTGCCTGCGGCGTAGGCCGCGATCTGCTGGGTCTTGAAGACTTCCGGTTCGCGCGTCGCCGTCTCCATCGAGTGGTATTCGATCTTCAGCTTCCCGGGCGCACCCACTTCTGGACGATCGAGGGCAGCGCCCCCAGCGTGAACTCCTTGCAGATCGGGCACTCCAGGTCGCCGAAGTACTGCAGCGTCACGGGCGCGTTCGGGTCGCCCAGCATGTTGCCGTTCTGGGGGATGCCCGCCGACGAGCGAGTCGACGACCGCGACGTTTTCGTTCGAGACTTTCGTGCCGGCCTTGACCGGTTTGCTCGAGCCGCCGCCGCCCGTGGCGATCAGAATCACGACCACGACCGCCACGACGATCGCCGCGACGATCCCGAGCTGGGTCAGGCGCGCCCTGCGTTTCGCGCTGGCCGCTTCGGACTCCTCCAGCGCCTTGCGCTGCGCGCGCGCCTGCTCGCGCCGCTGCTTGCGGGTCAGCTCCCCCTCGTCGTCTTCTGCTCCCGATCCCGAGCTGCTCATAGGCCCACTTTCTACACGGTTTCGCTCAATCTTGTCTAAGGACGCTCCCCGTGCGACGATTCGGGGTTCCGGCCAGGCCCCCGTAGCTCAGCTGGATAGAGCGGCGGACTTCTAATCCGCAGGTCGCTGGTTCGAATCCAGCCGGGGGCGTCGATGATGCCCCAGATCCCTCTCCATCCCGTCCTCGATGAGATCCTGCTCGGGGACAACCTGGAGCTGTTGAGAGGGTTTGAAAAGGAAAGCTTTCAGCTCATCTACATCGACCCACCGTTCAACACGGGCAAGGGGCAGACCCGAAAGACGCTTGAGACGGTCCAGGATGGGGATGGCGACAGAACGGGCTTTCAGGGTCGTCGCTACTCCACGCGCCTGCTCGAGGAATCCTCTTATCGTGACTCGTTCGACGATTACCTGGCGTTCCTCACGCCCCGTCTGGAGCAGACCCACCGCCTGCTGAGCCGCACGGGCACGCTGTACTTCCACATCGACTATCGCGAGTCCCACTACTGCAAGCTCCTGTTGGACGAGATTTTTGGGAGAGAGAGCTTTTTGAACGAGATCGTCTGGGCGTATGACTATGGCGCACGATCCAAGAATCGCTGGCCCGCCAAGCACGACACGATCCTGGTGTACGTCAAGGACCCCGCCGCCTACCACTTCGACTCCGAAGGGGTCGATCGCGAGCCGTACATGGCTCCGGGGCTGGTGACCGCGGAGAAGGCCGCTCGCGGAAAGCTCCCGACGGACGTGTGGTGGCACACGATCGTGCCGACCAACGGGCGCGAGAAGACCGGCTACCCGACGCAGAAGCCCGAGGGCATCGTCCGGCGCATGGTCCAGGCGTCGAGCAGCCCCGGCGACTGGTGCCTGGACTGCTTCGCGGGCAGCGGCACGCTCGGCGCGGTGGCGGCGGCGCTCGGCCGGCGGTACGTGCTGATCGACTCAAACCCAGAGGCCGTTCGGGTCATGCGCGCGCGGCTTGGCTAGTCTCGCGGGCGTGTATCACGTCGAGCTGCGCAAGTTTCCGCACACCGCCTGTGCGTTCAACCTGAGCGAGGCGGAGCTTCAGCAGCTCGTCGGCCCGTGGTCGCGCGCGCAATGGGTCGAGCTGGGAGAACGCAAGTGGAACCCGAACGAGGCGCGCCTGACCGTGCTCGAGGGCCCGCACCTGCCGGTCGAGGAGCTGGCGATGGCTCGCGGCTGGGGCAATGCCCAGCATCAGTCCGAGGACGTCACCGAGCGCGTGCTCGCGCGGGCGCCCGCCGCGGCCGGCGTACCGGAGAACCCTTCCGCCGCCGGCTTGCCCGGCGCTGATGTCCTGCCCCTGCTCGGCACCGACCCGGACGCGCTGCTGGCGGCCTGGCGCCTGGCCGCCGAGCGCCGCCCCGAGCTCTCCCCGAGCGAGTCCCTCGCGCTGGCCGAACAGACGCTGCGTTCGCTGGACGGCGGCTCCTCGGAGACGCAGATATGACCTTCAGCGACTCGAACCAGAGTCGGCCCCGGCGCGCCGTAGCCCCACGCTAGACTCCACCTTCCTCACTTGGTGGGCGTAGCTCAGCTGGTAGAGCTCCTGGTTGTGGTCCAGGCGGTCGGGGGTTCGAGTCCCCTCGCTCACCCCTCGAAGCCTGCTGCCGCTGCCGGCGGTGGCGGCTGATCCTCCCCTTCGACTATGGCCAGCGCGAACCCGTCGTAACCCTTGCCGCCGACCGTCTGGATCGCGGTTGCGCTGACGCGCGGCTCGGCGGACAGCAGCTCGTAGAAGCGGCGCACTCCGCGGATGAGGTTCGTGTCCCCCGTCAATGGGTCTTTAGCGTCGGGATCGAGGATCGCCCCATCGCGCACCACGTTGTCGCCGACGATCAGGGTGCCGGGCCTCGACAGCTTCAAAGACCATTCGAAGTAGCCCGGGTAGTTCCCCTTGTCGGCGTCGATGAAGATCAGATCGAATGGTCCCGCGCCCTCGGCGGCGAGCTCGGGGAGAGTCTCGAGCGCCGGTCCGACGCGCAGCTCGACCACCTCGCCGAACCCGGCGCGCGCGATGTTCGCCCGGGCGACCTCTGCGAACTGCGGCTCGGCCTCGAGCGTGACCAGGCGCCCTCCGGGGGGCAGCCCTCGCGTCAGCCAGATCGTGCTGTAGCCGCCGAGCGTGCCCAGCTCCAGGATCGTGCGCGCGTTCTGCACGCGCACGAGCAGCTCGAGCAGCTTGCCCTGGTTCGGCGTGACCGCGATCGGCGGCAGTCCCGCGGCGGCGCTGTCGCGCAGCGCGTCTTTCAGGGCCGAGTCCTCCGGCACGAGCAGGTCGGTGATGTACCGGTCCACCGCGCTCCAGCGCGCTTGGGGTTCGGGCTCATTGGTGGGCGCGTCGGTCACGGGCGGCCACGCTACCCGATCCGTGCTGCCCGGGCCGATCGAGGGCGTAGGCGCGCATCGCTTCGATCACCGGGCGCAGGCGCCGCCCGCGCGCGGTGAGCCGGTACTCGACCGTGGGTGGGCTGGTCGGCAGCACCGTGCGCTCGACCAGGCCCGCGGACTCGAGGTCGCGCAGGCGCTCGGACAGCATCCGCGGGGAGATGCCGGCGACGGCGTCGGCGAATTCGTTGAACCGCAGCGCGCCGGTGACGGCCGCGTAGATGATCGACAGCTGCCAGCGCCGCTCCAGCAGGCTCGCGGTTTCGCGAACCTCGACCGGAACGGGCTGACACCTACGGGGTGACGGCTGCCGCGACATCGCGGGCTGACTCCACGCGCGCCGGCTCCAGAGCGCGATCGAGGACCTCCTGGACGGTCATCACCGGGTGAAACGCCATCTGCTCGCGCACCTCCTCGGGAATCTCGTCCAGATCGCCGCGGTTGCGCTCCGGCAGGATCACGTCGGTCAGCCCCGCGGCATTGGCGGCGAGCGCCTTCTGCTTGAGGCCGCCGATCGGCAGCACGCGACCCTGCAGCGTGATCTCGCCGGTCATGCCGACCGTGTGCTTGACCGGCCGCCCGGACAGCAGCGAGGTCAGCGCCGTTACCATCGTCACGCCCGCGCTCGGCCCGTCCTTGGGGATCGCGCCGGCCGGCACGTGCACGTGGAACTCGCGGTTCTCGAACGCGCTCTCGTCGATGCCCAGCTCCTGCGCGTGGCCGCGCACGTAGGAGAGGGCGATGCGCGCCGACTCCTTCATGACGTCGCCCAGCTGACCGGTGAGCACCAGGGCATTTCCGCCGGGGCCACCGCTCTTCATGGCGGTCGCCTCGACGAACAGCACGTCGCCGCCGGCGCCCGTGACGGCCAATCCGGTCGCTACGCCCGGCGTCGCGGTGCGCGCGGCCGACTCCTGGAAGAACTTCTGGCGGCCAAGCGCGTCGCGCACGACCTCCAGGTCGATCTTCACGGGCGCCGTGGCGGTCGTGGCCTTGGTGACCTTCGACTTCTTCGCCGGCTTCTTCTGAGCGTCGGCCGCCGCCTTCTTCTTGGCCGCAGCTGAGACCTTCCCGTTCTCCCCGGAGGGCTCCGCCTGATCCTCCTCGGAGGCCGGCGGCTGCTCGGCTTGGGGCTGCGTCGAGGCGATCTTGGTCGCGGTCTTTCGCAGCATCCGGCCCAGCTCACGCTCGAGGTTGCGTACGCCGGCCTCGCGCGTGTACTCGGAGATGATCGTGCGCAGGACGTCGTCGGAGATCTCGACCTCGTTCTCGCGCAGGCCGTTGCGGTCGCGCTGGCGCGGCCACAGATAGCCCTTGGCGATCGCGAGCTTCTCCTCGGAGGTGTAGCCGTCGAAGCGGATCACCTCCATGCGGTCGAGCAGCGGGCCGGGGATCGTGTCGGCGACGTTGGCCGTGGCCAGGAACATCACCTGGCTGAGGTCCAGCTCGACATCGAGGTAGTGGTCGCGGAAGGAGTGGTTCTGCGCTGGGTCGAGCACCTCCAGCAGCGCCGCGGAGGGGTCTCCACGCCAGTCCGCGCCGACCTTGTCGACCTCGTCCAGCAATATCACCGGGTTCATCGTCCCGGCGTCGCGCAGCGCTCTGACCAGGCGTCCTGGCAGGGCGCCGATGTAGGTGCGCCGGTGTCCGCGGATCTCCGCCTCGTCGCGCACCCCGCCGAGCGACATGCGCACGAACTCGCGCCCGGTCGCGCGGGCGATCGACTCCCCGATCGAGGTCTTGCCGGTGCCGGGCGGTCCGATCAGGGTGAGGATCGCCCCCGACTTCGGATCTGCCTCGATGCCGCGGTCCTGGCGCAGCTTGCGCACCGCGAGGTACTCGGTCACGCGATCCTTGACGTCCTCCAGGCCGGCGTGGTCGGCGTCCAGCACCGCGCGGGCGGCAACCGGGTCCAGGTGCTCCTCGGAGCGCTTGCCCCACGGCACCGCGATCAGCCAGTCCAGGTAGGTGCGGATCATGCTCGACTCGCCGGTCTGCTCGCCCATCCGCTCCAGGCGCCCCAGCTCCTTCAGCGCCTGCTCGGAGACGTCCTGCGGCATGTCGGCGTCCTCGATCTTCGTGCGGTACTCGTCCGCCACCGAGGCGTCGTCCTCGCCCAGCTCCTTGCGGATCGAGTCCATCTGCTTGCGCAGGAAGTACTCGCGCTGCTGCTTCTCCGCGCCCTCCTGCACGTCCTCGCGGATGCGCTTGCGGATCTGCAGCTCGGCCAGGCTCTCGCGCTGCAGCTTGACGGCCAGCTCCAGGCGCTCGGTCACGTCGAGCGTGCGCAGCAGCCCGACCTTCTGCTCGTAGCTGAGGTTGGGCGAGTACCCGGCCGAGTCCGCCAGCGCGCCGGGCTCGGCGATCGCGCGCAGGAACGCGGCGATGCGCCCGTCGTCGCCGCGCAGCTCGAGAATCTCCTCGACCGTTGCGCGGTACTCCCGCTCCAGCTCGCGCGTGCGTTTGTCAGCGGGGACCTCGTCGGGACGCTCGTCGACCTCGACGCGCAGCTCGCCGCCGGGTCCCGTCTGGGCGGCGCCGATCAGCGCGCGGTGCTCGCCCGACAGGGCGACGGCGTGGCCGCCGCCGGGCAGGCGCAGCCGATCGGTCACCTCGGCGATCGTGCCGACCTCGAGGAACTCGTTCTCGTGGCGCGGCACCAGCACGACCCGCTCGTCCTCGCCGACGTCCTCGGTCAGCGTGATGCCCATGTTCGGGAACACGACCGTGTCCTCGAGCGGGATCAGGCGCAGTACTGGCTTGGGCTGGGAAGGGGTGATCTGGGGTGTGTCTGAGGATGAAGACATAGATATCGGCTCCATATGAGCTTACGAAAGTTTAGTTAGTATAGCGCGGTGTCGTTGTGTGCGCAAGTACCTCAAAAGAGGTTGCGCGGCCACAGCCGCCGCGCGCGCACGACGTTGATCTCGGCAGCGGTCACAGTGGTGACCGCGCCGAGGTACAGCCAGGCGAGCAGGCCGAGGACGAACGCGAACAGGCCGGAGGTCTCCTTGGCGTGGCGCACGACGTGGTCGACGTAGTAGCCGCCGAGGTGCTGGAGCAGCTGCCACACGATCGCCGCGACGATCACGCCCGGGATCAGCTCCTTGGTGTCGATCTCCACGGCCGTGAGCAGCCGGAAGGCGACGAAGAACAGCAGCAGGTTGCTGGCCAGTGCCAGCAGCACCCCGCCGAGCGCTTCGACGGCGCCGCCGGTCTGCGCGGTCACGAACCCGATCGCGGCGGTCGAGACGATCGCGAGCGTCGCCAGCGCGAGCAGCAGGCCGAGCCCGCGCAGCCGCCAGCGCACGAAGTTGGGGCGCCGCTCGCGCGGGATCTCCCAGACGCTGTTGAACGCGTTCTGCAGCGCGCCCGCGACGCCGAGGCCGCCGAGCAGAGCGCCGACCAGGCCGATCGCGAGCGCGGCGGCGCTGCCGTGCAGCGAATGGACGTTCTTCTGGAGTTCATTGCCGATGATCGGGAACTGGTCGAGGGTCGATTTCAGGACTTCTTCGCGCGTGCTCGGGCTGCCTTCCAGCACGAACCCGAGCACCGTGACGAACACGAGCAGCAGCGGGAACAGCGAGACGAAGCCGTAGTAGGCGATCAGCGCCGACAGATGCCCGCCTTCGTCGTCGAGGAGCTTCCTGACCACCGCTCCGGGAAAGCGCAGCCAGCGGATGCGCTGCTGGAAGCGGTCGAACGCGCGCAGGCGATCGGACAGGCTCATTGGAGGGGGGGTCTGCACGCGACCGGGTCCGACATGCCTACGTGTCTACCCGATTCCAGGCGCGAACGCGAGCTCCGGGCGACGTCTGGCCGGCGCCCGGGCGGGGAAGGCCGGGGTTTGATCAGGCCGAGGCGGTGGCGCTGGTCGCACAGTCCGCACGCGGGACGTTGCTGTCTGCACATCGCCACCTGCTGCGCTTCGAGGATCTGGAGGACTGCTACAGCCAGGCGACTGTCGAGCTGGTGGCGCAGGCGCGCAGCGGCGAGCTGCGCTGCTCGAGCAGGACCCATCTGCGCAACACCTTGGAGCTGCGCTTCGTCTCGCGGGTCCGGGACCGCCGCCGTGCGCTTGGGGGGCGCAGCCCGGCGCAGGCGACGCTTGACGGGGCTTTCTCGCTGGGCGGCGCGGGCGAGCGGGAAATCGAGGTCGCCGACGCGCGCGCTGACGTGGAGCGGCGCGCGATCTTGCGCTTCGAGCTGCGCTCTTTGGAGCGGGCGGCGCACGCGCTGAGCCCCGATCAGCGACTCGTTCTGGCCTGCCAGATCGGTTTGCAGATGAGCGCGGGGGAGTTCTGCCACCGCTTTGGCTGGTCGCAGGACAAGCACCGCAAGGTCGCCCAACGTGCGCGATCCCGGTTGCGCCAGCTTTTGGATGAGCCGACTGGGCAGGAGGCGGCTGCGGGGGAGGGTGGCTGGGGCGCGGGGGCTCGGGATGTGGGGATGCAGAGCGAGGCGGCGCGGGACGCGGCCGAGGCGCGGCGGAGCGCACAGAAAAGTTTTTTCGAGGATCCGTGTCCCGTTTTGCGATCCGCGTCGGAGTAGGGGATAGGGACCCACCTATGAACATATCTCCCCCCACTCATAGGCGCGTCCCTTGGGACGCTGGCAGTCGATTGGACGGACGGCCGCTCGGCGATGCCCATCCGCTCGCGGCCGGAAGCCGTGTATCTCCCCATCTCGGCTTCCGGCCGCCTGTTTGCCCGGCGGCACGACGGTGATCGCGTGACGCTCCTGCAACGGCGTCCGCGCGAGGTCTACCGCGTCTGCAGCGAGGACGAGTATCTCGCCGGCATCGATCCGTTCGCCGACTGGGACGCCCGGCCCGTGGAGGCAGCTTCGCGCCTGACAGAGCAGTGTGCGCCAGCGCTGGCGGCAGCGGGCATCTCGCGTGAGCGCAGACTGCGCCGGTTCGCGGGGGCGGCCGCGCTGACCGGGGCGGTGGGAACCGTCGGCGGGACGATCGCACTCGTCGGTCTGCGCCCTCACGCGGTCGATCGCCAGATCGCGGCGGTCTCCCCGGCGGCACGCCTCGCGCCGACTGGAGCAGGTGAAGGCGCGAGCGCAGACGCAGGCGCAGGTGCCGCGCGAGTCGTGTCGCGAGTCGTGTCATCTCCGAACGTCGTGCGCGGGGACGCCGTACAGCGGGACGGTTGGCGCCGAGACGTCGTGCGCCGGGCAAGCGCACGGCGGGAGCTTGCACACCGGGTTTCTCCGAGCCAGCGGTGGCCTCGAGTTGTTGCGCAACGGCCTCGCCTCGCCTCGCGCCCGGGGGTGGGCGCCGCGACGGTCTCATCGAGCGCGCACACCTCCGAGCCGGGATCTTCCGCTCCCGAACCGCAACCGGCGCGGTATGCGCCCGCGCCGGTGGCGGGCGTCCCACAGGACACCCCTGCGCCCATGGCAGGCTCCTCTCCGGGCGCGCCCGCCGAAGCCGAATCGAGGCCGCGGGCGCAGAGCGAGTTCGGGTTCGAGCGCTGAGCGATGCACACGACTACCGCACGCGCGCAGGTGACGATTGGATCGCGCCCGCTGTGGCAGATCCGCGTGGCGCGTGAATGGCCCCGCTATCTGCTGAGCGCGCTGGCGATCGCGGGACTCGCGGCGAGCGCGCGCTTCGCGATCGACCCGCCGCGGCCGGCGGTGCCGAGGGTGCTCGCGCGCGGCCCCGCACCGCCGGATCTCGCGGCGGAGGGCTTCGCGTCGCTGTTCGCGCGCAGCTACCTGACGTGGAACGCCGCGGATCCGCAAGCCCACGAACATGATCTGGCGTCGTTCACCGGGTCGGGGATGGAACCGGACGCGGGGATGCAGCCGCCCTCCAGTGGCGAGCAGCAGGTGCAGTGGACCGAAGTGGTGGGAGAGCGCGAACCGGTAACAGGCGAGCACGTCTACACGGTGGCCGCGCAGACCGACGACGCGGGCCTCCAGTATTTGACGGTGAGTGTCGTGCGCACGGCCGGTGGCGGCCTGGCGCTGGATGGCTATCCCGCGTTCGTTGGAGGGCCGGCCACCGGCCCGGCGCAAGCGCCGCAGGGGCATCTGCGCGAAGTCGCTGAACCGGCGCTTGCGACGGTCGTGGGGCGTGCACTGCGCAACTACCTGTCCGCCTCGGGCTCAGAGCTAGCGGCGGACCTGACGAATGAAGCGCGCGTTTCCCTCCCCGCGGCGGCGCTGAGCCTGGAATCGGTGCAGCGCCTGGACTGGGCGCCAGGCGCTGGCGCGGTGCTCGCCGTCGTGCAGGCACAGGACGCGCGTGGCGTGCGGTACACGCTCGCCTACGAACTCGACGTAGCCCGGGTTCAGGGGCGCTGGGAGGTCTCTGCCATCCAGACAGACCCCGATGCCTAGCGCCCATCTCGACAACTCACCCCCAACCCGATCAAAGGAGCCACTAATGAGAATCATCCATCGCCCTCGACTCTCGCGTGCAGCCGCAGCCGTGGGAGTTGCCACTCTGTTGCTCGCCTGCGCAAGCTCGGCATCCGCGCCCGTCCTTGCGCTGGCAGCGGTCACGCCCTCTGGTGGGGTCGGGACCCAGCAGGCGTCCACCTCATCCACCTCGTCCACCTCGGAAGGTGTGGGGACCTCGCTCGAATCGGCCGCCACGAAGGCGCGGGGTACGGCCCGCACCGTGGCGATGAGCCTGATCGGGCTCGGCTTGGCGATCGCCTCGATCGTGCTGGCCTTCCGTCGCGACTTCAAGGAGGCGGCGGGCGTGTTCGCGGTGGGAATCGTCGCGGTGCTGCTGGCGACCCCGGCGGGCTTGAGCCTGCTGCAGGATACGGTCACCTCGCTGTTCGGGTCCTGACGGATGGAGATTCGCTCATACCGCGCCGTGTTCGACCTGGAGCGGCGCATCTATCGCGTCGACCGGCTGCGGTTGAACCCCGGCGGGATTCCGGTGCGGGGAGTCGTCTACTTCCTCGCGATCCTCCTCACCACCTTGATCGCCGGCGGCCTGCCACTGGTGGGGGAGGCGATCGGAGCGCTTCCGTGGTACCTGCGCGATCTCGCGCTGCCGATCGCCAGCGCCACGGTGCTGAGCGTGATTCGGATCGAGGGCCGTCCGTTTCACCTGGCGGCGTATGCGCTGTTGCGCTATGGCGCCGGGTCGCGCCAGTTCGCCGGTATGCGGGCCTGCGACGCGCCCGGCGCGTGCTGGCGTCCCGAGGAGATCTTGATGCTGCCGGACGGCTCCGACGGCAGGATGCGACGGCTGCGCTACACCGGGCCCGGGGCCGTGCTGGTGACCACGGCGCATGAGCGTGCCGATTGGGGGAGCGCTCCGGGGCGCCGTCTGCAGTGGCGTCCTTCGCTGACCTTGCGCGAGCTGCCTGGAAGGCGTGCTCTAGGCAGCGCTCAGGTGATCGCGTTGGCCCCGGGCGCGCGACTGGACGTGTGCACCGGCCGCCGCTGCGCGCGGGGGGCAGGCCGCTGTCGCATCGGGCGCGAGACTCCCCGCCGCGGGAGAGTGAGGCGGTGAAGCCGCCGATCGGCTTTGTGTACGGCAACTGTGTGTTCGCGGATGCGCTCGACGACGGCTGGGCCGCGTTTGCGGTCGAGAGCGAGTCATATGAGTGGCTCTCCGAGGATGGCAAGCGTGCGCGGTTTCTTGCGCTGCTCGGTGCGCTGGAGGCGATCGAGGCCGACGTGCAGATCCTGCGGGTGGGGCGGCGCTGGGATCTCGAGCAATACGCGCGCGAGCTGGAGGATGACGGACATGACGCGCCCCACGCGCGGGCGAGGAGGCGCTATCTGCAAGAGCACTCCGAGCGCTTGACCGAGATCGGCGATGCGCGGCCGGAGATGTTCCTGATCGTGAGCCTGCGCGACCCCGAGCGCGATGTCGCCGCCTACGTCTCGCGCGCCGCCGAGCGCCATCCGCGCGAGTGGTTGCAGGCGATCAGACATGCCTGCTCGGTGAGGGACCGGCGCGTGATGAAGATCTCAGAGCTCGAGCGCGCGCGGATCAGAGCCGACCAGGCGCACGCGCGCCTGGCCGACTACCTGCCAGTTCGTCAGGCGCGCGGGGTGGAGCTGCAGTGGCTGGTGCGGAGGGCCTTCTGCCGCGGTCTTCAGGAGCCGCGGATCGATGGGTTGCACGAGCCGCGGGCGCTCGTGTTCGAGCGCAACGGTGAGGCGACGCTGGCGCCGTTGGAGGGCGACGTGATGCGCTGGATGGACGGCTATGTCGAGCATCGCGGCCGGGCGCTGCGGATCGAGTCCGAGACCGGTACGAGCTGGCAGGCGCAGCTCGTCGTGGGCGCGCTGCCCGAGCAGGCGCAGTTCCCGGGCGCGCGCGTGGAGCTGATGTTCGCGCCGCCGGAGTCTCTGCCGTTCGGCGTCGACCTGTCGTTGAATGCGCGCTTCTTGCCGAACGGCCTGGCGCTGCGGATAGCGCGCCGGCGGATCCAGGACGCCGACCAGATCGTGCGCGCGGAGTCCGACGGCGAGCAGGGGGTCACCGATCTCGGTTATCAGCGCACGCAGGAGGCGCGCGATCTGCTCGCCTATCTGCAATCGGCGAGCCGTCCGCCGTTGTTGCGCGCGACGCTCGCGGTCGCGGTCGGCGCGAGCGACGTGGAGGAGCTGGAGGAACGCGTGGAGATGGTCCGGCGCGCGTACGGGGAGATCCGCTTGCATCGCCCGCTTGGCGATCAGCTGCCGCTGTTCGTGCAGCACCTGCCGGGGCAGCGCACGCGGGTGGCGGGCTATGACGACACGCTCACGCCCGAGCAGGTGGCGGCGATGATGCCGACCGCCGCGCACGAGGCGGGCTCGCGCGGGGGCTTCTACCTCGGGCACACCCTGTCGGGCTCGAGACAGCCGGTCCGCTTCAACCTGCGAGAGGGGTCAGACAGCGACCGCAACACGACGATCCTGAGCGTCGGCGCGCTCGGTTCGGGCAAGACGACGCTCGACCAGAAGCTCAAGTACGAGGGCTTTCTGATGGGCGCGCGCGTGATCGACTGCGACCCTAAGGGCGACCATCGCTTCCACCTGCTGGAGGAGGTGGCGCCCCACACGGAGTGCGTGACGCTGCGCCCCGACCCGGCGCTGCGGGGTGTGCTCGACCCGCTGCGCGTGGCGCCGGAGCACCTGCGCCAGGACGCGGCCGTGTCGTTCCTGCGCGACCTGCTGCCGGGGCGGGCCGAGCCGGCGTGGGAGACCGCGGTGGTGGGGGCCGTCGACCGCGTGCTCAGACGCGCGCGCGAGCCGACCTGTCTGGAGGTGGTGCACGCGCTCGGTCAGGGGGACGAGATCGACATTCAGGTGGGAAAGACGCTCGAGGTGTACGCCCGCTCGGGGCTGACCCAGCTCGGCTTTGCGGACCCCGCGGTGAAGCTGCCGCCGGTCGGGCACAGCCAGGTGACCTACCTGCCGATCCGCGATCTGCCGGGACCGGAGCCGGGGATGCGTCGCTCGGAGTACTCGCAGGCCGAGCGTGTGGGCGAGCAGATCGTGCGGCTGATCGCGATGTTCGCGATGCACCTGCTGGGCGCCGAGCGAGGGCGGCTGAAGCTGTTCTCATTCGACGAGGGCTGGCGGCTGCTGGGCGATCCGGTTGGCCGTCAACTGCTGGCGTCGCTGCAGCGCATGGGCCGCTCAGAGCTGGCGGTGCCGATCATCGGCACGCAGCTCGTGACCGACGCGCTGATCGGCGAGCGCGAGTCGCTGGAGAACCTGCTGGGGGCCACGTTCGTGTTCGGGATGCGCTCCGAGGCGGAGGCGGCGCGAGCGTTGCAGTTGTTGGGGTTGGACCCCGAGGACCGGCGCATGCGCCAGAGCCTGCTCGAGTTCGAGGCCGGTCGCTGCCTGTTTCGCGACCACGGCGGGCGCGTGGAGGCGATCCAGGTCGACGTGGTGCTGCCGTCGCTGCTGCGCGCGTTCTCGACGACCCCGGAACGCGCGTGAATACCGGTGCGGTCTCGGGCGCGCAGGCATGGCGTGGCGCGGCGTCGAGGGGTGATTCGACGACGGTTGGCGCCCAGGTCGCCGGTCGCATCGCGGAGCGCGTCATCGGCCGGACCCCTGTCGGTCGCGTCGCGGACGCCGCGGGCATGCCCGCGGCGAAGCTGGCGGGAGCCGGGGTTGCGCTGGTCGTGGGTGTGGTGGCGTTGGTGGTGGTAGTGCTGATGGGGATCGTGTCGGTCGCAGGCCTGGGCGACACTTCGCCCGGCACAGCGGGCGATGCGGGCTACGGCGTCTCGGCGCTCGCGCTGCGGGAAATCCCACCGGAATACCTGCGCCTGTATCAGGAGGCGGCCGCGCGCTACGGACTGGACTGGGCGATCCTGGCGGGGATCGGCAAGGTCGAGTGTGACCACGGGCGCGACCCCGACCCCTCATGCACACATGAGGGCGCGGTCAACTCGGCGGGCGCCGGCGGGCCGATGCAGTTCCTCGCCTCGACCTGGGCGCAGTACGGGGTGAGCGCGGAGGGGGATGGCAGGCCGGACCGCTGGGATCCGGCGGACGCGATCTACTCGGCCGCGAACTACCTGCATGCGTCGGGCGCCCCGGGTAACTACAAAGGCGCGATATACGCGTACAACCACGCGAGCTGGTACGTGGAAGAGGTCGAAAGCTGGGCGGCGAAATATCGAGGCCCACCCACCCCGCCGGTGTCGCGCGAAGGCGGCGAAGGCGGGGAAGGCGGTCTGGAAGGCGCGGACACGCGCCTTGTGAGTGAAACCGCGACGCCGGTGCGGTTCATCGCGGGTGAACAGGCGGTGCTCTCGCCCGGCGATGGCCACGTCGCGCAGGTGCCCGCGGGCGTCCCGGCGACGGTGCAGGCGATGGTGGTCGCGGGCAACGAGTTGCAGGAACTGCCCTATGGCCCGGGCGGTCACCCCGACCCGCGCGGCGCCAGCGAAGAGGACTGTTCGAGCACGGTCAACTACGTGCTCTACCGCTCCGGCGTGCGGCCGATCTCGGAAATCGTCGCCGACAACCCGCTGGCACAGGACTACGTCGACTGGGGAGACCCCGGCCCCGGCCGCTGGGTGACGATCTACGCGACCGATCTCCCGACCCCGCACGTGTTCATCGTGATCGCCGGACTGCGACTGGACACGAGCCACAACGGCACCGACGTCGGCCCGAACCGCGACGAAAACGGTCCGCGCTGGCGCATCCTGAGCTACATCCCGACTTGGGCGCACTGGTCGGTCAGGCATCCGCCGGGGCTGTAATGTGGCGGGCGTGGCGGCACGCAAGGTCGACTATCTGCTGATCGGCGGCGGGCTGGCGAGCGCCAACTGCGCGCGCTGGTTGCGCGAGGAGGGGGCCGACGGGAGCGTGCTGGTGGTCGGGCGTGAGCCCGACCCTCCATACAACCGCCCGGACTGCTCGAAGGGATATCTGCGGGGGGAGGAGAGTCGCGAGGAGCCGCTGTTTCGGCCGGAGGAGTGGTGGGGGGAGCAGGACATCGAGCTCATGACGCGCACGAGCGTCACGGGGCTGGACCTGCGAGCTGCGCACGGCCAAGCTGTCGAGCAGGGAGGAGGTCGAGTTCGGCCAGGCGCTGATCGCGACGGGCGCGAACGTGCGCCGGCTGAACGTCGACGGATGCGACCTGGAGCAGATCCACTACCTGCGTACGCTCTCCAACGCCGACGCGATCCGCGAGGGTGTGGCCGACGCGGAGGACGTCGTGCTGATCGGCGGCTCGTACATCGGCTGCGAGGTCGCCGCGTCGCTGAGCATGATGGGCAAGCGCGCCACGATCGTGATGCAGGAGCAGGTGACGCTGGAACGTGGGTTCGGCGCACGCGCGGGGCGATTCGCCCAGGAGCTGCTGGAAGCGCACGGCGTGACGGTCCACGGCGAGGACGAGCTCGAGCGCTTCGAGGGCGACGGCGGGCGCGGGCGGGCAGGTCGTCGTCATCACGCGCGGCGGGCTGGAGCTGCGCGCCGACGCGGTCGTGATCGGCGCGGGCGTCACGCCGGACGTCGGGCTGGCGCAGCGAGCGGGCCTCGAGATCGGCGAGCGCGGGGGAGTGCGCTGCTCGTCGCGGCTAGAGAGCTCGGTGCCGGGGGTGTTTGCGGCGGGGGACATATGCGAGTACGAGTCGGTGCTGCACGGCGGGGCGCCGGTGCGGATCGAGCACTGGGACGTGGCCTTCAACCACGGCAAGACGGCCGCGCTGAACATGCTCGGGCGGGACGTGGCGCACGAAACCGTGCCGTACTTCTACTCGGTGCTGGGCGACTGGGGCGAGCTGGAGTACGTCGGGCCGGCGTACGAGTGGGACGAGGAGATCGTGCGCGGCTCACTGGAGGATGGCGAGCTTCACGAACTGGTACCTGCAGGAGGGGCGCGTCGTGGCCGCGCTGACGTTCGGGCGCTCGGACGACCTCGACCACGCTCGGCGGCTGCTCGCAGAGAAGCCCGTGCTGGACGAGCCTCGGCGCGAGCGGCGCTGGGCGATCTCGACGCCGACCTCGGCGCGGTGGGGTAGGATTCGGCCGCGTAAATAAACGGTCGGTGGTCAAGGGAAGCCGGTGAGAATCCGGCGCGGACCCGCCACTGTGACCGGGGATGCCCACCGCGGCGCGTTGCGGCGCGTAGCCACTGATCCGCCTCCGGCGAGTCGGGAAGGTGCGGAGGGGTAGGCCCGGGAGCCAGGAGACCTGCCTCCGACCACAAGCCCACAAGCCCTCGTGGAAAGGGGTTGGCTCACCATGATCTCGTCGTCTCCTCGCACACGCCCGGCGCTCGTCGTCCGCGCGTCTATCGTCTGTGCTGCGTTCGTCGTCGCTCTACTCACATCGTTTCCGCTCGTCGCCACCGCCATGGCCGCTGGCCCGGCGACGGTCACCGTCAGGGTGGTCGGGTCTGACGGCGAACCTTTGCTCTCCTCAACGCAGGTGACCACCACGACACACCCATCGTCAACGACGGCAACCCGGAACACTCCTGCTCCGGAACGAGTGCCGTCGGTGCACTGCAGTTGGCGACCGAAGCGACCAAAGGCAGCTGGAGCGGCCCGTGGAGCGACGAATTCCACGACACGAGGTCGAAACGATCGACGGAGTCAGTTATCGGTTTCGACGATCTACTACTGGAGTTTCTGGCTGGACGACAAGCCCGCCACGACGGGAGTCTGCGAAGTCCAGCTCGACTCAGGGGACAGCATCGTGTTCTTCCGCGAATGCTATAGCTCGACACCCGGCGAATGCCCGACCGCGCCCAATGTGCTCGCCATCGAAGCTCCCCCCACCGCCGAAGTCGGCAAGCCAGTCGTGGTCACGGTCTCCGAATATCCAAACGCGGGCGGTGAACCCAAGCCGGCTGTCGGCGCCACTCGAGGGCGGCGGCGATGCGAGCACTCACCACAACTCACAGGGGCAGACCACGCTGATATTTGCGGGCGACGGCAAGTACACCATCGAGTGACCGGGGCGGCGGAAGGACCGCCGACGATTCCCGCGGAAGCGTTCGTCTGCGCGCACGAAGGCAACGACGGCACTTGCGGCACGCAGGCCCCTGGCTCTTCCACCGCACATGCGCCCGCGGGCACTGAGTCGACCGGTGCGGCCTATACCGGGCCGTATGCGGTGGTGGCGAAGACTGGCCAGCCTGATCGACGGCCACACTACAAGCGCGGCCACGCGCCGAGGGTGCTCGCGGGAAGCGTGCTCGCGCACACGACCGTCTCCTCGATCAGCCTGGAGCTGCGCCGCGAGTATCGGGGTCGCTGCTACGCCTTCGACGGCGTCTCGACCCGGTTCGTCCATGCCCGCTGTGGAACGGGCGGCCCGTTCAAGGTGTCTGACGACGGTCTCTTCTCCTACCTGCTCCCCGAAGCGCTGCCTCCCGGCAGGTACGTACTCGACATCGAAGCGACCGATGCCGCAGGCAACCACACGACGCTCGCTCGTGGAACGTCGAGAATCGTGTTCTATGTCCAGTAGGCGTTCTCAGCCCGGCACACCAGCGAGATGTCTGGTAGGGCGCCCAAACGGCCGGGCGTGATCGCGGCGGGTACCGGCCGCTGCGTCGCGGCCTCGCCGGCTGCGGCCTCGGCGCCGGCTCCGCGCCGACCGCGATCAACCTGACCGTCACCCGCGACTTCGGCGCCCATGTCGTGCACTCTTGGGGCGCCCCCGCAGGTGCGCGGCCAGGAAACGGTCATGAGCCTGCTGATGCGCAACGCGACCGTCTCAACGCGCTACGGCGGCGGGTTCGTGGAGAGCGTCGACGGGCTCTCCGGCGGTGAAACGGGCGGACAGCCCAGCGACTGGTTCTACTACGTCAACGGCATCGAGGCGCCCCAGGGCGCGGCGGCGACGAACGTCAACCCCGGCGATCACATCTGGTGGGACCTGCACGACTGGAGCCAGACCGACAGCGTGCCCGCGGTCGTCGGGTCGTTCCCGGAGCCGTTCGTCAACGGGATCGACGGCAAGCGCTTGCCCGTGCGCATCGAATGCGCGGCGATCTCGAGCGAACCGTGCCAGACCGTCAGCTCGCGATTGCGTGCGCTCGGGGTGCTGGGCGCGCTGGCGGCGATCGGATCCGGCGACGAGCCGGAAACGCTGCGTGTGCTGGTCGGGCCGTGGACCGCGGTGAGCGGCGATCCGACGGTGCACGAGATCGAACTCGGTCCGCGCTCGAGCGGCGTGTATGCGCGGGTCTCGGCGAATGGTGCAACGCTCACGCTCCTGAACGAACAGGGCGCCGTGACCCGCACGCTTACCTCCGGTGCGGGGCTCGTCGCCGCCACTCGCTACGGCGAAGCGGCACCTGTCTGGGTCGTCACCGGCACCGACGACGCGGGCGTGGAGGAGGCAGCGCGCGCGTTCGACCAGACCGCGCTCGCAGACCATTTCGCCCTGGCGCTCGCGCCCGGCGGCGCCACGCTCCCTGTGCCCGCGCCCGTGTCGCCGGGGGGATGACGCGATGTTCACAGGAGCGCAGCCGTTCTTCTACCGCCGCCTATCGAGTCCACTGCACGCGGCGCGCGCGCCGATCGCTGCTGCCTACGGGATTGCGCTTGCCGTCTCCGCCCTGATCGTCGAAAACCCGCTGCTGCTCGGCGCGCTGCTGACCGCCGTGATCGCTGCGGCCGCCGCTGCCGGCGTTTGTCGGCGCTCGCCGGTCCCGTCCGTACGACCACCTTGCCGGTGGTGCTGATGATCGTGCTGGTCAATGTACTGGTGAGTCGCGACGGTCTGACCGTGTTCGCGCGCCTGGGCGACTGGGGCGTGCTCGGTCAGGTCAACCTCACCGTCGAGGCGGTCATCTACGGCCTGGTGGTGGCGCTGCGCCTGCTCGTCGTGATGCTCGCCTGCCTGCTGGTCGTCTGTGCGGTCGATCCCGACGAGCTGCTGCTCTCCTTTCGGCGCATCTCGCCCCACTCGGCGCTAACCGCCACGCTCGCCACGCGGCTGATCGGAGTCATCGGCCAGGATGCTCGGCGGCTGGCCGAGGCGCAGCGGTGCCGGCCCGACGGAGGCGCGCGCGGAGCCCGCGGCAAGCTCGCGGTCATGCGCGCGACCGTCAGCGGCGCACTCGACCGCTCGCTGGACGTGGCGGCCGTGCTCGAGATGCGTGGTTACGGCGCCCGTGGACGCGTCCCCGTGACCCGGTGCGTGCTCTCGCGCCACGACCTGGCGTTCGCCGCGGCCGGCGCCGCAATCGTCGGTCTGTCCGTGTTCGCCGCGCTCAGCCGGACCGCGCCGTTTCAGGCGTACCCGCTCGTGAGCATGTCGCTCTCGCCTGCGGTCTTCGTGCTCGCCGCCGTCACGCTCGCGCTGGCGCTGGCGCCGTTCGCCAGCAGGCGGGGGATCGAGCCGTGAGCGTCCTTGCCTTCGAGAGCGTCAGCTACCGGTATCCAACGGCGACCGTGGACGCGCTGTGCGATGTCAGCCTCTCGGTCGCGCCGGGTGAGTTCTGCGTCATTGCAGGCCTCTCCGGGTCGGGCAAGTCGACCTTGCTGCGCGCTGGCGCTGGCCTAGTGCCGCACTTCCACGGTGGCAGCTTCTCTGGCACCGTTACCGTCGGCGGTCTGGACACGCGCGAGCACACTCCCGCCGAGGTCGGCACCGTCGCCGGGACGCTGCTGCAGGACCCAGAGACCCAGATCGTCATGAACACGGTGCGCGCCGAGCTCGCGCTGGCGCTCGAGAACCTGGGCGGCGGCGCCGGAAGCGTGGCCCGTGGGGTGGAGGAGACCTCGCTGGCCCTCGGGATCGGCCACCTGCTCGACCGCGTCACCGGGGAGCTGTCCGGCGGCGAGCTCCAGCGGGTCGCGCTCGCCGCGGCGCTTGTTGCGCGCCCGTCGCTCGTCCTGCTCGACGAGCCGACCTCGCAGCTGGACCCGGTGGCCGGCGACGAGCTGATCTGGCAGCTGCGCAGACTCAACCAGGAGGCCGACACCGCCGTCCTGCTCGTCGAGCATCGATTGGAGCGCTGCCTGGCGGCGGCTGATCGGGTGATCGCGATGGCCGATGGTTCGGTCGTGTGCGACAGCGACCCGCGGGGCTTTCTGGAATGGGCGGCCGAGAGCGAGCCCGCGCTTCAGACCCCGGGCGCGCGGATGCTCGACCAGGTTGGATTGCGCCCGCCGCCGACCGGAGTCAAGCAGGCCCGCGCCACGTTGCGCGCCCGCGGCCTCCTGCCTGGCCCCGGCGTCTCGGAGAAAGAGCCTGCGGCGAGCGCCGAAGCGGACCCCGCTCGGCGCCTGCTTGCGCGTGCTGGCCGATCTTCGATCGGGAGGCTGCGCGGGAAAGGGGAGGGGGAAGACGCGCCGGCGCTGTCGATGCGAGGTGTCTGGCACGAGATCCGTGACGGCCCCGCGATCCTGCGCGGCGTCGACCTCCAGCTGCGCCCCGGCGAATCCGTGGTCCTGATGGGGCGCAACGGCGCGGGCAAGTCCACGCTGCTGCGCCACGCCGCCGGGCTGCTCGCGCCCACGCGCGGAACCGTCAAGCGAAGCGGTCGCGTGGCGCTGCTGCTGCAGAACCCCGGTGACTACTTTCTGCACGAGCGCGTCGACGCCGAGGCATCGCCCAGAGCGCTTGACCTGGTCGGCCTGGCGGAGCTTGGCGAGCGCCATCCCCGCGACCTCTCGGGCGGACAGCGCCAGCGCCTCGCGCTCGCGATCGTGCTCGGCGGCGAGGGGCCGCGGACCGTCCTCCTCGCGCTCGACGAGCCCACCCGCGGCATGGACCGCGCGGCCAAGCGCGTTCTCGCCCGGTGGTTGTCAGACCGTGCGGCCGATGGTCTCGCGGTGATCGTCGCCACGCACGACGCCGAGTTCGCCGCCGACTTCGCCACGCGCACGGTGCTGATCGCCGACGGCCGCGTGATCGCCGATGGCCCGATCGAGGAGATTCTCGCCGGTGGCTGGTACTTCACCACAGAAGCCGCACGCATCCTCGACGGCGCGCGCGGCGCGCTCAGGCCCGAGCAAGGCGCGGCGCTGCTGCGGGCGCGTATGGCCGGCGACGGCAAGCCAATCCGCGATCGGATCGCCGAGCAGATCCGCTCATGAGCTGGCAGCTCGCATCTTTCGCCCTCGTTCTCGCCTCGCTCGCGCTTGCCTTCTGGTGGTACGAGCGCTCTCATCCGCCGGCCAAGCTGCTCGCGCTCGTTGCCACGCTCGCGGCCATCGCTGCGCTCGGCCGCGACGCGTTCGTGGCGATTCCCGACGTCAAGCCGATCACCGCGATCGTGCTCGTCAGCGGCGTCGCGTTCGGCGCCGGCCCGGGATTCGCCGTCGGCGCGATCTCGGGACTCGCATCGAACATCCTGCTGGGCCAGGGGCCGTGGACGCCTTGGCAGATGCTCGGCTGGGGCCTGGTCGGGCTGATCGGTGCCGGGCTCGGACGCCTCACCTCGCGGCAGATGTCGCCACTGGCGCTCGCTCTCGCCTGTGCCGCCTCGGCGGAGGTCTTCAACCTCGTGGTCGACTTGTACACGTGGACGGGCTACGGAAGTCACACGCTCGCTGCCTTCGGATTCGTGCTCGGCACCGCCGCGGCGTTTGACGTCACCCATGTGGTCGCCAGCTTTGGGTTCGGCCTCGCGTTCGGAGGAACGCTGCTGCGCATGCTCACGCGTGTGCGCTCCCGCCTGGAGATCAGCTGGCGGGCGCCGCAAGAGGGGACCGTGTCCAGTCCGCCTGTCATCGGCTCGCTGCGAATCTGGCTGCCCACGGGGATATCGCTGCTCACGATCCTCGCTGTCGCCGCCGGAGCCGTGTTGGTCACGAGCAGCACGGCCGCACGCGCGTCCGTCACGCGCGCCGCGTCTACAGCCAGCGCGCACGCTGCCTCGCTGTCCCCCGAGCTCTCCTACCTGTCCTCCGCCCAGAGCTCCGATGGCGGCTTCGGTGCGGCACGCGGACAAAGCTCGAGCGAGCTGTACACCGCCTGGGCGGCGATGGGACTCGCGGCGGCCGGCCGCGATCCGGCGGACGTGCGTCACGGTGGGCATTCGGTGCTCGACTCGCTGCGTGCCGAAGTCTCGACCCTGCAGGGCCTCGGCGACGCCGAGCGCACGATCCTCGCCGCCCACGCGTGCGGGGCCTCCGCGTACTCGTTCGCGGGACGCGACCTCGTCGCCGAAGTGCTGCATGCGCGCGCGCGCGACGACTCGTTCGACCATCAGGTCAACCTCACGGCGTTTGCGATCTTCGCCCTGCGCGCCGTCGGCCATTCCCCCGGGTTCGCCGCGATCCGCGAAGCGGCGGGCTGGATCGAGCGCCAGCAGAACAGTGACGGCGGCTTCTCCTTCGGCGTGCAGGGCTCGCCGAGTGACGTCGACGACACCGGGACGGCGTTGCAGGCGCTCGTGGACGCCGACGCTCGCAACGCGCGCGTGCTGGGCGCCGCGGCGAACTACCTGATTCGCTCGCAGAACCTGGACGGTGGCTTTCCCCAACAGTACGGCGGCGAATCCAACGCCCAGTCGACCGCCTGGGCGATCCAGGGCCTGATCGCCGCCGGACGTAACCCCAACTCTGTACGACGCCGCGGTAGCCGCTCGCCAATCGGCTACCTGGAAAGCCTCATCACGCCCGGCGGCAGCATCCGCTACTCGCGCACCGGCTCCCAGACGCCCGTTTGGGTGACCGCTCAGGCGCTGATCGCGCTCGCGGGCAAGACGTTCCCCGTCGGGCCGTAGTCCACGGCTTCAGCGCGTCTTTACCGGCGCGCCTACCCTATGGAGACCATGTCCACGGTGTACCTCGCTGCCCGCGCGCCCAACCGTCTTGGCCGGCCCGCCCGCTCGAGCGCCGCCGCTCCTCTGTGCATCGCGGGGCTGTGCGTGGTCGCGCTCGCATTCACGTGGGTCGTGGCCGCGCTGGTGCCGGCTACGCACGTCAAGGACGCCGTTGCGCTGTACGACTTCACCCTGCTCGGCGGCCCACGGCTGGACGATGTGGCGAACGCCCTACTGCACCTGCTCGATCCGCTGCTCTACACGGTGTGGGCCGGGATGCTCGTCGCTGTCGCGTTTGCGCGTGGACGCCTGCGCGTCGCGCTTGCCGTAGGGCTCGTGCTGGGCTTGGCGCCGTTGACCGCGGAGATGCTCAAGCCGCTGCTCGCGCATTCTCACGCGCGAATCGGTGGAAGTGAGATCACCGCCGCCTCGTGGCCCAGCGGTCACGCGACCGCCGCGACGGCGCTCGTCCTGTGCGCGGTGCTCGTGTCGCCCCGGCGCCTACGTCCAACCGTTGCCGCGCTGGGCGTGATGTTCGTGGCGGGAGTCGGACTCTCGCTGCTGATCCTCGCCTGGCATCTGCCGAGCGACGTCCTGGGCGGCTATCTGGTGGGCACGCTGTGGGTGGCCCTGGCCGTGGCCGGTCTGCGCGCCACCGAGGCGCGCTCTCGATCACGCAGACCGGCCTGCGCCGCAGCCGGGTCCGCCACCGCCGTGCCGCGAGTGCCGCCGGGTCCCATAGCGGCTCGGACCCGGATTCAGATCCCGCCCGCCCGTCTTTGTTCATCGCGCGGGCGAGGATGAACAGCAGGTCCGACAGCCTATTCAGGTAGCGCACGACCTCGGGGTTGCCCTCCTCGCCGACCGCGATCGCGCGTCGCTCGGCGCGGCGGCAGACGGTGCGACAGACGTGCAGGTGGGCGCTGGCGGGGGTCCCGCCGGGGATCACGAACGAACGCAGCGGCTGAAGTGTCGCGTTGACCTCGTCGCACACGCCCTCCAGCCATTCGGTGTACCGCGCGGTGACGCGCAGCCGCGAGCGAGTGTTCTCGCCCGTCTGTCCACTCCCCGTATCCGGCGCCGCGCCAGGGACCGACAGGTCCGCGCCGAGGTCGAGCAGGTCGTTCTGCACGCGCTCCAGCCATGTCGCCATCTTGTCCGGCAGGCCCGGCTGCGCCAGCGCTACGCCGAGCGTCGCGTTCAGCTCGTCGACCGTCCCGTACGCCTCGACGCGCGGATGCAGCTTGGAGACGCGGCTCATGTCGCCGAGGTGCGTCTCACCGGAGTCGCCGAGCTTCGTGTAGATGCGCGTCAGGTTCACGGTCATGGCTTTCTGCATTTTCGCACGTCTCGACCCTGACCGCCGGGCATCAGGGCGATCGGATACGTTCTCTGACCTCACATGAGGATTGGAGTCCCGAAGGAGACAGCGACGGGCGAGCACAGAGTCGCGCTCGTGCCGGAGGTGGTCGGCAAGCTCGAGGCCAAAGGCCTCGATGTCCTCGTGCAGAGCGGCGCGGGCGCCGACGCGCTGCTGCCCGACACCGCGTTCACCGATGTCGGCGCTCAGCTGACAGACAACGCCGCCGAGATCTGGGGATGCGACGTGGTCGTCAAGATCGCCCCGCCCGACCCCGAGGAAGTCCGCGGGCCTAGGCTCCGGCTCGATCCTCGTCGGCTTTCTCGCGCCGCTGACCAGCCCCCGGACGACGCGTGCGCTGGCCGACGCGCACGCGACCGCGTTCGCGATGGAGGCGATCCCACGGATCTCCCGTGCGCAGTCGATGGACGCGCTCTCCTCGCAGAGCGAACGTCTCCAGGCTACGAGGCGGCGCTGCTCGGCGCCGAGAACATGGGCCGCTTCTATCCGATGCTGATGACCGCGCGCCGGCACGATCCCACCTGCCAAGGTGCTCGTGCTCGGTGCCGGCGTCGCCGGACTGCAGGCGCTGGCCACCGCCAAGCGCCTGGGCGCGCGCACGACCGGCTACGACGTGCGCCCCGAGGTGGCCGAGCAGGTCCAGTCGCTGGGCGCCATGTGGCTCGACCTTGGCCTTGAAGCCGCAGGCGAGGGCGGCTACGCGCGCGAGCTGACCGAGGAGGAGCGCGCGGTCCCAGCAGCACGCGCTGACCGACGCAATCAAGGGCTTTGATGTCGTCATAACGACCGCGCTCGTGCCCGGGCCGCCCGGCGCCGAAGCTCGTGACCGAGGAGGCCGTCCGGGGTATGAAGCCGGGCTCGGTGATAGTCGATCTCGCGGGCGAGTCCGGTGGCAACTGCGAGCTGACCGAGCCGGGGGAGACGGTCGTCAGGCACGACGTCACGTATCGTCGCGCCGCTGAACTCGCCCGCGCGCATGCCCGAGCACGCCTCGCAGCTGTTCGCCCGCAACGTGCTCGCGCTGCTGGAGCTCCTTGTCGGCGAGGACGGCGCTCTGCACCTCGACTTCGACGACGAGATCGTCGCCGGCTCATGCGTCGTGCGCGTCGGTGAGATCGTCCATCTCGGGGCCAAAGCGGCGGCGGAGGCGGCAGCATGATCTTGGCCAGCACCCTCACGACCAACCTCGCGATTCTCGTGCTCGCCGGCTTCATCGGGTTCGTGGTCATCTCCAAGGTGCCCAACACGCTGCACACCCCGCTGATGTCCGGCACGAACGCGATCCACGGGATCGTGTTGCTCGGCGGCCTCTTGCTGCTCGGCTACGCGGAACTGGGGGCGCTCAGCAAGGCGCTGCTCGTTATCGCGGTCGCGTTCGGCACGATCAACATCGTCGGCGGCTTCCTGGTGACGGACCGGATGCTCGAGATGTTCAAGTCCAGGCCCAAGCCGGCTGCGGCGAAGGAGGATGACGCCGGCGAGGCCGGGGCCTCCGACGGTGACGGGCACGGGAAGGGGAGCGACGCGTGATCGCCCCGACGCCGCTCGCCACCACTTTCCTGCAGAGCGAAAGCTTCATCTACGTCCTGTACATCGTCGCGTTCGCCCTGTTCATCCAGGGCCTGCGCGGGCTCGCCGGGCCCACGACCGCTGTGCGCGGCAACCGCACTGCTGCGGTCGGCATGGCGATTGCTGTGATCGCCACGCTGCTCAGCCGGGGCGAGGGCAACTGGGGACTGATCGCGCTCGGCATCGCGCTCGGCGTGGCCGTCGGCGTACCCGCCGCCCGTCAGGTGAAGATGACCGCGATGCCGCAGATGGTGGCGCTGTTCAACGGCGTCGGCGGCGGCGCGGTCGCGCTGATCTCCTGGGTTGAGTTCCGCCACTACGGCTCGAGCTACGGCTCGCGCACCGTGGAAATCGGCGGCGAACTGATCCACACCGGCGGGGTCTCCACGTACGTCGCGATCTTCTCCGTGTTCGCCGCGATCGTCGGCTCGATCTCGTTCTGGGGCTCGAACATCGCGTTCGGCAAGCTCCAGGAAGTGCTCCCGGGGCGGCCGATCACACTCGGCGCCGGTCAGCAGTTCGTCAACCTCGCGTTGCTCGTGCTCGCCGTTGCGGCTGGCGTCGGCCTCGTCGCTGGCGCCCACTCCGAACTGCTGTTCATCGGGATGCTGATCGTCGCGGCACTGCTTGGCAACGCGGTCGTGCTGCCGATCGGCGGCGCCGACATGCCGGTGGTGATCTCGATGCTGAATGCCTGCACAGGGCTGTCCGCCGCCGCGACGGGGATCGCGCTGAACAACCCTGCGCTGATCGTCGCCGGCATGATCGTCGGCGCGTCGGGCTCGATCCTGACAAACCTGATGGCGAGTGCGATGAACCGCTCGATCCCGGCGATCGTCGCCGGTGGGTTCGGCGGCAGTGGGGCTATCGAGGGCGCCAGCGGAGCCGGCGAGCACGCGGGCACGGTGCGCTCCATCGGCGCCGCCGACGCCGCGATCCAGCTCGCCTACGCGAGCCGGGTGGTGGTCGTACCCGGCTACGGCATGGCGGTCGCCCAGGCCCAGCACGCGGTGCGCGAGCTGACCAAGGAGCTCGAGGCGCGCGGGGTGGAGGTCAGCTACGCGATCCATCCGGTCGCCGGACGTATGCCCGGGCACATGAACGTGCTGCTCGCCGAGGCCGACGTGCCCTATGACCAGCTGCGCGAGATGGACGACGCCAACCCCGAGTTCCAGCGCACCGACGTATCGCTGGTGATCGGCGCCAACGACGTGACCAACCCGGCGGCCAAGAACACGCCGTCATCGCCGATCTACGGCATGCCGATCCTTGAGGTCGCCGACAGCAAGTCGGTGATCGTGATCAAGCGCTCGATGAACCCAGGGTTCGCGGGCATCGAGAACGAGCTGTACTTCGACCCGAAGACCTCGATGCTGTTCGGCGACGCCAAGTCCGCGGTGAGCGAGATCACCGCCGAGCTTGCCCAGCTCTGAGTATCGAGTCCGCCCGCCTTCCCTCTGCGAGACTGCGCTCGTGATCGAGCGCAGCCAGGCTCTCTCGGCCCTCGCGCACGACGAGTTCGACATCGTCGTCATCGGCGGCGGCATCACCGGCGCGGGGGTTGCGCTCGACGCCGCTACGCGCGGCTTCAGTGTCGCCCTGATCGAGCGCGCCGACTTCGCCGCCGGCACTTCCAGTCGCTCCAGCAAGCTGGTGCACGGCGGGCTGCGCTACCTGCAGAACTTCGATCTCGGCCTCGTGCGCGAGGCTTTGCTCGAGCGCCAGCTGATGGTCACCCTCGCGCCGCACCTCGTCCATCCGCTGCCGCTGATCGTGCCCGCCTTCGACGGCGCCCGCCCGGACCGGCTGATGGGGGTCGGCCTGAACCTCTACGACGTCATGTCCGTCGATCGGGACCGTCTGCGCTCGCGCCGCGGCGAGGGCGAGTCCTGGAGTCCGGATCGCCACCGCGTGATCTCGGGAGAGGAGGTCGCCGAGCTGCTGCCCGCGCTCGCCGGACGGGAGCCGACCAGCGGATACCTGTTCTACGACTGTCAGACCGACGACGTCCGGCTGGTCCTGACCGTCCTCGGCGAGGCCGAGCGCTTCGGCGCGGTCTGCGCCAATCGCGTGGATGCGCTGAGCCTGCTCGGGCGTGACGGGCGCGCGTGCGGAGTCCGCGCGCTGGACCGTGAGAGTGGCGAGGAGCTGGACGTCCGCGCCGCGAACGTCGTCAACGCGACGGGAGTCTGGGCCGACCGGCTGACCGACGAGTCCGAGCTGCCTCGCATCCGCCCGAGCCGCGGCACGCACGTGATCCTGCGTCACGAGGACCTGCCTTTGATCGGCGGCGCGATCGTCCCGGCGGGGTCGGGACGCACGATCTTTGCGCTGCCCTGGCTCGGGCGCACGCTCGTCGGCACGACCGACCGCGACTACGAGGGCGAGCTCGACCACGTGCAGCCGTCGTCGGAGGACATCGACTATCTGCTGAGCGCGATCAACGAGTTCTTCGGGACCACCTTCGCCCCGCACGACCTCGCGGGTGCGTTCGCCGGCGTGCGACCCCTGATCTCGAGCGGCGACCCGAAGAAGTCGGTCGACATCTCACGCAAGGCCGAGCTGTATGAGGCCTCCTCGGGAATGCTCACGATCACCGGCGGCAAGCTGACAACCTGGCGTCGCATGGCCAAGCTGACCGTCGACCGCCTCGTCGAGCGCGACTCCCGCGACGCGCCCTGCCGCACCCACGAGATCCCGCTCGGGCAGGCGATCGCCGCAGAGGAGCTTCCTCGCGTCGAGGGCGTGCCTTCGGAGTCGTACGCGGCACTGGCCGGTCGCTACGGCTACGCCGCGCGCGAGGTTCTGGCGTTGGCGGCCGAGCGCGGCGAGCTGGCCCAGCCGATCGTGCCCGGCCTGCCCGACCTGCTCGCCGAGGTTGCGCTTGCGGCCCGTCGCGAGCAGGCCCGGAGTGTCGGCGACATATTCCTGCGCCGCACCCGCCTCGGGCTGCTGGCGGCTCGAGAGCTGCCCGTAGAGCTTGTTGGGAGCGTGCTGGCGGGGGAGCTTGGCTGGACTTCGGAGCGCACGGGGCGGGAGGTCGCGCATTTCGCGCAGGAGGCGCGTGCTGAGGGAATCGGCCCCAAGTGAGCGCGCGGCTTTACAGCGTGCGGGCCGTCGATCGTGTGCTCGAGCTGGGCGCCCGGCCGTGGCTGATGGGCATCGTCAATGCCTCGCCTGACTCCTTCAGCGATGACGGCTCTGCGCGAACACTCGATCGTCAGGTGCGGCTCGCCCATGAGCTGGTGGACGCTGGCGCCGACATCCTCGACGTCGGCGGGGAGTCCGCTCGCACCGGCGTTCCGTCCGTCACCGTCGATGATGAGATCGAGCGCGTCGTCCCTCTCGTCGAGCGGATCACCGACGAGCTGGGAACGACCGTCTCGGTGGACACATACAAGCCGGCGGTCGCGCGCGCCGCGATCGCCGCCGGCGCGCGAATCGTCAACGACGTCTCCGGCTTGCGCGACCCGGACCTCACGGGGGTCTGCGCCGACACCGGGGCGGGGCTCGTGCTGATGCACACCCGCGCCGCGCCCAAGCAACGCCTCCAAGACCCTGCCCTGTACGGCGATGTAGTGGGCGAGGTGCTCGCCTTCCTGCGCGGCCGGATTGAGCTGGCGCTGACCGCGGGAGTGTCCTTCGAGCAGCTGATCCTCGACCCGGGGCCGGACTTCGCCAAGACTCCCGCGCAGACCATTTCCCTGCTCGCGGACGTTGGACGTCTGCATGAGTTGCGCCGGCCGCTTTTGATGGCGATCTCGCGCAAGGACTTCATCGGCGCGCTCATCTCACGCGCGCCGCGCGAGCGTCTGGCTGGGACGCTCGCCGCGCTTGCCCACGGCGTGGACGCGGGCGCGCACATCTTCCGCGTGCACGACGTCGCCGCGGCGGCAGACTTCCTCGCCGTGCGCGCCGCCCTGCACGGGGAGCTGGAGCCGCGCAGAGATCTGGCGCTCGCCGAGGAGCTCCGGCACGAGCGCTAGGGTTCGCTTTACGCACGGGTGCCGGCCGCTGCGCAACGCGACCGGGCGCCAACCGCCCAATCCAGACAACGAAGGAGACGCATGACCATGTCAGTACTCGACCGCTCCGAGCTGGAGGCCAGCCCGCTGGCGGACCTGCACGCGATCGCCGACCAGCTCGGACTCGAAGGCTTCCGCCGGCTGCGTAAAGCCGAGCTGATCGATGTGATCCTCGGCGATTCCTCCGAGGGTGCTCCGGCCGAGGGTGCTCCGGCCGAGGGTGGGTCGTCTGAGGGTGTCCCGGCTGAAGGTCTCCCGGCAAACGACATACAGCTGGACGCGGACGGGTTCCCCACCGCGACCTCCGCGGCGGAGGGGGAGCGCAAGCGCCCGACATCGCGCGCGCGCCGTAGCGGCTCGCGGCGCGCGGCAGCCAGGGATGCCGAGGAGCCACCGACCAAAGAGGAGCGCTCGGCCGAGGGCGTCGTGGAGCTGCTCGGCAACGGCTCCGCGTTCCTGCGCGTCAACCCACCGGAGGCCTCCGACGAGGACGTCTACATCTCCGCCGCGCAGGTTCGCCGCTGTGAGCTCGTCTCGGGAGACCGCGTAACCGGGCCGTTGCGCACTCCGCGGCGCTCGGAGCGCTACCCGTCGCTGGTTCGCGTCGAGACGATCAACGGTACGCCCGCCGGCGAGGTGTCCGAGGGCGCCCGCTACGACGAGCGTCCTGTCGCCTATCCAAGTGAGCGTCTGGCTCTCGACGGCGGTGACGCCACGCTCCAGGCGATCGAGTGGCTCACTCCCTTCGGCCGCGGCTCGCGCGTCGTCATCGCCGGCCCCGCCCGCGCCGGCAAGACCGAGATCCTCAGGCGCCTGCTCGGCGCGCTCTCCGCTCGTGAGGGCTTGGAGGTCACGCTCGTGCTCGCCGGCGTCCGCCCGGAGGAGATAGCAGAGTGGGGCGAGGGTCCCCTCGCGCCCGCGGTCGCGCTCAGCTTCGCCGCCTCCGCCGACACCCAGGATCAGGCGGTCGAACGCGCGGTCGAGACCGCCACACGCACCGCCGCGCGCGGTGGGGACGCGCTCGTCTTGATCGACACCCTCGATGGCCTGCACCCGCACGCCATCCGCAAGGTCCTGGCGGCCGCGCGCAACCTGCGCGACGGTGGGTCGCTCACGATCCTCGCGACCGCCACCCGCCCGTTCGGCGGCGAGAGCACCGTCATCGCGCTCGACCCCGCGCTCGTCGGCGGCGGTGGACCGCCCCTGGATCTCGCCGCCAGCGGTACCCTGCGCGCCGAGCTGCTAGTGGGCGAGGAGGGCGCGGCGGCGATCGCCCAGGCCCGCGCGAGCGCCCTGGCGCAAACCTAGCGGCGGTACGCGACTCGGCACCAGGAAGGCTCGCGCGCGAGCTCGATCGGTTCGTGGCTGCGCTGTGGCTGCACGTAGATGAAGCCGCCAGTCTGTTCGTCGAACGCAACCCCCAGCTCGCCCTCGTTGACGCGCTGGTCCAGCCACGCACCCCGGAACACGAGTCGTCGCAGCCAGTGCACGAGCGAGCGCTCCGCCGGTCCGATGAGCTCCGGCCAGCAGTCGTTGACGTGCTCGCCCAGCCCCGAGGCCGGATCGTAGACCTCGCCGTTGACCGCCAGGTTGACGAGGTCTTCGAGCTCGTCTGAGCCCAGCCGCCCGCCGACGAAGCCGAGCTTCAGTGCGGCCTGCTCGCAGCGCTCGGAGAAGTCAGCTTCGTTGAATGTGAACCGCAGCTCTCCGTATTCGAGGACGAAATCCTCACCCGAGTCGTAGTTTCCGCGGCGGTGCGACGTCTGTTCCATGGCGTTCGTGTGCCGGGGATCGATTGGGGCCCGGGTCGTCGTCGGGATCATAAGCGGCGTTCCTGCATTGCCCGTGACCATGCATGGGATTTTGCATCTCGTGTTGGCTGTTCCGCCTCGCATGTGAAGGGCGGGCGGGCACACAGCCCGCAGGGCTGGGTCAGGCCGACCTCCTATATACGCTCCGCTGAATGGCCCGCCTGACCGAGCGAGGATTGCGCCGATCTGTCGGCGTCCCCGGCCTGTTCGCCACCGCCTACGGCAACGTCGGCTCCTCGATCTACTACGCCCTCGGGCTGGTCGCCTACTACGCGCTTGGGCTCACCCCGGCCGTGTTTATGTTCGCGGGCGGGCTGTTCGTGCTCACGGCCAAGACATACGCCGAGGGCGCCGCGATGCTCCCCGAAGCCGGCGGCTCCTCCTCGTTCGCGCGTCACGCGTTCAACGACGTCGTCTCGTTCTTCGCGGGCTGGGCGCTGAGCCTCGACTACATCATCACGATTGCCATCTCGGCGTTCTTCGTCCCGCACTACCTGGGCGCGTTCTTCCCGAGTCTCACCCACAACCCGGGCGACATTTTTGGCGGTCTGATCACAATCGTGCTGCTGGCCGCGCTGAACATCCGCGGCCTGGGGGAGTCGGCCAAGCTCAACCTGTTCCTCGCGGTCGCCGACCTGTGCACCCAGATCCTGCTCGTCGGACTCGGCTTCGTGCTCGTGCTGAATCCGTCCCTGCTGGTCGACCAGGTGCACCTGGGGGTCGCACCGACCTGGACACACCTGATCTTCGCCCTGTCTGTGGCGATGGTGGCCTACACGGGCATCGAGACGGTCTCCAACATGGCCGAGGAGGCCAGGGACCCCGGCCACGACGTTCCCAAGGCCGTCAACCTCGTGCTGATAGCGGTGCTCGGCGTCTACGCCGGCATCTCGGTCGTCGCCCTCTCGGCACTGCCTGTGGTGGAGCACGCCGGCCATTACGCGACCGAACTCGGCACGACCTACGAAAACGACCCCGTGCTCGGCATCATCTCGCGGCTGGGCCTGCACGGCACCGTGCTGACGCTCGCCAAAGACTACGTGGGGATACTCGCGGCCACGATCCTGTTCATCGCCACGAACGCGGGACTGATCGGGATATCGCGATTGTCGTGGTCGCTGGCCGAGCACCGCCAGCTGCCGAGCCTGTTCTCGCGGCTGCACCCGACATTCCGCACGCCCTGGTTCACGATCGTATTCTTCTCGATCCTCGCCGGCCTGCTGATTATCCCCGGCCAGACCAAACTGCTCGGCAACCTGTACTCGTTCGGGGCGATGCTGTCGTTCACGACCGCGCACGTGTCGGTCATCGCTCTGCGCATCAAGGACCCCGACCGCGAGCGCCCCTACCGGATGCCGTGGAACGTGCGCATTCGCGGCAGCCAGATCCCGATGACGGCCGTGCTCGGAGCGATCGGCACGTTCGGCGCCTGGTGTGCGGTGGTGGCGCTGCATACCGAGGCCCGCACGATCGGCATCCCGTGGATGATCGCGGGCATGGCCGGCTATTTCTATTACCGCCACCGTCAAGGCCTCGACCCGCGCAAGCACTACCGCATCCCCCGCGCCGAGCGCCCGCCCGACTTCCACGAGCTCGACTACCGCACCGCGCTCGTGCCGATCTTCGGCGAGGACGTCAGCGCCTCGGCGCTGTCTAGCGCCGCCAAGCTGATCGGCAAAGAGGGCGTCGTGTACGCGATCTTTGTTCTGCCCGTGCCCAGCCAGCTGTCGCTGGACTCCGGCTTGGAGGCGGAGGAGGCCCAGGGTCGCTCCGTGCTCGAGAGCGCGCGCATCAAGGCGCGCCGCGCCGGCATCAAGATCCACACGGGCCTGATCCGTACCCGCAACCCCGGGGCCGCGCTCGTCGAAGAAGCGCAGCGGGTCGGCTCGGACGTGATCTACTGGTCGACCATCCACGCGCCCGCCGGCGAGCAGCGGATCGGACCGACCGCGGCGTATCTGCTCAGCAAGCGCCCCTGCCGCGTGATCATCGAGACGGAGAACCGCGCCTCGCGTCAGCAGCGCGAGCCCGAGCCCACGCCAGCACCGGCTTGAGCTCGCCAGCCCGTCGCCGGCTGCAGACCCAGCACGAGTCGCAGCCGCTGCACGCCGCCGCCCAGGCTCTTGCCCCCGCCTGAGAGTGTCGTGGAGGAACGCAGATATGGAACGAATTTCGAGACGGTCGGGTCTTCGCCGAGGCCGACGCCTTCGAGCAGGCTCAGCAGCGTGCTGAAGTCGACCGTGACGCTCGGCTGGATGCCTTCGCCGAGAGCGGTCTGGGCGGCGCTGTAAGAGGAGGCGCCCGACATCGTGCTCGACGGGTTCAGCGCATCCTGGATCGAGGACTGGCCTAGGCCCATCACGAACTTCGTCTGACCGTCCGCGGCGCGGCCGTCGGCGATCACGAGCGTGACCGGCAGACCCGTGAGCTTGGCTTCGACCGCCGCTTCGGTGCCGGAGATCGTCGCCGTGGTGGCTTCGCCGCCGGCGGCGCGCAACGCGCTCGCCAGCTTGGCCACGGCGGCGCGCGAGGCTGTTGGGTTCTTGGAGTCGATCACCACGCCCGCCTTCAGTTCGAGCACGCTCGTCCCGCTGGCGAATATGCCCGCTTCACCCATCCAGCTGAGATAGTCGCTGCGCGCCTGCGCGGTATTGGCGCTGAGCGCGTCCAGCGGCTTGAGCAGACCTTCGAGCAGTCCTTTGACGCTGAGCGTCGTCTGCGGCGAGCGAGGCGACACGCCTTCGCCCGCGCCTGAGGAGCCCGAGCGTGCTAGCCAGCGAGAGCAGGCCGTGCAGCCCTTCCAGCCCGCCTCCGAGCGCGCCCCCGACGTTGCCGAGACCCGCGGCCAGCCACGATTCCCCGGGCAGTTCGCCGAGCGCGTGGCTGCCCGCCGCGGCCGCGGCGACGAGCCCGCCCGTCTGCGTGCTGGTTGAAGCGCCCGGGGCTGCAGTCGCGGGGGGGCCGACGTCGGCGTCGAGCGCGATCGAGTCAGACGACGGCACGAGCGAGACGTTGAGCGGGCGGGCGCCCCCGAGCACGCTCAGCAGCCCCGGCAGGCCTTGCGCGCTCGTGCCTCCGTGGACGCCTGTGCCCCCGTGCGTCGCGACCAACGCCGTAGGGTTCGCGTACACGTGCCCCAGCGCGTCCGACGGGGCGACCGACTGCAGTCGCGCGTATGGCGTGTCGCTCTTCAGCGAGGTGCCTCCCTGCGACGGTTTCGATCACTGCGTGCACACCAGATTCGGTGCCGAGCACTACGAACCGATCGATGACCGCGAACGCGTCCCCGCCGGATGTGGCCTGGTAGGCGACGCCGCGATAGCTGCTTGCGTACGCGCCCGCGTGCGCGGCTGCGTTGGATACGAACGTCTTGGCGGCGGCGAGGTCGCTGGTGTCGAGCGCGATTGCGCCCTGCGCGCCGCCCGCGCCGAACGGCCACTCCGCGCCCGCGGACCCGCCGCCGCCGGTCAGGCCCTGCTGGAGCAGGCTCTCGATCGTTTCCGAAGAGCCGAGCGAGCTGAGGAACAGCCCCGCGTTCGGCCCCAGCCACGGCGCGACGTCATGGCTGTAGTCGAGCGTCGGGCTGCCGGGCGTCTGCAGCACGCCGAGCAGGCGGCTGTAGGGGTCGGTCTGATGTGTCAGCTTGCTGCCGGCGGCGAGCGCGTTCGTCTCGAGGCTGCCGCTGGGGCGCACGACCGCGCCCACGTACACCGGCGCCGAGCCGGGGGTGACCCCGGCGGGATCGGCGCTTGTGCCGGTCGAGGCGCTGGAGCCGCAGCCCGCGAGCGCCGCGGTGAGCACGGTGACGGCGAGCGTCGTGGAGACGATCCGGGTGCGCCGTCGCCACCGCATGTGTCCCCGTTCGTTGCTGACCCCGACCCGCATGACGCGATCGTATCTGCAAGCGGCGATGCATGTCGTCGGTATGCACGGCTGCTTGCAGGAAAACGGGTCCGCGGGCGGTTCGAGCGATCGCCCTGAGATGTGACATGCGAGCAGGCGTTTTGTCGATTTTGAGGGGGTCTTGAGAGGATTGTGGGAAAAAATGTGCAATTGGAGTTGCATTGTGGGGAGATGTGGGGTAAGTTGGCGGCAGCGAGCCGAGGTGGAGGGGCTCCTCCCACTCCTCCACCCCGGCTCGGTAACTACTTGGAGCCCCCGACATGGTTCATTTCCGCGGCACGTTCGACCATACGCTCGACGCGAAGAACCGCCTGACGGTGCCGGCCCGCTACCGCGCGGCGCTGGCCGAGGGCGTGGTGCTGGCGATGCCGGTGGATCTGCAACCGTGCGTCGGAGTGTGGCGACCGGAGGACTACGAGCGCTACACCCAGCGCGCGCTCGCGCAGCTGCCGCCGCTGTCGCCGCGGCTGACCGAGCTGGAGCGCTTCTTCTACGGCAGCTCGCACGACGCCGATCTCGACGCGGCTGGCAGGATCATGGTTCCGGGCTTCCTGGGCGAGCACGCCGGCCTTCAGAAGGAGGTCGTCGTCGTCGGGGCGGGCGACCGGTTGGAGCTGTGGGATCGCGGCGGCTGGAACGACCATCGACCGACGCTGCTGGACGGCGTCGCGGAGATCACCGCGCGTGTCGACCATCCTGAGTGACATGACCACCAGCACCCACGTTCCCGTGCTCGCCGGGGAGCTGATCGACCTGCTCGATCCGCGGCCAGGACAGACCGCGATCGACTGCACGTTCGGCGGCGGCGGGCACGCGCAGCTGATCGCCGAGCGCCTCGGCCCCGAAGGCACGCTGATCGCGATCGACCGCGACCCGTTGGCGCGCGAGCGCTTCCAGGAGCTGGCGAGCGAGGTGGCGTGCACGGTGCGGTTCATCCGCGCGAGCTACGCGCAGGCGCTGGAGGATCTCGCGGACGAGGGTGTGCGCGCGGATGTCGTGTACTTCGACCTCGGCATGTCCTCGATGCAGGTGGACGCGCGCGAGCGCGGGTTCTCCTACTCGTATGACGCGCCGCTGGACATGCGCATGGACCCCGACCAGGAGTACGGCGCAAGCGAGCTCATCGCCGACCTGGGACGAGCGTCGCCTGGCGCGGACGCTGCGCGACTTTGGCGAGGAGCGCCACTCCGGCGCGATCGCCCGCGCGATCGTGCGCCGGCGCGAGCGGAGCCCCGATCGATAACGACTCAGGAACTGGTCGAGACGATCGTCTCGGCGATTCCCGCGCCCGCGCGGTTCGCCGGCGGCCACCCGGCCAAGCGCTCGTTCCAGGCCCTGCGCATCGCCGTCAACGACGAGCTGGAGCAGCTCGAGGAAGCGCTGCCGCTCGCGTGGGGTCTGCTGCGCGAGGGCGGCGTGCTGGCCGGGATCAGCTTTCAGTCGCTGGAGGATCGCCGCGTCAAGCGCTTCCTGGCCGAGCGTGCTCAGGGCTGCGTCTGCCCCCCCGACCTGCCCGTGTGCGCGTGCGGGCGCGAGCCCGAGGCCGCGCTCTTGACCCGTCGCTCGATCGTGCCCTCGGCGGGGGAGATCGCGAGCAACCCGCGCTCCTCCTCCGCGCGCCTGCGTGCCGCCCGCAAGCTGAACGAAGAAGCCGCATGACGCCGCCCGGCGCCGCCGCTGCCGCCGGGACCGTGCCCGCCGTCCATCCGCGGCGCGCTCCGCTGGCTCCGGTGCGCCGGCCCCGGCGTGTGTCCGGTCCCGCCACGCGTCCCGCCCGGCCCGCGCCGAAGGCGCGCAGGGCGGCGAACCCGGCGATCGCCGTAACGACGCATCCGCTGTTCGACCGCCTGATCCACGGCCGCGCGTGGATCGCGATCATCGCCTTTGCGCTGATCGGGATCGTGACGATGCAGCTCGGGGTACTGAAGCTGAACGCGGGCATCGGGCGCGCGCTCGAGCACGAGGCGGCGCTGCAGCGCGAGAACTCGGTGCTGAGCGTCGAAAACTCGGAAGTCGCCGCGGGCGACACGGTCGAGCTGCAGGCCGCGCACATGGGCATGCAGCTGATCCCGGCGGGCGCGCTGCGGTTCCTCTCGGCGCGGGGGTCTGCGGGCGATCTGGCTCGGGCAGCGGCGGCGGCGAGGGTGTCCGCGAGCGCCGCGAGCTCGACCGCAAGCTCCGCTTCGACCGGTGCGTCGGAATCGACGGGAGCCGGAACCGAACCCGGAATTGAAACGACCGCGACGTCGACGTCCACCGCGTCTGCGCCGGGCTACACCACGGGCACCGCGACGCCGACGTCCGAATCCACGACCCCGACCGAATCGACGACGCGTGCCGCCACATCGACGGCCCCTGCGGAAACGACAGAAGGCGCGAGCACGCCTTCCCCGACACCGGCCCCGACGGGCGAAGCCGGCGGCGCGTCGGCGAGCTCGCAGGGATAGCTTTGGTGTCGCGATTCAAAAATTCGATGGTGTTTCCCGGCGTCTGCCCGCGCCTGACGCCCGCCGTCGACGGCCCACGTGCCACCAGCACGCAGACGCCGCCATCGAACGTCAGATCATGACCATCCGCTCGGCAAACCCTCACCGAATTTTTGAATCGAGACACTAGTGGCCACCGTCCAGCACAGGATCGGGGTCATATTCGGGCTGTTCTTTCTGCTGCTCGTGCTCGCGGCCGCGCGGACGCTGTACCTGGGGACGGTGCGCGCCGGGACACTACGCAAGGCCGCGCAGACCCAGCAGCTGAGCACCGAAACGCTGCCGGCCCAGCGCGGCACGATCACCGATCGGGACGGCGTGGACCTGGCCGTGTCCGAGCCCGCGCAGGAAATCTCCGCGACGCCGTATCTCGTCAAGGACCCGCTCGAGGCCTCACAGCAGCTGGCGCCGCTGCTGGGGCTGACCCAGGCACAAGTGCTGGGGAAGCTGAGCGAACACACGGGGTTCGTGTATCTGGCGCGGGCGCTGCCGGCCGGGCAGGCGCGCAAGGTGATGGCGCTCAAGCTAGAAGGGATCACGGGCACGCCGACGATGCGCCGCGTCTATCCGCGCGGGACGCTGGCGGCGCAGGTGCTGGGGTTCGTCGGCACCGAAGGGAAGGGGCTGTCGGGCCTCGAGTACTCGCAGGACTCGCTGCTGAAAGGCACAGCGGGCGAGCGGCGCGTCGTAAGCGACGCGCTGGGCCAGCCGATCTCGATCACGAACGTGCACGCCGAGCGAGGAGGCGCGACGCTGACGCTGACGCTGGACGCAAACATCCAGCAGCGCGCCGAAGACGTGCTCAATGCAGTCGGACAGGATTTCGATCCCAAAGACGCCACCGCGATCGTGATGGACCCGCGCACCGGGACGCTGCTCGCGGTGGCCAACTGGCCGCAGGTGAACGCGAACGACCCGGCGGCGTCTTCGCCGAGCGCGCTGCAGGACCGGGCGGTGGGGTTCAACTACGAACCGGGCTCGACGTTCAAGGTCGTCGCGGTGTCGGGCGGCCTGGAAGCCGGGCTGATCACGCCGAACACGCCATTCAACATCCCCGATCAGATCCAGGTCGCCGACCGCACGATCCACGACGCCGAGGAACACTCCGACGAGACCCTGACGGTAGCCGAAATCCTCGCCCAGTCGAGCAACGTCGGGGCGATACAGATCGGCGAGCGCGAGGGCGCGCCGACGTTCAACAGCTGGGTCCACCGGTATGGATTCGGCGCGCGCACCGGAGTGGAACTGCCGAGCGAGGAACAGGGCGTGGCGCTGCCGCTGAGCGAATACTCGGGCTCGTCGATGGGCAACCTGCCGATCGGTCAGGGCGAGCTGGTGACGCCGATGCAGATGGTCACGCCTATTCGGCGATCGCCAACGGGGGATCCTGCGCCCGCCGCACATCGTCGGCGCGATCGACGGGCGCCCGCAGCCCGAGCCGGCCGGCCACCGCGTGATCTCGCAGACGACCGCCACCGAGATACGCACGATGCTCAAGGGTGTGCTCGCGCCGGGCGGCACCGCCAGCGAGGTCTCGATCCCCGGGTATGAACTGGCGGGCAAGACGGGAACGGCCAGCAAGGTCGATCCGGCGACCGGCGAATACTCCGAAAGCGCCTATGTAGCCTCGTTCATAGGCTTTGCCCCGGCGTCGGACCCGAAGCTGCTGTGCGCGGTGGTCGTCGACGAACCCCAGGCCGGGTCGATCTACGGCGGCACGGTGGCGGCGCCGGCGTTCGGGCAGATCATGAGCTTTGCGCTGCCCTATCTGCGCATCCCGCCGGGATAGCATCAGGACAATGCGACTCGATGAGTTGATCGCCGCCGAGGAGGCCGGCGAGAATGCTGCCATCGAGATAAGCGGGCTCGCCTACGACAGCCGCAAGGTCCGGCTCGGGACGCTGTTCTTCTGCGTGCCGGGATTCCGCAGCGACGGTCACGATTTCGCCGCCCGGGCGGTCGAGGGACGGCGCCGTGGCGCTCGTCGTGGAGCGGCCGCTGGGGCTGGGCGTACCCGAGGTCGTGGTCCCCTCGGTGCGCGCGGCGATGGGGCCGGTGGCGGCGCGGTGGAACGGCGATCCGACGAGCCAGGCTGAGGGTGGTCGGGGTCACGGGGACGAACGGCAAGACGACGACTGCGTTCCTCGTGCGCGCGCTGCTTGAAGCGGCCGGCGAGCAGACCGGGCTGCTGGGGACCGTCACCTCGATCGTGGGCGGCGAGGAGCGCGCCGGTGCAGCGCACGACGCCCGAGGCGATCGACCTGCAGGCCGAGTTTCGCGCGATGCTCGACGGTGGCGATCGGCGCGTGCGCGATGGAGGTCTCCTCGCACGCGCTGGCGCTGGGGCGCACCGGCGGCATCCACTTCGCCGCCGCGATCTTCACGAACCTGACGCAGGACCACCTCGACTTTCACGAGACGATGGAGGACTACTTCCAGGCCAAGCGCCGGCTGTTCCTGCCGGACGACGGGCCGCCGCCGGGCGTGAGCGTGGTCAACGTCGGCGATGCGTACGGGCGGCGGTTGGCGCGGGAGATCGACGGGGCGGTCACCTTCGCCGTGGGCCCCGTCCTCGATCCCGAGCTAGTCCCCGACTACCGCGCCACGGACCTGCGCTGCGACCCGGCGGGCTGCCGGTTCGCGCTGCACACACCAGATGGAGAGCGCGAGGTCGTGCTGGCGATGCCGGGGCGGTTCAACGTCGCCAACGCGCTCGGCGCGCTCGCGGCCGCGGATGCGCTCGGGGTGGACCTCGACACATCGATCGCCGCGCTGGAGCGGGGAGTGCGCGTGCCGGGGCGGTTTGAGCCGGTGCAGGAGGGTCAGGGGTTCGCCGTGATCGTCGACTACGCCCATACGCCCGACTCACTCGACAATGTTCTGCATGCCGCGCGCGAAATCGCTCGAGGACGCGTCATCTGCGTGTTCGGGGCGGGCGGCGACCGCGATCGCGGCAAGCGCCCGTTGATGGGCGAGATCGCCGCAAGGCTGGCGGACGTTGCGGTCGTCACGTCCGACAACCCGCGTTCGGAGGCGCCCGCGGAGATCGTCGCGGAGATCGTCGCCGGCATCCCCGCCTCTGACGTCGTGGACGTCGAGGTCGATCGCCGGAGCGCGATCGAGCGGGCGGTGGGGCTGGCGGAGGCGGACGATGTGGTGGTGATCGCCGGCAAGGGGCACGAGCAGGGCCAGGAGCTCGCGGGGGGCGTCAAGGTGCCGTTCGACGACGTGATCGTCGCCCGGGAAGCGTTGCGCGCCCGGATCGCGGCAGGCGTGGGAGCGGGCAGGTGAGGGAGTGGGACGCGGATCGCGTCGCGCGCGCGGCGGGGGCGAGCCTGGTGTACTGCCCGGGGGATGGCGCCGAGCAGTCCGAGCCGCCCGGACCGGTGGGCGTGAGCATCGACTCGCGCAAGGTCGCGCCGGGCGAGTTGTTCGTCGGCCTGGTGGGAGAGCACGGTGACGGCGGCGAGTATGCGGCGCAGGCGCTGCGGGCGGGCGCGTGGGGGGTGCTGGTCGCTCCCGAGCACGCGCTCACCGTCGCCGCCATCGCCGGAGCGGCCGGGGCGAGTGGATCGGTCGGCGGGGATGGGGTTGTGCTCGCGCATGGCGACCCGCTCGCGGGATTGCAGTCGCTCGCGCGAGCATGGCTGGGCGAGCTGAAGGCCGCAGGTGCGAGGGTCGTGGCGATCACCGGGTCGACGGGGAAGACTTCGACGAAGGACATCCTCGCGGCGCTGCTGGTGGCCCACCTGCGCACGGTGGCGAGCCCGGAGAACTTCAACACCGAGATCGGGCTGCCGCTGGCGATCCTCGCCGCACCAGCCGACACCGAGGCGGTGGTGCTCGAGCTGGCGATGCGCGGAGCGGGCCAGATCGCGCAGCTCACAGAGATCGCGCAGCCGGACGTCGGGGTGATCGTCAACGTCGGTCCCGTGCACCTGGAGAGGCTGGGCTCGCTGGAGGGGGTGGCCGCCGCCAAGGGGGAGCTGATCGCGGGCCTTCAGCCCGGCGCGATCGCGATCGTTCCCGCCGGGGAGCCGCTGCTGGAGCCGTACCGCCGTGACGATGTCGATACGGTCACCTTCGGTCCCGGCGGCGATGTCCAGCTCTCCGAGCGCCGTGCGGACGGGCGCGTCGAGATCAGCTACGACGGCGAGGAGATCGAGTGCAAGCCGTCGTTCGGGCAGGCATACAACCTGCGCAACCTGCTCGCGGCGGTGGCGGCCGCCCGCGCGCTCGACGTTACGCCCGCAGGCGAGGTTACTGTGCGGTTCTCGGCACTGCGCGGCGAGCGCGTGCGACTGTCGGAGGAGATCGTGCTGATCGACGACTGCTACAACGCCAACCCGATGTCCATGCGCGCCGCGATCGACGACCTCGCCGAGACGGCGCCCGGGCGGCGCGTGGCGGTGCTCGGGGACATGCTCGAGCTCGGGCCCGACGAGCGCCGGTACCACCGCGAGATCGGCGCCCACGCGGCGCGGCGCGGCGTGGATGTGCTCGTGACCGTCGGTCCGCTGGCACGCGAGATGGCCGGCGCGTTCCCGCGCGAGGGCGAGGTCCACTCGGTGCCCGACGCGCCCGCCGCGGCCGAGCTGCTGGCGGGGCTGCTCGCGTCCGGCGATACGGTCCTGGTCAAGGGTTCGCGCGGCGTCGGGCTGGAGCGCGTCGCGCAGATTCTCGCTGCCGCTCCCACGGGCGCGCCCCCCGACGCCCCGGCCCGGGCACGAGCGGGCAGGCGCTGAATGGGCAGGATTCTCTTCGGGGGCACGTCGGCGCTGCTCATCTGCATATTTCTGAGCCCCAAGTTCATCGAGTTTTTACGCAGGCGCGAGTTCGGCCAGCAGATCCGCGAGGACGGCCCCGAGGGCCATCATCAGAAGGCGGGCACGCCGACGATGGGCGGCATCATCATCATTATCGCCGTCGCGATCCCGTTTCTGATCCTGACCGACTACGACTGGCGCTCGGTGGGGGTGTTCGGGGCGATGATCGCGTGCGCGCTGCTCGGGTTCGCCGACGACTACACCAAGCTCGTGCGCCGCCGCTCGCTCGGTCTGCGGGCGCGCACGAAGCTCGCGGTCACGATCGCGATCTCGCTCGGGCTGTGGTTTGTGGCCAGCCACGAGGCGCACCTCGCCAGCGAGCTGCGGCTGCGCTTCGTCGACTACACGGTCGAACTCCCCGGTCCCTTCTACCCGCTGCTCATCTACCTCGTCCTCGCCGGGACGACGAGCGCGGTCAACCTGACGGATGGTCTCGACGGATTGGCGGCGGGCTGCGCGGCGATCGTGCTGCTGTCGTACATCGGGATCGCGTTCGTGACCGAAGACTACGACCTGGCGATGCTCGCGGGCTGCCTGGTCGGCGCGTGCATCGGGTTTCTGTGGTTCAACGCGTTCCCCGCCACGATCTTCATGGGCGACACCGGCTCGCTTGGGCTCGGCGGCGCGATCGCGGGGCTCGCGGTGATGACGCACACCGAGGTGCTGCTGATCCTGCTCGGCGGGATCTTCGTACTGGAGGCGCTGTCGGTGGCGATCCAGGTGATCTCGTTCCAGACGACCCGAAAGCGCGTGTTCTTGATGGCCCCGATCCACCACCACTTCGAGCTGAAGGGCTGGTCTGAGACGAAGATCATCCTGCGATTCTGGATCGTCGCCTCGATATTCTGCGCGATCGGATTCACCATCTATCACCAGAGCATCCGTTGATTGAGGGATGGGGAGAGAGAGGGAGAGGCCAAGTCATCCGAATTGAGGTTGACGCCGGTCTCAGAGCGACGGTTACGCACCGGGCGCTGCCATGAGGCCGTCGCTACGCCCGCCGCTGCCCGCCGGTCCATATCTCGTGGTTGGCCTGGCCCGTTCGGGTGTCGCCGCCGCGGGGGCGCTGCGCGAAAGAGGCGAGACCGGTGATCGGCGTCGACGCCGGCGCGCCGGACGGGCTAAGAGAGCTGGCAGGATGCGGGCGTCGAGCTGCACCTGGGCGAGGACGGGGTCGCGCTGCTGGATCGGGTCGGCGCGGTCGTCAAGAGCCCGGGCGTGCCTCGGGAGGCGCCGGTGATCGCGGCGGCGCTCGCGCGGGGCATGCCGGTGCTGGGCGAGCTGGAGCTGGCGTGGCGGCTGCTGGCCAACGAGGTGATCGCCGTGACGGGCACGAACGGCAAGACGACGACGGTCGAGCTGGATCGGGCACATCCACCGCGAGGCCGGACTGGACGTCGCCGTCGCCGGGAACGTCGGCGCGGCGCTGAGCGGATTCGTGGGCAGGATCGACCGCGACGTGACGATCGTGTGCGAGGTGTCGTCGTTCCAGCTCCAGGACACGGAAGCGTTCGCGCCGGAGGCGGCGGTGCTGCTGAACGTCGCCCCCGATCATCTCGACCGGCACGGCACTTTCGCCGCCTACCTCGCCGCAAAGCTCGAGATCTTCGCGCGGCAGTCCGCTGATGACATTGCTGTCGTTCCGGCCGGCGACTCGATCCAGATCGGGGCCCTCGCGGCACGGCGCGTGCGCTTCGGCGGCGATCGCGAAGCGGAGCTGTCCGAGCGCGAAGGGCAGTTGTACTGGCGGGGCGAGCGGCTGCTGGCGAGCAGCGAGCTGAGCCTGCGCGGGCGCCACAACGTGCGAGAACGCGATGGCCGCCGCGGCGGTGTGCCTGGCGCGCGGGGTCGATCCCGGCGCGGTGCGCGCCGGCCTGCGCACGTTCGCGGGAGTGGCGCACCGCCTGGAGGAGGTGGCGCGCCGCGAGGGGGTGGTGTACGTGAACGACTCGAAGGCGACGAATGTCGCCAGCACGGTGGTCGCGCTCGACGCGTTCCCGGCCGGCGCGGCGCACCTGATTCTCGGCGGCCAGGCCAAGGGTCAGGACTTCTCCGCCCTGCGTGGCCCTGTGGAGCGGGGCTGCCGGGGGGTGTATCTGATCGGCGAAGACGCGCCGTCGATCGCCGCGGCGCTAACGGGCGCGAGCGTGCCAGTGCACGAGTGCGACGACCTGGAGCACGCGCTCGCCGCCGCCACGGCCGCGGCCCACCCCGGGGATGTGGTGTCTGCTGTCGCCGGCGTGCGCGAGCTACGATCAGTTCGCCGACTACGAAGCCCGCGGCGAGCGGTTTCGCGAGCTCGTCCGGCGATAGAGGCATCGGCGCGCGCGCGTCGAACGTGGCATGGATGCCAGCCGCGCCGAAGAAGCACTCGCTCGAGCATCGCATCCTGATCACCGCCACCATGTGCCTGCTCGCGTACGGCGCGGTGATGGTTTACAGCGCGACCTCGGCGACCGCGCTGTTGCAGGGCAGCGGCAACGGCAGCGGCTACCTGATCAAGTTCGTCGTATACGGCGCGATCGGCCTCGTCGTGATGCGCGTGCTCGCGCGCGACGGGATCGCCAAAGCACAGACCTTCGTCGCGCCGCTGCTGGCCGTGTCGTTCGCGCTGGTGCTGGCCGTGCACATCCCCCACATAGGTGTGTCCGTCAACGGCGCGCGGCGCTGGATCGGCCCGAGCCAGCTGCAGTTCGAGCCCTCGGAGCTGCTCAAGCTCGCGCTCGTGCTGTATGCCGCGACGCTGCTGGCCAGGCGCCCACAGCGCGTGCACGACCTGCGCGAGCTGGCGCGCCCGCTGCTCGTGGTGGTGGGAGGCGCGTGCCTGCTGGTCGTCACCGAGCCGGATCTCGGCACCGCGATGACGATCGCGTTCACGACCGCCGCGCTGCTCGTCGCGGCGGGCATCCCCGTACGCAACCTGGCGATCATCGCCGGCAGCGCACTCGGCCTGATCGCGCTGTACGCGCTCGCACGGCCGTATGCGCGCGCGCGACTGACCTCGTTCGTGGACCCCTGGGCGCACGCGTCGGGCAGCGGGTTTCAGGCCGTCCAGGGCCAGATCGCGATCGGCTCAGGCGGCCTGTTCGGCGTCGGGCCGGGGCAGTCGGTGCAGAAGATCTTCTATCTGCCGGAGGCGCCCACCGACTTCATCCTCGCCGTCATCGCCGAGGAGCTGGGGGTAGTCGGGGTGTGCGCGCTGCTGTTCCTGTACGGGCTGATCGCCTACGCCGGCCTGCGCGTCGCGAAGGCCGCGCGCAGCCTGCACAGCGCGCTGATCGCCGTCGGCGTGACCTCGCTGATCGTCTCTCAGGCGCTGCTGAACGTGTTCGCCGTGCTCGGGCTCGCGCCGCTGACGGGCGTGCCGCTGCCGTTCGTCTCCTACGGCTCCAGCAGCCTGATCGTGATGCTCGCCGCGATGGGTCTGCTGCTGAACGTGGCCGCCGGCGGCACCGCGCATGTGCGCGCCGTGCCGTCTCGAACTACGACCGGCGCGCGAAAACAGGCAGGATGGGGCCGTGACACAGACGAAGATCGCGATCGCGGCAGGGGGCACCGCCGGGCACGTGGCGCCGGCGCTGGCGGTGGCAGACGCGCTGCGGGCTGACGGCGCGGAGGTCGCGTTCATCGGCGGGACGCGCGCCGAGGCCGAGCTCGTGCCCGCCGCGGGCTACCCGTTGCACACGATCGCGGTGGAAGGCTTCAGCCGCACGAACCCGCTGCGCGCGGTCCGCGCGGTGGTGCGCGCCGCGCTCGCGTTCAGGCGCGCACGTACCCTGTTGAAGGAGCTCGCTCCGGACGCCGTGCTCGGCGGCGGCGGGTACGTGGCCGGTCCGGTCGGTCTCGCCGCGCTGAGCCTGCGCATTCCGCTGGTGCTCACCGAGGCGGACAGCCATCTCGGGGTGGCCAACCGCCTGCTCGCGCGCGGGGCGCGGCGGGTGTGCTTGGCGCTTCCGATCTCCGGCCGCGAGGGGCCTCGCTACCGCGTCACGGGCCGGCCGATCCCGGTGCCCGACGCCGATCGAGCAAGCGCACGGACGCGGTTTCAGATCGCGGACGGGGAGACGTGCGTGCTCGTGTTCGGAGGCTCGCTCGGCGCGCGCTCGATCAACCAAGCCGCGGTCGGCGCATTTGCGGAGCGTGATCGCCGGAGCCGGCGCCGTGTGCACGTGCTGCACATCAGCGGGCGCCGCGACTATGCCGAGTTGGCCGCGCGCGAGCTGCCGGTTGGGTATGACCTGCGCGAGTACCTCGACCTGGACGAGTTCGCACAGGCGCTGGCGGCCGCTGACCTCGTGGTTGCGCGAGCAGGGGGTTCGGTGTTCGAGATCGCCGCGTACGGGCTGCCCGCGATCCTGGTGCCATATCCGCACGCCTCCGCCGACCATCAGACCGCCAACGCGCGCTGGATGGCCGAGGCGGGCGCGGCTGTCGTCGATCCCCGACTCCGAGCTGAGCGGAGCGCGCCTGGCGCGGGAGGTGGTGGCGCTGCTGGCCGACCGATCGCGCCTGGCGGCGATGGCGCGGGCCTCACGGGGTCTCGCGCGGCCCGATGCCGCACGCGAGGTAGCCGACGAGCTGCTACAGGCCGCCGGTCAGGCTGAGCGAGCATGACCGCGTCGAGGAGAGCCCGTGGAGTGGGCGGCGAATCCACTTCGTCGGCGTGGGCGGGGCGGGGATGAGCGGATACGCGCGCGCGGCGTATGCCCTCGGGGCGCAGGTCAGCGGCTCCGACCGGGCCGCGTCGCCGTACAGCGAGCGCCTGGCGAGCGACGGCGTGCTGCGGGCGCGGATCGGCGAGCACGACGGCTGCGAACGTGCCGGACGGGGAGGGGGTGGAGGTCGTGTATTCGAGCGCCGTCCCGCCCGAGAACCCCGAGCGCGCGGCGGCCCGCGCGCGCGGCCTGTCCGAGCATCCCCGTGCCGAGCTGCTGGCAGAGCTGAGCGCGCTGCGGCGCACGATCGTGGTGGCGGGCACGCACGGCAAGACGACGACCGTCGGCGATGCTCGTGCTGCGCGCTGCGCGCCGCCGGGATGCGGCCGGATTGGCTCGTCGGCGGCGCGGTGGGCGCGGGGGAGGCCAACGCGCAATGGACAGGCGAGGGCGAGTGGCTGGTGGTCGAGGCGGACGAGTCCGACCGCTCGATGCTGAGTGCTGGATGTGGACATCGCGGTGCTCACGAACGTCGAGCTCGACCACCACGCGACGTTCGGGTCGCTCGCGGAGCTGCGCGAGGCGTTTCCGCGCGTTCCTGGCGACGGGCGGAAGCGGCGATCGTCGTGTGGGATCGGCCCGAGCTGCTCGAGCTGGTCCCGGACGGGGTCGAGGTCGTCCGCTACGACGCGCCAGAACCGGTGCTTGTGGACGGCGGCTCACGCTTTACCTGGCGCGGTCACGAGGTGAAGCTGACGGTGCCGGGCGCGCACAACGCGCTGAACGCCACCGCCGCGCTCGAGGCCGCCCGGCTCGCGGGGGCCGACGAGGAGCGCGCGGTCGCGGGGCTGGCGGGATTTCACGGCGCGGGAAGGCGCTTTCAGCTGGTGGGGACGACCGCGCGCGGGGCGCGCGTGTATGACGATTACGCCCACCATCCGACCGAGGTCGCGGCGACGCTGGCGGCGGCTCGCACCCTGGGCACGAGCGGCTGGTGGCGGTGTTCCAGCCGCACCTGTTCTCGCGCACGCCGATGTTCGCGCGGGAGCTCGGTAGCGGCGCTGGCCCAGGCGGACGTCGCGGTAGTGCTCGACGTGTATCCGGCGCGCGAGCGCGCCGAGGATCATCCGGGGGTGAGCGGGCTGCTGATCGCCGAGGCCGCCGCCGACGCGGCGCGGGGCAGGCCGGTGTACTGGCTGCCGACGCTTCGCCGACGCCGAGCCGGTGTTGCGCGAGCTGCTGGACGCGGGCGATGTCTGTGTTGTGATGGGCGCCGGCGATGTGGATGCGCTCGCGCGAGCAACTCGTGGAGACGACCGATGTCTAGAGACTCGCCCACGACCGTGCCGTCGATCGTGCAGCGGGACTACCCGCTGGCGCGCATGGCGACGATCCGCACCGGCGGCGACGCCGAGTACTTCGCCAGGGCCGGGAGCAACGCCCAGCTGCGGGAGCTGCTTGGGTGGGCTCGCGCTGCGCACGTGCCGGTGGCGGTCGTGGGCTCGGGCTCGAACCTGCTGATCGCCGACGAGGGAGTGAAGGGCCTGGTGGTGAAGCTCGACCGCAAGCTCGCGCTGATCCAGCACGAAGGGGAGCGCATCGTCTGCGGCGGTGGCGCCCGGCTGCCGTCGGTCGCGGCGCGCGCGGCGCAGGCGGGGCTGTCGGGGATCGAGTTCGGCGTCAACATCCCCGGCACCGTCGGCGGCGCGGTGCGGATGAACGCGAACGCCTACGGCGGGGAGCTCGCGAAGGCGCTCGAGTGGGTGGAGGTCGTGACGGCCGAGGCGGGTGGAGCGCCGTGCGCCGCAGGAGCTGGGGTTCGGCTATCGCCATTCGAATCTCGACGGCGGGCGAGATCGTCGCGCGCGCCTCGTTTCATGCTCGTCCCGGCCGAGGCCAGGAAGGTCAAGGCCACGCTCGCGGAAATGCGTGCCCGCCGCCACGAGGCGCAGCCGCAGGGGATCAAGACGTTCGGCTCGACGTTCAAGAATCCCGAGGGTGGGGTGGGGCCACATGACAAGGGTCGCCACCGCCGGGCAGCTCCTGTCCGAGGCGGGCTGCAACGGCCTGACCGTCGGCGGTGCCCGGTTCGCGCTCAAGCACGCCAACTTCATCGAGAACACAGGCTCGGCGAGCACCGCCGACGTGATCGCGGTGATGGCCGAGGGTCGCCGCCGCGTGGAGGAGCGGTTCGGGATCGCTCTGGAGCCCGAGGTGCAGACGCTGGGGGACGTGCGATTTCCCTGGTAGGGGTTCGCGTGAGGAGGTCGAAAACCTCGTGAATGGATCGCTCTCTCGCCGCGCCCGCCCCCCGTCGCCTCGTCCGTAGGGGCGCGCGTCCGGCGTTCGTAGGCGTCCCGCGCCCGCTGGGCGCCGCTGCGCACGTGACCGGCGCGGGCATCGCGTTCGCGTGGGAGCGGCGACGGCTGCGCATCGCGCTGATCGCGGTCCTCATCGCCATACCGCTGCTGGGAGGTGGCCTGTGGCTGCTGCGTCACTCCTCGCTGACGGCGGTCGAGCACGTGCAGGTGGACGGGCTCGCCGCGGTGCACGGCACGGACACCGCCGCGATCGAAACGGCGCTGATGGGCGCCGCGCGCGGAATGAGCACGCTCGACGTCAAGTCAGCCGCGCTGCGTGCCGCGGTCGCCTCGTATCCGATCGTGCGCTCGGTGCGAGCGCGCGCGAGCTTTCCGCACGGGTTGCGCATCGAAGTGGTCGAGCAGCCACCCGTCGCGGCGCTCGTCGAGGATGGCGCCCGCACCGCCGTGGCGGCGGACGGGGTCGTGCTCGGCCCAAGCTTTCTGTCGAGCACGCTGCCGCTCGTCAATGTAGCCGGCGCTGGCGCCGCCCCCGGCCGCGCTGCCGGCGGTGGGCCGCGGCGTACGCGGCTCATTGCTGCTCGGGGCGCTGAGCGATCCTGGGAGCTGCTCCGGGGCCGCTGGCGCGGACGGTCACGCGCGTGTACTCCGGGCCGAAGGGCCTGACGGTTGTGTTGCGCAGTGGCCTGCTCGCCTACTTCGGAGACGCCACGCGACCGCACGCGAAGTGGATCGCGCTCACGCGCGTGCTCGCCGACCCGAGCTCGGCCGGCGTCGCCTACATCGACGTGCGCCTGCCCGAACGCCCGGCTGCGGGGTTTGCGCCCGGCACGGCCCGTCCCGAAGCGAGCTCCACCGAAACGGAATCCTCCGGCGGCTCTGATCCGGCCACCACCGCGGAGCTGGCCGCGGGCCTGGACGCGGCCGTCGGGGGCGGTTCGAGCTCGAGTACCGGCAGCAGTGGGTCGAGCTCCGCCGACGAACCGGCGCCATCCGGCTCGACCTCCTCCTCCTCCTCCCCCTGGAGAAACGAGCTCCGCCGCGGGCTCGAGCGCATCCGAAGCAACGAGCGCGTCGCCCTCGGAACCGGGCGCCTCCGCGGGCGCCGGAACGCCCGCTGGTCAATCTCCGATCGGCAGCCCAGCGCCAGGGGGCTGAGCGGTCATTCGAAACCTAACCCTCGACTTGAGGTCGATACTCTCAGGTAAGCCGATCTCGGGGTCCGGTCGAGAGTTCCTTGATCTGCAACGATTGTTGCGAGATTGACCGCTGTCGTTGACAGGGCGAAGTTCCCTGCATAACGTGCGCAATTCAACGGGTCGCCGGCTGTAGCCGATTGAACCCTTAACCACTACTGAAGGCTGCGGACGGGACCCGATAAATCATGGAGAGCTCTTCTTCTTCGAGCAGCACCGGCGGCGGCATGGCGGCGGGCGGCGGCAGCTACCTGGCGGTGATCAAGGTCGTGGGCGTCGGCGGCGGCGGCACGAACGCGGTCAGCCGCATGGTCGACGCGGGATCTGCGCGGCGTGGAGTTCATCGCCGCCAACACGGATGCGCAGGCGCTTCAGATGTGCGACGCCGACGTGAAGCTGAACATCGGCCACGAGTCGACCAAGGGTCTCGGCGCGGGCGCCAACCCCGAGGTCGGCCTGGCCGCGGCGTCGGAGTCGCGTGACGACATCAAGGAGACGCTGAAGGGCGCGGACATGGTGTTCGTCACCGCGGGCGAGGGCGGCGGCACGGGCACCGGCGCGGCGCCGGTCATCGCCGACATCGCCAAGAACGAGATCGGCGCGCTGACGGTCGGCGTGGTCACGCGCCCGTTCGACTTCGAGGGCTGCCAGCGCGGCGCGCCAGGCGGCCGAGGGCATCGAGCGCCTGCGCGAGGTCGTCGACACGCTGATCGTGATCCCCAACGAGAAGCTGCTGACGGTCGTCGAGCGGCGCACGTCGATGCTGGACGCGTTCCGCGAGGCCGACGACGTTCTGCGCCAGGGCATCCAGGGCATCACCGACCTGATCACGATCCCCGGGCTGATCAACCTCGACTTCGCCGACGTGCGCACGATCATGCACGACGCCGGCTCGGCCCTGATGGGGATCGGCCTGGCGGGCGGCGAGAACCGCTGCGGCGAGGCCGCGAAGGCCGCCATATCATCGCCGCTGCTGGAAGAGTCCGTCGATGGTGCCACGGGAATCCTGCTGAACATCACGGGCGGCAAGGACCTCGGCCTGTTCGAGGTCAACGACGCCGCGGAGATCATCCAGAACGCGGCCGACCCGAACGCCAACATCATCTTCGGCGCGGTCATCGACGAGTCGATGTCCGACGAGGTCCGCGTCACCGTGATCGGCACCGGCTTCGATCACCGCCCCGGACGCTCCGCACGCGCCGAGGGCCGTTCCCGGCGAGACCGCAGCCCGCGGATCGACGATCGTCAGCGCTCGTCGCTTGGAGATCTCAGACGACGACATCGACGTGCCGCCGTTCTTGCGCTAGTCGCGGGGAGCGGGACCGCTCGCTAGCCTGCGGGTCGTGTCGTCCACGACCCGCGCCGCACCGCCCTGTTCGACCGTCACGTCGCCGCCGGCGCGAAGATGGTCGAGTTCGCGGGCTGGGAGATGCCCGTGCAATACGAGGGGGTCCGGGCCGAGCACATGGCGGTGCGCGAGGACGTGGGCATGTTCGACGTCTCGCACATGGGCGAGATCGAAACGTCGGGTCCCGCAAGCGCTCTGGAGCTGCTGCAGCGGCTGATCTCCAACGACCTGTCGAAGGTCCCGGTCGGCGGCGCTCAGTACGGCGTGCTGTGCCGCGAGGACGGGGGCGTGCTCGACGATCTGTTCACGTATCGCCTGGACGTCGATCGCTGGCTGACGGTGACGAACGCCGCCAATCACGAGCGCGACCTGGAGTGGTGGCGCGCGCATGCCCGCGACTTCGACGTGCAGGTGGATGACCGCATCGATGACTACGCGATGCTCGCCGTGCAGGGTCCGCGCGCGCGGGAGCTCGTGCAGGCGATCTCCGACGCGCCGCTGCCCCCGCGGATGACGGCCGCCGCGCGGCGGCTGGCGGGCGCGGAGATGCTCGTGTGCGGCACCGGCTATACCGGCGAGGACGGCGTCGAGCTGCTGCTCGCGCCCGCCGACGCACCCGCGCTGTGGGATGAGCTCGCGCGCCGCGGCGCGGTCCCCGCGGGGCTGGCCGCGCGCGACACGCTGCGATTGGAGGCGTGCTACCACCTGTACGGGAACGACCTGTCGATCGAGCGCGGCCCGATTGAGGCCGGGCTGGGCTGGTGCTGCGCCGAGGACACGGGCTTCATCGGGTCAGACGCCGTGCGCGCGGTCCGCGCCGCCGGGCCGCAGGAGAAGTTGGTCGCGTTCGCGATCGACGGTCCCGGTATCGCGCGCCAGGGCAATCCGATCGCCGGTGGCGGCGTGGTCACGAGCGGCACTCTGTCGCCCTCTCTGGGCATCGGCATCGGTCTCGCCTACGTGCCCGCCGAGCGCGCCGCCGTCGGGACCCGTCTCGAGATCGACGTCCGTGGCAAGATGCGCTCCGCCGTGGTCCGTGAGAAGCCTCTATACCGAAGGGCGGGCTCGTGAATGTCTGAAGCCAGCTACCCAGACGAGTTGCTGTACCACTCAGAGCACGACTGGGCTCGCATCGAGCCGGACGGCGCCGGCGAGGCGACGCTGGGGATCACCTGGTACGCGCAGGACGCGCTCGGCGAGGTCGTGTTCTTCGAGGCGCCCGCCGTCGGGACGCTGCTCGCGCAGGGCGCGCCGTACGCCGAGGTCGAGTCGGTCAAGGCCGTATCGGACGTGGTCGCGCCGCTGTCGGGGGAGATCGTGGCGGTCAACGACGCGCTCGCGGAGGGCCCGCAGCTCATCAACGAGGACCCCTACGGCGAGGGCTGGCTCGTGCGGATCGCGCTCAGCGATCCCGCGGAGCGCGACGCGCTGCTGGACGCGGGCGCTTACTCCGCCAGGCTCGGTGGGTGTGAATCTCAGGCTCAAGGGGCTTGAGCCGCTACACCGCCATCACCGAGCAGGATCGTGAGCAGATGCTCGCGACGATCGGCGCCGGCTCCGTGCGGGAGCTGTTCGACCGTCAGATCCCAGCGGGCGTGCGGCTGGGACGCGCGCTAGCAGCTGCCCGACGGGATGGGCGAGCAGGACGTGTACGCGCACCTGCGCGAGCTGGCCGCGCGCAACGTCAGCGCCGAGGAGGAGGTCTCGTTCCTGGGGGCGGGCATGTACGACCACTACGTGCCGGCGCTGATCGACATGCTGATGGAGCGCTCGGAGTTCCTGACTCCCTACACCCCCTACCAGCCCGAGATATCGCAGGGCGGGCTGCAGGTCATGTTCGAGTACCAGACCGCGATCTGCGAGCTGACCGGCCTGCCGGTGTCCAACGCCTCGGTGTACGAGGGGCCGAGCGCGGTCGCCGCGGCGGGGTATCTGGCGAAGCTGCACAACGGCCGCAGCCGGCTGGTCGTGAGCGCGGGCATGCACCCGCACGCGATCGAGACGCTGCGCACGCTCGCGCACGGCTACGGAATGAGCGTCGTCGAGGTCCCACTCGCCGAGGGCGTCACCGACATCGACGCCTGGCGCGAGGCGATCGACGCCGACGCGAGCGCAGCCATGTTCGCGCAGCCGAACTTCTACGGCGCGGTCGAGGACGCCGAGGCGCTGAGCGCGGCGGCGAAGGCGCCGGGGCGGACGCGGTGGACGGCGGCGATGGCTTAGGTGGTGACGGCCCGGGTGCTGACGGCGGAGGCGCGAGTGACGGCGGCGCGCCTGTCATCGTCGCTTCGATCGATCCGATCACGCTCGGGATCCTCAAGCCGCCCGGGGAGTGCGGGGTGGACGTGGCCGTCGGCGAGGGCCAGCCGCTCGGCAACCGCCTGGACTTCGGCGGGCCGTCGTTCGGGCTGTTCGCCGCGCGCGAGCCCTACCTGCGCAGGATGCCCGGGCGCATCGCGGGGGAGACCGTGGACGTGGACGGGCGACGCGGGTTCGTGCTGACGCTGCAGACCCGCGAGCAGCACATCCGCCGCGAGCGGGCCACCTCGAACATCTGCACCTCCCAGGCGCTGAACGCGCTCGGGGGCGTCGTCTACCTGGCGTGGCTGGGACGGCGCGGCATCGTCGAGCTGGGCGAGCTGCTGCTCGCGCGCACGCACTACGCACGCGAGACGTTGACCGCGCTGGAGGGGATTCAAGCCATGCACTCCCAGCCAGTGATCCGCGAGTTTGCCGTGCGCCTCGACGCGGACGTTGCGGCCGTCAAGGCGCGCTGCGCGCGCGCGGGCGTGAACCCGGGCGTGGACATCCACGCGCTGAGCGGGCGCGAGGAGGATCGCGGCGGCCTGCTGGTCGCGATCACCGAGCGCGCACGCGCGCCGACATCGACCGGCTCGCCGATGTCCTGGGCGCGGCCGTCGCGCGGCCGAGCGTCAGGTGGTCGGCCGGCGTGATCGCCGAGACCCCGCAGCAGCGTGAACGGGCGCGGACGATCTTCGAGAAGGGCGCCCCGGGCGCCGTGCGTTCGTGTGCCCCGAGCTCGACGTGCCGCGCGGTGGACCCCGAGACGCTGCTGCCGGCGCGCTACCGCCGGACCGAGCCCCCACGGCTGCCGGAGTGCTCAGAGCCCGAGATCGTGCGCCACTACGTGGGCGATCTCCAAGCGCAACTTCGACCTGGACTCGGGGTTCTACCCGCTCGGGTCGTGCACGATGAAGCACAACCCGCGCCTGCACGAGCGCGCCGCCGCGCTGGCAGGGCACGCGCGGCTGCATCCGCTGCAGGACCCCGCCCGCGCGCAGGGGGCGCTCGAGCTGATGTGGCGGCTGCAGGGCGCGCTCGCGGAGATCGCCGGGCTGCCGCATGTCTCGCTGCAGCCCTCGGCCGGCTCGCACGGCGAGCTCGCGGGCGTGCTGCTGACGCGCGCGTATCACGAGCGCCGGGGCGAGACGCATCGATGCAGGGTCCTGACGCCCGACACCGCGCACGGGACGAACCCGGCGACCGTGACGATGGCGGGCCTGCAGGTCGTCAAGCTCGCGACCGACGCTCAGGGCGGGATCGACCTCGACGACCTGCGCGCGCAAGGCCGACACCGACGTGGCGTGTCTGATGCTGACCAACCCGAACACGCTCGGTGTGTTCGACCCGAACATCGAGACGATCGCTCAGATCGTGCACGGAGTCGGCGCGACGCTGTACTACGACGGGGCGAACCTGAACGCGGTCATGGGCTCTCCCGCCCGGGCGATATGGGGTTCGACATCGTCCATTTCAACCTGCACAAGTCCTTCACCCAGCCCCACGGCGGCGGCGGCCCGGGGTCGGGACCGATCGCGGTGTCCGAGCGGATCGCGCCGTTTCTGCCGACGCCGATCGTCGTGCGGCGCGACGCCGCAACGGAGGCGAACGGCGCGGCGCCGGCGGCGGCCCAGGTGTTCGACCTCGACTACGGCGGCGGCGCGGAGGGTGGCCCGGGCTCGCGCTCGATCGGGCGGCTGCGCGGGTTCCACGGCAACTACGGCTGCTTCGTGCGCGCGTACGCGTACATCTGCTCGCTGGGCGCGGACGGGTTGCGCGACGCCTCGGAGACGGCGGTGCTGAACGCCAACTACCTGCTCGCGCGGCTGCGCGAGGCCGGCGTCGCGGAGTACCTGCCGCTCGCCTACGGCGAGCTGTGCATGCACGAGTTCGTGCTCTCGGGCGGGCCGATGAAGCGCGAGCTCGGACTGAAGACGCTGGACCTCGCCAAGCGGCTGCTGGACTTCGGGTTTCATCCCCCGACCGTGTACTTCCCGCTGCTCGTGGACGAGGCGCTGATGGTCGAGCCGACCGAGACCGAGACCCGAGAGACGCTCGACGCGTTCGCCGATGCGATCGCCGCGATCCTGCGCGAGGCCGCCACGGACGGACCAGAGGTTGCCCAGAACGCCCCGTACACGACCCCGGTCAGGCGGCTGGACGAGGTCGCGGCGGCCAAGCGCCCGGTCATCCGGCAGGCGTTGTAAGGGACTCTCGATGCGCATCTTCTCCGGCATCCAGCCCACCGGGTCAAAGCACCTGGGCAACTACATCGGCGCGATCGCCCAGTACGTCGCCGGGCAGGACCGCGGGCGAGGCGCTGTACTGCATCGTCGATCTGCACGCCACGACCGTCCCCTACGAGCCGGCCAAGCTGAGAGAGAGCGTGTATGACCTGACCGCGCTGCTGCTCGCCGCGGGGCTCGATCCAAAGCGCTGCATCCTGTTCCGGCAGGGCGACGTGCAGGAGCACACCGAGCTGTGCTGGCTGCTTGTGCAGCGTGACCGAGCTCGGCAGGCTGCAGCGGATGCACCAGTTCCGTGACAAGTCGCTCGTCCCAGCGCGAGCTCGTCTCGGCCGGGTCTGTTCTGTCTATCCGGTGCTGCAGGCCGCCGACGTGCTCGCCTACCGGGCACACGAGGTGCCCGTGGGCGAGGACCAGCGCGAGCACCTGGAGCTGATGCGCGACGTGGCGCGGCGGTTCAACGCGCGGTTCGGCGGTGAGCGGGAGGACGTGCTGGTCGTGCCCGAGCACCGCATCCCGCGAGGTGGGCGCGCGGATCATGGACCTGCAGGACCCGACGCGCAAGATGTCCACGACTGGGGCCAGCGAACAGGGGACGGTGTACGTGCTGGACGAGCCGCGTGCGATCGAGAAGAAGATCAAGAGCGCCGTCACCGACTCCGGCACGGAGATCCGCCGGGCGCCGGACAAGCCGGGGGTGGCGAACCTGATCGAGATCCTCGCGGTCGCGCGCGCCAGCACGCCCGAGGCGGTCGAAGCCGAGCTGGCGCACGCGCGCGGGTACGGCGACCTGAAGGCGGCGGTGGCGGCCGCGACGATCGACTACTCGCGCCGGTGCGCGAGCGCTACACCGATCTGCGCGCCGACGAGCCGGCGCTGGAGGCGGTGCTCGCTGATGGCGCCTCGCGCGCGCGTGAGATCGCGGCGCGGACGCTCGCGGACGTGCGCGAGCGGATGGGCGTCGGCGCGCGCCTCGTCGGGCCTGTCCGATCGGTACGGTGAGCGCGTGAGCATCGCCACGCTCGACCTCGACCTGGATTTGTTCAGCGGGCCGTTCGACCTGCTGCTGACGCTGATCCTGCGCGAGGAGATCGACCTGCTCGAGCTTCAGCTGGCGGACGTGGTGCTCGCCTACCTCGACCACCTGGAGTCCCGCGGCGAGCTGGACCTGGAGACCGCGACCGAGTTCATCGTGCTGATCGCGGCGCTGCTGGAGCTCAAGTCCAAGCTGATGCTCGCCGGCGAGAACGAGGAGGAGCTGCTCGACATGGAGCCCGAACAGGCCGCCGAGGAGCTGCTCGCGCGGATGCTGGACGCGCGCCGCTACCGCTCCGCCGCGGGCCACCTCAAGGAGCTGCTGGCGCGCGAGCACGGAACCCGCTTTCGCGAAGCGCCGCCACCCGCGCACCTGCGTCGCACCGAGCTTGCGCCCCAGGAGGGTTCCCAGGATCCCGCCGTCCTGGGCGAGGCGATCGGACGGCTGCTTCAGATGCCCCCGGCGATCAGCCTGCGCCACATCAGCGCCCAGCGCGTGACCGTCGCCGAGCGCCTTGCGCACCTGCGCGGGCTGCTGCGCCGGGGAGCGTTCAGCTTCGACGAGGCCGTGCGCGGGGCCGATCGCATGACGGTCGCGGTCACGCTGTTCGCGCTGCTGGAGCTGTACAAGCGCGGCGAGGCCGACTGGCGCCAGCCGGAGAGCTTTGGCGAGGTCACGATCGAGGCGGTGGCCACCCAGCCGGTGGCCGCGGTGGCCGGATGAGCGGAGATGCGGGGCTCCAGGGCACGATCGAGGCGCTGCTGTTCCTCTCGCCCGATCCGCTGAGCGTCGCCGAGCTGGCCGAAGCCGCTCAGGTCGGCGAGGCTGACGCCGAGGCGGCGCTGGCCGCGCTCGCGGAGCGGTATGTGCCCGGTACGCGCGGGATCGTGTTGCGCGAGCTGGGCGGCGGATACACGTTTGCGACCGACCCCTCCACCGAGGACGCCGCACGGCGCCTGTTCAGCCGTCCGCGTACCGCCATGCTCACTCCCGCGCAGGCCGAGACGCTGGCGATCGTCGCGTACCTGCAGCCCGTGTCGCGCCCGGAGATCACGCGCATCCGCGGCGTCAGCGCCGACTCGGCCGCGACCACGCTGCTGGAGCGGGGCCTGATCGAGGAGGCCGGGCGCTCGCAGTTCGGCGCGGTGATGTACCGCGTGAGCACGCTGTTCTTGAAGCTGTTCGGGCTGCGCTCGCTCGACGAGCTGCCGGACGTCGCGCGCTGGGACCCCACCCCCGAGGAGCAGGCGGAGCTGCGTGAGCGGCTGCTGCGCGCGGGGGAGGCCCGCGTGGGAGGCGGACCGACGCCCGAGTAGGCCCGCGGATGCGCCTGGCCAAGCACCTCGCCCACGCCGGTGTCGCCTCGCGGCGGGCGGCGGAGGGATTGATCGCGCAAGGACGCGTCGTCGTCGACGGCGAGGTCGTGACCGATCCCGCGCGGGACGTGGGCGACTCCAGCCGCGTCGAGGTCGACGGTCGCGCGCTGGCGGGCGCCGAGCCGAGGGTGGTGTACGCCGTGAACAAGCCGCTCGGGGTGGTCTGCACCGCGCGCGACACCCACGGTCGCCCGACCGTCGTCGAGCTGGTGCCCGCGCGCGGGCTGCGGTTGTATCCGGTGGGGCGCCTGGACGTGGACAGCAGCGGGCTGATCCTGCTGACGAATGACGGCGAGCTCGCCAACCGGCTGACGCACCCGCGCTATGAGGTGCCCAAGACCTACCGCGCGCGCGTCGGCGGCGGGCGCGTGGGGGAGGGCGCGATGCGGGCGCTGCGCGGCGGAGTGGAGCTGGACGATGGTCCCACCGCGCCCGCGCGGGTGCGACGCGTGCAGGCGGATCTGCTCGAGCTGACGATCCACGAGGGCCGCAACCGGCAGGTGCGGCGCATGTGCGAGGCGGTCGGCCACCCCGTGCTCGCGCTGGAGCGCGTCGCGTTCGGCCCGTTGCGCCTGGACGGCCTCGCGGTCGGTGCGCACCGGCGGCTGCGCGAGGAGGAGGTCGAGCGGCTGCGCGCGCTCTGACACAATCGCCGCCGATGTCACAACGACTGTTCGCCCTGCGCGGCGCCACGAGCGTCGCACGCAACGACGCCCAGGAGATCCTGGACGCGACGACCGAGCTGATGAAGGCGATCATGGAGCGCAACGCGCTGACGCCGGAGGACGTCGTCAGCTGCATATTCACGGCGACGAACGATCTCAACGCCGAGTTCCCCGCCGTGGCGGCGCGAGCGCTGGGATTCGAGCGCGTGCCGCTGCTGTGCGCTCGCGAGATCGCCGTGCCGCGCTCGATGGCGCACGTGATCAGGGTGCTGATCCACTACCACGCCGACGAGGCCCACGTGCCGACGCCCGTGTATCTCGGCGAGGCAGCCGCGCTGCGCGAAGACCTGTAGCTGCCGGTCCGTCACAATGGGGGCGTTATGACCCTCGAGTTCGCCGAGCGCATCCGTCGCATCCCCGTCTACCCCGCCGCGGGCGGCTACGCCGAGCAGGCGCCGCTGGTGCGCCTGGCGAGCAACGAGTCGCCGTATCCGCCCCTGCCGGCGGTGCGCGAGGCGATCGACCGCGCGCTGTCCTGCGCTCAATCGCTATCCCGACCCGTCGAGCTCGATCCTGCGCGAGCGGCTGTCCGACCGCTACGAAGTGCCGGCGTCTCAGATCGCGATCGGCAACGGCTCGTGCGACATCCTGCTCGCGGCCGGCGAGGCGCTGCTCGAGCCCGGCGCGGAGATCGTGCACGCATGGCCGTCGTTCTCGGTGTACCCGCATCTGTCCGCGGCCTCGGGCGCGCGCGCGATCACCGTCCCGCTCGACTCAGGCCCAGCGCCACGACCTGGCGGGGATGCTGGGAGAGATCACGGTCGCCACCCGGCTGGTGATCGTGTGCAACCCGAACAACCCGACCTCGACGGCGCTGGGAACGGCGGACATCGCGGCGTTCGTCGCCGAGGTGCCCGCCCACGTGTGCGTGATCGTCGACGAGGCGTACTGCGAGTTCAACCTGCTGGGCGACCCGGACGCCTCGATCGACCTGCTCGACGCTCATCCCAACCTCGTGCTGCTGCGGACTTTCTCGAAGGTGCACGGCCTGTGCGGCTTGCGCGTCGGGTTCGCGCTGTGCGGCTCCGAGGACCTGCCCCGGGCGGTCGATCAGGTCCGCCAGCCGTTCTTCTGCAACGCGCTCGCCCAGGCCGCCGCCGTCGAGGCGCTGGCCCATCAGGACGCGGTCATCGAACGGGTGACGCGCACCGTCGCCGAGCGTGAGTCCGTCGCCGAGGGCCTGCGCGGGCTCGGCCTGCAGGTCGCCGACTCGCAGGCGAACTTCTGCTGGATCGACCTCGGCGAGCGCGACGAAGCCGAGGTCATGCGCGGCTTGGAGGAGCGCGGGGTGCTCGTCCGCGGCGGCGGCGCGCTGGGCTCAGAGACGCCCGCGCTGCGCGTCACCTACGGCACGCCCGAGGAGAACGCGCGCTTTTTGGCGGCGCTGGCCGAGGTGTTGTAAATGACAGACGTCCCTCTCTCTCCTCGACTACTCCTCTCGTGTCTGCTACAACCACGTGAGACGACCATGACCGCGTCGGTTCGCACATCCGGTTGCACATACAGCGCCTGCACCGCGTGGTCGTCGTCCTACGCGTACCGCGCCTGGCGATTTATCTAGGCGCTTCGGCCTCTGCCCGCCGCGTGAGAGCGGGCGCCGGCGGCCGCACCGGGTCCACGGTCTGGATCGAGCGCCTATTCCGGCGTGCATACGCCCAACTCACGCCCTCAGTCCATAATCCAGGCGTCAGTGAAAGGATGAGTCGATGATGATCGTGATGAAGGAGACCGCGACCCCCGAGGAGGTCGAGGCGGTCGTAGAGAAGATCGAGCGAGCCGGGGCGCGCGCCCACCGCAGCGCGGGCGCGCGCGTGACCGTGATCGGGGCGATCGGCGACGTCGAGCAGGACGCGAGCGTCGAGAGCCTCGGCCTGGAGGGCCAGCCCGGCGTCGACCGGGTCGTGCCGATCCTCAAGCCGTACAAGCTCGCGTCGCTGCAGTTCACCCACGGCGAGCGCACGGTGCTCGATATCGAAGGTCGCAAGGTTGGGGGGGAGCACTTCGCGCTGATCGCGGGACCCTGCACGGTCGAGTCCCGCGAGCAGGTCCTGCAGACCGCGCGCGTCGTACGCGACGCCGGCGCGACGCTGTTCCGTGGCGGCGCGTACAAGCCGCGCACGTCCCCGTACGCGTTCCAGGGCCTCGGCCAGGAGGGTCTGCGGCTGCTCGCCGAGGCGAAGTCCGAGACCGGCCTGCCGATCGTCACCGAGCTGATGGACGTTCGCGACCTCGACGCCGTGCTGGAGGTCGCCGACGTGATCCAGATCGGCGCGCGCAACATGCAGAACTACCCGCTGCTGACGGAGATCGGCCGCTCGGGCCGCCCCGCGCTGCTCAAGCGCGGCCTGGCGGCGCCGCTGGACGAGCTGGTGATGGCGGCCGAGTACATCCTCAAGGAAGGCAATCCGTCGGTGATGCTGTGCGAGCGCGGGATCCGTACGTTCGAGACCGATCACCGCCGCGTGACGCTCGACCTGATGGCCGTGCCGATCCTCAAGGAGCTCTCCCACCTGCCGGTGATAGTCGACCCCAGCCACGCCGCGGGCCGGCGCGAGCTCGTACAGCCGCTGTCCCTGGCCGCCGCCGCGATCGGCGCGGACGGGATCATCGTCGAGACGCACCCCAATCCCGACGAGGCCGTCTGCGACGGCCCTCAGGCGCTGCGCGCGGACTCGTTCGCGGAGTACGCCCAGGCGGTGGCGCGCGCGACGGCGCTGGCGGGCAAGGCGCTCAGCGCGGTCTGATGGGCGGCCGGCCGACGCCTGTGGGCAACGCGCGGCCGGACGCACCGCCGAGGAGCGCCCGTTGAAGGTCGCCGTCCTCGGGATCGGTCTGATCGGAGGGTCGATCGGCCTCGCGGCACGTACGCGCGCCGGAGCACGAGTGAGCGGCTGGGACCCAGATCCCGGCGTTCGCGCCCGTGCGATCGAGCGGGGGGCGGTGGATGTGACCGCGGATGACATCGCCGGCGCGGTCTCAGGGGCAGACGTGGTGTTCGTCGCCGCGCCCGTCGGGGCGCTGGTTGAGACCGTGCGTGCGGCGCTGGACCGCGCCGGCGCGGCCGCGGTCGTCACAGATGTCGGCTCGACCAAGCGGATCGTCGCGGAGGCGATCTCGGACCCTCGCTTCGTCGGCGGGCATCCGCTCGCCGGCTCGGAGGAGTCAGGCGTCGAGCACGCGCGCGAGGACCTGTTTGAGGGAGCCACCTGGTATCTGTCCCCAGCCGGCGGCACCCCGGATGACTCCTACGCGCCGCTGTGGCGCCTGATCATGGGCTTCGGCGCGGAGCCCGTTCCGATCGACGCCGATACGCACGACCGCCTGATGGCGACCGTCTCCCAGCTGCCGCACGTGTTGGCGAACCTGCTGGTCGCCCAGCTCGCGACGGCGCGCCGTGACGGCGAGGAGCCCGCTCCTGCTGCCCACCCCGGGGATGGTGGGACCGAGCTTCCGCGACGCCACGCGCGTGGCGGGCTCGAACAGCGCGATCTGGACGGACATCTACATGTCCAACCGCGACGCGCTGATCGCGGCCATCGACGAGCTGACGGCGGGACTCGCGCGGGTTCGCGCCGTGCTTCACAGCGGCGATGCGCAGGCCCTGCGCGACTGGAACGAGCGGGCCCGGGCCGAGCGCGAGACGCTGCTCCGAGCGGGCTCGTAGGGTTCGGGCCGATGAACATGCGTTTCGAGCCGCCGGGTGATGGGCTCGCCGGCGAGCTGCGCGCGCCGGCGGACAAGTCGATCTCCCATCGCGCCGCCCTGCTCGGAGCGATGGCATCGGAGCCCGTGCGGATCGAGAACTACCTGCACGCGGCGGACACGACGTCCACCCTGAACGCCGTGCGCGCGCTCGGCGCGCTCGTGGAAATCCACGACGAGGAGACCACGATCCGCGGTACGGGCCTGCGCGAGGCGCGCCAGCCGGATGGTCCGATCGACGTCGGCAACGCGGGCACGCTCTTGCGCCTGTTGCCCGGCTGGCTGGCCTCCCAGGAGGGCCGCTCCTTCACGCTCGACGGCGACGCCTCGATTCGCCGCCGCCCGGTCGACCGCATCGCCGTGCCTTTGCGCCAGATGGGAGCGGAGCTCGACGCGACCGACGGGCGTTTCCCGCCCCTGACCGTGCGCGGCGCCCATCTGCGCGCGATCTCCTGTGAGCTGCCGATCGCAAGCGCCCAGGTCAAGTCGTGCGTCCTGCTGGCCGCGCTCGCCGCGGACGGCGCCACCACCGTCGGCGAGCCCGAGCGCAGCCGCGACCACACCGAGCGGATGCTGCTGCGCGCCGGCGTCAACATCCACCGCAACGGCCGCCACGTCACGGTCGTCAACGCCGACGAGCTGATCCTCGACCGCCTGCGGGTCCCCGGCGACCCGAGCTCGGCCGCGTTCCTGATCGCCGCCGGCGTGCTCGTGCCCGGCTCGCGCCTTTTGCTGCGCGACGTCGGCGTCAACTGGACGCGCACCGGCTTTCTGCGGATCGTGCGGCGCATGCGCGGGATCGTGCTCGGCGATCTGGAGGACGAGTCGGGCGAGCTGTCCCCACTGGAGCCCGTCAGCGACCTCGATGTTGCCCACGGCGCGCTGGAGGCCACCGTGGTCGAGCCCGAGGAGATCCCCCTGGCGATCGACGAGCTGCCTTTGGTGGCGCTGCTCGGCTGCTTCGCCGAGGGCGAGACGATCGTGCACGGCGCGCAGGAGCTGCGCTTGAAGGAGTCCGACCGCATCGCCGGAGTGGTCGAGGGCCTGCGCGGCCTGGGCGCGGACATCGAGGCGACCGAGGACGGCTTCGCCGTGCGCGGCGGCTCGGGCGGTCTGCGCGGAGGAGTGCTCGACGCGCGCGGGGACCATCGCATGGCGATGATGGGCGCGGTCGCCGGCCTCGCCTCGCGTGACGGGGTCGAGGTGGTCGGCATCGAGGCCGCGGCGGTGTCCTACCCGGGGTTTGTCGAGGACCTGGCGGAGCTGTGCTCGTGACGGCCGCCGCGCGGTGCGCGCGGTCCACGCTCCGGAAGGCGCGGGCGGATCGCGTGCTCGTAGCGATCGACGGCCCCGCCGGCGGGCAAGTCCACGGTCGCCCGCGCGCTCGCGACGCGGCTCGGGTACACCTATCTGGACAGCGGCGCGATGTATCGCTGCGTGGCGCTGCTCTCGCTTGAAGATCCGGGTCGCGAGCCGGCTCTGCTGGCGCGCGAGGCCACGATCGATCCCAGAGGCGCCGCGGCGGCGGGAACGGCCGGCCGGGTGCTGCTCGACGGGCGCGACGTGACCGACGCGATCCGCACACCCGAGGTCTCCGAGGCCGCCTCGCGCGTCGCCGCCGACCCGGAGGTGCGCGAGGCGCTCGTCGGCCAAGCAGCGCGAGCTGATCTCCCGCGGAGATTGGGTGGCAGAGGGGCGTGACATCGGCACCGTCGTGGCGCCCGACGCCGAGCTGAAGATCTTTCTGACCGCCGAGCCCCGAGGAGCGCGCGCGACGTAGGGCCGCCGAGCTGGGCGCAGACTCCCGGGCGGTGCTCGCCGAGCAGACCCTGCGTGATGAGCGCGACTCCACGCGCGAGCACAGCCCACTCCGGGCGGCGCCCGACGCGGTCGTGCTGGACACCACCGGCCTCACCCTGGATCAGGTGGTCGAGCGCATCGTGGTCATACTGGCCCAATGCTGAAGGTCGCCGTCGTCGGCTATCCCAACGTGGGCAAGTCCTCCCTGATCAACCGCCTCACGGGCACGCGCGAGGCGGTCGTGCACGAGCGCCCGGGGATCACGCGCGATCGCAAGGAGCTCGACTGCGAGTGGAACGGGCGCCAGTTCAAGCTGATCGACACCGGCGGAATGGACTTCGAGGACGAGGACCCGCTGGCGCGGCTCGATCCGCGAGCAGGCCCGGGCGGGGCTCGCCGACGCGCAGGTCGCGGTGCTCGTCGTCGACGCGCGCGCCGGGGTCAGGCCGGGCGATGAGGAGATGGCCGACCTGCTGCGCCGCTCGCCGGTTCCGGCGATCGTCGCGGCCAACAAGTGCGACGGCCTTGGAGACATCCCCCAGGCGGCCGAGTTCCACCGTCTCGGGCTCGGGCGAGCCGCTGCCGGTCTCGGCCGCGCAGGGTCTCGGCGCGGGCGATCTGCTCGACCGGATCGTGGAGATGCTCCCGGTGGGAGACGACGAGCCGGATGACGACGCCGTCCGTCTCGCGGTGATCGGCCGGCCGAACGTCGGCAAGTCCTCGCTCGTCAACCGCTTCCTCGGGCGAGGAGCGCGTGATCGTCTCCGATCTCGCGGGCACCACGCGCGACGCGATCGACACGCCGCTGATCGTGGACGGGCGCAGACTGACGCTGATCGACACGGCCGGCATCCGCCGTCAATCGAAGGTCTCAGACTCGGTCGAGTACTACACCTCGCTGCGCTCCCGCCGCGCCGCCGAGCGCGCCGATGTCGCGCTGGTCGTGTGCGATGCGCGCGACGGGGTCACCTCGCAGGATCAGCGCATCGCGGAGCTCGGCGATGAAGGCCGGCTGCGCGACCGCGCTCGTGCTGAACAAGTGGGACCTATACGACGGTGACGAGTCGGGGCTGGAGCACGAGCGTGCGCGCGTCGCGGAAAAGCTGCGACTGCGCCCGCGCGTGCTGACCGCCAGCGCCCTGACCGGCCGGCACGTGACGCGACTGTTGAGCGAGGCGATCGCGCTCGGCGACCGCACCGCCGGGCGCATCCCCACGCCCGAGCTCAACCGCTTCCTGGCGGAGGCGGTGCAGGCGCGCCAGCCGCCGGTCGGGACACGTCGCGGCGGCGGCGGCGGAGGCGGCATCGGCTGAAGCTCATCTACATGGCCCAGATCGGCGAGCGCCCGCCGCGCTTTGCGATCCAGGTCAACACCCGCGCGCGCGTCACGCGCGACTACGCCTACTTCCTGGAGAATCGCCTGCGGGCGCGCTACGGGATGGACGGCGTGCCGCTGATCATCGACTTCGTCCAGCGCGGGGAGCGTGGGCGTGGCGATGCGCGCTCCAGCGAGCGGTGGGCGAGCGCCCGCGCGTGGATAGACTCTCCCGGCTTTTCCTCTCTCTCTTTCTCTCTCCCACACATACACACGACGAACGCGGAGAACGACCCCGAACCCATGAGCCAGCATGCAGACAACGAGTTCCTGTTCACCTCCGAGTCCGTCACGGAGGGCCATCCGGACAAGATCGCCGACCAGATCTCCGATGGTGTGCTCGACGCCGTCCTGACCGACGACCCGTATGGCCGTGTGGCCTGCGAGACGCTCGTCAACACCGGCCTGATCGTCGTCTCCGGGGAGATCTCGACCGACACGTATGTCGACATCCAGCAGATCGCGCGCGAGACGGTCCGCAAAATCGGCTACGACGACGCCGCCTACGGCTTCGACTGCGACACGTGCGCGGTGATCAACGCGATCGACAAGCAGTCCCCGGACATCGCCCAGGGTGTGGACGCGGCGTATGAGACCCGCCACGACCCCGCCGACGAGGACGAGCTCGACGTCGCCGGCGCGGGCGATCAGGGCATGATGTTCGGCTACGCCACGCGCGAGACCGAGGAGCTGATGCCGCTGCCGATCGCGCTCGCGCACAAGCTCGCCAAGCGCCTGGCGGAGGTGCGCAAGGGCGAGGTGCTGCCCTACCTGCGCCCCGACGGCAAGACCCAGGTGACGGTCCGCTACCGCGACGGCAAGCCGGTGGCGATCGAGAAGATCCTGATCTCCACCCAGCACGCCGACGGCATCGACGCCGAGGCGCTGATCAAGCCCGACCTGTTCGAGCACGTCCTGCGCCCGGTCTTGCCGAGCGGCCTGTACGACGAGAACAAGCTGCTGAAGAACTTCCTCGTCAATCCGACCGGGCGCTTCGTGATCGGCGGGCCGATGGGCGACTGCGGGCTGACGGGGCGCAAGATCATCGTCGACACCTACGGCGGCATGGCCCGTCACGGCGGCGGCGCGTTCTCGGGCAAGGACCCCTCCAAGGTCGACCGCTCCGCCGCCTACGCCGCGCGCTGGGTCGCCAAGAACATCGTCGCTGCCGGGCCTGGCCGACCGCGCCGAGGTGCAGGTCGCCTACGCGATCGGCGTCGCGCATCCCGTGTCGGTGATGGTCGAGACGTTCGGCACCGAGCTCCTCGGCCGCGCCCAGATCGCCCAGCTCGTCGACGAGCACTTCGACCTGCGCCCGGGAGCCTTCCGCGAGGAGCTCAAACTGCACCGCCCGATCTACCAGAAGACCGCCGCCTACGGCCACTTCGGCCGCGACGACCACGACTTCACGTGGGAGCGCACCGACAAGGCGCAGGCGCTGCGCGCTGCCGCCGGGCTCTGACCTAGAGCTGAACGCGCCGCAGGGCGTCCGGCCCCGCGGTCTGATTTCGACGGTCGCCCTCCAGGTGTCCTCTCTCTGATGCCAGCCATCGCCCAGGTCGAGCCGATGACCACCGCCCGCGCCCTGCGCGGGCCGTTCGACTACCGCCTGCCGGAGGAGCTGCGCGGCGAGCGTCGTCGGTGTCGGGTCGATGCTGGTCGTGCCGTTCGCCCGCAGACACGTGCTCGGGGTCGTCGTCGGCATGGCCGAGCGCAGCGAGATCGCCGAGGAGAAGCTGCTCGCGCCGCTGCGTGCGCTGGATGAAGGCCCCCCCGCCCTGCCCGTCGAGCTGGTCGCGCTGGCCGAGTGGATCGCGGCTGAGTACTGCTCGACGATCGCGCGAGCGCTGACGCTGGTGCTGCCGCCCGGCGCGGCGCGCCGCTTGAGCGGGCGCAAACGCCGGGCGGTCGTGCGCTCGGAGCACCTGCCCGTCGGCGCTCGTCGCCCCGAGCCCCCGATGCTCACACCAGAGCAGGATCTGGCCCTGGGGTCGCTGAGCACGGCGCTGCACGCGCACCGCTTTCAGCAGAGCCTGCTGCAGGGGGTGACGGGATCGGGCAAGACCGAGGTCTACCTGCGCGCCGCCGCGGTTGTGCTGGAGCAGGGCCGGGGTGCGATCGTGCTCGTCCCGGAGATCGCGCTGACGCCACAGATCGTCGGGCGCTTCCTGGAGCGCTTCGGCGAGACCGTCGCGGTGCTGCACTCGCGCCTGCGCCCAGGCGAGCGCTACGAGGAATGGCGGCGGCTGCGCACTGCAGAGGCGCGCGTGTGCGTCGGTCCGCGCTCGGCCGTGTTCGCGCCGATCGAGGACCTCGGCCTGATCGTCGTGGACGAGGAGCACGACGCCTCCTACAAGCACGAAGGCGACCCGCGCTACGACGCCCGCGACGTCGCGGCCGAGCGAGCGCGCACAAGCGGCGCGCTGCTGCTGCTCGGCAGCGCCACCCCTCGTCCGGAGAGCGTCAGCTTGCGCATGTCCGCGCGACACCCGCTGTCCGCGCGCGCCACGGCGTTGCACGGCCATCGCCGACGCCGCGCTGCTGCTGCGCCTGTCCACGCGTGTGGACGGTCGTCCGCTGCCGGAGGTCAGCGTGCTCGACATGCGTGGCGCGAGAGCGCAGGGCTGCACCCGGAGACCGCGCAGGCGCTTGCGCAGGTGCGCAAGGCGCGAGGTAAGGCGATCGTGCTGCTCAACCGCCGCGGCTGGTCGAACTTCCTGTCGTGCCGCTCGTGCGGGCGGGTGTGGAGCTGCCCGCAGTGCGACGTCTCGCTCGTGCTGCACCGCCACGGCGGCTTCCTCGCCTGCCATCACTGCGGCCATCGCGAGCCCGCTCCGCAGCGCTGTGGGCAGTGCGGCTCGATCTCGGTCGCGCGCCACGGCGCGGGGACCGAGCGCGTCCAGCACGATCTCGCCACCACGCTCGGCGACGACGACGATCGTTTTCCCGTCCTGCGCCTGGACGCCGACACGGTCTCAGGCCCGCCCGCCCACGGGATCGCGCACGCTGCTGCGCCGGTTCGAGGCGGCCGAGTCGGGCGTGCTGATCGGCACGCAGATGGTCGCCAAGGGCCACGACTTCCCGGACGTGACGCTCGGGGTCGTGCTCGACGCCGACGCGACCCTGCGCTTCCCCGACTTCCGCGCCGAGGAGCGCACGTTCGCGCTGATCGCCCAGCTCGCCGGGCGCGTCGGCCGCGGCGGCGGACGGCCGCGTGCTCGTGCAGACGATCGCTCCCGAGGCCCGCGCGATCGCCCACGCCGCCCGGCACGACAGCGACGGTTTTCTCGCGGGCGAGCTGGAGCGCCGCCGGGCGCTGCGCTACCCGCCGTTCTCGCACCTGATCAGGATCGTGTGCGCCGCCTCCGAGAGCGCCCCCGCGCGGGCGGCGGCGAGCGCTCTGGCCGATGAGCTGAGGGCGTCGCTGCTCGGTCCGCCGAGCGCCGGTCGATCGCCGATCGGCGGAATGGCCGACGATGGGTTCGGCGCGAGCGTGCTGGGTCCGGCGGCGCTGTTTCGCCTGCGCGGGCAGGAGCGCCAGGTGCTGGTCGTCAAGGCGCCGGAGCGCCGTCCCGCCGTGCGCGCCGTCGGGGAGGCCGTGCGACGTGTCGCCGATGATCGCGCGCACAAGGGTGTGAGCTTCAGCGTGGACGTCGATCCGCAATAGGTGGGATGGGATCGCGCTCGCAGGCTCATGGACTCAGTCAGACGATGCCCGTAGAGGACAACACCGTCGATGAGCGCACGCCTCAGCGGCTTGCGAGCCCGCGCCCCGAGGAGGACGACGTGGAGGTCGAGCGCGAGGAGGACGCCCCCGCGGTCGAGGAGCTCGACCCGGAGACTCGCGCCAGACGCGACGCGGCGCTGGCGCGCGTGCGCAAGCTCGGAGATCCGGTGCTGCGCGCGAGCGCGGTCGAGGTCGAGCGCTTCGACGATGCGCTGCGGGCGGAGATCGAGCGGCATGGGCGAGCTCATGCACGACGCCCTCGGGATCGGGCTGGCCGCGACGCAGGTGGGGATGCTCAACCGGGTGCTCGTGTATCGGGTGCATGCCGAGGATCCGATCACGGCGCTGGTGAACCCGGTGCTCGAGTGGTCGAGCGAGGAGCTCGAAATCGCCGAAGAGGGGTGTCTCAGCCTGCCCGGCGTGCACGTCGAGGTGGAGCGTCCCGCGCGGGTTCGCGCGCGTGCGCGCGACGCGAGCGGCGCTGAGATCCTCGATCGAGGCGGAGGGTCTGCACGCGCGCGTGATCCAGCACGAGATCGACCACCTCGACGGGGTCCTGATCCTCGACCGCATCTCGCGGGAGGCGCGCAAGGAGGCGATGCGCGCGATGCGCGAAGCCCGCGAAGGCGCCGCGGACGAGGCCCGTACGGCGCGGGTGGCCGACCCCGACGCGAGCCCCGCTTAGTCGCGCCTGGCGACGAGCAGCGGACGCCGATCATGCGCACGGTCTTCATCGGCACGTCCGCGTTTGCGGCGGCGGTGCTGGAGCGCCTGGCCGCCGGCGAGCACCGGCCGGCGCTGGTGCTGACGCGGCCCGACCGTCCGCGCGGGCGCGGACGCAAGCTCGGCGCTCCACCGGTGGCAGAGGCCGCACGCCGGCTGGGGATCGCGCTGGAGCAGCCGGCGAAGGTGAACGAGCCCCCGGCGCGGGAGCTGATCGCGCGAGCGATCCCGGACGCGGTGATCGTGTGCGCGTTCGGGGCGCTGATCAACGAGCCGCTGCTGTCCGAGCACGAGCTGCTGAACGTGCATCCGTCGCTGCTGCCGCGCTGGCGGGGCGCCGCCCCGGTCGAGCGCGCGATCATGGCCGGCGACGAGCGCACCGGCGTCTCGATCATGCGCCTGACCGCGGGCCTCGACAGCGGGCCGGTGTGCCTGGCCGAGTCGGTCGCCGATCGAGCCGAGCGACACCTACGGCTCGCTCGCCGAGCGTCTGCAGGCGCTCGGTGGAGAGCTGATCGTGCGCACGCTCGACCTGGCCGCGCGCGGGGAACCGCCGGCGTTCGTCGAGCAGGACGAGGCGGGCGCCACCTACGCCGAGAAGATCGGCCCCGAGGACCGCCGGCTCGACCCGGCGCTGGGAGCGGTGAAGCTCGAGCGCATCGTCCGAGCGCTGCACCCGCACATCGGCGCGCGCCTGGCGCTCGAGGACGGGACGCTGCTGGGGGTGCACGCCGCGCGCGTCGCGGCGGACGGGCCGGGCGATGGGCCGCCCGCGGGCACGCTCGCACGGGATGGCGAGCGACTGCTGTATGGCACCGCCGACGGGGCGCTCGAGCTCTTGTGCGTTCAGCCCGCGGGCGGGCGTGCCATGGACGGCGGCGCGTATCTGCGCGGACATGCCCGCTGAAGCCCGGGTCTGCGCGTACGCGGTCCTGCGCCGGGTGTTCGAGGACGGCGCATACGCCGACAGGGCGCTGCAGGCGCAGGCACAGGGTTTGGACGCGCGCGATCGCGCGCTGGCGATGCGCCTTGCCTATGGCGCGGTCCAGCGCCGGGGCACGCTCGATCACCTGATCGAGCTGCTGGCCGAACGCTCGCCGCAGCGCCTGGACGCCCCCGTGCTGGCCGCTTTGCGGCTCGGCCTGTACGAGCTGCTGTATCTCGGCGGCGCCCCCGACCATGCGATCGTCGCCGACACGGTCGAGCTGGCAAAGATGCAACGCACGGGCCGGGCACGGACTCGTCAACGCCGTGCTGCGCCGTGCCGCGCGCGAGGGCGCGGGACTGCTGGACGGCCTGGACGACGCCACGCCCGAGCACGCGGCCGTCAAGCACTCACACCCGGAGTGGATCGCCCGGCTGTGGTGGGAGGAGCTCGGCGCGGAGCACGCGCGCGCGCTGATGGCGTACGACAACGAGCCCGGCGAGGTGGCGCTGCGCGCGAACACGCTCGTGACCGACGCACCCGCGCTTGCGCGAGAGCTGGCGGCAGGCGATCACGCGGGCGATCGGGGGAGCGATCCGGCGGGGGGTCAAGCGGGCGGTGGACCACCTGTGAGGACGCGCACCGATCCGGACATCCCCGAGGCGCTCGTGCTCGAAGGCCCGTTCGACATGCACGCCTCCAGCGCGTGGCGTCGCGGGTGCGTTCGTGGCGCAGTCGCGCGCGGCGATGCTCGTCGCGCGCGTGCTGCAGCCCGAGCCGGGCGAGCGCGTGCTCGACCTGTGCGCCGCGCCGGGTGGCAAGAGCACGCACCTCGCGGCGCTGATGGGAGGGACGGGAGAGGTCGTGGCGGTCGAGCGCGACCGGCGCCGAGCGGGAGCGCTCCTGCGCACCGCCCAGCGGCTGCATGCTCACAACGTGCGTGTCGAGCTGGCGGACGCCGCGCAACCGCGCCCGGAGGGGGCCGTGTTCGACCGCGTGCTCATCGACCCGCCGTGCTCGGGTCTGGGGACGCTGCAGGCGCGCCCGGACCTGCGCTGGCGGATGGAGCCCGCGCGCTTGCCGGAGCTCGAGCGAACGCAGGCGAGGATCCTCGCGGCCGGCGCCGATGCTGTCCGTCCGGGCGGCGTGCTGGTCTACTCTACGTGCACGATCTCTGCGACCGAGAACGAGCGCCGCATCGCCAGCTTCCTGGACGCCAACCCCGACTTTTCGCTCGATGACCTCGATGTCGAGCTCCCGGGGCGCGCCCACCCAAGCGCACCCAAGACCGTGTTGACCCTGCCCCATCGCGACCGCACCGCGGGCTTCTTCATCGCCCGGCTGCGCCGGGAGAGGCTGAGGCGATGGCCCGCGAGCCCGAGGCATCCGCCAAAGCCCCGGTCGAGCTCGGGCCGCGTCTGCCCGCACTGCGGCGAGCCGTGGCTGCGCCCGACCAACCTGCCGGGTCGCTATCGCTGCGTCTACTGCCTGCACCGCTTCGAGCTCACCTCTGTGTGCCCGAACTGCGGTGAGCACTCGACGATCGTGCGCATGTCCTCGACGGCGATCCTGAAGTGCAACAACTGCGGCGACTCCATGTTGCAGGCCATATGAGCGAGCCTGCCGGCAAGCTGCTGAAGGGCGTGCACGTGGCGCCATCGATCCTGTCCGCGGACTTTGCGCGGCTGCGCGAGCAGGTCGGAGAGGTGTTGCAGGCGGGTGCGCGGGTGATCCACGTGGACGTGATGGATGGGCACTTCGTGCCACCGATCACGGTGGGACCGTTGGTCGTGGCGGCGCTGCGCGAGCAGACGCACGAGGCGGGAGCGATGCTCGACGTGCACCTGATGATCGAGCGCCCCGAGCGGCATGTGTCTGACTTCGTGCAGGCGGGCGCCGACTCGATCACGTTCCATGCGGAGGCCACTCCGCACGTCGCCTACGCTGCGGAGCTAATCCGTCAGGGCGGAGTCGGCGTTGGCGTGGCGATCAACCCCGCCACCCCGGTCGGCGCGCTGGCCGAGGTGGTGGAACTGCTGGACATGGCACTGTGCATGACCGTCAACCCGGGCTGGGGCGGGCAACCGTTCATCGCCCATTCGCCGGACAAGATCGAGCGCGTCAGGGCGATCGTCGGCGCCGATGTGGCTGTGGAGGTGGACGGAGGGATCGACCCCGAGACGGCGCCCACATGCAGGCAGGCCGGCGCGAACGTGTTCGTGGCCGGCTCGGCGATCTTCGGCGGTGATGATCCCGGCGCGGCCTACCGCGCGATCGCGCGCGCCGTCGGCGCCGACTGACCGTCGCCGGCCGGCAACGGCAGCCCATTGGGGCGCCCACGGCGGTATACCAACCCCAGTGCGAGTGCCAGCACGGCGGTGGCGCCCGCGATAGCCGATCTCGGTGCGCAGCAGCTGTTCGCTGACGACCGGTGTCAACATCCAGGCGAGGAACAGCACGGCCGCCAGGCCCCAGCAGCCGGCGGCGGCGCGCGCGCGATTGCGCGCCAGGGCGGCCTGGTTGAGTGTGCCCGAGGTCAGATGCAGGCCCATTCCCACACCCACCAGGGCGAGGCCGAACCGGCCGTAGGAGAAGTGCTGCCCGAACAGGTGAGCTCATGGCGAAGGGTCCGATCGCCAGCAGACCGAGCGCCACCGCCGCGGCGAAGGCGGCGATCGCCAGCACGGTGACGCGGATGGCGCGGGCAAATGCCTCGTGCCCCTCGGTGGCCTCCAGGCCCGTCAGGTGCGGCAGCAGCGAGGTCTGGATCGCCTGGAACAGCTGCAGCGGGCGCGCGCGCGATCAGCAGCACGTCGAACACGATCCCCGGCAGGGCTCTGTATGGCGAGGTGGCCGCGACGGTCAGCACGGCGGCGTTCAGCAGCGTCTGCTCGGACAGCATGATGCCCGACACCCAGCCGGCGAAGCCCGTGCCCCGTCGCAGGGATAGCTCGTCGTGCGCGGCGGCTTCCTGGACGCCCTCGGTCCCCGGGCCCGCCAAAGCCGCATCGGCCTCGTCCACTGTGATCGGCGCCGCCAGCGCCAGATCGGCGTTGTGGGAGCGAGGTGGCGTTGTGGTGCTCGCCTCGCGCCGCTCCTCCCCGCGCCGGGCGAACGCGGCGGGCACCACGCACCAGCGACACGAAGGCGCGGCCGCGATCCCCAGCGCGACCGCCGTCTGTCCGCTGTGTGATGCCGAGCGCGACGGCCAGTGCGAAGCAGAGGCGTGACAGCGACTCCATCAGCACCAGGCCGCCGAACAGGCGAAGTATTCGTGCCCCGCCAGCCAGCCGCGCGCGAAGTAGCTGGCGGCGTAGGCCAGCGTACCCACGACCAGCACGTAATACAGCGCGGTGTAGTCGTCGAAGACCTTGTTGACCAAGTCGTCGTGCAGCGCCAGCGCCAGCGACAGGAAGATCAGCGCGAAGCTCGCTCTGGATCGCGATCGGGACGCGCAGCGGGTGCTCGGCGTGCCCGTGTGCCCGGCGCTCGGCGATCGTGCGCGAGAGCAGCTGTTCGATCGGCCGGTAGATCACCGAGATGATCACGAACATGACCGACCACAGCACGCCACGCGCTGAGCCGCGTCTTCGCTCAAGCACGTGGCTCGCGATCGAGAAGAACGCGAACGTCAGCAGCCCGGTCGAGGCGATCCCATCGACAGGATCGCGCGCGCCGCTGCCGTAGGAGCGCTCAGAGGGTGACGCAGCCGGCCGACCCAGCCCCTCGGGCTGTGCGCCCCCGGCGAGCCGGGCCCCTCTGTCCCTTTTCCCGCTAGAGACGGACAAGCAGCATCGTCCACGGAAACGGCGAGCGCACCTCGATCACCTTTCCGTGGCGCGCCAGCAGGGCAACGAAGCTCCGCCTGGACCAGTGGTTGAGATGCCCGGGGGTGTTGCCCCAGTCCGACCAGTACGCCCCGCGGGCCATGTTCAGCATCCGCCACAGCGGCTCGCGCGGGACCGACACGAGCAGGTGACGCTCGGCGCAGCGCGCCATCTCGCTCAGCGTGTGCTCGGGGTCGGGGACGTGCTCGAGCACCTCGATCGCGGTGGCGAGGTCGAACTCGTTCCTCGGCGAACGGCAGGTTCTCGGCCTGCATGACGCGGTACTCGAGGTTCGGGGCGCTGCGCTGCGACCACCCAGCCTGGATCGACTCCTCCTCCAGGTCGATCCCGACGACTCGCCGCGAATCGCCCAGCCACTGGGCCCACTTGTGCACGAGCACACCCTCGCCGCAGCCGACGTCCAGCAGCGAGCTGGGATCGGCGCGCGCGAGGAGCTCGTCCAGCGCGCCCTCGAACCCGGCCATCATGCGTCGCACGAGCGGGTTGGTCGAGCCGTACTTGTCGTAGGTGTTGCCGGTGACGATCCCCTCCTCGGAAACGGTGACGGCCCCGCTCACAGGCGCACCGCCTCGTGCTCTTCGGTCCCGACCTCTCTCTCCCTCTCCGGGTCTCTCTGCTCGTTGCCGTCCCGCACCCAAGCACCCTGCTCGGGCGATCCGGGTTCGTAGTGCGAGGGCGCCACGCCCAGCTGCAGCTCGATGCGGCGCACCCGCTCGAACGTCCGCTGGGTCATCACGCGCTGCGCGGCGAGCAGGTCGCCGATCACGCCGAGCGCCCACAGCACGACCGCGGCGATGAACAGGACCGCGCCGAGGATCAGCGACTGCACGTGGCCCTTGCCGGCGCCTTCGGCGTAGGCGACCACGAAGCGGATCCACACGCCCAGCGCGACGACACCGATCAGCGCGGCGAGGCTCCAGAACACCCGCAACGGCTCGTACTGGGCGTAGATGCGGAAGATCGAGATCGTGTTGCGGCGCACGTAGGCGCCCATCGAGGGGAACAGGCGCGACTCGCGCGTCTTGGGGTTGGTGCGGACCGGAACATGGTCGATCGCGACCAGCAGCTTGCCCGCCTGGATGATCGTCTCCAGCGTGTAGGTGAACCTGGAGACGACCATCATCTGGATCGCCGCCTCGCGGTTATAGGCGCGAAAGCCCGAGGTCGTATCGGGCACCGAGGTCGACGAGGCCTGGCGCACAACCCACGAGCCGAGGCGTTGCAGCGTCTTCTTCAGGGGCGAGAAATGCTCGATCCCGCCAACCTCACGATCACCGACGACCATGTCGGCGCGACCCTGCACGATCGGCGCCACCAACCGGGCGATGTCCGGTCCGTAGTACTGGTTGTCGGCATCGGTGTTGACGATCACGTCCGCGCCGAGCTTCAGCGCCGTGTCGATGCCGGCTTGGAATCCCGCCGCCAGACCCTTGTTGTTGGTCAGTCGCACGAGATGGTCGACGCCGTGGGCGCGCGCGACCGCGACCGTGTCGTCGGTCGAGCCGTCGTCGATCACCAGCCACTCCACGACGTCGAAGCCGTCGATCTCGCGCGGCAGGTCGGCGAGCGTCCGCGGAAGCTGGTCGGCCTCGTTGAAGCAGGGGATCTGGATGATGAGCTTCACTTGGGTGAGCCTACCCCGCGAGGCTTCGTCGTCAGGGCAGCTGCTTGCAAGGATAGGCTCTGCAGCCCATGGCCAGCGCGACGCTCAGCACCCCGCGGCAGGACTCGACTCCGCTGCGGCGGTTGCGGGCGCTCGACGCCTCGACGTGGGCGAAGATCGGGTTCGCGGTGCTGTGCGCGGGGGCGCTGGTCGGCTACTTCGCCTACCCCACCTACCCGACATACGACTCGTTCTACGCGCTGCTGTGGGGCCGCGATCTGCTGCACCTGCACCTGCCGGACTTCCGCGTGTACCGGGGGCCGACAGAGCATCCGCTGGCGATCGCGTTCGGGATGCTCTGCTCGATCTTCGGTCAGTACGGCGCGCGGCTGATGGTGCTCGGGTCGATCGCCTCGTTCGTGGCGGTCGTGGCCGGCATGTACCGGTTGGGAGCACTGTGCTTCGGCCCCGTCGTCGGCCTGTTCGCGGCGCTGCTGGTGCTGAGCCGCTTCTTCGTCGAGAACCTCGCCGCGCAGGGATATCTGGACATCTCCTACGTCGCGCTGATCGTGTGGGCGATCGTGTTCGAGGTGCAACGGCCCCGCCGTGGCACGCTCGTCTTCCTGATGCTTGCCGCCGCGGGGCTGCTGCGTCCGGACGCGTGGGTGCTGAGCGGCGTGTACTGGCTGTGGTGCGCGTGGCCGCGTCGTGGTGACGCCGACGGCCGTGGTGCCGGTACCGGCGACAGCGGGAGCGGCGGATCGATCGACAACCGCCGCCGATTGCAGTACCTCGGCCTCGCGCTGATCGCGCCGGTCGTATGGGTCGGCGTGGACGCTGTCGTGACCGGCGACCCGCTGTACTCGCTGCACTCGACCGCCGAACTGGCGCAGGAACTGGAACGCACGCAGGGGCTGTCGAGCGTGATCGTGTCGGTGTGGACGTTCGGGGTGCGCATCGACAAGCTGCCGGTGATCCTCGGCGCGCTCGTCGGCGTTCCGATCGCGGTATGGCTCGCGCCTCGTCGCGTGCTCATGCCGCTGGCGGCGCTCCTGACGCTGATCGCGGCGCATACGTGCCGAGGGATGCCGGAGGGGCTTCGGTCGTCGATCGCTACCTGATGGGCGCGGCGATCCTGCTGCTGCTGTTCTGCGCGGTCACGGTCGGCGGCTGGGCGATGCTGCAGCCGGGCTCGAAGCTGCGCCGCGTATGGATGGTCGGCGCCGCCGCGCTCGTCCTCTACGGCGGCGCGTCGGTCGCCACGATCGCTGAGCCTCTCCAGCCTGCGCATGACGCTGGCCTACCACAAGGACTTCCACGAGGGCCTGGCGGTCGCGCTCGAGAATCCGCGCGTGCACGCGGCGCTGCAGCGCTGTGAGCTGCTGTCGCTGCCGGACAACAAGCTGATCCCAGACGCGCGCTGGATCCTCGACAGCGTCGGCCAGCACGACATCGTGGCGCGCAGCCAGGCGCGTGCCGACGCCGAGAAAGGCGCCCACCAGCTGGAAGACCGCCTGAGCAGGGGCAGCGTGGCGGTCTACCCGCTCGGCAGCGCCGTGTTCTTCGAGGCGATCGTCGACGTCGGCGACGATCCCCGCGTCCAGGTCCCGCAGGCCGGATACCGCCGCATCTACACGAGTCGCTACTACGCCGTGTATGAGAACTGCTGAGGCAGAAGGCGCCGGTGGGGTCCGTTCACGACGGCGGTGCCACGACCGGTCCCGGCGCTGGGCGTGGGGTGGGCTGGCCGTCGTGCTCGCCGGCGGGCTCGGACTGCGCCTGTGGGGGATCGAGCAGGGTCTGCCCTACGCGTACAACGCCGACGAGGCCGACCATTTCGTGCCGCACGCCATCGAAATGTTCGGGCACGACCTGAACCCGCACTACTTCGCCAATCCGCCCGCATACACGTACCTTCTGCACTACCTGTTCGCCGCTCGCCTACGGGGGCACGGCGGGCGTGCAGCACGCGATCGCGGCGCATCCCGGCGATGTCTTACACGCTCGCGCGTGTGGCCGCGGCGGTACTCGGCACGCTGGCGCTGTGGCTGCTGTACGCGACCGGATGCGCGATTGTTCGGCCGCGGCGTGGGGCTGCTCGCGGCGGCGATCGAGGCGGTGGCGTTCCTGCCGGTGTTCTACTCCCACCTGGCGCTCAACGACGTGCCGACGCTTGCGCCGCTGACGCTGTCGCTGCTGGGCAGCGCGGGGGTGCTGCGCAAAGGCCGCGCGCGCGACCATCTGCTGGCGGGCGTCGGGCTGGGGCTCGCCTGTGCGACCAAGTACACGGCCGGGATCGTGCTCGTGCCCTACCTGGCCGCGGTCGCGGCGCGCTACCTGGACGATCGCGGCGCAGCTGGGGTCGGCGAGCGCCGGGCGGCGCGCGGTGGGCGGGATCGCGCTCGCGGGTGTCGTGGCGGTCGTCGCGTTCCTGATCGCGAACCCGTACGCGATCCTCGACTACGCCGACTTCCACGCCGAACTGGTCCACCAGTCGACGCTGTCCGCCGAAGCTCAGGGCAAGCTGGGGGCGCCCAAAGACGGGGGGCTTGCCTACTACCTGTGGACCCTGACCTGGGGTCTTGGCTGGGTGCCCGCGCTGGCCGCGCTGGGTGGCGCTGTGAGCGTGTGGTGGCGCGAGCGCGCGCTCGGCTGGCTGCTCGTGCCGGCGCCGCTGCTGTATCTCGCGTTCATGGGCATCCAGGGTCGCTACTTCGGCCGCTGGCTGCTGCCGATATTCCCGATCCTGTGTCTGCTCGCCGCGCTGTTCGCGCTGCAGCTAGTGGATACGGTCGCCCGCCGGCGGCCGCGCCTTCGTGTTGCGCTCGGTCGCGGCGGCCGTCGCGGCTCTGCTCGCGCAGGGGCTCGTGTACAGCGTCCACTCCGGCAAAGTGCTCGCGCGTGCAGACACGCGCAATCTGACGCGAGGCTGGATGCTCGCGCACATCCCGGCCGGTGCGCCGATCGTGGTCGAGCCGGTCGCGCCCGACGGCGTGGGGCATAGCGCTGGAAGAAGTACCCGTCGCTGCTGCTCGCAGATCTCGCCCGACAGGTGCGCTGGAACCGGACTCCACCGACAAGGTCGGCATCGAGGACTACGAGCGCACGCTCGCCCCGGCGCTGATCGGCTACTACGAAACGCACGGCTACTGCTGGGTGGTGAGCGGCTCGACCGAGTCCGGACGGGCGCTGGCCGACCCCAAGGAAGTGCCGCTGGCGATCGCCTACTATCGCGCGCTGCAGCGACGGGGCGAAGTCGTCTACCGGGCCTCCCCGTACGCGCGCGGTCAGGGGGCGGGCGGGAATCCGTACCCTTCGACTTCGACTGGAGCTTCGACTACTACCCGCTCGCCTACGACCGCCCGGGGCCACAGATGACGGTCTACCGGCTGCACGGTGGCCGCTGCGCCTGATGATCTCAGGACGCTCACTCCGGCGACATGCGCGCGCGGGGTTATCCTGGATGTACAGATGACGACCTGCACGAACACCGATAGGGAGCACCTGGTGCGGGCGATCGAGCTGGCCCGCAACGGCGGAGGCCTGGTCAAGCCGAACCCGGTGGTCGGCGCGGTGGTGGCGCGCGAGGGGGACGTGCTCGGCGAGGGCTGGCACGAACGGTTCGGCGCAGCGCACGCCGAGGTCAACGCGATCGAGGCGTGCGGCCTGACCGATCTGAGCGACGCGACGCTGTACGTGTCGCTGGAGCCGTGCTGCCACGAGGGCAAGACGCCGCCGTGCACCGACGCGATCGTGCAGTCCGGGATCAGGCGCGTGGTGGTTGGCTCCGACGACCCGACCGAGAAGGCCGCGGGGCGCGGCCTGGGGATCCTGCGCGACGAGGGGGTCGAGGTGGTGCTCGCCGACGGCGAGCTCGCCACCAGCGCACGACTGCTGAACCAAGCGTTTCGCAAGCATGCGCGCGTTGGACGACCGTGGGTGCTGTTCAAGTCCGCGATGACGCTGGACGGCAAGGTCGCCACACGCACGGGCGACTCGCAGTGGATCAGCGGCGAGGCCAGCCGCGAGCTGGCGCACCGGTGGCGCGCGTCGGTCGACGCGGTCGTCGTCGGCATCGGCACCGCGCTGGCCGACGACCCACGGTTGACGGCACGCCCGGACGGTCTCACCGACGAGCTCTAGCACCAGCCCAGGCGCGTCGTGTTCGATTCGCTCGCGCGCCTGTCGCCCAGCTCCCAGCTGGTGTCGGCGGCGCTGGAGATCCCGCTCACGATCGTCGTCTCCCGCGCGGCGGCGCGCGCGGACACGGACGCGCTGGAGGCCGCCGGCGTGCAGGTGCTCGTCGCGACCGGCGAGAACGAGCCTGCGCGGGTGCGCTCGGCCCTGGAGCAGCTCGGCGCGATCGGTGTCTCATCGGCCCTGCTCGAGGGCGGGCCGCACCTTGCGGGCGCGTTCCTGGATGCGGGCGAGATCGACGAAATCCGCCTGTTCCTGGCACCCCTGCTGCTCGGCGGAAGCGCCGCGCGCGACCCGCTGGAGGGCAAGGGCGTCGAGCGGATCTCCGAGGCGCTGCGCGCGCTGACCTGCGAATGCGAGCGCGTCGGCGAGGACCTGCTGATCAGCGCGAGGCTGCGCGAGTGGTGATCAGGGAGTGAGCGAGACATGTTCACCGGCCTGATCGCGGATCTCGGCAGCGTCACGGCAATTGAGGAGCGAAACGGCGAGGGAGCGACGCTGAGAATCTCCACGCGCCTGGCGAGCGATCTGCGGCAGGGCGACTCGGTCGCCGTCAACGGTGTGTGCCTGACCGCGACCGACGTCCGTGACGGGGGGTTCGCGGCGCAGGCGATGATCGAGACGCTGCGCCGCTCCGCGCTGGATGGGCTGCGACCCGGGGCGAAGGTCAACCTCGAGCTGGCCCTGCGCGCCGAGGACCGTCTCGGGGGGCATGTCGTGCAAGGTCATGTCGACGGCACCGGCACGGTTGGCGAGACCCGCGAGGAGGGCATTGCGCGCGTGCTGAGGATCGACGCCGACCCCGGCGTGAGCCGCTACCTGGTCGAGAAGGGCTCGATCGCGGTGGACGGCGTCAGCCTGACCGTGAGCTCACTGCGCGACGACGGGTTCGAGGTCTCGCTGATCCCGGAGACGCTCGCGGCGCACCAACCTGGGGGAAGCGTGGCGGTCGGAGATCGGGTCAACCTGGAGGTCGACGTGCTGGCAAAGCACGTCGAGCGACTGCTTGGCGGCAAGAAGTGTGGATGCGTATAACTATAGTATTATAATAAGCTAAAGAGGGTGGATGTTGATATAAAAATTTTAGTTGAGTATTGCAATAGTGCACAATTTTCAAAAAGCAATGTTTGTTTTCTCTCTTTAGATTTGACTCTCCGCTTCCCCAAATCACACAAATTTCGGACATTCCAGACATGACATGAGCAAGACCCGCAACCACCACGCCGTTCGCCACGATCGAGGAGGCGCTGGAGGAGATCCGCGCCGGGCGGATGGTCGTCGTATGTGACGACGAGAACCGCGAGAACGAGGGCGACCTGACGCTGGCCGCGCAGTTCGCCACGCCCGAGGCGATCAACTTCATGGCCAAGGAGGGGCGAGGGCTGATCTGCCTGTCGTTGACGCCCGAGCGCTGCGAGGAGCTGGGCCTGGAGCTGATGGCGGCGAAGAACGAATCGTCGTTCGAGACGCCGTTCACGGTGTCGATCGAGGCGCGCGAGGGGGTGACGACGGGGATCTCCGCGCACGATCGCGCGCGCACGATCCAGGTGGCGATCGATCCCGAGGCCCGTCCGCGTGACCTCGTGCAGCCTGGGCACATCTTTCCGCTGAAGTCTCGCTCGGGGGGAGTGCTGGAGCGCACCGGACAGACCGAGGCCGCGGTCGATCTCGCCCGCTTGGCGGGACTGAACCCGGCCGGGGTGATCTGCGAGGTGATGAACGACGACGGCACGATGGCGCGCGTGGGCGATCTCGCCGACTACTGTGAGCGCCATCAGCTGAAGATGATCACGATCGCCGACCTGATCGCCTACCGCCGGCGTCACGACAAGCTCGTCGAGCGGGTCGCTGCGGCACGGCTGCCGACCGCGTTCGGCGAGTTCGAAGTCGTCGGCTATCGCTCGCTGGTCGATGAGAAGCACCACGTGGCGCTCGTCAAGGGGGAGGTGTCCGGGCATAGCGACGTGCTCGTGCGCGTGCACTCGGAGTGCCTTACGGGAGACGTGTTTCACTCGCAGCGCTGCGATTGCGGAGAGCAGCTGGAGTCGGCGCTTGCGATGATCGAGGCCGAGGGCGAGGGCGTGCTGCTGTACCTGGCCCAGGAGGGGCGCGGAATCGGGTTGCTCAACAAGCTCAAGGCCTACCGTCTGCAGGAGGACGGCCTGGACACGGTCGAAGCCAACCTGCAGCTCGGGCTGCCCGCCGACCTGCGCGACTACGGGATCGGCGCCCAGATCCTCGTCGACCTGGGCCTGTCCTCGATCCGCATCCTGACCAACAACCCCAAGAAGATCAAGGGCCTGGAGGGCTACGGGCTGTCGGTCAGCGCACAGGTCCCGATCGAGCACGCACCAAACCCGCACAACGAGGATTACATGCGCACGAAGGCGCAGCGGATGGGGCATACGCTGCACCACCAGGGGCTGAACCTCGACGCGGAGCTGCTGCGTTCAGAGCGCAAGCAGGATGGCGCTGGGGAAGGCCCGGAGCAGTGAGCGATTTCTACGCGATCGCGGTCGGGCGCTTCTATGAGGATCTGGCCGAGCGGCTGGTGAGCGGTGCGCGCGACGCGTTCGCGCAGGCCGGGCACGACGACGTCGAGGTGTTCGACGTGCCGGGCGCGTACGAGCTGCCGCTGGCCGCGAAGTACGCCGCCGAGTCGGGCCGCTTCGCCGGTGTCGCCTGTCTGGGCGCGGTGATCAGGGGCGAGACCGACCACTACGGCTTCGTCTGTGCCGAGACGGCTCGGGGGGTGATGCAGGTACAGCTCGACACGGGCGTGCCGTGCGCGTTCGGTGTGCTGACGTGCGAGACGATGGAGCAGGCACTCGCGCGCTCGGGCGGGGGCAAGCGCGATCAGGGGCGGCACGCCGCCGAGGCGGTGCTGGCGATGGCTGCGTTGCGCAGCGAGCTGAGCGACGGCCGGGAGGTCCTGCCCGGGCAGGTCGGCTAAACTGCCGGGCGCGATGGCCAAGGTATGTCACAGCTGCGGGAAGGGCCCTGCGTTCGGGCAGAGCCGCAGCCACTCGATGGTCGCGACCAAGCGCAGGTTCGACCCGAACCTGCAGAAGGTCAGAATCCTCGTCGGCAAGGCGCCGCGGCGCGTGTACGTGTGCACGCGCTGCCTGAAAGCCGGCAAGGTCACCAAGGCCCTGTAGGGTCGCTGAGTGGCGCCATGCGGCGTCCTCGCTCGCTTATGTGCTGAACACACTTCGCTCGCTGCGTCCTGGCCTGGCTTGCCCAGCGGCCCTACAGGAGGCGTAGCAGGACAGATTCTGAGTCCGGCCCCACATGGCTCGACTCCGCCCGACCTGATAAGACGTAGCGCAGTGAGCGACACCAATCTGGTTCGTTTTCGCGCGGCGGTGGCAGGGGCGCTGGCGCATCTGGAGTCCCGCCGGGAGGAGGTCAACGACCTCAATGTGTTCCCGGTCGCCGACGGGGACACGGGCGACAACATGGCGATGACGCTGCGCGCGGTGCTGGCAGAGCTGGACCACCTGCTGGGGTCGGGCGGCGAGGTACGCACGATCGATCAGATCGGGCGCGAGGAGATCGTGCAGTCGGTCGCGCGCGCGGCGCTGCTGGGCGCGCGCGGCAACTCAGGCGTGATCCTCTCGCAGTTGATCCGCGGCGCCGCCGAGGAGCTGGTCTCACGGCCCGGGCAGCTGATCGACGCGACGCTGATCGGGGCGGCGCTGGCCAACGCCGCTGACCGCGCGTACGCGTCGGTGCGCGAGCCGGCGGAGGGCACGATCCTGACGGTCGCGCGCGAGATGGCGCACAAGATCATGACCGACGTCGCGCACAGTCCGGAGAATCCGCGCCTGGGCCCGGCGACCGACCCCGGCATGCAGGACGCCGCGATCGCGGACACGCTGGAGCGTGCGGTCGTGACCGGTCAGGAGTCGGTCAAGCGTAGCCCGGAGCTGCTGGCGGCGCTACGCGACGCGGGCGTGGTGGACGCCGGCGGGTACGGGCTGACGATCATCTTCGCGGGTGTCGTCGCCGCGCTGCGGGGCGAGGACGCGCCTGAGCTCGAGCATCACGCCCCGGCGCAGATCACCCATCCGCAGCACGTTTCGAGCACGTACCGGTTCTGCACGAACTTCGCCGTCACCGGCAGCGGCCTGAGCGCGGGCAGGTTCATCGCGCCGCTGGAGGCGCTTGGGGACTCAGTGCTGGTCGTGGGCGACGCGAGCACTCTGAAGGTGCACCTGCACACCGATGAGCCCGAGCGTGCGACCGCCGTGTTCGCCGACGCGGGGGAGACATCGCGGCTGGACATCGCCGACATGCGCCTGCAGGTGGCCGAGCGCGACGAGCGCCTGCACGGTCACGGCCCGGACAACGGCGCTCGCGGGGGCACGCGCCGCGCCGGGCGTCTCGACTCCCAAAGCGCGCTGCGGAGCGCTGGCGGTAGTCAGCGGCGACGGGCTTCAGGCGATGTTCAGGGAGCTGGGCGTGCATACGATCGATGGCGGTCCGACGCTGAACCCGTCCACGTATGAGCTGCTGGCGGCGATCCACGAGGTGCCGGCCGAGGAGGTGCTGATGCTGCCGAGCAGCCCCAACGTGGTGATGGCGGCGGAGCGCGCCGCCGAGCTCTCGGACAAGCAGGTGGTGGTTGCGCCCGCGGTCGGTCAGCAGGCGGGGCTGGTGGCCGCCGTCGCGCTGGAGGCGGATCGCAGCGTGGAGGAGAATGCGCAAGCGCTGGCGAGGGCGCTGGCGCACGTGCGCACGGGCGCGGTCGCGCAGGCCGCGCGCGACGACGTGCAGGGGCGGTTCAAGCGTGGCGAGGCGGTCGGGTTCGTCGCCGAGGAGGTGCACGCGTGGGGCGATCCCGCGCAGACGCTCGGCGCGGTGATCGCGAGCCTCGCGCGGGACGCCGAGCTGATCAGCTGTCTCGCGGGCGAGGGTGCTCCACTCGGAGCCGCGGAGGTCGAAGCGATGGTCAACGGCAATGTTGAGCTGGAACTGCGCGACGGCGGCCAGCACGCGTACTGGTGGCTGCTGGCCGCCGAGTGATCTATTGCATATACTGACTACTATAGTTATACGCGCCCCAAAAAGTTCATACAAACCCACGGCACAGCCGGCGTGCGCCGAACCGAGTGACGACCGCGAGGACGGGCATCATGCAGGTTGAGGATGTCCCCACTCGCCACAACCGACGTCAAGCTCGCGACCGATCGAGATGTCGGTCCGCGGGCGTTCGCGTCCTGTGAGGGGTTGACGGCCGAGGAGCTGCTGGCCGCGCCCGTGCGCTGGCTGAGGCCCTCGCGCCTGGAAGATCCGCTGGACGTGAAGCCCGGCAAGCTGGCGGACGGCCTGAAGACGCTCGGGCTGACGAGCGTCGGCGCGCTGCTGGAGCACCTGCCGAGAGACAGCCGCGACGCGCGCACGGTCGGCGGCCTGAGGGAGGGCGAGGGGGCGACGGTCGCGGTGCAGGTGCGCACGATCGGCGCGCGGCCGGTCAGACGGCGACGGGATGAAGCCGCTGGTCGCAGGCGACCGTGTTCGACGAGACGGGGAGCATGCGCGCGACGTTCTTCAACCAGCCGTGGCTGGCGCAGCGATACAAGCCCGGGACGCGGCTGGTGCTCCACGGCAGGACGACGAGCGAGGGGCACGTTCAACGTCGCCCATCACGCCCTCGGCTCGGACCTTGACGCCGACCTCGGCGATCACGGCACGGACGAGGCGCAGATGCCGGGCGAGATCGCCCACTACCCGGCGGCGGAGGGTGTGAGCTCGACGCAGATTCTGACGCTCGTGCAGGGCGTGAGGGGGGCGCTTCAGGACGTGCCGGAGGCGCTGAGCGCGGCGGTGAGGGTGTCCGAGGGGCTGCCCGACAGGGCAGGTGCGCTGGCGGCGATGCACTACGCGCGCACGCCGCGGGAACGCGAGACGGGCAGGGAAAGACTCGCGTTCGAAGAGCTGCTGCTGGCGCAGCTCGTGTTCCTGCGCCGCCGGGCCAGGCGCCACGCGCGCCGGGACGCGCCCACGCTGGCGCAGGCGCCGTCGCTGAGCGAGCGCTGGCTGAAAAACGAGCTGCCGTTCGCGCTGACGGGCGATCAACGCCGGGCGATCGAGGCGATCGGTGAGGATCTCGCGCGGGAGCGGGCGATGCAGAGGCTGCTGCTGGGAGAGGTCGGCAGCGGCAAGACGGTGGTCGCGGTATGGGCGTTGCTGCGCGCGGTCGAGCATGGGATGCAGGCCGCACTGATGGCGCCGACGGAGACGCTCGCCGAGCAGCATTTCGCGACCCTGCAAACACTGCTCGGCGGCGAGCAGGCGAACGTGACGTGCGCGCTGCTGACGGGCTCGACCTCTGCGCGCAGACGCGCTGACACTCTGGGCAAGCTGGCCGGCGGCGAGCTGTCGCTGGTGGTGGGCACGCACGCGCTGATCGAGCCGGATGTCGAGTTCGCCGCGCTCGCGGTCGCGGTGGTGGACGAGCAGCACCGGTTCGGCGTGCGCCAGCGAGCGGCGCTAGACAGCAAGGCGCCCGACGGGGCGACGCCGCACGTGCTGCACATGACCGCGACGCCGATCCCGCGCACGCTGGCGCTCGCCACACTACGGCGACCTGGACACGACGATGCTGCGCGAGCTGCCCAAGGGCAGGCAGCCGATCGACACGCGCATCGTCTCCGGAGAGTCAGAGCGCGCGCGCGCGTATGAGGAGCTGCGCGAGCAGTTGCGCGCGGGCCGGCAGGCGTACGTTGTGTGTCCCGCTGGTCGCCGAGTCCGAGGACGCCGAGGAGGGTGTAGCCGCCGCCTCCTCCACGGTCACGGACATGCGCGCGGCGACCGCCGAGCTGGAGCGGCTGCGCAAGGGCGAGCTCAAAGACCATCGCCTGGTGCTGCTGCATGGCGGCATGAAGTCGCGCGAGAAGGCGGGGGCGATGGCGCGGTTCGCCTCGGGCGCGGCGGACGTGCTGGTCGCGACGACCGTGATCGAGGTCGGGATCGACGTGCCGAACGCGACCGTGATGGTCGTCGAGAACGCCGAGCGGTTCGGGATCTCCCAGTTGCACCAGCTGCGCGGACGGATCGGCCGCGGCAAGCATCGCTCGTCGTGCCTGCTGATGGGCCCGCCCGGCGCAGCCAGGCTGCGCGCGCTGGTGGAGCACACCGACGGGTTCGAGCTCGCCGAGATCGACCTGGCGCTGCGCAAGGAGGGGGAGCTGATCGGCGTCAGGCAGTCGGGTATCGGTCAGCATCGGATCGCGTGCCTGCCGCAGGACGCGCCGCTGCTGGAGCGTGCGCGAGCGCGCGCCGAGACGATCGTGGCCGCCGACCCACAGCTGCGCGAACCCGAGCACGCGTTGCTGAGGGACGCGCTGGAGCGGATGTTCGGTGCCGAGGCGCTGCGAGCCGATCCCGAGATGAGGGTGATCGCGGGCCGCTACGGCGGGCGCCGGCTGACGGCGCCGACAGGGCAGGACGACACGACCGACGTCCGATCGTGTACGCGAGGCACTGTTCGCGATGCTCGGCGACGTCGAGGGGGCACGCGTGCTGGATCTGTTCGCGGGCACGGGCGCGCTGGGCATCGAGGCGATATCCAGGGGCGCGCGCCACGCCGTGTTCGTTGAGCGCGATCGGGGCGCGATCAAGGTGATCGAGGCGAACATAGCGGCGCTGGGGCTGGGCGGCGAGCAGGCGCGACTCAGGCGCGAAGACGTCGTGGACGCGCTGCAGGGGGCACGAAATCGCAAAGAGACATACGATCTGGTCCTGATCGATCCTCCATATGGACGGGCGAGCGAAGTGGGGCCGCGGCTGGGGGCGGGGCTTCAGGCGTTGCTCGCGCCGGGAGCGCGCGTGGTGCTCGAGAGCGATCGGCGGGCGCCGCTGCGGGCTCGAGCTGGAGCTGGCGATCGAGAAAGAGCGCAAGTACGGAGATACAACGATCACAATCCACCGTCACCTATGACCCTCGATAAGTCCATAGCCGTGTGCCCCGGATCCTACGATCCGGTCACCAACGGCCACCTTGACGTGATCCACCGCGCGGCGGAGCTGTACGACGAGGTGGTGGTAGCGGTGGTGAACCGCTCGGTGCGCAAGGAGAAGACGCTGTTTGAGATCAACGAGCGCCTGGCATTCATCCAGCACGCCACCAAGGATCTCCCGGGCGTGCGCGTGGAGCCATTCAAAACCCTGGTTGTGGAGTTCGCAAGGCACGTGGGGGCAAAGGTGATCGTCAAGGGACTGCGGGCGATCTCCGACTTCGAGTACGAGCTGGAGATGCACCAGCTCAACAGCCGCCAGGATCCCGAGATAGAGTCCGTATACCTGATGGCCGGCTCGCAGTACAGCTTTCTGTCGTCCAGTGGCGTGAAGGAACTGGCCACATTCGGCGGCAGGATCGACGATCTCGTGCCTGGAGAGGTGGCCAAGCGGTTGCAGGAAGAGCTGAGACGGTGACGAACTGGACTGAAAAGGAGCCGCACGAGCCTCGTGTCGGGCCCAATGTCGGGACGTACGACCATGATGGCCCGCGCATAATCACAACCAGTCGCGCCCGCCGCAAGGACGCGAACGGAGATAGTGTGTAAAGACGATGGACGTTCTGGTACTGATCGACAAGCTCGACGACTTGGTGCACAACGCCAAGTCCGTGCCCATGACCGACCAGGTGCAGGGTCGACAAGGAGGAGATCTACGACATCCTCGACCAGATGCGCGCGACGATCCCCGAGGAGATCAAGCAGGCCCGCTGGATCGTCAAGGAGCGTCAGGAGATGCTCGCCGAGGCCAAGAAGGAGGCCGAGCGAATCCTCAAGGAGGCGCGCGAGCGCCAGGAGCGCCTCGTCGGCGAGGAGGAGGTCACCAAGCAGGCCGAGCGCGCCGCCGAGGACATCGTCGAGGACGCCCGCGCGCGCGAGCGTGAGATCCGCCTGGGCGCAGAGGATTACGCGGATGAGATCCTGAACACGCTCGAGGTCAACCTCTCGAAGTTCATCGCCGCCGTGCAGCGTGGCCGCGAGCGGCTTCAGGGCAAGGACGAACCCGCCGAAGTCAGCTAACGCCCGTAATTGGGTAGGGTCCGGCGCGGAATGAACGCGCGCGAAGCGAAGTACAAGCTGAAGGTCGCCCAGACGCTGCTGGGTACCGGCATGATCCAGCCGATGCGCCCGGACAAGGCGGTGCGCTCGGTGATGGCGCTGCACCAGTGGGGGCCGACGCCGGCGGCGGCGTATACGGCCTCGGCGATCAGATATCCCGAGCGCAACGCGATCGTCGACGAGAAGGGGATGCTGACGTTCGCGGAGGTGGACCGGCGCACGAACGCGCTCGCGCGGGGGCTGGGAAGGGCGGGCGTCACCGAACAGGACTGGGTCGCGATCATGTGTCGCAACCACCGGGGGTTCGTCGAGGCGACGGTCGCGTGCTCGAAGCTGGGGGCGGGCGCGCTGTATCTGAACACGGCGTTCGCGGGGCCGCAGATCGCCGACGTGATCAGGCGCGAGGACCCGGTCGCGCTGATCTACGACGAGGAGTTCGGCGACCTCGTGGGCGAGGGGAGCGTGGGACGCAAACGGTTCGTCGCCTGGCACGAGCCCGGCGAACGAGCGCTGTCCGAGTCCGATCCGCTGCTGGAGGAGCTGATCGGCACCGAGACCGACTCGCCGCTAGAGCCGCCGGCCGAGAAGGGGCGCGTGGTGATATTGACGTCGGGCACGACGGGGACGCCGAAGGGTGCCGCGCGTAAACAGCCCGACTCGATGGAGCCGGCCGCGGCGCTGTTTTCGAAGATCCCGCTCAAGGCTCGCGAGACGACCGTGATCGCCGCGCCGATGTTCCACTCGTGGGGGTTCGCGCACTTCACGCTCGCGCTGCCGCTGGCGTCGACGCTCGTGTTGCGCCGCAAGTTCGACCCCGAGGACACGCTGCGGGCGGTCGCGCACCATCGCGCGAGCGCGCTGGCGGTCGTGCCGGTGATGCTGCAAAGAATGCTGGAGCTGGGCGAGGAGACGATCGCCAAGTACGACACGAGCTCGCTGAAGGTGATCGCCGTGAGCGGCTCGGTGCTGCCGGGCGAGCTGGCGACACGCGCGATGGACGCGTTCGGGGACGTGGTGTACAACCTGTACGGATCGACGGAGGTCGCGTGGGCGACGATCGCAACGCCCGAGGATCTGCGTGCCGCGCCGGGGACCGCGGGCAGACCGCCGATGGGGACGGTCGTAAAGCTGCTGGACGCGGACGGGCACGAGGCGGGGCCGGGCGAGGGCGGGCGCATATTCGTCGCCAACGAGATGGTGTTCGAAGGCTATACCGGGGGCGGCAACAAGGAGATCGTGCGCGGGCTGATGAGCACTGGCGACGTCGGCCGGTTCGACGCGGGCGGGCGGCTGTTCGTGGACGGTCGCGACGACGAGATGATCGTAAGCGGTGGGGAGAACGTGTTCCCGCGCGAGGTCGAGGACCTGCTGGCCGACCACCCGGAGATCGAGGAGGCGGCGGTTGTGGGCGTGCCAGACGAGCAGTTCGGGCAGCGGCTGAAGGCGTTCGTCGTGACGCGCGACGGCGCGGAGCTGGACGAGGAGGCGGTGAAGGCCCACGTGAAGGCGAACCTCGCCCGCTACAAGGTCCCGCGCGAGGTCGTGTTCATGGAGCAGCTGCCGCGCAACGCGACCGGCAAGGTGCTCAAGCGCGAGCTGACCGCGCTGACGTAGTCGGGCGGCTAGCCTGGGGAGGATGGCGGCACAGACGCACACGTTCGACTTGGCGGGCCTGCGGCTCAGCTCCGGGGAGGGGCGCAGATTGGAGCTCGAGGTGCCGATCGGCGCGCTGGAGCTGGGCGGCGAGCGCTACGAGGCCGATCCAGCGAACGCACCGGTGCGCCTGGACGTGTCGCGCATGACTGGCGGCGGGTACGCGCTCAAGCTGAAGCTGAGCGCGACGCTGAAGGGGCCGTGCATGCGCTGCCTGAAGGACGCGGCGCCGGAGATCGAAGTGGAGGCGCGCGAGGTCGATGTGCCGGGCGGGGGCGAGGAGCTGAGGAGCCCGTACGTGCACGGCGAGACGCTCGACCTGGCGACGTGGGCGCACGACGCGTTCGCGCTGGCGGCGCCGAGCAAGGTGCTGTGCGATCTGGACTGTCTGGGGCTGTGTCCGGAGTGCGCGATCGACCTGAACGAGGCTGGGCCCGAGCACGGGCACGAGCGCGCGGGCGATTCGCGGTGGGCGAAGCTGAGCGAGCTGAAGCTTGACTAGCGGCGAGGGCGGGCCGCGCGCGCACACACACGTGGACGCGATCGTCGCGGTGGACTGCAACGGCGCGGATCTCGGCCCGGCCGAGGTCGCGGCGGGCGCCGCGATCGCGGCGGGCGAGGGCGCGATGACGATCCTGTTCGGCCCGGCCGACGTATTGAGGCCGGCGCTTGCAGACGCGCCCGAAGGTGCGATCGAGGTGGTCGACGCGCCGGTGTCGATCGCCAAGAGCGCCGATCCGGTGCGCGCGGCGCGGGCGAATCCCGAGGCCTCGATCGTGCAGGCTGCGCGCGCGGTCGCGCAGGGCCGCGCGCAGGCGCTGGTGTGCGCCGGGGGGACAGGCGCGGCGCTGGCGGCGGGGCTGTTCAACATCAAGCGCGCGAGCGGCATCCACCGTCCGGCGCTGGCGCTGCCACTGCCGGTGCCCACCCGGCCGGTGACGCTGCTGGATGTCGGCGCCAACGCGCAGGCGCGGGCGGAGCACCTGGAGCAGTTCGCGTTCATGGGCGCGGCGTTGGCGCAGACGGTGCTCGGGGTGCAGCGTCCGCGGGTGGGACTGCTGTCCAACGGAGAGGAGGCCGAGCGGGGGAGCCTGCTCGTGACGGGAGCGCACGAGCGGCTGCGCGCGCGCGCGCAGGCCCACGCGCAAACGTTGCCGTTCGAGCTGATCGGCAACGTCGAGGGCGGCGACCTGGTGTCGGGTGTGGCCGACGTGATCGTGACCGACGGGCTGACGGGCAATGTGGCGCTGAAGGTGATGGAGGGGGTTTCGCAGGCGCTGCTCGGCGCGATCCGGGACGCCGCCATGTCCTCCCCCAAAGCCAAGCTGGGGGGGGTGCTGCTGAGGCCCGCGCTACGAGGTCTGCGTGAGGAGATCGACCCCGAAGCCCAGGGGGGGGCATATCTGCTCGGGTTGCGTGGGCTGGGGGTGGTGCCACATGGCGCGTTCAGACGTCGCGGGTTCGCGCAGGCGATCCTGCGTGCCCGGCAGGGCGCCGGGGAGGATCTCATCGGCCGCACGCACGCCGCGCTCGCGCAGGCGGGCGCGCTCAGAAGGGCGCCCGTGTCCGCCCAGGTCGCTAGCCTGCCCGGAGATGACGCGTGAAGAGGTGTTCGAGCTGATCCGAGACCATCTGGCTGACGAGCTGGACGTTGAGCCCAGCGCGATCGGGTCGCAGACGCGGTTCAAGGAGGATCTGGAGGCGGACTCGCTGGACCTGTACACGCTCGTGCAGGAGCTGGAGGACACCTACGGGGTGCGTATGAGCGACGAGCAGGCGACAGCGATCACGACCGTTGGGCAGGCGGTGGATTTCGTCCTGGCGCATCATGCGCCCGCCTGATGTTCGTCAACAATGAACCTGCTGAACGAACTGCTCGAAGAGTTGCCAGAGGAGCTCGAGCGCCAGGTGTTCACGCACGCTTCGTGGACGGAGCGCCGCGAGGAGTCGTACGCGCGGCTGGCGTTTCTCGGCGACAGCGTGCTCGGGCTGGCGGTCACGACGCACCTGTATCCGCGGTTGGAAGCCGTGCGGTTCGGAGCGGGACGGCTGACGAAGATCCGCGCGCAGGCGGTGTCGGGAGCCAGCTGCCGGGCGGTCGCCGAGCGGCTGGGGGTGCCCGAGCGGCTGCGTGCCGCCGCACCCCAGAGCGCGTCCGGCGGCGCGGTTGCGCTGGTGGAGACCGAGCGGGTGCTCGCGTCGGTGATCGAGGCGGTGATCGGCGCGTGCTACCTGACCGCCGGCTACGAGCGCACCGCGGAAGCGGTCGTGGAGGCGTTTGCGCCAGAGATCGAGCAGGCGCTGGAGCACCCGGTCGACTTCAAGTCGGCGCTGCAGGAGCTGCTGGCGCGGCGCGGGTCGGTGGTCTGCTACGAGGTCAAGCAGGAAAGCGGACCACCACACGAGCGTACGTACGAGGTGGCGGCGCTCGTGGACGGCGAGAGGCTGGGCTCAGGGAGGGGCAAAAGCAAGAAGCACGCCGAGCAGGAGGCCGCGCGCGAGGCCGTGGACAAGCTGCAGGCCACCCAATGAGGTTCAATCCATGCGCCTGAAGTCGCTGACACTCATGGGATTCAAGTCGTTTCCCGACCGCACGCGTCTGGACTTCGGCCCGGGCGTCAGCGTCGTGGTCGGGCCGAACGGGTCGGGTAAGTCGAACGTGACCGACGCGGTGCTGTGGGCGATGGGCGAGCAATCGCCGCTCGCGGTCAGGGGCCAGTCGATGCAGGACGTGATCTTCGGCGGCGGGCGCGGCGTGCAGGCGCGCAGCTCAGCAGAGGTCGAGATCGTGCTCGACAACTCCGACGGGACGGTCGATCTACCGCTGGGCAGAGATCTCGATCTCACGGAGGCTCGATCGCACGGGTGAGGGCTCCTATCGGCTCAACGGTGCGCGCTGCCGGCTGACGGATGTAATCGAGGTGCTCTCGGACACGGGGCTTGGCAAGGAGACGCATTCGGTCATCTCCCAGGGCCGCGTCGAGGCGATCGTGACGTCAAAGCCGCGCGACCGGCGACTGCTTGATCGAGGAGGCCGCGGGCCTGGGCAAGCATCGCAAGCGCCGCCGCCGCGCGCAACTGAAGCTGGAGCGTACTCAGGACAACCTCGATCGGGTGCTCGATGTCGAGCGCGAAGCGCGCGCCAGGTTGCGTCCACTCAAGCGCCAGGCCGAGGCCGCCGAGCTGCACGAGCGGTTGGCGCGCCAGTTGCTGGAAGCGCGCTGGACGCTCGCGTGCGAGGCGTTGCGCGTCCGTGGTGTGGACCTCGACGGAGCTGAGTCGCGCGTCGCTGAGGCGCGCGAGCGCAGGGCGGTAGTCGAGGCCAGGCTGCAGGCGGTTGTGCAACGGCGTGGCAGGGCCGAGGGCGCGCTGACCGAGCGCTCCGACCGTCATGACGCGCTCGCGCGGCGCGTGTACGATGCCCGTTCGGCGCGCGACCGGGTGGGCCTGCGCGGCGAGCAGACCGGCGCGAGCGGGCAGACGCTCACGCGTCGGATCGAACGGATCGAGGCCGAGCTGGGCGCGCTGAGCGATACCTCATCCGAGGATGGTCTTCAGAACGCTAGCGAGACCCAGGCGGAGAGCGAGTCGGCAGGCCTGTCCGCAAGCGATGCTCGCGAGCCGTCGTGGGAGCAGGCGTGGGATGAGATTCACCGGACGATGGCCGACGGCGTCGAGCGAGCGCTCACGCTCACGGACCACGACGCCCGCGCGCTGGCCATCGGTAAGGTCGTGGCCGAGGCTGAGGGCCTCGCGCGGGCCATGGTCGAGCGAGCTGTAGCGCAGGGTCTGGCCGAGCTGGGGTCGGTGGAGGGCGCCCCGGACGGAGGACGCCACGAGTCCGATCTGGCGGGAGAACGGACACGGCGGATCGAGCGGTTGCGCGCCCAGCTCATGGCCGACCGTGCGTTGGCGGCAGTGGCGGAGCGTCTGGAGGCGGCGCTCGCGCGGGTCGGCCAGGCGATCGAGGATGGCGTCGTGGAGCGCCTGCAGCTACAGCTAGCGCAGGACAGCGCCGCCGGCGCGCGGGTCGCGGACGAGCTTCGCGGGTGCGCGCGGGAGGAGGCCGAGATCCAGACCGAGCTGCGCGCCGCGAGCGAGGTCGTCACCGAGGCCGAGGTTGCGGCGCAGCGCCTGCGCGATCAGGCGGCCGAGGCGGAGCTGGAGGTCAGGACGATCGCCGAGCGCCTGGAGCGCCCAGTGCCCGGCGATGACGACTCGGAGCCGCAACCGCTGGCGGAGGAGGAGGCGCAGGCGCTGGAGGCGCGGGTGGGGCGACTGACGCGCAGGCGCGAGCAGCTCGGTCCGGTGAATCCGCTCGCGCAGGAGGAGTACGCGCAGGCGCTCGCGCACGTCGAGGAGCTCGAGTCCAGACGCGCCGACCTGGAGACCGCGCTGCGCGAGCTGAAAACGGTGATCAGGGACACGGACCGCCAGATCAGAGAGACGTTCGAGCAGACGTTCGCCGCGGCGGCGCATAACTTCGAGGAGCTCGCCGGCGACGTGTTCCCGGGCGGCAGCGGGCGGTTGCGGCTGGTGCGCGACGAGCACGCTCGTCGCGCGGTGCTCGGCGGGCAGTCCCCGGCCGAGGGCGATGAGGCCGGCGGAGATTCGTCCGCGGTGGCGGATGCGTCCGAGGCCGCGGCCGACGCGGAGGCCGAGCGGGGAGAGCGTTCGGGTGTGGAGGGCGAGGAAGACGCGATGGGCGTGGAGATCGAGATCACGCCCGCGGGCAAGTCGACCAAGCGCCTGTCGCTGCTCTCAGGCGGTGAGAAGTCGATGACCGCGCTCGCGTTTCTGTTCGCCGTATTCCTCGCGCGCCCGTGCCCGTTCTACATCCTCGACGAGGTCGAGGCGGCGCTCGACGATCTCAACCTCGACCGGTTCCTGGCGCTGCTGCGCCGCTACTCCGGCAGGGCCCAGTTCATCGTGATCACCCACCAAAAGCGCACAATGGAGGCCGCGGACTGGCTCTACGGGGTGTCGATGGGGGGAGACGGCGTCTCCAAGGTGATCTCCCGCCGGCTGCCCCCCGAGGCGGTCGCTCGGGACGAGGCGATCGCCCAGGACGCAGCGGGCGCCCAGAACACAGAGGACCTCGCGCCGGTCGGTACGCCCGTCGCCGAGGTCGCCTGAGCTGCGCCTAAGAGTCCGTGGCGCGCGACTGGAACGATCTGTTCATCACCGATGCGCCCGCCGGCGGCGAGGCGGGGTCCGGTGCATCGGCTGAGCCGAGGCGCGGGTTGTTCAGGCGGTTGCGCGAAAACCTAGCGAAGACCCGTGAAGCCCTTGGCGGCGAGATCCAGGCGACGCTGTTCGGCACGCTGGACGCCGCTGCGTGGGAACGGCTGGAGGAGGCGCTGATCTTCGCCGACGTGGGTGCGGGTACGACCGCCTCGATCGTGGGCACGCTCGAGGCGGAGGCGCAGACGGGCGAACTGGCGGATGGCGAGGCGCTGAGCGAGCGCCTGATCGGGCTGCTCGCGCAGACCGCGCGCGTGGGCGACGCTCGCATCGACATCCGTGCACGGCCGACCGTGATCATGGCGGTCGGTGTCAATGGGACGGGCAAGACGACGACGATCGGCAAGCTCGCCTGGCACTTGCGCAACGAGCTTGGCCGCACCGTTCTGCTCGGTGCGGCCGACACCTTCAGGGCGGCGGCCAGCGAGCAGCTCGAAGGCTGGGCGCAGCGGGCGGATGCTGAGATCGTGACCGGCCCGGATGGCGCCGATCCGGGTGCTGTGGCATTCGAGGCGATCGCTCGCGCGCGGGCCGAGAACGTGGATGTCGTGATCGTCGACACGGCCGGGCGGCTGCATACCCAGGACGACCTGATGGCCGAGCTGAGCAAGGTCCGGCGGGTGATCGCGCGCCAGATCGAGGGCGCCCCGCACGAGACGCTGCTCACGATCGACGCCACGACTGGGCAGAACGGGCTACGCCAGGCGCAGTTGTTCGCCGCCGCGGCCGACGTCACCGGGGTCGTGCTGACGAAGCTCGACGGGACCGCCCGCGGCGGGATCGCGCTGGCGATCGCCAGCGAGCTCCAACTGCCCGTGAAGTTGATCGGGATCGGCGAGACGGTGCAGGACCTGCGGCCGTTCGATCCCGAGGACTTCGCCCGCGCGCTGATCGCGGAGGGGTAATCTGAGGGTATGGACGCATGGATCGTGTGGCTCGGCGCCGCGTGTATGCTCGGTATCGGAGAGATGCACCAGGGCGGCTTCTACCTCGCGCCGTTCGCGATCGGCGCGGGGCTGGCGGCGATTGTGGGACTGCTGGGCGTGGGGGCGCTGCTCAGCGCAGTTGTGTTCCTGGCCGCCTCGGGGATCGTGTTCGCCACGCTGCGTCCCGTCGCGCGCAGGCATCGCCGGCTGCCTCCGTCGATCAGGACGGGCGCGGCGGCGCTGGTCGGCAAGCCCGCGATCGTGATCGAGCGGATCGCCAACGACGAGGGTGTCGGCTGCGTGAAGATCGACGGCGAGGTGTGGACCGCGCGCAGCTACGACGAAGACGAGGTCATCGACGCGGGCGAACGGGTCGAGGTTGTCGAGATACGCGGCGCCACTGCGCTTGTGATGCACTGAGCCGCGAGGACAACGAGAAAGGGAGCTGACCAATGGTTGCAATCATCGTCATCGCCGTGGTGGTGCTGTTCGCGCTGATCGTCGCGGCGCGCACGATCCGCGTCATTCCCCAGGCCCGGGCTGGGGTGGTGGAGCGGCTCGGCCGCTACAGTCGCACGCTGGAGCCGGGCCTGACGCTCGTCACGCCGTTCATCGACCGCGTGAAGCCGCTGGTCGACCTGCGCGAGCAGGTCGTCAACTTCGCACCCCAGTCGGTGATCACCGAAGACAACGTGGTGGTGGGGATCGAGACGGTGCTGTACTTCACGATCACCGATCCCCGCTCGGCGACATATGAAATCGCCAACCCGCTGCAGGCGATCGAGCAACTGACCGTCACGACGCTGCGAAACGTGATCGGCGGGCTCACGCTCGAGGCGACGCTGACCGCCCGCGAGAATGTCAACACTGAGCTGCGCGTGGTCCTGGACGAGGCGACGGGCAAGTGGGGGATCAGGATCAACCGCGTGGAGATCAAGTCGGTCGACCCGCCGGCGGACATCAGGACGGCGATGGAGAAGCAGATGCGCGCCGAGCGCGACCGCCGCGCCGCGATCCTCACCGCCGAAGGTGAAAAGCAGGCCCAGATCCTGACCGCCGAGGGCGCCAAGCAGGCCGCGGTTCTCACCGCCGAGGGCGCCCAGCAGGCCGCGGTCCTCGACGCCGAGGGTGAGCGTCAGGCCGCGATCCTGCGTGCCGAGGGCGAAGCAAAGGCGATCGACACGGTCTTTACGGCGATCCACGAGGGCAAACCGGATCGCGAGCTGTTGAGCTACGAATACCTGCAGATGCTCCCCCAACTCGCCGAAGGCGACGCGAACACCGTGTACGTGATCCCGTCCGAGTTCGCCCAGGCGTTCGGAGGCATCGGCGAGGCGCTCTCGCGTCGGAGCAAAGACTCCGGAACGCAGCAAGACTGACGGAGAGAGGCGATGTTCGACGCGCTGGCCGAGAAGCTGCAGGCCACGCTTGCCGACGTGCGCCGGCATGGAACGCTGACCGAGCGGGACATCGACGCGGCGATGCGCGAGATCCGCCTCGCGCTGCTGGAGGCGGACGTCAATTTCAAGGTCGTGCGCCGATTCACCGCGCAGGTCAAGGAGCGCTGTCTGCAGGCCGAGGTGATCGGCAAGCTGAACCCGGGCCAGCAGGTCGTGAAGATCGTCGCCGAGGAGCTCGCCCGTTTGATGGGTGACCCGCCCGCCCCCGGCGCATCGGCCGGACTCAGCTTCTCGTCGCACCCCCCGACGGTGATTCTGATGGTCGGGCTGCAGGGTTCGGGCAAGACGACCGCGACCGCGAAGCTTGCCCGGTATCTGGGCTCCGAGCGCGGCGCGGCGGTTGCGGTGGCTGCGTGCGACACCTACCGCCCGGCCGCGGTGGCGCAGCTCGTCAAGGTCGGCACGCAGGCAGGGGTGGACGTGTACGAGCAGGGGACCGAGCGCGATCCGGTCGACATCGCCACGTGGGCGCTGGAGCGCGCCAAGCAGGAGGGCAAGGATGTGTTGATCGTCGACACCAGCGGCAGGCTGCATATCGATGAGGAGCTGATGGCGGAGCTGGTGCGGATGCGCGCCGCGGTCAAACCGACCGACGTGCTGCTGGTCGTCGATGCGATGACCGGCCAGGACGCGGCCGCCGTAGCGGAGCGGTTTGCCGCAGAGGTCCAGTTCGACGGGGTGCTCATGAGCAAGCTCGACGGTGACGCGCGCGGCGGCGCGGCGCTGTCGGTGACGGCGGTCACCGGCAAGCCGATCATGTTCGCCTCAACCGGGGAGAAGCTAGACCAGTTCGAGCGCTTTCATCCCGACCGCATGGCTCAGCGGATCCTCGGCATGGGCGACGTGATGAGCCTGATCGAGCAGGCCGAGCGCCAGTTCGACGAGGACGAGGCGCTCGATCTGCAGAACAAGCTCAGGCGTGACGAATTCGGTCTCGACGATTTTCTTGCGCAGCTGAAGACCGTCCGGCGGATGGGCCCGCTGACCAACCTGCTCGGCATGATCCCCGGGCTCGCCGGCCATCAGCTGCAGAACATGAAGGTCAACGAGCGCGAGCTCGACCGGGTACAGGCGATCATCCTCTCGATGACTCCCGCCGAGCGCGCGCGGCCCGAGCTGATCAAGGGGTCGCGCCGGCTGCGGATCGCGCGCGGGTCGGGCTGCAGTGTGCAGCAGGTCAACCAGCTCGTCAAGCAGTTCGGGCAGACCCGCAAGCTGATGAAGCAGGTTGGGCGCGGGCGCATGCCGGACATCGGCGCGCTGATGCGCCAGGCGCGGTGAGGGCGCTCGGGCCGGGCGGGCCACCGATCAGCGGGCGGCCCGAAGGCGCGCGCAAAACCACTAAGCTCTGCGTTCGCACCGCAAACCCAGACGCGACGCAATAGGCATATACAGAGAGGATTCACAAGTTGTCGGTAAGGCTCAGGCTCACCCGGGTGGGCGGCAAGAAGGACCCGATCTGGCGCGTCGTCGTCGCCGACCAGCGCTCTCCGCGAGACGGTCGCGTGATCGAGACGATCGGCCACTACAACGCGCAGACGAACCCCTCGACGATCACGATCGACGCCGAGCGCGCGCGCAGCTGGCTGGCGCGTGGGGCGCAGCCGTCGGGTACGGTTCGCAAGTTGCTGCGCACCCAGGGCATCACCGACTAGGCCTCCTAGTCGCGCGGCGTCGGTACATGCTGCTTGGCACCGAAGCGTTATTTCCCCGGAGAGCCAGACGATGAGCCAGGACAACTCCAGCGAGACCCCACGGCAGCTGCTCGAGTATCTTGCCGAAGGCCTGGTCGACGAGCCCGAGGACGTGTCGGTCGAACAGTTCGAGGAGGACGACGGCACGATCGTGCTGGAGCTGTCCGTCGCCGACGGCGACTATGGCAGGGTGATCGGTCGTGGCGGGCGCACCGCCCACGCGCTGCGGACGGTCGTCAAAGCAGCCGCGACGAGCGCGGGACGCAGGGTGCTCGTCGACATCGTCGATTGATCCGCGTCGAACGCTTCAGATAGGGAGGACCCAAACGGCGGTGGACCCCAAAGGCTCGGCTTCCGAGGATCGACTGCGCGCGGGCAGGGTCGGTCGCGCGCATGGTCTCGACGGTAGCTTCTATGTCACAGGCGCCCGCGCGCGCCTGCTCGAGCTGGGTACGGAGGTGACGATCGCAGGCAGGACTGCGGCGATCGTGCGGTGCGCCGGGACCGACCAGCGTCCGATCGTGCGCGTGCACGGCGTCGATGACCGCACCGGCGCGCAGGAGCTGCGCGGCCAGACGTTGGAGGTGGCCGCGGCGGATGCGCCGCGACTCGTCGAGGGCGAATGGTGGGCGCACGAGCTGGAGGGCTGTCTCATCATCGATGGCGAGCGGCGCATCGGGACGGTGACGCGAATGATCGAGCTGCCTTCGTGCGAGGCGTTGGAGGTGCAACAGCAGCCGGCAGGCGAGTCGCTGCTCGTGCCGATGGTCAAAGACGCGATCCGCCACGTGGACATCACGGCGGGCGTGATCGACGTGAACATGGGCTTCATCGAGGACTGAATCGCCGTGGAGATAGACATATTCACGCTGTTTCCCGAGTGGTTTGAGTGGCTCACCGAACAGCGCCACGTGCGCAACGCGCTCGCGGCGGGCACTCGCATCGAGTGCGTGAACTTCCGCGAGCACACTCCGCTCGGTGCGGGCCAGGTCGATGACACGCCGTTCGGCGGAGGCGCGGGGATGGTGCTGCGTGTCGATGTGTTCGACAGCGCCTTGCGCGCCCGCTACGGCATCGATCCGGTGCGGCTGCGTGAGGACCGTCGGGTGATCGCACTGACGCCTGGGGGGCGACTGCTGGATGACGAGCTCGTGCGCGAGCTGGCGGAGGAGTCCGCGCTGACACTGCTGTGCGGGCGCTACGAGGGTTTTGACGAGCGCATCATCGAGCACTTCGCGTCCGAGCAGGTCTCGATCGGTCGCTATGTCCTGGCCGGCGGTGAGCTTGCGGCGATGGTCGTATGTGACACCGTGCTGCGCAAGCTGCCCGGTGCTCTGGGACACGAGGAGTCGGCGATCGAGGAGTCCTTCAGCCCCGCCCTGGAGGGCCGGCCCGAGTACCCGCACTACACCCGCCCCGCGGAGTATCGCGGTTGGCGCGTGCCCGAGGTCCTGTTGTCAGGACATCACGAGCAGATCGCGCGCTGGCGGCGCGAGCGCAGCCGAGAGCGGGCGCGCGAGGACTGACCGTCCGCTACCATTGCTGACCGCGCCGACCGCCCATCCCGTCCGGGATCCTGTGAGCGGTCATTCAGGCGTGCCTCCAGCACCACGTCCATCATCATGAGCAGCGTCATCGAAACCATCGAGCGCGCGCAGTTGCGCCGCGTACCTGACTTCGCGCCGGGCGACCGCGTCAAGGTGCACTTCCAGGTGATCGAGGGCTCGCGCCGGCGCGTGCAGGTGTTCGAGGGCGTCGTCATCAAGCGCCAGGGCCACGGCGCGCGCGAGACGTTCACCGTGCGCAAGCAGTCTTTCGGCGTTGGCGTCGAGCGTATGTTTCCGGTGCACTCCCCTAAGATCGAGCGCATCGAGCTGGTCGCCCGCGGCGATGTGCGCCGTGCGAAGCTCTACTACCTGCGCGATCGCGTCGGCAAGCGCGCCCGTGTCCGTGAGCGTCGCTACACCGGACCGGAGGAAGCGATCGAGCCCGGACTGATGCATGAGCCCGCGGGAGCGACCGACGCCGAAGGTATGACCGCCGAGGAAACGGTCGCGGAGGGTGTGCAGGCCGCACAGGACGAGGGCAGTGCAGCTGGAGAGGGAGAGAGCGCGGGGACGGACGTGGCAGCACAGGACACACAGGCGCAGACGCCCGCGGGGAGCGGCGGTGGATCGCGGGAAGACGAGCCGGCGAGTGCCGCGACGGACGAGTCCGAGCAGGCTGACACGTCTGCCGAGGATGCGACGTCCGCGGAGGCTGAGGCGTCTGTGGAGACACAGGCGCCCGCGGAGGCTGACTCGTCTGCGGAGTCCTGAGGAGTCCACGGGGGCCGAGTCTGAGACGTCCGGCGCCGATTCTCCGTCGTCCCCCGATGCCGGCGGTGACACGCAGGGGGGCGAGCCCGCCGGCGACAAGCCGGCGTGAGCCCCGTCGCGAAACGCTCCAAATCGACGACAAGCTCGATCGTCGAGCTGGTCGTGATCATCGCCGTCGCGCTCGGTCTCGCACTCGGGATTCAGGCGTGGATCGTCAAGCCGTATCGCATCCCCAGTGGCTCCATGGAACCGACGCTCACGGTTGGTCAGCGCGTGCTCGTCGACCGCATCGGCACCCACTTCAGCAAACCGCACGTCGGCGAGATCACGGTCTTCCATCCGCCCGAAGGCTCTCAGCAGGAGGAGTGCGGCCCCGTCCCGCACACCGTAAAACTGGGCGGCGAGGCCTGCTCTGAACCGGTGCCGAAGGAGGCGAGCGTCAACTTCATCAAGCGCATCGTCGCCGGCCCGGGCGACGAAATCTTCATCAAGGAAGGCCACGTCTATCGCAAGGCGGCCGGTGCCAGCCAGTTCGTGCGCGAGCACGACTCCTACATCCGCGAATGCGGTGCGAGCCCGGAGTGCAACTTCCCGACCCCGATCAGGATTCCGGCCGGACACTGGTTCATGATGGGGGACAACCGTGGCGAATCCGACGACAGCAGGTTCTGGGGACCCGTCCCCAACGGGTGGATCATCGGCGAAGCCTTCGCCACCTACTGGCCCCCCGATCGCATCGGATTCCTCTAGGACTTCGGGAAGCTCCGCTCGCGCCCGGCGCCGGCGCGCACGGGCGCGCCGCACGAGTGGACGGCGACTGTTCGGGTTCGATCGTCGCCTCGGGGTCCCTCTGGTCGCGGGTGCGGACGAGGCGGGCCGGGGCTGTCTGGCCGGACCACTCGTCGCCGCGGGCGTGATGTTCGACTACGAGGCGCTGACCACGCGTGAGCTGCGCTCACTGAGCGCGCTGAACGACTCCAAGCAGCACACTCCGCAGGCGCGCGAGGAGCTGTATCCGCTGGTGTTGCGCTGTGCGGCCCGTGTCGCGGTCATCTCCCGTTGTGTCGGCGGGATAGATGAGCGCGGCCTGCACAACACGAACCTCGCGGCGCTGCGCGACGCTTTGCGCAATGTCACCGTCGGCGTGCCCGGCGAGGTCCTGTGTCTCGTGGATGGCTTCTCCGTGCCCGAGTTTGAGCGTCCCCAGCGTGCGATCGTCGACGGCGATGCCACCAGCGCCGCGATCGCCGCCGCGTCGATCGTCGCGAAGGTCACCCGCGACCGCTACATGCGCCACGCCGACACCCAGCACCCCGGATGGGGCTTTGCCGAGCATGTCGGCTACTCCACCCCCGTGCATCGTGACGCGATCGCCCGCCAGGGCGTATCCCCGCTTCACCGGATGTCGTTTCAGTCGCTGGCTTATCAGCAGCTTGCGCTGTAGCGGCTCAACGCTGTAGCTGCTCACCACGCTCCCTCGACATGGTCCAACCGCAGGAGCCGGTTCTGGCTGTCGATCGTTACGCCAATCGCGTCGAAGCGGATCGTGTGGGCGGTGGGGCGGATGCGCTTCTGGTCAGTCAGCCAGGCGGTGGCGAGCTTGCGCAGGCGGATGCGCTGGCGGGGGCGCAGCCAGTCGCAGGGGCTGCTGGTCGGGCCGGGGCGGATGTGGGCGGGCGTCCACGCGCCGGGTCTTGACCTCGACGAACACCAGCGTGCGGCCATCGAACGCAATCAGGTCGATCTCGCCGTAGCGGGTGCGCTCGTTGCGCCCGAGCGGGGCGAAGCCCAGGCGGTCGAGATGGGCCGCGGCCAGCTCCTCGCCGCGCCGGCCGAGCGCGTGTCGCGGATCGACGCGCTTGGGATCCTTGCCCGCGGTGTCCGGGCCGGACGCGGAAGTGTCTGTCGTACGCATGTCGATCACGCTAGATCGACACGTGTGACCGCAGGCGCGCATATGTGACGATTTGTTGTCCGGACCGTAACGAGTCTGTGGCGCCGGGGCTCGCGCCGCGCGAATGGGCGTGCTCACGTAGCCTGCCGTCGTATGAGCGAGACTCCTGCCGAAGGGCCCCAGTCGCTTGATGGCGTGAGCGAGTTCATGGGGATGCGCTGGGATGATCCGCAGACCGTTCGCCTGCGGATCAGGCCCGAGCTGATCAACGCGGGTGGGTTGCTCTCGGGGGTCGTGACGTATGCGCTGGTCGACTACTGCATGGGCTCGACGCTGTGGGCGCAGACGACCGCGGAGGAGCGGATCGCGACGATCAACATCTCGATCAACTACATCCAGACCGCAACGGAGGGCGAGATCGTGTGCTCGACCACGTTCGACCGGCGCAACCGCACGACCGCGGTGATGCGCAGCGAGGTGCGCACCGAGGACGACCGCCTGCTCGTTACGGCGATCGGCAGCTACACGATCTTCCCGCGCCGCCGTCACAGCTCGCAGCGTCGATGAGCAGAACCCCCGTCGCACTGACGATCGCCGGCTCGGACTCGGGGGGCGGTGCCGGCATCCAGGCCGACCTGAAGGCATTCGCGCGCTGCGGGGTGCACGGGTGCAGCGCGATCACCGCGATCACCGCGCAGAACACGGTGGGCGTGCAGGCGATCCACCATGTGCCGCCGCAGATCGTGCTCGCGCAGGTACTGGCGGTCATGTGCGACATCGGCGTGGACGCGGTCAAGGTGGGGATGCTCGGCAGCGCGGAGGTCACGCTCGCGGTGGCGCGCGCGCTGGATGAGCTGCCCGCGGGCACGCCCGTGGTCGTCGACCCGGTGATGGTCGCCGAGTCGGGCGCGCGGCTGCTCGACGCGGACGCGCAGGACGCGCTCTTGGCGGAGATAGTGCCGCGCGCGAGCGTGCTGACCCCGAACCTGCCGGAGGCGCGGGTGCTGGCGGGGCGCCAGACGGGTGAGGGAGACTCCTCGGAGAACGAAGCGCGGGAGCTGGCCCCGGCCGTGCTCGCGCTCGGGCCGCGTGCGGTCGTGCTCACCGGGGGCCATCGCGCGCGCGCGGTGGACCTGTTCCTCGACTCGTCTCTCTGCTCGCCCGCGGGTGACGGGGGCCACAGGGCGATCGAGATCCCGGGCGAGCGGTATCCCGACGGCGCCGCCCACGGCTCGGGATGCACGCACTCCTCAGTGCTCGCGGCGCGACTCGCGCTGGGCGACACGCCGCTGGAGGCGGCCACCGTCGCGCGGGGGCTGGCGGGCGAGGCGGTCGCGAACGGACTGCGTGACGTCGGCGCGGGCGCCGGTCCGGTCGATGTGCTCGGGCTCGCGCGGATGCGCGCCGGCTGAGATCGAAACCCGCCCGCGTGCCATAATCGAGTAGCGATGAAGCTGTTGCGGATGAAGCCAGGTCATGGAGAGATCGTGCTCGCGGAGGGGGATGTGGAGGTCGCCGAGGAGGAGCAGGCGCTGATCGAGGCGTTCAGACGCGAGCTGGACGCGGGCATGTGGGCGGCTGTGCCGACGCAGACGAACGACGGGCGGCGTGAGGCGGAGCTGGTCAAGAGCTTCGCCGAGGTGCCGCGCGACGCGGAGCGCGTGATCTTCTTCCCCGCGCGCGGCTGGCGGCGCGCCCGGTATCGGCGCTGTAGGACGCGGTGTTGCTCGGACTGGGCACCGCGGCGCTTGTGTTGGCCGGGCTCGTGTGGGTGCTGGCCTGGCCGTCGCTGCGTGCGGGGCTCCTACGCGCTCGCTCCTACGCGCTCGCGTTGCGAGCCGAGCTTGCCCGTGCCCGGGACGGCGCCCGTGAGCTGGACTACGACCCGGGCCGGGAGCGTCGCGCCGAGCAGCGCGCGCGCGCGCTGTTGCGCTCGTGCGTGAACGAGCAAGAGTGGGCGATGTACCGTGACCTGGGGTTCCTGCGCGTCTTCGGCCGCTCGGGCACGAGGTACGCGTACCTGATCTACCCGCACAAGCCGATCGTCGCCTACGTGCCGCACACGGGGGCGCTGCTCAGCGAGTACTGCGTCGCGTTTCCCGACCATTCGCGGCCGTACGGCAGCGCGCGGCTGCCGGACTCAGACGATGTGCTGGCGAAGTGGATGGCGCTGAGGGCGGACGAGCGGGGGCTGATCGCCGACGCGAACATGCACCTGCCGGGCAGGCAGCTCGACCCGGAGCGGGTCAGGCGCGACTTGGCGCGGCTCGCGGGCTGGGAGCGCGAGCGCGAGGGCGCCCCTGCTGCCCCCGCCGCCACGCGCGCCCGGCGGAACGGGCTGGATGGGTGGGGTGGGTGGGATCCCGATAACCTGCGCGCCGCGTGAGCGAGCACACCGCATTCGATGTCAAGCACCGCAGCCGCGCCCTGACCGAGGGACCCGAGCGGGCGGCTGCGCGCGCGTACCTGCATGGGATCGGCTACAGCGCGGAGGATCTGGCGAAGCCGATCGTGGGGGTGGCGCACTCGTGGATCGAGACGATGCCCTGCAACTTCAACAACAGGGTACTGGCGGCGAAGGTCAAGGAGGGGGTGCGCGCGGCGGGGGGAACGCCGATGGAGCTGAACACGATCGCGATCTCCGATGGGATCACGATGGGGACGTCGGGGATGCGCGCGTCGCTGGTCTCGCGCGAGCTGATCGCCGACTCGATCGAGCTGGTGGCGAGCGCGCACTGCTTCGACGCGCTGGTCGCGATCAGCGGCTGCGACAAGACGATCCCGGGCACGGTGATGGCGCTTGCGCGGCTGGACATCCCGGGGCTGATGCTGTACGGCGGGTCGATCAGGCCCGGGCGGTACAAGGGCGAGGACGTGACGATTCAGCAGGTATTCGAGGCGGTCGGAGAGTACGCCGCGGGCAAGATCACAGAGGAGGAGCTGCACGAGCTGGAGGAGGTCGCCTCGCCGGGGGTGGGCGCGTGCGGGGGCCAGTTCACGGCGAACACGATGGCGATGGCGTTCGAGGCGCTGGGGATCTCACCCGCGGGCTCGGCGATGGTGCCGGCGGAAGACGGGCGCAAGCTCGAGGTGGCCAAGGAATGCGGGGAACTGGTGATGGACGTGCTGCGCGCCGGGCGAAGGCCGAGCGAAGTGATGAGCAAGGTGGCGCTGGAGAACGCGATCGCAGCGGTCGCGACGAGCGGGGGCTCGACGAACGGCGTGCTGCACCTGCTGGCGGTCGCGCGCGAGATGGGGGTTCCACTGGAGATCGACGAGTTCGACGCCATCTCAGAGCGCACGCCGTTGCTGTGCGACCTGCAGCCGGGGGGGAGGTATGTGGCGAGCGACCTGTACGAGGCGGGCGGGGTGCCGCTCGTGCTGAAGAGGCTGCTGGACGCAGAGGTGCTGCACGGCGACGCGGTGACGGTGACGGGCAGGACGATCGGCGAGCACGCGGCCGACGCGAAGGAGGCGGCGGGCCAGAAGGTGGTCAGGCCGCTCAATGATCCGCTGAAGCAGACGGGCGGGTTTGCGATATTGCGCGGGAACGTCGCGCCGGACGGGTGCGTGGTCAAGCTCGCCGGGCACGAGCGCCGCAGACACACCGGCCCGGCACGAGTGTTCGACGGCGAGGAGGCGGCGATGGCGGCCGTGCTCGCCAAGGAGGTCCAGGCGGGAGACGTGGTGGTCATCCGTGGCGAGGGCCCGGCGGGAGGACCGGGGATGCGCGAGATGCTGTCGGTGACCGCGGCCATCGTGGGCGAGGGTCTGGGGGAGACCGTGGCGCTGATAACCGACGGGCGGTTCTCCGGCGCTACACACGGGTTCATGGCGGCGCACATCGCTCCGGAGGCCGTGAGGGGCGGCCCGATCGGTGCGCTGGAGGACGGGGATGAGCTGACGATCGATGTGAACGAGCGCCGCATCGACGTGAAGCTCACAGACGAGGAGATCGCCAAGCGCACGAATGCCTACGAGCAACCCCCGCGCGCGGACGCGCACGTGGACGTGGCGATCCAGAAGTACGCAAAGCTCGTCGGCAGCGCCGCCGAGGGCGCAATCACACGCTGAATGAGTGGCTACTCGCGGAGGAACTCCTCCAGAGGCGCCGCCGAGGCGCCATTACTCGCTCAGAAACTCCGTCAGCAGCGCGTTGAACGCGTCCGGGCGCTCGATCATCGCGAGGTGGCCCGTGTCCTGGAAGATGACCTTGCGCGAGTCGGGAATCAGCTCGGCGTAGACATCCGCGTCGCGCACCGGCACGAGCCGATCGCGGTCGCCCCATACGATCAGCGTCGGGCACGCGATCTCGGGCAGACGATCGCGCACGGAGTAGGTGGAGAGGGCCTCGAGCGCCTCGACGAAGCCGGGCTTGCCCCCGCCCCGCGCACCAGCTCGGCCGCCAGCGGAGCTCCCAGCCGGCCGGGATGGCTGAGCAGGTCGCCGAAGATCGCCTTGCGCGGCCTGGGTCGGCGGAGCGATGGTGTCCGCGTTGACCGCTCCCCAGGTCGTGAACGCGGCGAGAATCCGCTCGAACCGGCGCGACATGGACAGCGCACGCGTCGTATCCCGGCTCAGGTAGGTGCTCAGGCCGGCGGCAGACACGAGCACGAGGCGCTCGACGCGTTCCGGGAACGCGATCGCCAGCTCGGCGGAGACGAACCCGCCCATCGAGTGCCGACGACTGCCGCCATGTCGATCCGAAGCTTGTCGAGCAGCCCATCGAGCAGTCGCGCGTAGAAGGAGATCGTGATCCGTTCGTGCGGCATCGGGGAGTGGCCGAAGCCGGGCAGGTCCATCGCAACGACACGGTGTTCCCGCGCGAACACCGGCAGCTGCTCCAGCCAGTTAGGCCACGAGCCCGTCAGTCCGTGCACGAACACGAGCGGTGGTCCGTCGCCGAGGTCGATCGTGTTGACCGGTTGGCCGTCGACGCTCATCCAGCGCTGGTGCTCGCGCCAGTCCACGTCCAGCCAGGGGGACCGTCCGGACGGGCCGTAAACATCTGGGCTGTGATGACCGTTGCGCGAGACGGTCCGGACGGCGTCGCCGCCGGGCAGGGGCGCGGTGGGCTTCATCTGCATAATCTACCGCGGCCGGGGGCCCGACCCAGACGATGAGGATCGCAATCGACATCGACTCAACGCTGCACCACTACTGGGACACGCTCTCGGAGATCGCCGTGCGGCGCTTCGGGATCGAGCTCCCGTACGACGAGCAGTTCACGTGGGGCATCACCCGCCTGAAGCCCGAGCAGCTCGAGATCTGCATCGAGGAGAGCCACAGCGAGGAGTGCATTCTCGCCGGTACGCCATACCCAGGTGCGGTCGGGACGGTGCGCCGCTGGCACGACTCGGGCGGGCACTACATCCACGTGACCAGCCACCGCGATGCTCGCTGCGCGACCGTGACCGCGCGCTGGCTGTCAGAGATCGGGCTGCCGTTCGACGATCTGTGCTGCTCGTGGGACAAGGTCTCTCGCTGCGCGGAGCTCAAGATCGACGTGCTGATCGACGACAGCCCGCTGAACCTCCTCGCGGCCCTCGAACGCGGAATTGGCGCCGCCACGATCGCCCACCCGTGGAACGTGGACGTGTGCGAAGAAGAGGACGTCATCGTCGCCGCCGACTGGCCGAAGCTCGCGCTGGCGCTCGAGCCGCTGCTGAGCGGCGAGCGACCGCTGAGCGACGATGGCTCATGTGTGCCCATCGCACTCGATGCCGCCGGGCAGGGCATGGGGGTCGCGGCGGCGAACTAGGCCGGCATGGACGTAGTCGCGATCGACGTGGCAGTCGCCTGGGACGGCGCGCTGAAGCTGCTGGCAGACGGGCTGAGCCGCCGCGACGCGGCTCCCAGGACCGTGCGCGCCTACCGGGTCGATCTGGAGCAGTTCGCCACCTGGGCCGCCGCGCGCGGGCTGTATCCGGCAGACGTCGGACCCAAGGACGTGCGCTCCTACGTCGCGGCGCTGTCCGAGCGCGATCTTGCGCCGAGCACGAGCGCGCGCAAGCTCGCGGCGCTGCGCGCCCTGTTCAGCAGCCAGCGCGAGCACGGGCTGATCGCGCAGAACCCGGCCGAGCTGGTGTCCACGCCCAGGCGCGCGCGCGAGCTGCCACGGATACTGAAAGCGCGCGAGGCCGCCGCGCTGCTGGACGTGATCCCCGCGCGCGGACCGCTGCAGTTGCGCGACCGGGCGATGTTCGAGCTCGCCTACGCCTGCGGCCTGCGCGCCGAGGAGCTGGTGTCGCTGCGCCTCGGCCACGTCGACCACGACGGCGAGCAGGTGCGCGTCGAGGGCAAGGGCCGCAAGACACGGTTCGTCCCCGCCGGCGAGGTCGCGCTGAAGGCGCTGTGTGAATACGTCGAGCGAGGCCGCCCGCAGTTGGCGGATGTCGCCGGCAGCGAGGACGCTCTGTTCTTGAGCAAGACCGGCAGGCGGTTGAGCACGAGCGACGTGCGCCGCCGGTTGCGTGGTTGGACGCGCGCCAGCGGCGTGGAGTCCACGGCGGGCGCGATCAGCCCGCACGCGCTGCGTCACAGCTTCGCGACGCACCTGCTGGACGGCGGCGCGGACCTGCGCTCGATCCAGGAGCTGCTGGGGCACGCGAGCGTGTCGAGCACCCAGATATACACTCGGGTAGAGTCCGCCAAGCTGAAAAGCGCCTACGCGCGCAGCCACCCCCGGGCCTGATCAAAAGGGGGAGGACGGACCCCGGATGGAGACGAACGTCAAAGCGATCGAGCTGCGCGAACTGTGGCGGCGATACAAGTCCGAGGGCGACCAGCGCGCCCGCGAGCGGCTTGTCGTCGCGTACTCGCCCTTGGTCAAGTACGTGGCGGGGCGCACCGCCGCCGGGCTGCCGCCGCACGTCGAGGAGGCGGATCTGATCTCCTACGGTCTGGTCGGGCTGATATCGGCGATCGAGCGGTTCGATCTGGCGCGCGAGATCAAGTTCGAGACGTACGCGATCATGCGCATCAAGGGCGCGATCATCGACGAGCTGCGCGCGATGGACTGGGTGCCGCGCAGCGTGCGCGCCCGCGCCCGCGAGCTGGAGCGTGCGAACGCCAAGCTCGAGAATACGCTGCAGCGCGCGCCCACCGACCGGGAGATGGCGGCCGAGCTGAAGATCAGCGTGAACGAGCTGAACGAGTCGCTGCTGGCTATATCGCACTCCTCGATGGTGGCGCTGGACGAGCTGTGGAGCACGTCTGACTCGAGCGGCGACCAGGTCTCGCTGATGGACACGATCGAGGACCCGACCGCGCCCGACCCAGCCAGGGCGTTAGACGTGGGCGACCTGAAGGACCGCATCGCCGAGTCGATCGCGAAGCTACCCGAGCGCGAGAAGCTCGTAATCGCGTTGTACTACTACGAGAACCTGACACTGCGCGAGATCGGCGAGGTGCTGGGCGTGACCGAGTCGCGCGTCAGTCAGCTTCATACAAAGGCGGTCCTGAGGCTGCGTTCACGGATGCAGGAGGAGTCGTTCGAGGAGTAGACTCTCGGCACCCGGAAAAGGAGACTGCGCCATGCGCCAAGCAGCGGATCGGATTCGCAACGTCGCCCTCGTCGGTCATCGCGGGGCGGGGAAGACATCGCTGCACGAGGCGCTGCTGTTCGAGGCTGGGGTCGTCAACCGGCTCGGGTCCGTACCGGAGGGGAGCACGGTGTCGGACTCCGCGGCGGACGAGCAGGCGCGGCAGATGTCGATCTCGGCGACATTCAGCTCGCTGCACTGGCGCGAGCGCAAGGTCAACCTGCTCGACACTCCCGGCGAGCCAAGCTTCGTCGCGGACGCGCTGGGGGCGCTGCGCGTGTGCGAGTCGGCGGTGTTCGTCGTCAACGCGGTGATGGGCGTGGAGGTATCGACGGCGCGGCTGTGGCAGCGCGCGGCGGAGCTGGACATCGCGCGGATGCTGTTCGTGAACATGCTCGATCGCGAGCGTGCCGACTTCTATAGGACGCTCGAGCAGCTCAAGCAGGCGTTCGGTCAGCACGTCGTCGCGACCGAGATCCCGATCGGCTCAGAGCACGAGATCGAAGGTGTGATCGACCTGGTGGACATGAGGGCGTTCAGGCAGGACCGATCGGAGATCGGCCAGCCTACGCGGGGCGGCTGGAGTGAGATCGCGATACCCGCCGAGTACGAGGCGCGTGCGAACGAGTACCGCGAGAAGCTGATGGACGAGGTCAGCGAGGTGAGTGACGCGCTGATGGAGCGGTACCTGGAGGGCAAGGAGATCGCACACGAGGAGATCGTGGGCGCGCTCAAGGAGGGCACTAACCACGGCAAGATATTTCCGGTCGTGTGCGGCGTGGCCACGCGCAACCTCGGCACGACACGGATGCTGGACGCGATCGTCGAGGACCTGCCCTCGCCGGTCAAGCACGGCGCGCTGCGGATGGGGGACACGGAGCTGCTGGCAGACCCCGACGCGGAGCTGTATGCGTACGTGTTCAAGACGCGTGCTGATCCGTTCGCCGGGCGGATCAACCTGCTGCGCGTCTATCAGGGCACGCTGCGCGCCGACAGTCATGTGCTGAACATGCGTGCTCATGTCAAGGAGCGGATCGGGCAGCTGATCGTGTCCGCGCGCGGGGAGACCGGTCATCTGCAGGAGCTCGGACCGGGCGACATCGGGGCTGTCGCCAAGCTCAAGGAGACACGCGCCGGCGACTGGCTCACCGAGCGGGAGGCTCCTGCGGTCGAGATGCCCGCGCTGAAGCTGCCCGCCCCCGTGATGGCGTTCGCGATCGAGCCTCGCAGCAGGGGCGATGAGGAGAAGGTGTTCGTCGCGCTGCGCCGGTTGCAGGAGGAGGACCCGACGATCGACCTGCACCGCGACCAACAGACTGCGGAGCAGATCGTGGCGGGACTGTCGCAGGTGCATGTCGAAGTGATCGTCGATCGGTTGCGCGAACGGTTCGGCGTCGAGGTCACGCTGAAGCCCCCGCGCGTCCCGTATCAGGAGACGATCCGCGGCGTGGCGAGAGCCCACGGTCGCCACAAGAAGCAGTCGGGCGGGCGCGGCCAGTTCGGTGACTGCCACATCGAGATCGGGCCGCTGCGGCCGGGCATGGGGTTTGAGTTCGTCGATCAGATCAAGGGCGGTGTGATCCCGAGCTCATTCATCCCCGCGGTCGAAAAGGGTGTGCGCGAGGCGATGAGCGCGGGCGTGCTCGCCGGGTATCCGGTCAAGGACGTGCGCGTACGACTGTATGACGGCTCCTATCACAGCGTCGATTCCTCGGAGATCGCGTTCAAGCTCGCCGGCGCCCAGGCGATGCGGGAGGCTTTGCGAGCAGCCGATCCGGTGCTGCTGGAGCCGATCATGCTGGTCACGCTGTCCGTCCCGGAGGCATGCGTGGGCGACGTGATCGGGGACCTCTCGAGCCGCCGCGGCAGGCCCCAGGGGATGGAGCCGACCGGCGCGATGGCCGAGATCAAAGCGGAGGCGCCGATGGCCGAGATGCTCGGCTACGCGCCCGATCTGCGCTCGATCACGGGTGGGCAAGGCGACTACACGCTCGAGTTCCTGCGCTACGAGGAGGTGCCGGGGCAGCTCGCGCAAAAGGTCGTCGAGGGCGCGGTGTCAGAGCACGCCGCGACGCACGCCTGAGCGGCAGGACGACGTGCAGGGAGGCGCGGGCGGGCGGGTACCGGTACCCTGGGCGCTCGTGGCCACGCGCATGATCGTCACATCCCAGCCTGACGTCGCCTGCGACGTGTGCGGACGCAGACTGCTGCGAGGCGAGCAGCCGGACGTGTTCCTGGCGAGCGGGCGGCGGCGGACCGTGTGCGAACTGTGCGCTCCGCGCGCCACTCAAGAGGGGTGGCTGCGCGAGAGCGACCGTCACTCCGTCAGCCTGCCCCCGGCGCGTCCGCGACGGGGGCGCAACCTGCTCGGCCGCCTGCGCCAGCTGCGCGAACCGGCGCCTGAACCTCAGCCGGAGGAAGAAGCCCTCCTATCGCCGCCGGTATCGCCGTCGGAGGACCTGGCGCCGGGGTCCTACGATCCGCTCGAGGAGCTGCCCGTGCTCGCCGAGGAGCCCGTCATCGCTGACATCACATCAGAGCCCGTTCCCACAGGCGGCGACCTGAACGTGCAGCGCGCGCTGGAAGTTTTCAACGCCGGCGAGCACCCGCGTCGCGTCGCGGGGGTGGCCCGCTCGCTCGGTGCTCCGAGCGTGACCGTCCGTTCGCTCGCGGAGTCTCCGAGCACAGTCGTGGCGATCGTGATCGCCTGGGAGCTGTCGTGGTACCGGTATGAGGTCGATCTCGGCAACGAGGCGGCCGGCGCGAGCGTCGTCGCACAGGGGACCGATCTGGGCGAGCTCGCCTCCGAGGACCGCTCGGCAAACGCCGCGGCGTCCGACGACGGGGCGCTGTCGCTGGTAGGATGAGTGGCGCGATGATCTACTGCGTGGTGCCCAGGGAGCTGTCTGAGGAGCTGTATCTGAAGCTCACAGAGCACTATGCGGGCGAGGAGGGCGTCACGGTGATCGTTGACCGTCGCAAGTACGACCGCCGCGCCCGTGGCGCCCGCCCGAGCGAGGCGATCAAGCAGCGGCGTGTCGTGCGTAACCGCCGCCGTGCCCGGGTCGCCGGGGATCTGCCGCCGCTCGCCACGGCTTCTTAGCGAGCATTTCACGGCCGGCGACACGTTCGCTCGGGGTGCGCCTCGAGCCGCGCGCGGGTCCCGTCCCAAGTGCGATGAATAATCCCGCTCCACGATGACCAAGGCGATTGTTCATGTAGATGGCGGCGCGCGCGGCAATCCTGGCCCGGCGGCCGCCGCGTGCGTCATCTCAACGCCTGCGGGCGAGATCCTGGACGAGCACGCCGAGTTGCTCGGCGCGGTCACGAACAACGTCGCCGAGTATCGCGCGCTGCTGCTCGGCCTGCGGCGGGCACGTGAGCTGGGGGTGACCGATGTCGAGGTGGTCAACGACTCGGAGCTGATCGCCAAGCAGGTCAACGGCCAGTACAAGGTCAAGCACGCGGCGATGCGCCCGCTGCACCTGGACGCGATGGCGGCGCTGCGCGAGTTCGAGCACTGGAGGGTGCGCACGGTCCCGCGCGCGCAGAACTCGGAGGCCGACGCGCTGGTGAACGCCGCTCTGGATCAGGCGCCAGACAATCGCTGATCTGCGCGAGGCTGTGTCCTCGGTCGCTCGCGTGCGTAGCACGCCACGCTCCCTGCGTCCGGGCCCCGCTTGATCAGCAACCGTCTGGCAGGGGTTTGCCTTTTGCCGCGGGCTCGGCGTAGCCACGGGTCCGGCGTTCCACGCCGATGTGCCAGGTAGGCTCGCAATCGATGCTCAGCCCCAGAAATCGCGAGCTGTTGGGCCTGGTCCCCGCCGCCCTGCTCGTCACGGCCGGGTTCACCGCGATCTTCATCCAGCAGCAGGACACCTCGCGCGGCGCGGCGACCAACCTCACGCTCAACCACGCCTCCAGCGTGTCGCTGACCTACGGTGCGCTGTTTCTCGCGCTGTGCGTCGCCGGGCACCTCGTGATCCGCTTCTGCCTACCCAACGCCGACCCATACCTGTTCCCGCTTGGCGCGGTGCTCGCGAGCGTGGGCATCGTGATGGTCTATCGCATCGAACCTGTGTTGGCGCGCCAGCAGGCGCAGTGGATGGTGCTCGGCCTCGTGCTGTTCGCCGCGACGATCCTTGCCCTGCGCCGGCGCGGCGTGGGCGTGCTGGAGCGCTACCGCTACACGATCGCCGCGATCGGCATCGTCATGACCGTGCTGCCGCGGATGCCGGTGATCGGTGAGCAGGTCAACGGCGCCTACCTGGACGTCCATCTCGGCGGCATCTCCTTCCAGTCCGCCGAGCTTGGCAAGGTCGCGATCGTGATCTTTCTCGCCAGCTACCTGCACGACAACCGCCAGGTGCTCGTGACCGCCGGACATCGCGTGCTCGGGCTGACGATCCCGCCGATGAAGCAGTTTGGCCCGATGCTGATCGTGTGGGGCGCGGCGATGGGCACGCTGCTGCTCACGCGCGAGCTGGGCACTTCGCTGATGTTCTACGGCGCGTTCCTCGCGCTGCTGTACGTCGCCACGGGACGGTTGTCGTTCCCGCTGATCGGGCTCGTGCTGTTCGCTGCCGGCGCGTGGTTTGTGGCCGTCCATGTGGGCCACGTGCATGCCCGCGTGCTTGCTTGGGAACATCCGTTTGACCCAACCCTGTACAACGAACCGGGCGGCAGCTACCAACTCGCCCAGTCGCTGTTCGCCCAGGCCGACGGTGGCCTGCTCGGCACTGGCTTCGACCAGTCGCTGCTGCAGTACCCGGTCGAACTGGCCAACCACCAGGTCGTGCGCCGCTCGATCCTGCCGGTGCCCGAAAGCGATCTGATCTACGCGGTCATCACCGACGAGCTCGGTCTCGTCGGCGCCGCCGGGCTGTTGCTCGTGTACCTGCTGTTCGTCGCGCGCGGCCTGAAGACGGCGATGCTGGCGAAGGACTCGTTCTCCAAGCTGCTCGCCACTGGGTTATCGTTCATCGTGGCGATGCAGGTGTTCGTGATCGTCGGTGGCGTCACGCGGGTGATCCCGCTGACTGGAGTCACGCTGCCGTTCGTTGCTTACGGGGGGTCGAGCGTGGTCATGAACTTCGTGTTGCTCGCGCTGCTGCTGGTTGTGTCCGACAGGGCGCGGCGTCCCTACGTACGGATGTGAGAGAGATGGGTTTGGATGGGTTTGGTTGAAGATAAAGACGAAGAGACAGATGCGGGTTTATCGACAGATTGGGGATTGTGTATAGCTATGGATATACGCAGTCCTTTATCTCTCTCGTAAGAACAGGCTCTGTAAGCCCTCGGTGAACGTCTTTGAGCGGGTTCGCGCAGGTTTGATGAGGCTTTCCCGCCGAAACCTCCATATCGGCGCGTCGCGCAGGGCGCCGGGCCGATCGCGTCGAAACTCTGGGCCATGCATTCCTCGACGCTTACCTACGACGCCACGCCCCGTCTGTGCCTGCATACGCCCGAGTCGTCCGCGCGCAACCATCGCTACGGACACGCGCTCACGGATGGATTCTCCTCACCGGCGGGCCTGCATCGTCGCCCGTGGCTGGCGCGTCTGCGCAGAGCGCTCGACGAGGACCTGTTTGCCGTGCATTACCAGCCGATCGTCTCGCTCGCCGACGGGCGCCCCTCGCACTACGAGGCGCTCGTTCGCCTCGCCGACGAAGAGCCCACTGGGCGACTGATCGCCCCCGGACTGTTCCTGCCCGCAGCCGAGCGTTACGGATTGATCCGCGACATCGACCGGCTCGTGCTGGCCCATGTCGCCCGGTTACTCGGGGGGCACGGCGGTGTGCGGATCGCGGTCAACATGTCCGCCCTGTCGGTCACCGATCCCGCGATGCTCGCGCATATCGAGCGTTGCCTCGATGGCCACGGCGTTGATCCGCGCCGGCTCGTGATCGAGATCACCGAGACCGCCGCGATCCACGACATGGCGCGCGCGCGGGCCTTCTGCGAGGGCGTGGCCGTGCTCGGCTGCGCGATCGCGCTCGACGACTTCGGCTCGGGGTTCGGCGCGTTCCAGTACCTCAACCTGCCGTTCGACTACCTGAAGATCGACGGCGGCTTCATCCGCGCGCTGCCCGACTCGCCCAAGGATCAGCTCGTCGTGCAGGCCCTCGTCGGCCTCGCGCGGGGTATGGGCACCCGCACGATCGCCGAGTACGTGACCGACCGCGCGACGCTCGAGCTGCTGCGCCGCTACGGCGTCGACTACGCCCAGGGTTTCGAGCTGGGACGCCCGCACCCACGGGTTCCGTTCGGGGCGTAGGTCCGATCAGCGGGGCTGCGGGAACTGACTGCGCATCGCCGCGTCCCACACCCGGTCGGGCGTGAGGCGGCGCTGCAGGATCGCCAGGCGGGCTGAGGGCGTAACGCGCACGCGCGCGGGGGGACGCCGTCGGGAGATCGCTCGCTCGATCGCCTTCGCGACCGCGTCGGGGCCGCCACCGAGATGTCGCATCGGGCCTTTGTACATACCCGTCGTCAGCGCCGCGAGCTTGGCGTTGAACTCGCCGTAGGGCCCGTCATCGCCGACGTCGTCCATGCTGGTGACAGCGGCCGTCGCGAAGTCTGTGACGATCAACCCCGGCTCGATCAGGATCGTGTCGATCCCGAACCCGCGCACCTCAAAGCGCAGCGCGTCCGAGATCGCCTCGATCGCGTGCTTGGTCGCGTGGTAGTAGCCGCCGCCGGGAAACGTCAGCCGCCCGCCCATCGAGCCGACGTTGACGATCTTGCCCCAGCGCTGCTCGCGCATCTTTCCCAGCACGAGCTGGGTCAGCGCGACGAGCCCGAACACGTTCGTCTCGAACTGCCTGCGCACCGCGTCCAGCCCGACCTGCTCGACTGGGCCGCTCTGGCTGTAGCCGGCGTTGTTGATCAGCACGCCCACGGCCCCGTGCGCGCGCTCTATCTCCGCCACCGCCGCGCGCATCGAGTCCTCGTCGGTCACGTCCAGCGTCAGCGTTCGGCAGCCCACCTCGGCCAGGTCGGCGATCGATTCCGGCCGGCGTCCGCTCGCGTACACCGTCCAACCCTTCCGCGCTAGCCGCGTCGCGGTTGCATGGCCGATCCCCGACGAGCAGCCCGTGATCAGCACCGCCTTGGATGGAGCCGCCATACGGCTCGGAGCATACGGGCCGGGAGTCATTTAGGGTGGACGACCCATGCGCGCTGTCACTTTCCAAGCCCCCGGCGAGGTCGCCGTGCGGGACGTCCCTGAGCCTGAGCTGATCGACGCCGGAGATGCGATCGTGAGGATCGAGGCGACGGGCGTGTGTGGGTCGGACCTGCACATCTATCACGGCCGCGTGCAGATCGAACCGGGCTTCACGATCGGCCACGAGTACGTGGGCACCGTCGTCGCCGCCGGCGAGCGCGTCAGCGGCGTGTCGGTCGGCGACCGCGTGCTCGGCTGCTTTCAGACAGCGTGCGGCGTCTGCTACTTCTGCCGCGCCGGGTGGTATGACCGCTGCGCGGAGTCGCGCACGTTCGGGCACGGCGCGGCGCTCGGCGCGCTGCCCGGCACGCAGGCCGAGATGGCGCTCGTGCCACACGCCGACCTCGTGCTGCGTCGCGTTCCCGACGGCATGAGCGACGACGTCGCGCTGTTCGCCGGCGATGTTATGGGCACCGGCTTTCACGGCGTGGTGGCGAGTGGTCTGCGTCCCGGCGACGTCGCCGCGGTGCTCGGGCTGGGGCCGGTCGGGCTGTGCGCGGTGCAGGCGGCGCGCGCGGTCGGGGCGGCGCACGTACTCGCCGTCGACTCGGTCGGAGAGCGCCTGGCCGTCGCCGAGTCCTTCGGAGCGGAGCCGGTCCACCTCACCGAGCAGGATGTGCGCACGCTCGCGCGCGAGCGCACCGAGGGCCGCGGCGTGGACGTGTGCATCGACGCGGTCGGCGATCCGCGCGCATTGGAGACAGCGCTCTACATCACACGCGCACGCGGCGCGGTGCAGTGCCTGGGCGTGTACGCCGAGCGCGCGGAGGTCCACATGGGCCTGCTGTGGATCAAGGCGCTCACGCTGCGCGGCGGCCAGGCCAACGTGATCGCCCACGTCGACCGCGTGCTGTTGCTGATGTCCACCGGCGCTCTGGACCCGACTGCGCTCGTCACCCACCACATGCCGCTCGAGAACGCTGCCGAGGCGTACCGCGTGTTCGACCGTCGCGAGGCGCTTAAGATCGTACTGAAGCCGTGAACCCGCTCGAGCCGTGAACCATCTGCAAGGAGCCGCTATGACCGCCGCCGCCGACACCACCACCCCCATCCCCATTCTCCCCGACGCACTTGGGGCCGCTGCGCGCGCGTTCGTCGCCGGCCCCCATCGTCTGCTGATCGGCGACGAGCGCTCGGAGGCCGCCGACGGGCGCACGTTCGCCACGCTGGACCCGGCCACGGGCCGCGAGATCGCCGAGGTGCCACAGGCCGGCAAAGAGGATGTGGAGCGCGCGGTCAAGGCGGCGCGCGCCGCCTTCACGGACGGCCCGTGGACCTCAATGCCGGCGGCAGGGCGCGAGGGTTTGATGCGGGCGATGGCAGACGCGATGGAAGAGCGTGCCGAGGAGCTTGCCCAGATCGAGTCGCTCGACAACGGCAAGCCTGTCGGACTCGCCCAGTACGTCGACGTGAATGGGGCCGTCGCGCACCTTCGCTACTTCGCAGGCTGGCCGACGAAGATCGAGGGCGGCGTGCTCCCGGTGAGCAGCGCCGAACATGCACTGCTACACCCGCCGCGAGCCTGTCGGGGTGTGCGGGCAGATCATCCCGTGGAACTTTCCGCTGCTGATGGCCGCGTGGAAGCTCGGACCCGGCGCTCGCGGCCGGGTGCACGATCGTGCTCAAGCCGGCGGAGCAGACGCCGCTGAGCGCGCTGCGTATCGGCGAGCTGGCGCTGGAGGTGGGCTTTCCGCCGGGCGTGGTGAACGTGCTCACGGGCGACGGCGAGACCGGTGCCGCACTGGTCGACCACCCCGGCGTCGACAAGATCGCCTTCACCGGCTCGACCGTCGTCGGGCGCGAGATCGGCGCGAAGGCCGGCAAGGCGCTCAAGCGCGTGACGCTCGAGCTCGGCGGCAAGTCGCCGAACATCATCCTGCCGGACGCCGACATCGACGCCGCCGTCAAGGGCTCCTTCCAGGCGATCTACTTCAACTCCGGCCAGGCCTGCAACGCGGGCTCGCGCCTGTTCGTGCCGGCGGAGCGCTTCGACGAGGTCATGAGCGCCCTCGCCGAGGCGGCCAAGGCGGCGCAGCTCGGTGCTGGGCTCGACTCGGCACCCAGCTCGGGCCGCTCGTCTCCGCCGAGCAGCACGAGCGCGTGCTGGACTACATCGACGCGGGTCGAGCAGAGGGCGCCGAGGTGCTCGCGGGCGGCGAGGCGGCGCTCACCGACAGCGGCGGCTACTTCGTCGCGCCCACGCTGTTCAGCACCACCTCCGACGATCTACGGATCTCCCGCGAGGAGATCTTCGGTCCGGTGCTCGTCGCCTCACCCTATGACTCGCTCGAGGAGGTCGCCGAGCGGGCGAACGCGAGCGAGTACGGCCTGGCCGCCGGTGTGTGGACACGCGACGTCGGCAGCGCGCACCGCCTGGCCGCGATGCTGCATGCGGGCATGGTCTACATCAACACCTGGGGGGTGGTCGATCCCTCGGCGCCGTTCGGCGGCTTCAAGGCCTCCGGCATCGGTCGCGAGCACGGCCACGACGGTCTCGACGCCTACCTGGAGAGCAAGACGGTTTGGACAGCGCTGTAGGGGCCCGGATTCGCGTCGTCACGTCTGCCGGGGTTCAGCTGTCGCGCCACGAGCTCTCGCTGCGGATACCCCGGCGCCCACGTCCGCCGGTCCGCGGCTTGGGACTCCACTGCCGGACGCTGGACCGTGCCCCTGGCGGGCGTGTGCGGTCTGGTTCTGCTCGCGGCGTGCGCCGAGATCGTGCTCGACGCCGCCCAGGAACACTCACCGCTGATCCCGAAATCGCCGCATATCGCCGCCTGGCTGCAGTCACTCGGCGGCGAGCGGTTGGGCTATCGCGTGTTCCTGATCGCGCTCCTGGCGTTCAGCGTCGCCTATGTGGTGCTGCTGGCGCTGGCGCGTGCTCGTTCGCACAGCGATCGGGTGGCTGCCAGATGGGCGATCGGGCTCGTGGCGCTGTTGAACCTGATCGTGTTCGCCGGGCCGATCCTGATCTCGACCGACGTGTTCAGCTACATCGCCTACGCGCGCATGGGCGTGGTTGCACGGCGTCAACCCATACACGCACGGCCCGGTCGCGATCGTCGGCGATCCGGTGTTCCGCTATGTCGGGCACGACTGGCTGCGCGTGGCCACCGCATATGGTCCGCTCTATACGCTGATCACCTATCCGCTGGGCCTGGTCGGCGTGGTCGGCGCGCTGTGGGGGATGAAGCTCTACGCGCTGCTCGCCTCCGCGGCCACGCTCGTGCTCACCTGGCGCGTGGCGCGACGACGCGGACACGACCGGGTGTTCGCGCTGCTCGCCGTCGGCACCAACCCGCTGTATGTGATCTACGGCCTCGGCGGCGCCCACAACGACCTGATCATGCTCGCGCTGATGATGGCCGCCGTCGCGTTTACGCTGTCCAACCGCGACGGCGCCGCGGGGGCAGCGGTGGTCGCCGGCGCGCTGGTCAAGGCGACCGTCGCGGTGCTGCTGCCGTTCATGATCCTGGCCAGGCGGCGGCCCGCCGCGGTCTACGGCGCGCTTGTGGCGCTCGCGCTCGGCGCGCTCGCCGGCTATGTCGTGTTCGGCGTCCACGGCATCGACGTTGTCGCGGCGCTGAACCGCGATTCGGCGTTCGTCTCGACCGACAGCTTCCCCAACGAGCTTGCCCATCTGTTCGGCAAGCCCGGCGTGTTCCCCGTCGACCACGACCTGCTCAAGGCCGCGCTCGTGCTGATCGTCGCGCACTTGCTGTGGCGCACCTGGTGTGGCTATGACTGGGTCGCCGCCTCCGGCTGGGCGCTGCTGGCGATCGCGGTCACGAGCACGTGGCTGCTCGCCTGGTACATCCTGTGGCCGTTGCCGCTCGCCGTTGTCACGCGCGACCGACGTCTGCTCGCGGCGACGCTGTTCGTGCAAGGCCTGTTCATTGTTCACCAGACATCCCCGCTGTTCGCTCCGGTGTCCTGATGAGTCGTGTCCGCCTGATCGAGACGACCGTCCTTATCCTCGCCGGGCTGCTGCTGGCGGCGGCGACCGTCAACGACGTCGTGCGCCAGACGCACGTCAACCAGCGTCTGATCGCCGACCTGCGCGCCTGGCGCGGCTACACCCGGCACGACTATCACAATCTCTCGATCGAGCAGACGCTGTTCGGCGAACGCTCCCAGCGCGAGGTCGTCTGCGGCAACACCACTCCCGGCGCGCCCAAAGCGCGCGTCCAGATCTGCCTGGCCATCTGGGGGCCCATAGTCGACGGGCGGCGCGCCGTGTACGGCGGCTGGTACCTGCCGCCGAACACCGAAGAAGACGTGCGCCGAGACCGCTACGGCTGCTTCGGCCCCGCCTCCGCGGGACTATGCCCGCGGTGAGCGCGCGCCGACCCAGGGCCTCGCCCTGTGCGCCCCCCGCATGGTGGCCGCTGGCGGCGCTCACGATCCTCGCGGCTGCGTTACGCCTGTCGACGCTCGACCTGCAGAGCTTCTGGTACGACGAGGCGTTCACGCCCGTGCACGTGCTGCACCCGAGCCTGTGGGCGACGCTGCGCTCAGTGGTCCACACCGAGAACACGCCTCCGCTCTGGTACGTGATCGCGTGGGCGGACGCGCGCGCGCTCGGGACCGGCGAGGTCGCGCTGCGCCTGCCCTCCGCGCTCGCGGGCATCGCGACTGTGCCCGTCGCCTGGGCGATCGGACGCGAGCTTGTCGGCCCGCCGCCGCCGGACAACGGCGATCGCGGCCGCCGCCTTTGTCGCGGTGAACCCATTGTTCGTGTGGTACTCGCAGGAGGCGCGCGCCTACGCGCTGTTCGTGCTGCTCGCGGCCGTCGCGATGCTGTGCTTCCTGCGCGCCCTGCGCGCTCCGACCCCGGGGCGTATGGCGATGTTCGCGCTCAGCTCCTCGCTGGCGTTGCTGAGCCACTACTTTGCGGTGTTCCTCCTCGTACCGATGGTCGTCTGGCTGGCGTGGGACCGTACGCGCCGGCGGGCGGCGCTGCCGGCGATCGGCGTGCTCGCGCTCGTCGGCGTCGCGCTGGTGCCGCTGATCTCCGCGCAGGGCGGCCACGGCACGCAATGGATCGGCGAATGGGCGCTGTCCAAACGACTGCAGGCGATCCCGCAGTACTACCTGACGGGCTACTCCGGCGAACCGCTCGGGCACGGCATCGAGCTGCTCGTGGCGCTGCCGATCCTCGCCGGCCTCGGGTTTGGCCTGTGGCGCGTGCTCGAGCCACGCGAGGAGCAGGGCGCGCTGATTGCGCTGGCGGTGGCGGTGAGCGGGGTGCTGCTTCCGATCGTGCTCGTCGCCTTCGGCGCGGATTACCTCGCGCCGCGTAATCTCGTCGCGGCGATGATCCCCGTGACCTGTGTGATCGCGGTCGTCGTCACGGCACGGCGCACGGGGCGCGCGGGCGCGGCGCTTGCGGTGCTGATCGTGGTGGCGTTCCTGGCGATCTCGATCGACGTCGACCTCAGCCCGCGCCTGCAACGCGGCGACTGGCGCGGCGTCGCCAAGGTATTGCGTGGCACGGGCAACATCGACCGCGTGATCACGACCGTTGAGCTCGGGGCGGCGCCGCTTGAGTACTACCTGCCGCCGCTGCATAACCTCGCCCTCGGTGCGTCAGTGACGGTGAACGAGATCGACGAGACCGGCTATTCCCCGTTGCGAGCGTCCGCGAGTAGTCCGCCGGCGCCTGGCTTTCACCTACTCAGCCGCCGTAACGTCAACGGCTTGATCATGTATCGCTTCGTGTCCGCAATCCCCCGTACGGTCTCCGAGGCGACGCTGCGCCGGCACGTAATCACGCTCGCACACCCCGAGGTGCTGGTTGCGACCGGTACGCGAGAGTCGTCGTCGGGCAAAAAGATCTAGTTTTCCGACCATGCCCGCTACGACCGTGAAGGCACCCAGCGACGCGCAGCTGGCATTGCGGCGAGCGTGCGAGCACCTGCTCTCGCTGCAGAACGCAGCGGGCTGGTGGCAGGGTGAGCTTCAGACGAACGTGACGATGGACGCCGAGGACATGCTCCTGCGGGAGTTCCTCGGCGTGCGCCGGCCCGAGGAGACCGAGCGCTCGGCTGCCTGGATCCGCTCCCAGCAGCGCGAGGACGGCACCTGGGCGAACTTCCACGACGGCCCCGGCGAGCTGTCCACGACGATCGAGGCCTACTGGGCGCTACGCCTGGCCGGAGACTCGGCCGAGGCCGAGCACATGCGCAGAGCCGCGGCGTTTGTACGCGCTCAGGGCGGGATCGAGAGCGCGCGCGTATTCACGCACGTGTGGCTCGCGCTGTTCGGGTTGTGGTCGTGGGAGGAGGTTCCCGCGCTGCCTCCCGAGATCGTGTTGCTGCCCGGGTGGGTGCCTCTGAACGTGTATGACTTCGCGTGCTGGGCGCGCCAGACGATCGTCGCGCTGTCACTGGTCAAAGCTCACCGGCCGGTGCGTACGTTGGAGTTTCAGCTGCAAGAGCTGCGCCAGGGAGAGCGTCCTCCGGCGTGCCGGACTGCTTCGTGGCATGGTCTGTTGCTGGCTCGACTCGACCCGATACTGCGCGCGTATGAGCGCCGGTCGTTCGGCCCGTTGCGCCGGCTTGCGCTCGACCGGGCGGAGCGCTGGATCGTCCGCCGCCAGGAGGCTGACGGCTCCTGGGGCGGGATTCAGCCCCCGTGGGTGTACTCGCTGATGGCCCTGCACTTGTGTGGCTACTCACTCGAGCATCCCGTGATGGCGCGCGGGCTGGAAGGCCTCGATCGATTCATGGTCGAGGACGAGAACGATGCACGCGCGGTGGGAGCGCCGCCGGGCGCCAGCCGGCGTCTGGAAGCGTGCCAGTCGCCCGTGTGGGACACCGCGCTGGCGATGATCGCGCTCGCGGACGCAGGTGTAGCTACCGACGATCCGGCGATGGTCGCAGCCGCTCGGTGGCTGCTCGGCGAGGAGGTGACTCAGAGCGGCGACTGGGCGCTTGCGCGCCCGGGCCTTGCGCCCGGAGGCTGGGCGTTCGAGTTCGCCAACCGCAACTACCCCGACGTTGACGACACCGCCGAGGTCGTGCTCGCGCTGGGTCGCGTGACGAGTGCAGCGGGCGCCGCGGCCAACGGCAGCTCGCCGGTGGCCGTACTGGGGCCCGAAATCGAGGCGGCGGTCGGCCGGGCGCAGCGCTGGGTGCGGGGTATGCAGAGCTCCGATGGCGGCTGGGGCGCGTTCGACGCCGACAACACACGCTCGCTGGTGCGTGAGCTGCCGTTCCTCGACTTCGGCGAGGTGATCGATGAGCCGAGCGCCGACGTGACCGCTCACGCCGTCGAGATGCTCGCTGCGCTCGAGGAGCTCGATACGCCCGCCGCCCGCCGGGGAGTGCGCTGGCTGATCGACACACAGAAGCCCGACGGATCGTGGTTCGGGCGCTGGGGCGTCAACCACGTGTACGGCACGGGCGCCGCTGTGCCGGCCCTGATCGCCGCGGGCGTGGCTCCTGCCGAAGAGTGCATTCGCCGCGCGGTCGGCTGGCTCGAGCGTCACCAGAACGAAGACGGCGGCTGGGGTGAGGACCCTCGCTCATATGACGATCCCGCCTGGATCGGCCGCGGCCCGAGCACCGCCTCCCAGACCGCCTGGGCGCTGCTCGCGCTGCACGCCGCCGGGCGGATCGACTCGCCCGCGCTCAGGCGCGGTGTGGACTGGCTGGTGGACAGTCAGCGCGCCGACGGGACCTGGGAGGAGCCACAGTACACCGGCACCGGGTTTCCGTGCGACTACTACATCAACTATCACCTCTACCGGCTCGTCTTTCCGATTACGGCCCTCAGCCGCTGCCTGCGCTCCGCCGCCGTGAGGTGATGGCTGGGACGATGAGCGCAGCCTCGCCACCGCCGCGGGGCTATCCGCGCACGCCGGATGCCTCGGCGGTGATGGGACGCGCCTCCGGGGAGAACTTCCCGGTCGCAAGCTGCGTGCTACCGCGCCGGGTACGCTCGCATCTGCTTGCGCTGTACGGGTTTGCGCGACTGGTCGATGAGCTCGGCGATTGCGCACCGGCGGGCACCGGCTCTCATCTGGGCGCATCCGAGCGGCTGGCGGCCCTGGACGAGCTCGAACGAGACCTCGACAGGGCCTACCGGGGCGAGGCCGAGCATCCGCTGCTGGAGCGTCTGCAGCCGACGCTGGCAGAGTGCTCGCTGCCACGCGGGCCGTTCGTGCGTCTGATCGAGGCCAACCGCGTGGATCAGCGTGTCAATCGCTATGAGACGTGGGAGCAGCTGCGCGGCTACTGCGAGCTCTCGGCGAACCCCGTCGGGGAGCTCGTGCTCGGGGTGTTCGGTCAGGCCACACCCGCACACGTGGCGCTTTCGGATGAGATCTGCACCGCGCTGCAGCTGACCGAGCACTGCCAGGACGTGGCCGAGGATCATGACCGCGGGCGCGTGTACCTGCCGATGGGAGACATGGCCCGCTTCGGCTGCACGATCGCCGACCTGTCATCCGAGCGCGCCGGTGGGCCGCTGCGCCGGACCATCGCGTTCGAGCTCGCTCGCGCGCGTGAGCTGCTCACACGCGGGGCCCCGCTGATCGACGAGCTGCGCGGCGTGCGCGAGCGGCTGGCGGTGGCGGCTTTCATCGCCGGGGGGCGCGCGGCGCTGGACGCGATCGAACGCGCCGGCTGTGACGTGCTCGCCGGTCCGCCCCGCGCCGGCACGAGACGGCGCCTACTGGCGCTGGCCGGCACGCTGATGGAGCGCCGCCAGTGAGCACGCAGGAGGCATACCGGCGGTGCGAGGCGATCACGCGCGCCACGGCGGCCAACTTCTACTATGGCATTCGTCTGCTTCCGCGCGAGCGGCGTAAGGCGATGTGCGCGGTGTATGCGTTCGCGCGCCGTGTCGATGACATCGGCGACGGATCGCTCGCGCGCGAGGAGAAGCTTGGCCGGCTGGAGGAACAGGCGCGGGCGCTCGCGGCATTTCCCGAGAACGATCCGGTGATGGTCGCACTCGCCGACGCATATGCACGGTATTCGGTGCCGCCCGACGCGATGCGGGCGCTGATCGCCGGGGTGCGCATGGATGTGGAGGGCGTGAGGTATGAGAGCTTCGAAGACCTGGTGCTCTACTGCCGGCGCGTGGCCGGCGCGATCGGACGAGCATGTCTGGCGATCTTTGCACTGCGCGATCCGGACGGCACCGACCTGGTGCAGGCCGAACGCCTGGCCGATGATCTCGGCGTGGCGCTACAGCTCACGAACATCCTGCGCGACATCCGCGAGGACGCCGAGAACGGTCGCGTATATCTGCCCGCCGAGGATCTGCGCCGCTTTGGGCTGATCGCGGCCGGCCAGGAGAAACACGGCGAGGCGAGCCTGATCGCGTGCCTCGCGCAAGCGCGCGGTGGAAGCGGCGACGGCAATGACCCCCAGGCGGGACGGCTGGAGGCGCTCCTGAGCTTCCAGGCGGACCGCGCGCGAGAATGGTTTGAGCGCGGGATCGCGCTGGCGCCGCTGCTGGACAGGCGCAGCGCGGCGTGCCTGCTGGCGATGGCCGGCATCTACAGTCGGCTGCTGAGACGCATCGCGGCAGACCCCGAGCGTGTGCTGCGCGAACGGGTCTCGCTGCCGATGCGCGAGAAGACGTGGGTAGCGGCGCGCAGCATGCTCGGGGGCGGCGGTTGAGCGCCGAAGAGCGCCAGCGCGAGGTCGTCGTAATCGGCGGTGGCTTGGCGGGGATCGCGGCAGCTCTGGACTGCGCGCAGGACGGCGCGCGCGTGACGCTCCTGGAGGTCCGCCGCAGGCTCGGTGGAGCCGTCTATTCGTTTGAGCGCGACGGACTGCGCATCGACAACGGCCAGCACGTGTTCCTGCGCTGCTGCACCGCCTACCGCGGATTGCTGGCGCGGCTGGGCAGCGAGCATGGCGTCGTATTGCAGGAGCGGCTTCAGATTCCCGTACTGAGCCCCGGTCGTAAGCCGGTCCTGCTGCGCCGTGGGCCGCTGCCTGCGCCGCTGCATCTCGCCGGTGCGCTGATGCGCTACCGGCATCTGACGGTCGCACAGCGTCTGCGGGCGGCTCGCGCTGCGGTCGCGCTCGGGCGGCTGAACCCCCGCGATGAGACGCTCGAGCGCCAGACCCTCGGCGAATGGCTGGCAGAGCACGGTCAGGGTCCGGACGCGGTGGCCGCGCTGTGGGATCTGGTCGCGCTGCCGACGCTGAACCTGCCCGCCGCGCAGGCCTCGCTCGGGCTCGGCGCGTTCGTGTTCAGGACTGGCCTGTTGGCGAGTGCGAGCGCGGGTGACATCGGCTTTCACGAGCGGCCCCTGAGCGAGACGATCGGCCAGCCGGCCGCGGCGGCGCTCGCGCGGGCCGGGGTGCAGGTGCGCCTGGGCTGGCGTGCCGAGGGGATAGAGCACAGCGAAGCGGGCTTTCGGGTCCGTGGCTCGGGAGCGGCGGACGCGCCGGACAGGCTCGACGCTAGGGCCGTGATTGTGGCTGTCCCGTACCAGCGGGCGGCGGGCCTGCTCGAGGCCCTCGCGCCCGACATCGCCGCCAGGCTGCAACGCCTGGAGAGCTCGCCGATCGTGAACCTGCACGTCGTATACGACCGACCCGTGTGTGAGCACCGGTTCGCGGCCGGAGTGGGGACCCCGGTGCAGTACCTGTTCGATCGCACTGCCGCCGGGGGCGCCCCGCCGGGATGTCAGTACCTGGCGGTGTCGCTGTCGGGCGCCGAGCGGGAGATGCAGATGAGCGTCGCGGAGTTGCGCGAGCGCTACCTGCCGGCCCTCTCGGCGCTCCTGCCGCGCGCGCGGCAGGCACGGGTGCAGAGCTTTCTCGTCAACGCGCGAGCACGCCGCCACATTTCGCGCGGTGCCGGGGGTGGCCCGGTTTCGTCCCGGCGCTCGCACCCATCTGCCCGGCCTGGTGCTGGCCGGCGCCTTCACCGACACGGGCTGGCCGGCGACGCTCGAGGGCGCCGTCCTGAGCGGCCATGCCGCCGCGCGGGCGGCATCGGCGGTGCTGTGAGCCCTCCTGTGTCAACCTCCGAGTGTCGCGGTGGGATTTCAGCTTTGTCGTCACGCGCGTCGCGCTGATGGCCGAGACAGCAAAGGATGGTGAACTGTGAGCGAGGTCGTCATGCCCCGCCTGTCGGACACGATGGAGGAGGGAACGATCCTGCGCTGGCTCGTGCCCGATGGCGAGCCCGTGCGCCGCGGTCAGGAGATCATCGAGATCGAGACCGACAAGGCGACGATGACCTACGAGTCAGATCTCGAAGGGATCATCGAGATCGTCGCCGCCGAGGGTGACACGCTCCCGGTTGGCACCATCATCGCGCGGGTGGGAGAGGCCGGGGTCGAGGACGCCGAGAACCCCGAGGACCGGACCAGCGCGAGCACTCCCGCGCCCCAGGAGGTCGAGCCGGCCGGCGAGGCCGCTCCGGTCCAGACGGCCGGTACGACCGCTGCGCCTGCCGCGGCCGACGGCGAGCGTGTCAAGGCGTCCCCCCTCGCGCGGCGTATTGCGCGGGAGAACGACATCGACCTGCACGCGCTCACCGGCACCGGCCCGGGCGGTCGCATCGTCAGGGCCGACGTGCAGACCGCCGCCGGCCGGGAGACCGCCGCGGGCGCGCCATCCGCAGGCGTGGGCGTAACCTCGCCGCGCGCCGATGGCCCCATGGACGTCACGACTGCAAAGGGCGAGACGACGGTCCTGGAGCTGTCGCGCACCCAGCAGACGATCGCCCGGCGCATGGCCGAGTCGAAGGCCACGATCCCCCACTTCGCGCTTCAGACCGACATCGACATGGAGGATTGCGTCGCGCTGCGCACCGAGCTGAAGGGGCTGGGCCAGGCGGACGCGCCCACCTACAACGACATGATCGTCAAGGCCGCCGCCATCGCCCTGCGCGAGCATCCGCGCGCGAACTCGAGCTATCGCGACGGGCGCCTGCAGCTGTACTCGCGCGTCAACGTCGGTGTCGCCGTCGCGGTCGAGTCGGATGAGCCCGCCGGCGGGGCGCTGATCGTGCCGACCGTGTTCGACGCGGATGTCATATCGCTGGGAGAGATCGCGCGTGAGACCCGCATGCTTGCAGTGAAGGTGCGCGACGGCTCGATTACGCCACCCGAGCTGGGCGGCGGCACGTTCACGGTCTCCAACCTCGGCATGTTCGGCGTCAGGAGCTTCACCGCGATCGTCAATCCGCCGCAGGCGGCGATCCTGTCGGTGGGCTCGGTTCAGCCGCGAGCGGTGGTGCGCGAGGGCGAGATAGTCGCGCGTCAAACGATGACCGTCACGCTCGCCTGCGACCACCGCATCCTCTACGGCGCCGACGCCGCCCGGCTGCTGGCTCGCATCCGCGAGCTGCTCGAACAGCCTGCTTCGCTCACGCTTTAGCGAGACGAGACTCAGCTCCGTGTGCTCCCGCGCTCGCGAACGACTCGAGATTGCAGCAGCCGCGCCTGTAGAACGCGCAAGAGCCGTTCGCCTTCAATGGCGGAACTGGGCCATGAGAACAAGCCCAGCTTAGGATCCCAGCGCGCCCGGCAAGATTCGAACTTGCGACCTCTCGCTCCGGAGGCGAGCGCTCTATCCACTGAGCTACGGGCGCAGGCGGCACCGCGTGACACCCGGCACCGTCGCTCTCAAGAGCTTACCGGCGTGATCGCTGCGCGCTGATTGCGTCGCGCGACCGAAGTCCATCACCGCCAGCTGCCACCCCTCCAGTCCCGTCTCACCGCTACCGTTGCCAGCATGGACCTGTCCGTATTCTTCGCCGGCACCGGCGGTTCTGTGCCAAGCGCCCGGCGCGGGCTGCCCGCGGTGCTCGTGCGCCGTGGTGGCGAGCACATACTGATCGACTGCGGTGAGGGGACGCAGCGCCAGCTGATCAAGTCGGTCGGGCTGGCGGACGTCGACTGCGTGTTCATCACGCATTTCCACGCCGACCACTGGCTGGGGCTGCCGGGGATGCTGAAGTCGTTCGCGCTGCGCGAGCGAACGCGGCCGCTGAGCGTGTACGGCCCGAGTGGGCTGAGCGAGCTGATGGAGCGGATGCGCTTCGTGTACGGCCGCCGTCTGCCATACGAGCTGAGCGTCGTCGAGCTCGCGCCCGCAGAGACCGTCGCGCGCGACGGGTACTTGATCGGGGCGATTCCCGTCCGTCACAAAGGCGAGGCGTGCTACGGGTACGCGCTCGTGGAGGACGCGCGTCCAGGGCATCTCGATCCGCGGCTCGCCGAGCGGCTCGGGGTCAAGCCCGGCCCCGACTTCGGCCGACTGCAGCGCGGCGAGACGGTCAACGGGGTCACGCCCGAGCAGGTGCTCGGGTCGGTGCGTGCCGGGCGCAAGATGGTGATCTCCGGTGACACGGCTCCGTGTGAGGCGCTGACGGTCGCCGCGCACGAGTCGGACCTGCTCGTACACGAGGCTACGTTCGCCGAGGAGGAGTCCGAGCGCGCGCGTCAGACCTCTCACAGCACCGCGCGCCAGGCGGCCGAGGTCGCGCGCGATGCGCGGGTGGGAATGCTCGCGCTCACGCACATCTCCAGCCGCTATCCAGGTGGCGAGCTCCGCGACCAGGCGCGCGCGGTATTCGCGCAGACTGAGGCTCCGCGCGATTACGACACGATCGAGATACCGTTTCCCGAGCGCGGTGCGCCCCGGCTGGTGCGCTGGTCTGAGCGTCGCGCCCGCGAGGAGACGCCCGCTGAGCCAACCGACTCCGCGGAGCCTGTCGCGGCGGGGTAGACCGCCGGCAGAGCCGTCGTCCCAGCGCGCTGATACAGTCTGGCGTGATCCTTTAATCCGGTCCTGAGAGGCCAGGAAGGAAAGCCAAGATGGACAGCAGCGAAAAGATCGTCCTGCGCGAGGGCGAAGTGCGGCAAGCGCTCGCGCGTATCGCGCATGAGGTCGTTGAGCGCAACCCCGGCGCTCCAGCTGACTCGAGCACATCCGGCCATTCGGGCGATCTCGGCTCCTCCGACTCGCCCGTCCCAGCGCTCGTCGGGATTCATAGACGCGGCGCCGTCTTGGCGCGGCGGCTGCAAAGCCAGCTCGAACGACTGCTCGAAACCGAGGTGCCGCTGGGTGATCTCGACATCGGCTTCTACCGCGACGACGTCTCGCGCCGGCCCGAGGCGCCCGTCGTGCACGCCTCGCACATCGACTTCGACGTCGATGGCCGTACGGTGGTGATCGTCGACGATGTGCTCTACACCGGCCGCACCGTGCGCGCCGCGATCGAGGCCCTGTTCGACTATGGCCGCCCCGCGCGCGTGCAGCTGGCCGTGCTCGCCGACCGCGGTCATCGTGAGCTGCCGATCCGGCCCGATTACGTCGGCAAGAACCTGCCGACCTCGCGCGCCGAGCACGTGTACGTGCGGGTCACCGAGCTGGACGGCGTCGACGAGGTCGCGATAGCTCCATCTCCCGTGGAGGCGACAGCGTGAACCACCTGCTCTCGATCGAAGAACTGGACCGCGAGGCGATCGAGCGGATCGTCACCCAGGCGGCGCGGTTCGCGGAGGTATCAGACCGTGAGATCAAGAAGGTTCCCGCGTTGCGCGGCCGGATGGTGCTGAACCTGTTCTACGAGGCCTCGACCCGGACACGAAGCTCGTTCGAGCTTGCCGCCAAGCGATTGTCCGCCGACGTCGTCAACTTCGCCGCAAGTGGCTCCAGCGTCGAGAAGGGCGAGTCGCTGAAGGACACCGTGCTGACCCTCAGCGCGCACAAGCCCGACGCGATCGTCCTGCGCACGCCGTGGGCGGGCGCGGCGGAGCTCGTGTCCAGGTGGTGCAGCGCCGCGATTGTGAACGCCGGCGATGGCAAGCATGAGCACCCGACGCAGGCGCTGCTGGACGTGTACACGCTGCGCGAGCGCCTCGGCGGGATCGACGGGGCGTCGATCTGGATCGTCGGAGACGTGGCCCACTCGCGCGTGGCGCGCTCGAACATCATCGCGTTCCAGCGCATGGGGGCTCGCGTCACGCTCGCGGGCCCGCCGACGCTGATCCCCCGCGGGATCGAGGCGCTCGGCTGTGACGTGCGTTACACGCTCGACGAGCTCGGCTCGGCCGACGTGGTGTACGCGCTGCGCATGCAACGCGAGCGTATGAGCGAGACATGGGTACCCTCGCTGCGCGAGTACGCGGCCTGGTATCAGATCAACGGCCGCCGTCTGAGCCCGCGCCAGGTGCTGATGCACCCCGGTCCGGTCAACCGCGGCGTCGAGCTCTCCGGCGAGGTGGTCGACTCTCCGCAGGCGGTCATCACCGCGCAGGTGCAGGCCGGCGTGGTCGTGCGCATGGCCGTGCTGTATGAGCTGCTCTCAGGCGCTCACGTTCCGCGACCCGTCCCCGAGCCCCAGCTCGCGTAGTGGCCGCGAACCCACTCATCCACGGGCCGAGCACCCCGGCCGAGCTGCTGCTGCGAGACGTGCACGCCCTGGACCCGCGCGTGGGCATCGACGCGCGCCATGACGTGCTCGTGCGCGACGGACGCATAGCCGAGCTCGGCGAGCCCGGCTGCATCGATGGCCCGGAGGGGATCGAGACGGTCGAAGGCGCGGGCCGGCATCTGCTGCCGGCGTTCGTCGATCCGCATGTGCATCTGCGCACCCCCGGCCAGGAGCACAAGGAGGACCTCGAAACGGGGACCCGGGCAGCCGCGGCGGGAGGGTTCGGCGCGGTCATCGCGATGCCGAACACCGACCCGGTCATCGACTCCGCGCCGCTGCTGCGATCCCTGCGCGACTCCGCCGCGCGCGAGGCGCGCGTGCCGGTGGGCTTTCTCGCGGCGATCACGCGCGGGCTTGAAGGCGAGGAGCTGACCGAGATGGCTGAGCTGCGCGAGCAGGGCGCGCTCGGATTCACCGACGACGGCCGGCCGGTGTCGAGCGCCGGAACGCTGCGCAAGGCGTTGCAATACCAGCGGTTGTGCGGCGGGGTCATCAGCCTGCACGAGGAGGACCCGACGCTGTCGCACGGCGGCTCGATGTGTGAGGGGGCGGTCAGCGCGGCGCTCGGCATCGGCGGGATACCGACCGTCAGCGAGTCCACGATGATCGCACGCGACGCCGAGCTTGCGATGTACGAGTCCGCGCGCGTGCATTGTCAGCACCTGAGCTGTGCGGCGTCGGTGCAGGCCATCGCGCATGCCAAGTCCGCCGGGGGCATGGTGAGCGCCGAGGTCACGCCCCATCATCTGCTGCTCACCGACGAGTCCGTCCGCGGATTGGACACGCGCATGAAGATGAACCCGCCGCTCGCGGGCGAGACCGACCGCCAGGCATTGATCGCCGGGTTGCGCGAGGGCACGATCGATTGCGTCGCCACCGACCACGCCCCGCACGCGCGCGAGGAGAAGGAAGTCCCGTTTGAGCAGGCCCCGATGGGCACGACTGGCCTCGAGACCGCGTTCGCCGCGCTCTACACCGGCCTGGTGCTGACGGGCGAGCTGTCGCTAGACCTGCTCGTCGAGCGGATGACCGCGGGCGCGGCCCTGTTTGAGCTGCCTACTCCCACGATTGCCACAGGCGAACCGGCGAACCTGACGCTCGTGGATCTCGACGCCGAGTACCTGGCGGGCGAGCGCGGCTGGGAGAGCCGCTCAGAGAACTGCTGCTTTGCCGGCCGGCGCCTGCACGGTCGCGTGCTGCTGACGCTGGCGGCCGGCGCGGTCGTGTACAGGGAGCGTGTGTTCTCAGTGGTGGCCGCGTAATGGGCCTGCTGGACCGCGACAAGACGGCGCTCGTCGTCGTGGACGTGCAGGAGGGGTTCAGGTCCTACGACTCTTTCGATGGTGTCGCCGACGCATGTCGCAAGCTCGTGCAGGGCGCGCGCATCCTCGAGTTGCCGAGCGTCGTCAGCGAGCAGTACCCGAAAGGGCTCGGCCATACCGCACCCGAGGTCGGGCTGGAGGATGAGGGAGACAAGCTGAAAGAGCGTGTGATCGAGAAGACCGTGTTCTCTGCCGCACGCGCGGACGGGTTCACTCTCGCGGGGCGCTCACAGGCGATCGTGTGCGGGATCGAGACGCACGTGTGCGTCAGCCAGACCGTTCACGATCTGCTTGGGCAGGGGGTCGAGGTGCATGTGCCGGCTGACGCGGTGGGCTCGCGCCATCAGATCGACTACGAGCGGGGCCTCGAGCGTCTGGAGCGCGCTGACGCGGTCGTCACTACGGTCGAGGCCGCCCTGTTCGAGTCTGCTCGAGCGTGCGGGCACGCCCGAGTTCAAGGCCGTGCAGAAGCTCATCCTGTGATGAGTGCGGCTACGGCCTACGTGCTGCTGGAGGACGGAACGCGCTTCGACGGCGAGGCGTGCGGCGCCGACGGTCATGCCGTAGGCGAGATCGTGTTCACGACGGGCATGTCCGGCTATCAGGAGTCGATGACCGACCCGTCGTTCGCGGGTCAGCTGATCGCGTTCACCTATCCGCACATCGGCAACTACGGGGTCAGCGCCGAGGCGATGGAGTCAGGCAGGCCGTGGGCGCGTGCGGCGATCATGCGCGAGGCGTGCGACCGCGAGGACGCGTCCGGGGCGGAGGGGGGCTGGCTGCAGTGGCTCGCAGACTGCGGCGTGCCGGCGATCAGCGGTGTGGACACGCGTGCGCTGGTCATCCACATCCGCGACCGCGGCGCGATGCGCGGGGGCGTGTTCGGAGCGTCGACGCCCGAACCGCAGGCGCGGGGCCTGATCGAGTCAGAGCCGCCGATGGCCGGCCAGGACCTTGTGGGGCAGGTGACCCCGAGCGCGGTCAGCCGCCACGGCGAGACGAACATGGGGCCGCACATCGCGGTGCTCGACACGGGCGTCAAGGCCTCGATGGTTCGCGGGCTCGTCACACGCGGCGCGCGTGTGACGCTGCACCCATGCACGACCACGGCCACGGAGCTGCTCGCGGACGATCCCGACGCGATGTTCCTCGCCAACGGTCCCGGCGACCCGGCGGCGCTGGACTATGTCGTGCAGACCGTCCGTCAGGTCGTCGGGCGCAAGCCGGTGTGGGGCATCTGCCTCGGTCACCAGCTGCTGTGCCGCGCCCTGGGCCTGCAGACGTTCAAGCTGCCCTTCGGCCACCACGGCGCGAACCATCCCGTCAAGGACCTGCAGACCGGGCGCGTCGAGATCACCTCCCAGAACCACGGTTTCGCGGTGCTCGGGCCGAGCGGATCGCGCACCATCGAGAGCTCGCGGCCGGTGCGCTGGCACACGGACTTCGGCGCGGCCCAGCTGTCGCACGTGAACCTGTACGACCGCACCGTCGAGGGCTTCGAGCTGCTCGACGCTCCGGGTGGGGCGGTGCAGTATCACCCCGAGGCCGGCCCCGGCCCGCACGACAGCCTGTACCTGTTCGACCGCTTCCTGGAGCGCATTGCCCGGCGTGAGGACATCCACAAGATCCTGATCCTCGGCTCCGGCCCGATCGTGATCGGGCAGGCCGCCGAGTTCGACTACTCCGGAGTGCAGGCGTGCAAGGTGCTGCGCGAGGAGGGGTATGAGATCGTGCTCGTGAACTCCAACCCGGCGACGATCATGACCGATCCCGAGCTCGCGGACGCGACGTACATCGAGCCGCTGCTGCCGGGCCCGGTGGCGCAGGTGATCGCGCGCGAGCGCCCCGACGCGCTGCTGCCGACGCTGGGCGGCCAGACGGCGCTGAACCTCGCCAAGGCGCTGCACGACGACGGCACCCTGGCCAAATACGACGTCGAGCTGATAGGCGCCAACTACGAGGCGATCGCCTGCGCGGAGGACCGTGAGCTGTTCGGCGCGGCGATGGCGCGCGTCGGGTTGAAGATGCCCGCGAGTGCGATCGCCACGACGGTAGAGCAGGCGATGGACGCGCTGCACCGACTGGGACTGCCGTGCATTGTTCGCCCGGCATACACGCTCGGGGGGCGCGGTGGCGGGATCGCGCGCACCGAAGATGAGCTGCGCGCGCTCGTCGCGCGGGGCATCGAGGTCTCGCCGATCGGGCAGGTGCTGCTGGACCAATCGGTGCTCGGCTGGGGTGAGTTCGAGCTGGAGGTGATGCGCGACGGCGCGGACAACGTCGTGATCGTATGCTCGATCGAGAACGTCGACCCGATGGGCGTGCATACGGGCGACTCGGTGACGGTCGCGCCGCAGCAGACGCTCACCGACCGCTGCTATCAGCGGCTGCGCGACCAGGCGATCGCGGTGATCCGGGCGGTCGGCGTGGAGACGGGCGGCTCGAACGTGCAGTTCGCGGTGAATCCTCAGACCGAGGAGATTCTCGTGATCGAGATGAACCCGCGCGTGTCGCGATCCTCGGCGCTGGCGTCGAAGGCGACGGGGTTTCCGATCGCCAAGATCGCCGCCCGGCTGGCGGTCGGGTACTGGCTGGAGGAGATCGACAACGACATCACCGGCGTCACGCCGGCGTGCTACGAGCCGACGATCGACTATGTCGTCGTCAAGTGGCCGCGATTCGCGTTCGAGAAGTTCCCGGGCGCGAGCTCGACGCTGTCCACGCACATGAAGTCCGTCGGGCGAGGCGATGGCGATCGGGCGCACATTCGGGCAGGCGTTCGCCAAGGCGCTGCGCTCGCGCGAGCTCGACAAGATCCCGTACCTGGACGACATCCCCGAGCAGCGAGCTGCTCGACGGGCTTGGCGATTCCCGGCCCGGACCGCTTCGAGGCGATTCTCGAGCTGCTGCGTCGCGGCACGAGAGTGGAGACGATCCAAGTGCGGACGTCGATCGACCCGTGGTTCCTGCGCGAGCTGCAGACGCTGGCGCTGGACCCGCAGGCGCCGTTTCGGGGCGAGCGGTCGTTTAGGTCGGTCGACACCTGCGCGGCCGAGTTCCCGGCGCGCACACCCTACTACTACTCCGGCTGGGAGCGTCCGCCTGCCGGTGGCGGGCCGGCGACTCACGAGGTCGTGCGGGGCGAGCGCGAGTCGGTCGTGATCCTCGGCGCCGGACCCAACCGGATCGGGCAGGGGATCGAGTTCGACTACTGCTGCGTGCACGCCGCCATGACGGTGCGCGAGTCAGGGCGGGACGCGGTGATGATCAACTGCAACCCGGAGACGGTGTCCACCGACTACGACACGTCCGACCGGCTGTACTTCGAGCCGCTTACGCTCGAGGACGTGCTCGGGCGTTGTTGAGGTCGAGCAGCCGGAGGGCGTGGTCGTGCAGTTCGGCGGGCAGACCCCACTGAAGCTCGCCGCCGGGCTGGCTGCCGCAGGGGTGCCGCTGCTGGGCACGAGCGTCGAGGCGATCGACGTGGCGGAGGATCGCGCCCGGTTCGGCGCGCTGCTGGCCGAGCTCGGCTACAAGGCGCCGCCGTATGCGACCGCGTGCTCGGTGGACGAGGCGTTGACACAAGCCGGCGAGGTCGGCTATCCGCTGCTCGTGCGCCCATCGTACGTGCTGGGGGGCAGGGCGATGGAGATCGTGTACTCGCGTGAGGGACTCGCGGACTATCTCAGTCGTGAGCTCCCGCCCGATGCGGGTGGACGCGACGACTCCTCACCGTCCATATTCCTCGACCGGTTTCTCGAGAACGCGACCGAGGTGGACGTGGACGCGCTGTGCGACGGAACGGAGGTGTGGATCGGCGGGATCATGCAGCACGTCGAGGAGGCCGGCGTACACTCAGGCGACAGCGCGTGCGTGCTGCCGCCGCACTCGCTCGGGGAGGAGATGCTCGAGCAGATCCGCTCAGCCACGCGCGAGCTGGCGCTGGCGATCGGCGTCGTCGGGCTGCTGAACGTGCAGTACGCGGTGCACTCCGGCGAGCTGTATGTGATCGAGGCCAACCCGCGCGCCTCGCGAACGGTGCCGTTCGTGTCCAAGGCGGTCGGCGTGCCGCTGGCCAAGCTTGCGTGCCGGATCATGCTGGGCGAGCGGATCGCCGATCTCGACCTGCCCCAGGAAGGCAGGGGACTGGGCTATCGGCGATCACGTGTCCGTCAAGGAGGCCGTGCTGCCGTTTGACCGCTTCGAGGGCTCCGACGCGGTGCTCGGCCCGGAGATGCGCTCGACGGGCGAGGTGATGGGCATCGCGCGCGACTTCCCGACCGCGTTCGCCAAGGCCCAGGCCGCGGCCGGCGTACCGCTGCCAACGCGAGGACACGGCGTTCATCACGGTCACCGACTCCGACAAGTCGGGCGCGATCGCGGTCGCTCAGAGCCTGCACGACATACGGCTTTCGCATCGTCGCTACACGCGGCACCGCCGAGGCGATCGCGCGCATGGGCGTGCCCGTGCAGCGACTCGAACAAGATCGGCGAGGGCTCCCCGCACGTGCTCGACTGGATCGAGCGCGGCGACGTGGACCTTGTGGTCAACACGCCCACGGGCTCGGGCGCGCGCACGCGACGGCTGGGAGATCCGCCGCGCGGCCGTCGCCCACGGCATCCCCTGCCTGACCACGCTCGCCGCCGGCGTCTCCGCCGCGCGCGCGATCGCGCAGCGCTCGCCGCGACGGCGAGCCCGAGGTGATGTGCCTGCAAGAGCTCCACGGCGAGGCCCGTCCCAGGGCGAGTACACCGGACGGTGCCGGGGTCGCGTAGGTGGGCGCCTCGGCAGAGAGAACCCTCGCTTCGCCGCATCGGCGGCTGCTGACGGTGAGTGCCAACGAGCCGCTGGGCGCGTATCGCGTGCTGCGAGTCTCAGACCCCGACGGGCCGAGACCTGACCCGGGGCAGTTCGCGATGCTCGCCGCGGCGGAGCGCTGGGGTGGGGGCGAGGACGAGCGCCCCTATCTGGCCCGTGCGTTCTCGGTCGCGCGGGTGAGTGACGGCGAGGCGCATTACCTGCTGGAGGACGTCGGGCCGGGCACGCGCCGGCTGTGCGAGATGCAGGCGGGGGAGGGGCTGCTGGTGTTGGGGCCGCTAGGCCGGGGGTTCGCGGCGCCGCACGAGGGCCGTCGCGCACTGCTCGTTGGCGGTGGTGTGGGGATCGCGCCGCTGGCGATCCTGCAGGACACGCTGACTGCCGAGGGCGTTGCGAGCACCGCGCTGCTCGGGTTTCGCGACGGCGCCCATGCCGAGGGCGCGGCACTGTTGAGCGGTGCGAGCGTCGCGACCGATGACGGCTCGGTCGGCCATGCCGGGCTCGTCACCGAGTTGCTGGCGTCAGGGCTCGATCGAGACGGGCACGCGGTCGTGTACTCGTGTGGGCCCGCGCCGATGCTGGAAGCGGTCCGGGCACTGTGCGCAGCGCGCGAGGTGCCGGCGCAGCTAGCGCTGGAGGCCGGCATGGCGTGCGGGTTCGGGGCGTGCTACGGCTGTGTCGTGCCCGTTCGCGGGGGCGGGTACGTTCGCGTGTGCGTTGACGGCCCCGTGATCGACGCGGCCGAGCTAGAGCATGTCGACGAGCATGCGGGAGCTCCAGCATGAGTACGAGCGCCGTCGAGCTTTGCGGGCTGGAGCTCGCGCATCCCGTGATCAACGGCTCGGGAACGTTCGACGCGATCGCGGCGCAGCGCGCGTTCGGCGAGGCGCTGGTGCGGGAGTTTCCGTTCGCGGCGTTCGTGTCCAAGACGATCACGCTGCGCCCGCGCGCGGGCAACCCGCCGCCGCGACTGTGGGAGGCGTCGGCGGGTCTGATCAACTCGATCGGCCTGCCCAACAGGGGACTGGACGGGTATCTGGCCGAGGATCTGCCTGCAGCTGGCACGACTGCCCGTGCCGCTGATCACGAACGTGATGGGCTCGACCGCGGCGGAGATCTCACAGATCGCTGCAGACGTGCGACGCGCGCGAGGAGATCGCCGCGATTGAGCTGAACGTGTCGTGCCCGAACGTGCAGACGGGCCTTGACATCGGCGCCGATCCACGCCAGCTGGAGGAGGTGGTGCGTGCGGTGCGTCCGCAGCACGGGCAAGCCGCTGATCGTGAAGCTGACTCCGAACACCGCCGACGTGGCCGAGTGTGCGCGGGCGGCGCAGGAGGGCGGCGCGGACGCGGTGTCGCTGATCAACACGCTGCGCGCAATGGCGCTCGCGCGCCCCACCGATCGAAGATCGGCCAGCGCACGCGACGCCGGAAAGGACTCGCTGCTCGGCTCGGCCCCGGCCAAGCCGAATGCCAATCCGGCGAGGCGTTGGCTGGGCGGCGGCACGGGTGGCCTGTCCGGGCCCGCGATCCGCACCGTAGCGCTCGCGCAGGTGGCCGCAGTGGCGGCGCGCGTGGATATCCCCGTGATCGGCATGGGCGGCGTGCAGAGCGCCGCGCATGCGCGGGATCTGCTCGACGTGGGCGCGACGCTCGTGGCGGTCGGGACGGAGAGCTTTCGCGATCCGCTGGCGGGGGCACGGATAGCGCGCGATCTGACCTCTCAGTCGGCCTGAGGCGCCAACAACAACTGGCTGGACGGCCAATCTGGCGTTGGATAAAAACCCCTGCAAACGCGCCATGCCACCATCCAGGACCCTCGACATAGCTCGACCTCAGGTTGAGGTGTAGATGAATTCGACTGGTTTCCCTTGATCGTCGCTCGTCGGTGTGTAGACTCGCCGCCCATGGCGACGGCGACCGAACCGACGGGGCAAAAGCACGTGATGGCCCCCGAGCGGTCGCTGAACCAGCGCATGGACGCGCTCGCGCGAGCCAACCGTATTCGCACCAAGCGCGCCCAGCTAAAGCGCGATCTGAAGGCTGGCCGGCTGTCGATTCACGCGCTGCTGCTGAACCCGCCCGAGTACCTGGAGACCGCCAAGGTGTTCGACATGCTGCTGGCGGTCCCCAAGTACGGGCGTGTCAAGGTCAACAAGATCCTCGCCCACTGCCGCATCTCGCCGAGCAAGACGATCGGCGGGCTGTCAGAGCGCCAGCGCAGCGAGCTGGTCTCGCTTCTGCGCCGCTGAGCGGCGCGCTACTGCGTCCTCGGTCGCTCGCGTGCGTAGCACGGCCCGCTCCCTGCGTTCGCCACGTTCCCTGCGTTCTTGTATCGCTTGCCCATCGACGCAGCAGGAGCGTGTCCGGTTTTCCGGGGCGTTAACCGTCTCCATAGTTCCCGCCGGTACCGACATTAGGGTCCCGGTCGTGGCGCGCGTGTTTGTCATCACGGGACCGTCGGGGGTCGGCAAGGGGACGCTCATCAGGGGTCTGATGGAGCGCCTGCCCCAACTGGAGCTGTCGGTCTCGGCGACCACGCGCGCACCGCGGCCGGGCGAGCGGGACGGCGTCGAGTACCACTTTCTAACGCGCGAGGAGTTCGATCGCAAAGTGGCGAATGGATTCTTCGTCGAGCACGCCGACTACGCCGGGCGCAGCTACGGGACGCTGCGGGACGAGCTCGAGGATCGCGTGCGCGCGGGCGTGCCCGTCGTGCTGGAGATCGAGGTGCAGGGCGCCAGGCAGGTGCGCGCTGCGGTGCCCGACGCCGTGCAGGTGTTCATCGCGCCGCCGTCGCTGCAGGCGTTGCGCACACGCCTGATCGGGCGCGGGACCGACGACGGCGCCGAGGTCGAGCGCCGGCTGCGGGTCGCCGAGCAGGAGCTCGAGGCCCAGCCCGAGTTCGCGCACGTGGTGGTCAACGACCGGCTCGAGGACGCCCTGGAGCGTCTGGAGGCGATCGTCGTCGCCGAGCTGGATTGAGCGCAGCCACTACACTGCAAGGTCAACCAGGAAAGGCTCAGAGGCCCAGTGATCTCTCCCCGTATCGACAGACTGCTCGAGAACGTCGACTCCAACTACGCCAGCGTGCTCGTGGCCGCCAAGCGGGCGCGCCAGATCAACAGCTACTACCACAACCTAGGCGAGGGCACATTCGACGAGTTCCCGCCTCCGATGGTGGACACCGCGTCCAAGAACTACCTCACGATCGCCCTCGAGGAGGTAGCAGCGGGGAAGATCAAGTACCACTACAGGTAGGGGAGAGGGAGAGAGAGACGCACCAGGACTTGCCAACCCCCGGCAGGGTCTCTACAACCTAGGTCATGTCCCGAATCCTGCTCGGCGTGAGCGGCGGCATCGCCGCGTACAAGACGCTGGAGCTCGTGCGTCTGGCGACGGGGGCCGGGCACGCGGTCAGGGTCGTGCAGACCCCGGCGAGCAGGCGATTCGTCGGGGCGGCGTCGTTTGAGGCGCTGACGGGCGCGCCGGTGCTCGTCAGCGAGTTCGAGCGCGATCCCGCGCGCGGGGCGTTTCCCGGACAGCCGCTGCCAGAGCACGAACCGCTGAGTCATCTCGAGCTGGTGGCGAACGCCGAGGTGTACGTCATCGCGCCGGCGTCGGCGAACACGCTCGCCAAGCTCGCCGCTGGGCTGGCGGACAACCTGCTGAGCAGCTGCGCGCTCGCCGCCGACTGCCCGCTCGTGATCGCTCCGGCGATGAACAACCGCATGTACGAACACCCGGCAACCCGGGCGAACCTCCAGACGCTGCGCGAGCGCGGCGCTCAGATCGTCGAGCCCGACAGCGGAAGGCTGGCATCCAAAGGCGAGCATGGGATCGGTCGCCTGGCCGAGCCCGCGCGGATATTGGCGGCGTGCGAGACGGCGCTGGCGGACGCCCCCGCGGAGGGGTTGGTTCCCACAGCGCCGGGCGACGGCGCGTGGAGCGGCCTGAGGGTGCTCGTCACGGCAGGTGGCACGCGCGAGCCGATCGACAGCGTGAGGTTCGTCGGCAACAGCTCCTCCGGACGCATGGGACTCGCGCTCGCGCAGAGCGCACGGGCGCGTGGGGCGGAGGTGACGATGATCGCCGCCAACGTCGCGCTGGAGCCCCCGCAGGGAGTCGCCTGGCGCGAGGTCTCAACCGCCGCCGAACTGCGCGAGGTCTGCGAGGAGGAGTTTCCCAGTTGCGACGTGCTGCTGATGGCCGCCGCCGTCGCCGACTTCGCGCCGGCAGCCCCCACCGACGGGAAGATCAAGAAGTCCGACCGCGCGCGCTTGGAGCTCGTGCTCGAGCCGACCGCCGACGTGCTCGCCGGGCTTGCGGCCCAGCGTCGCGACGACCAGACGCTCGTCGGCTTCGCCGCCGAGCACGGCGAGCGCGCCATTGAGTGCGCGGGCGGCAAGCTCACCGTCAAGGGACTCGACGCGCTCGTCGTCAACGACATCTCACGTGCTGACATCGGCTTCGACGTGGACGCCAACGAGGTCACGATCCTCACCGCCGGCGGCCAGCAGATCGAGGGGCGCCACGTGCCGCGCGCCGGCAAGGCGCAGGTCGCCGAGGCGATCCTCGACGCTGTCGAGAGCCTGCGGGGGAGCCGTTAAACTGGTCCGATGGAGAGCGTCTACGACCTCTATCAGCGGGGTTGCGAGCTACTCGACCACGGCGACCATCAGGCTGCGATCGTGCCACTCAGCCGGGCACGGGACCTCGAGCCCGACAAGGCGTCGATCCGCGAGGCGCTCGGGCGGGCGCTGTTTCACGCGCAGCGCTACGAAGGCGCCGCCGCCGAGTTCCAGGCGGTGGCCTCCAGGACGCCCACCAATGACTACGCGCTGTTCTGTCTGGGCCGGTCGATGCAGCTGCTCGGGCGTCACCGCGAGGCCTGCCAGCCGCTGGCGCTGGCCTGCTCGTTGCGACCCGAACGTGCCGACTATCGGCTGTATCGCGAACGCGCGCGTCGCGACGCCGAGTACGCCTGATTCGCGTATGCGCCGCCGCACCGATGCTATGCTCGGGCGACAGCTTTCGTGCTGGCGCGCAGGCGCCGGCAGCAGTACCGAGAGTGGGCGCCCGCCCGCTTTTTTTGCGTAAGGACCTAGATGGAGAAGGACGATGACCGCGCTGCAGACAGACATAGAGAGGCGTCTGGCCACGAGCGAGCCCGAGGTCGAGGTGCTGCTCGCCGAGGTGGTTGGCGGCCGGCGGCTGCACGTGTTCATCGACCATCCGCGGGGCGTCACGCTCGCGCTGTGTGAGCGTGTGAGCGCTGCTCTGAACGAGCTGCGCGATCGCTACTCGCTGGAGGTGTCCTCGCCCGGGAGTGAGCGTCCCCTGACCAAGCCGGCGCACTTCCGCCGCTTCGTCGGGCGCCGCGCCAGGGTACGCACGTGCCATCCGCGCCCGGCGGTCCGCTCCGAGCGGGCGCAGAGGGCCGGGCGGCCCGTCAGCAGCTTCACCGGCGAGCTGGTCGGCGCCTCCGAGGATGAGGTCATGCTTGCCGCCGACGAGGGGATCGTCGCGATCCCCTACGCCGAGATCCGTCGTTCGAACCTCGTCGAGGAGTAGATATGTCACGCGAAATCCTTGAGGCGATGCACGCGCTGGCGCGCGAGAAGGGAATCGAGCCCGAGAAGCTGATGGTTGCGCTGGAGGACGCGCTGCTGTCCGCCTATAAGAAGCAGCCCGGCTCGGCCAAGTACGCGCGCGTGGAAATGGACCGCGAGACCGCCGACTTCCGGGTGATCGAACTGATCATCCCCGAGCGCTTGGAGGCGCACCTGATCGTCGAGACGATCGACGAGGAAACGACGATCGACCCCGAGACGGGCGAGATGCGCGAACCGGAGGAACCGGAAATCGATCCAAAGAAGTTCGCCGAATACCGCGACCAGATCGACGAGCGCGACGTTACCCCCGACGACTTCGGGCGGATCGCCGCGCAGACCGCCAAGCAGGTGATCCTGCAGCGCATTCGCGAGGCCGAGCGGGACATGATGTTCGAGGAGTACCGCGACCGTGTTGGCGAGCTGATCACGGGCATCGTGCAGCAGTCGGACTCCCGCTACACGCTCGTTCAGCTGCGCGAACGTGTCGAGGCGCTGCTGCCCAAGTCAGAGCAGGTCGAGGGCGAGCGCTACGACCACTCCCAGCGGATCAAGGCGGTCATCAAGGAGGTCTCGCCCTCGACCAAGGGGCCGTCGATCATCGTCTCCCGGCGCGATCCCGAGCTGATCAAGAAGCTGTTCGAGCTGGAGGTCCCGGAGATCGCCGACGGCCTGGTGGAAATCGCCAATGTCGCGCGCGAGCCGGGCTACCGCTCGAAGATAGCGGTCGTCTCGAACACCGATGGCGTCGACCCTGTCGGCGCGTGCGTGGGGCCGCGAGGCTCGCGCGTGCGCATGGTCGTATCAGAGCTGCGCGGCGAGAAGATCGACATCATCCCCCACAACGACGAGCCCGCCCGGTTCGTCGCCAAGGCGCTCTCGCCCGCTCGGGTGCGCGAGGTGCTCGTCGACGACGAGGCCAAGCAGGCGACGGTGATCGTGCCCGACGACCAGCTCTCGCTGGCGATCGGGCGCGAGGGCCAGAACGCGCGCCTGGCCGCGCGGCTGACGGGCTGGCGCATTGACATCCGCTCGGAGACCGAGTTTGCCGCCGAGGAGGCCGAGCACGGCTATGAGGAGGAGGAGGTCCAGGGCCGCTGCGCGGCGATCCTCTCCAACGGCAGGCGCTGCCCGAACGCGTCGCTGCCGGGCTCGCGCTACTGCGGCCTGGAGACCCACCAGGCGCTCGCGAACATCGCGACCGACAACGTCGCCGACCTGAGCGCGCCCGCCGGCGAACCCGAGCCCGAGGGTGGGGGAGTAGACGACGACGAGGATGTGGCTGCGCTGGCCCACGACGGTGAGACCGACGCCGCCCCGGACGCCGGGGTCGCTGAGGAGGAGTCCACCGCCCCGGAGACCCACGCCGAGGAGCCGGCGTCATAGGCCTCCAACCCAGCGCTGTGAGCCGTGTGTCCCCCCGGCGCAGGTGCGTCGGTTGCGGGCGCAGCGGCGCCGAAGTCGGAGCTGGTCAGGATCGCACTTCCGATCAAAGATCGGCCAGCGCGGGTGAGGGTCGGGCAAGACACGCGGTGCTCGACCGCGACGGCACGATGCCCGGCCGTGGGGCGTATCTGTGCAGAGGCGTGAGCGCGGGCGAGCCGGCCGTGGACTGTCTGGCGCTCGCCGTCAGGCGCGGCGCGATCGCGCGCGCACTGCGCTGCGCGGTGACCCTGCCCGACGAGCTCGTAGAATCGCCAAGAGGGTGGCGCAGCCGGGCCCCTCTACATTTCCAATCATCCCATGAGCAAGAAGCGCGTACACGAGATCGCCAAGCAGCAGGGTCTCTCCAGCAAGGAGCTGCTGGAGAGACTGAAGGCCGCCGGTGTGGAGATCAAGACGGCGGCGTCCTCCGTCGATGAGGCGCCGCCTCGGCGTTGGGCAGGCGCTCCGCGCTACGGCTGCCCCCACGACACCGCGAATCTCCAGCCTGAGCCCGCTCGTCGCTGGTTCGCAACGGAGCGCCTGCGGTGGCGCCGACGGTTGAGCGTCAGCCCGCTCCGTCCGCTCCGGCGCCCGCCAGCGTCGAATCCAGGTCCGGCGGCCGATCGGGTGCGTCCCACGCGTGACTCGCGCACGGGCGAGCGCGCGCCGGTCGCCAATGCGCCGGGAGGTCGCCGGCGCGTGGTGATCGACTCCCAGGCCTCGCGCCGTCAGCAGGGCGGGCCGGCCAACCAGCCGCAGCGCCGTCCCCGCCGGGGCAGGCGCAGACGCGGGACCTACGACGAGACGATCGCGCCGATCGACACGGCCGCGATGGAGGCGACCGACCTCGTGCGCGTGAACTCCGGCTCGACGGTCAAGGACGTGGCCGAGTATCTAGGCGCGCCGGTGCCGGAGGTGATCAAGAAGCTGATGATGCTCGGCGAGATGGCGACGCTCACCCAGACACTCTCCGACGACGCGATCCAGGTGCTCGCCGACGAGTTCGACAAGAAGATCGAGATTGTCCACGCCGCCGACGACGTCGAGGTCGAGCAGGTGTTCGAGGACTCAGACGAGGACCTGATCGAGCGCCCGCCGGTCGTGACGATCATGGGGCACGTCGACCACGGCAAGACCTCGCTGCTGGACGCGATCCGCCAGACCGAGGTCGCGGCCGGCGAGGCGGGCGGGATCACCCAGCACATCGGCGCCTACCAGGTGCGCCACGGCGGCAAGGAGGTCACGTTCCTGGACACGCCCGGTCACGAGGCGTTCACGGCGATGCGCGCGCGCGGCGCGCGCGTGACCGACCTCGCGGTGATCGTCGTCGCCGCCGACGACGGCGTCAAGCCCCAGACCGAAGAGGCGATCGATCACGCCAAGGCGGCGGAGGTGCCGATCGTCGTGGCCGTCAACAAGATCGACAAGGAGGGCGCCCAGCCCGAGCGCGTGCGCACGGAGATGACCCAGCACGGGCTGCAGCCCGCCGAGTGGGGTGGGGAGATCGAGTTCGTCGACGTCAGCGCCAAGACACGTCAGGGTCTCGACAGCCTGCTCGACACGATTCAGGTGGTCACCGACCTGGAGGAGCTGAGGGCCAACAGCGACGCGCCGGCCTCGGGAACGGTGATCGAGTCAAAGCTCGACCCCGGGCGCGGGCCGGTGGTGAGCGTGCTGATCCAGCGCGGGACGCTGAACGTCGGCGACGCGCTGGTCGCGGGCGCGCACTTCGGCCGGGTGCGGGCGATGCACGACTTCACCGGCGCGCGCGTCAAGCACGCCACGCCCGGCCAGCCGGTTGAGGTGCTCGGCTTCGACGGCGTCCCCGAGGCGGGCGAGCTCGTCCGCGCCGTCGAGAACGAGCGCCGCGCGCGCCAGCTCGCGGGTGAGCGCGCCAACCGCCTGAAGACCGAGGCGCTGGCCCGGCGCTCGGGACGCAAGGTCTCGCTGGAGGAGGTGTTCAAGCTCGCCCAGGTGGGCGCCGTCAAGGAGCTCGGCCTGGTTGTCAAGGCTGACGTCGCCGGGTCGCTGGAGGCGATCGAGGACGAGATCGCCAAGCTTCCCCAGGAAGAGGTCAACGTCAACATCATCCATCGCGGCGTCGGCGGCATCAACGAGTCCGACGTGATGCTCGCCGCGGCCTCGCAGGGAGTGATCCTCGCCTTCAACGTGCGTCCCGTCGGCGAAGCGCGTCAGGTGGCCGAGCGCGAGGGCGTGGAGATCCGCTCCTACTCGGTGATCTACCGCGCGATCGAAGAGCTGCGCGCCGCGATGCAGGGGATGCTCGAGCCGACCGAGGTCGAGACGCCGCTCGGGCAGGCGGAGGTGCGCCAGCTGTTCCGCGCCTCGCGGATCGGGACGATCGCCGGCTCGTTCGTGACCGAGGGCAAGGTCACGCGCGGAGCCAAAGCGCGGGTCGTGCGCGAGGGGACCGTCATCTACGACACGACCATCGCGAGCCTGCGCCGCTTCAACGAGGATGCGCGCGAGGTCTCGAGCGGCTTTGAGTGTGGGATCGTGCTCGCCAACTTCCAGGACCTGCGCGAGGGCGACATCCTCGAGACATACGAGACGCGCTTGCAGGAGCGCGAGCTCTCCTAGGCGACCCGCCGGTAGGATGGGCGCCTCGGGACGTATGCGTCGCGTCGACGAGGCGATCAGGCAGGTGCTCGGCGACGCGTTGACAGGAGAGCTGAAGGACCCTCGAGTTGGATTCGTGACCGTGACAGACGTCAGGACAAGCGCCGACCTGCGCCACGCGCGGGTGTACTTCAGCGTGCTCGGCGAGGAGGGGGGCCCCTCGGACGCCGCTCAGCGCGAGGATACGCTCGAAGGCCTGCGCCACGCGCACGGCTACCTGCAGGGGCGGCTGGCCTCACAGCTGCGCCTGAAGCGCACGCCGGCGCTGGAGTTCGCCTATGACGAGACGACCGACCGGGCGCTGCGCGTGGAGGAGCTGCTCGAGGAGATCGAGGGCTCGTGAGCGCGGGCGCCGGCGTCGAGAGCCCCGAGGTCACGCGCGAGCGGGTGCTCGAGCGCATCCGCGCGGATACGCGGTTCGTGCTCGCCGCGCACGAGGGCCCCGATGGCGATGCGCTCGGCTCGCTCGTGGGGATGCAGGGACTGCTCACCGCGCTGGGCAAGGACTCGCAGATGTTCATCGCCGCGACCGATTTCCCGCTTCCCTACGAGTACCGCTTCTTCGAGCTCGACGGGCTGATCTCCTCGCCGCCGGCGGACATCGCCCGGCGCACTGTCGTGTTCCTGGACTGCGGCAACATCGACCGCAACTCGGCGAGCGTGCTGCAGCAGGGCAGCCACCTGCTGAACATCGATCACCACCACGACAACACTCGCTTCGGCACGCTCGACCATGTCGTGCCGGACGCCTCGTGCACGGCGGAGATCGTGTGGGATTTGATGCACGGTCTCGGCGTGGCGCCAACGCCGGCCGTTGCGCAGGCGCTGTATGTCGGGCTGATCACCGACACCGGGCGCTTCATGTATGAGAACACCGGTCCGCGCGCGCACGAGATGGCGGCCGAGCTGATCGCGGCCGGAGTGGACGTGCAGGACGTCTACCGGCGCCTGTACGAGGAGATGCCCCAGGCGAAGCTGACGCTGCTCGCGCTCGCGCTCATGCGAATGCGCCGCTATGACTCAGGCGAGCTGACGCTGGCCGCGCTGAGCGCTCAGGACTTCCGCGACGCCGAGGCAGAGGACAGCTTCTCGGAGGGCATCATCGATCACCTGCGCGCCGTGCAGGGCACGAAGGTCGCGGTGCTCGTGCGCGAGCTGAGCAGCGGCGAGCGCATCGGCCAGCACAAAGTCTCGCTGCGCGCGACCGACGACGACGTCGACGTCTCGCGCATCGCGCGCGAGCAGGGCGGCGGCGGGCACCGGCGCGCGGCGGGCTTCTCCACGACGCTCGAGATCGAGCCCCTCGTCGAGTTCCTGCGGCAGGCGATCGCCGCGCAGCTGCACGCCACCTCCAACGGCCCGGCCGCTGCGACGCTGGTCTGAGCCCCGACCCGGGCCCGGTCCCGAACGTCATCGCTCACTGCTGCGCCACACGCGATGATGGGCGAGGACCGATGAGACGGCATCCTGCTGATCGACAAGCCCGCGGGGATGACCTCCCACGATGTGGTCGCGCTCGTCAAGCGCGCTCTGGGCGGCGGCGTGAAGGTCGGGCATGCCGGCACGCTCGACCCGTTCGCCACGGGCCTGCTGATCGTGCTGGTCGGTCAGGCGACGAAAGCCCAGCGACAGATGATGGAGCTGCCCAAGCGCTATGAGACGGTCGCGCGGCTGGGGTTCACATCGAGCACCGGGGACACCGAGGGGAAGATCGTGCACACCGGCAGATTGCCACCCGACCCACCGTCGCTGCCGACCGGGCAGGTCAGGCAGCGCCCGCCCCGGCATTCGGCCGTGAAGATCGGCGGCGAGCGCGCCTACAAGCGCGCGCGGCGCGGCGAGCAGTTCGAGATGCCCGAGCGAATCGTCACAGTCCACCGCTTCGAGCAGACCTGGAGGGATGAGGATCCCGCCCACCGCGCGCGGGCTACGCGATCGAATGTTCGGCGGGCACCTACGTGCGCTCGTTGATCGCAGACCTGAACGATGCGTACTGCATCGAGCTCAGGCGCACCGCGATCGGGCCGTTCGAGGTGAACGAGGCGGTGCCGCCGCCACCACACAACCAGCCGTGGGCGGATCCCCCGCTGATCGCACTCGGCCAAGCGCTTGCGACGCTGCCCAAATAGGCTGTGCGGCCGTGGATATCACGCGTCTGCCCACCGATCGGAGATCAATGGGATCTCCGATCGGCCAACACGGCCCCAGCGAGGGCGCTTCCCCCGCACGCAGCGTCGCCGTCGGCACGTTCGACGGCGTGCACCTCGGCCACCGCGCGGTGATCGCGGGCTCGGACTCTGTTCTCACGTTCGAGCCGCACCCAGTGTCGGTCATAGCGCCCCAACACACGCCGAAGCTGCTGACGACGCTCGACGTCAAGGCCGAGCTGATCGCCGGCCTCGGCGTGCAGGAGCTGATCGTGATCCCGTTCGACGTCGAGTTCGCGTCACACACGGCGGATGAGTTCATCTCCGAGGTGCTCGTCGGCGCGCTGGGGGCCGAGAGGGTCGCGATCGGCGAGAACTTCCGCTTCGGGCACCGCGCTCAGGGGGACCCGCGGCTGCTCGCCACCGACGAGCGCTTCCAGACGGTCGTCCATCCGCTGCTGGAGGTCGACGGGGAGGTCGTCTCCTCCAGCCACATCCGCGGCCTGGTGCTGGCGGGAGAGGTCGACCAGGCCACGCGGTTTCTCGGCGCGCCGTTTCAGCTGCGCGGCGAGGTCGTCCACGGCGATGAGCGCGGGCGTGAGCTTGGGTTTCCGACCGCGAACCTCGTGCCCGACGAGGCGCTCGCGTGTCCCGGCCACGGCGTGTACGCGTGCCTCGCCAACGGCGATACGCCAGCTGCCGTCAGCATCGGCGTGCGCCCGACGTTCGAGACCGGTCGCGGCGAGCTGATCGAGGCCTACCTGATCGACTTCGACGGCGACCTGTACGGCAGCACCCTGCGCCTGGACTTCCTCGCGCGTCTGCGCGGCGAGCGGCGGTTCGACACGCCCGAGGCGCTGATCGAGCAGATGCGCCGCGACGTATCGCGTACGCGCGAGATCGTCGCCGCGGCCTGAGCCTCTCTTCCCCTTGCCCTCTCTTTCTTGTTGACGCTCTCTGCTACCGTGCCCGCAAATGGTCGCCATCACCGCAGAGCGCAAGCGCGAGATCGCCGCGCAGTTCGGCGCGAACGAGCAGGACACCGGCAACACCCGTGTCCAGGTCGCGCTGCTGACCGAGCGCATCAATCATCTCACCGAGCACCTGCGCGAGCAGTCCAAAGATCATCACTCCCGTCGCGGCCTGCTTGATGCTCGTCGGGCGTCGCCGGCGGTTCCTGGACTACCTGCGCCGCCGCGACCTTGAGGGCTACCGCGCGCTGATCAAAGAGCTGGGCTTGCGTAAGTGAGTGTCGTCGGCCCCGGCAATCCGGTGCCGTCGTTCAGGCTCGCGCGCGAAGACGGCGAGCGCTTCACTGAGAAAGACCTGCGCGGCCACACGACGATCCTCGTGTTCTATCCGTTCGCGTTCAGCCCGGTCTGCACCGACCAGCTGCAGGTGTATGACCGGGCGCTCGGTGAGCTGACGGCGGACGGCACGGAGATTTATGGGGTCTCCTGCGACAGCTCCTACTCGCAGGCCGCGTTTCGGGAGAAGCTCGGCGTGAGCATTCCCCAGCTATCCGATTTCGAGCCCAAGGGCGCGGCGTGCACCGCGTTCGGGGTCCTGCACGAGGGCGGCTTTCCCCAGCGTGCGTTGATCATCACAGGCCCCGACGGGATCGTGCGCTACAGCTATCAGGCGCCCACGCCGGCCGAGCTGCCGGGCGTCGAGCTCCTGCGCGAAGGTCTCGTCGCGGCCCGCACCGTCGCCTGACGCGAACCGGCCGAGTGGGCTCGCGTCCGCTAAGCTCCGCTGGTTCGGAATAAAAGATAAACACGATCCGCCAGGGACGCGCGTCCCGACCCGACGGGCGGAGCACAGGAAGGTAGAAAGAATATGAGCAGCAATGACGCCGTTACGCGGGTCTCCGTGGAGATCGCCGGCAGCGAGATTCTCGTTTGAGACCGGCAGGATGGCCAAGCAGGCATCCGGCGCAGTCGTCGTCCGCCAAGGCGACACCATGCTTCTTGCGACGGCCGTCGCGGGCAGTCTACGCGACGTGGACTTCCTCCCGCTGACAGTGGACGTCGAGGAGCGGATGTACGCCGCCGGGAAAATCCCCGGCTCCTTCTTCAAGCGCGAGGGACGGCCGGGCGAGAAGGGCACGCTCACCGCGCGCATGATCGACCGCCCAATCAGACCGCTGTTCCCCAAGGAATGGCGTTATGACACCCAGCTCGTGGCGATCCCGCTCTCGATCGACCAGGTCCACCCCTACGACATCCTCGCGATGAACGGCGCCTCCGCGGCGCTGATGATCTCCGACATACCGCTGCCGACGCCCGTCGGCGCCGTGCGCATCGGCAAGATCGACGGCAACTTCGTCGTCAACCCCACGAGGAGACCGGACCTGCTCCCTGGAGGCGCCGAGGACGGCGGCTCGGACCTCGACCTGATCGTGGCCGGCACCGAGGAGGCGATCCTGATGGTCGAGGCGGGCGCCAACGAGATCCCCGAGGCGGAGATCCTCGACGCGCTGGACATCGCCCACGCGGAGATCAAGAAGCTGTGCGCGCTGCAGCGCGACCTCGCGGCGAAAGTCGGCAAGGAGAAGAAAGTCTTCGAGACGATCCAGGTCGATCGCCGAGCTGCTCGACGCGATCCGCGCCTCCCACGGAGCCCTGCTCGACGCCGCCACGCAGGTGGAGGACAAGCTCGAGCGCCAGGACGCCACCAAGGAGGCCGAGGCGGCGATCCTCGAGCAGCACGCCCCGGCCGCGCCCGAGGGCGCCTCCGAGGAGCAGCTGCGTGGCCGCCAAGGAGCGTCGCGCCGCCGTGCAGCTGGCCTTCGACAAGCTCGAGAAGTCGATCATCCGCGAGCGCATCGCCGTCCACAAGAAGCGCCCCGACGGCCGCGCCGAGAACGAGATCCGCGACATCACGATCGAAGTGGGCGTCACGCCGCGCACGCACGGCTCGGCGCTGTTCACGCGCGGGCAGACGCAGGCGCTGAGCGTCGTGGCGATGGGCACGCTCAAGGAGGAGATGCGCATCGACACGCTCGGCCTCGAGACCAAAAAGTACTACTGGCACCACTACAACTTCCCGCCCTTCTCGGTCGGGGAGGCGGGTCGCATGGGTGGTGTCAAGCGCCGCGACATCGGTCACGGCGCGCTCGCCGAGCGCGCCCTGGCGCCGATGGTGCCCTCGATCGAGGAGTTCCCCTACTCAATCCGCGTGGTCTCGGACATCCTCGAGTCCAACGGCTCCTCCTCGATGGCCTCGGTCTGCGGCTCCTCGCTGTCGCTGATGGACGCCGGCGTTCCGATCAAGCGTCCGGTCGCGGGCATCGCGATGGGTCTGATCAAGGAGGGCGATGACTACATCGTCCTGACGGACATCGCCGGCGTCGAGGATCACCTCGGCGACATGGACTTCAAGGTGGCCGGCACCGAGCGCGGCATCACCGCGCTGCAGATGGACATCAAGATCACGGGCGTCACGTTCGACATCCTGCGCGACGCGCTCACCCAGGCCATAGAGGCGCGCACGTTCATTCTCGGCCGGATGGCCGACATCATCCGGAGCCCACGCGAGCAGCTCAGCCAGTTCGCGCCGCGCATCCAGACGATCCAGATCGACCCCTCGCAGATCGGCCTTCTGATCGGCAAGGGCGGGGAAACGATCCGGGGCCTCTCCGAGGAGTACGAGTCCCAGATCGACGTCAACGACGACGGTCAGGTCCTGGTCTACTCGTCCAACGGCGATCTCGGCGACGCGCTCACCGAGCGCATCCGCGTGATGATGAAGGAGATCGAGGTCGGCGACGAGTTCCTCGGCAAGGTCGTCAAGACGACGACGTTCGGCGCGTTCGTCGAACTGACCAAGGGCACCGACGGGCTGCTGCACATCTCCAACGTCTCGCCCGGCGAGCGCGTGGAGACCGTCGAGGACGTGCTCAATCGCGGCGATGAGATCGGCGTGCGCGTGGTCGAGGTGGACCGCGAGCGCGGTCGCATCGGGCTGCGCCTCGCCGAGGACCCCGAGATCGCCGGCAAGTCCGTCGAGGAGCTCGCGGGCGTCACCGCCGGAGGCGGTGGCGGCGGCGGGGCGGCCTCCGCGTGAGGGTGGTTCACGGCGCAACGGTCGCGAGGGCGGCGGCGGTTCCCGGCGCGATGGCGAGCGCGGCTCGGGTCGTCCCCGACATGGGTCCGAACGCGATCGTCACTAGGCGGCGTACCCGCTCCTCCTCGCAGGGGCGCCGTGCTCCCAAGGGCGTGGTCAGGGCTATGAGCGAGCACCGCACCACCACGCTGCCGGATGGTGTGCGGGTGATCACCGAGCGCATCGAGAACGTGCGCTCGGTGGCGCTCGGCTTCTGGATCGGCACGGGCTCGGCGATGGAGTCAGACGCGCAGGCGGGCACCAGCCACCTGCTCGAGCACATGCTGTTTCGCGGCACCGAGCGCTATCGCTCGCACGAGATCGACGAGATCTTCGACGCGATGGGCGCGGAGATCAACGCCGGGACCGACCGTGAATCCACCTCGCTGTACACGCGCATCATGGACCGTCACCTGGAGCGCGCGTTCGACGTCGCCGCCGAGATGGTCTGGCGCCCGCGCTTTGAATCGCTGGAGGCCGAGCGCGAGGTCGTGCTGGAGGAGATCGCGATGTACGAGGACGACCCCCAGGATCGCGTGTTCGACGTTCTCGGCGAGGCCGTGTTCGGCTCACACCCGCTGGGGCGCGCCGTGATCGGGACCGCCGAGGTCGTCGGCTCGGTCACGTCCGAGCAGTTGCGCGCCTTTCACGACGAGCGCTACGCGCCGTCGCACATCGTGATCGCCGCGGCGGGCTCGATCGATCACGACGCGCTCGTGGAGCTGGCCGGGGCCGCGAGCCCGGGCGGCGACGACGCCGGCGACCCGCGCTGAACGCTGCCGGGCGGACGGCGAAACGGGATCCGCTCGCCCGTCGCGTCCCCGACGCCACTAGCCGCGACGCCGCCGTGTTCGAGCGCCGGGTGCGGTTCCTGCGCAAGGACACCGAGCAGTACCATCTCTGCCTGGGCGGACGCGGGATCTCCCGTCACGACGAGCGCCGGTTCGCGCTGCGCGTGCTCGAAGGCGTGCTCGGGGGCACGTCCTCCTCGCGCCTGTTCCAGGAGGTGCGCGAGCGCCGGGGGCTGGCCTACTCGGTCTTCTGCTTCTCCAGCCAGCACGCCGACACGGGCGAGATCGGGCTGTATGTCGGCACGCGCCCCGACAATCTGCAGGAGGCGATCGCCACGATCGCGCTCCGAGCTGCGAGCGCTTCGTCGAGGACCCCGCAACCCCCCAGGAGCTGGACCGCTCGCGCGAGAACCTCAAGGGCCGCGTGGCCCTGTCCCTGGAGTCCACATCGGCGCGCATGAACCGGCTCGGGTCCGCGCTGCTGGGCGGCGTGCCGATCTACTCGGTCGATGAGATCGTGGACCGGATTGACGCCGTCACGGTCGAGGACCTGGGCGAGCTGGCGCAGGGAGCTGTTCGTGCCCGAGAGGCTGTCGATCGCCGGAGTCGGCGCCGAGGAGGACGCGTTTCGCCAGGCGCTCGCGCCGCTGGAGAAGGTGGCGGTGTGATCAGGGTGGCGGTGGCCGGGGCGGCGGGGCGGATGGGTGCGACCGTGTGCGCGGCCGTGCAAGACGCGCCGGACATGCAGCTCGTCGGACGCGCCGATCCACAGCTGGGTGTCACGCTGGCGCAGGTGCTACCCGACGCGGAGGTGGTGGTCGACTTCACCCGGCCGGACACGGCTCTGGAGAACGCGCTCGCCTGCGTGCAGGCAGGGGTGCACGCCGTGATCGGCACGACCGGGTTCGAGCTCGAGCCGCTGCTGGCTGCCCGCACGCCGGAGGGGCTGCCCCGGGCCAACGTGCTGATCGCCCCGAACTTCGCGATCGGCGCGGTGCTGATGATGCGCTTCGCCGCCGAGGCCGCCAGGCACATGGCCCGCGCGGAGATCGTCGAGCTCCACCACGACGAGAAGCTCGACGCGCCCAGCGGGACCGCCAAGCGCACGGCACAGCTGATGGCGGCGGCGAGCGGAGGACCTGAGCCCCCGATCCACTCGGTGCGCCTGCCCGGCCTGGTCGCCCACCAGGAGGTGATCCTCGGCGACGTCGGCCAGACGCTCACGATCCGCCACGACACGACCGGCCGCGACTCGTTCATGCCGGGCGTGCTGCTCGCCGTGCGACGTGTCGGCGAGCTTGACGAATCGCCGGTGGTGGGGCTGGAGCGGCTGCTGTTCTGAGCGGCGCGCGCATGGAATACTGCAGCACATGAACCTAGGCACGATCCTGACGGCGATCGTCACGCCCTTCGACGCCTCCGGGCGCGTCGACGAGGACGCGTTCGTCGCGCTCATGGCCCATCTCGCGCGCAACGGCTCGGACGGGTTCGTCGTCGCCGGGACGACCGGCGAGGCCGCGACGCTGACCGACGAGGAGCACCTCGGGCTGATCGACTTGGCCGTGCGCGAGCGCCCGCCCGGGACGAGCATCGTCGCGGGGACCGGCACCAACGACACGCGCCACGCCGTCCATCTGACCGAACGCGCCACCGAGCTTGGCGCGGACGCGCAGCTGAGCGTCACCCCCTACTACAACCGGCCCAGCCGACTGGGTCTGCGCCGCCACTACGAAGCGATCGCACGAGCGACCGATCGACCGATCCTGCTCTACAACATCCCCGCCCGCACCGGCACGAACATACCCCCCGACCTACTCGCAGAGCTCGCGCAGATCGAGGGGATCGAGGGCGTCAAGCAGTCCAACCCCGCAGAGCTGCAACTCATCGACGGCCTGGAGCTCTACACCGGCGACGACGCCACGTTCGCACGCACGCTGGACATGGGCGGCGCCGGGGGCATCCTCGTCGCCAGCCACATCGTCGGCTCAGAGCAGCGGCGCATGGTCGACGAGCCCGAGCATCGTCAGGAGATCGACGCCTCCCTGCGCGATGTCTACGAGACGCTGTTCCTGACCACGAGCCCCACCTGCACGAAGACCGCTCTGAACCTGCTCGGCCTGCGTGCCGGCACCACGCGCCTGCCGATCGTGGACGCCACAGCGGAAGAGACCGCGGCGGTGCGCGCGATGCTCGAGCGTCACGGCCTCGTACCGGTCCCACCCGCCCGAGTACCCGCGTGAGCTCCACGCTGCGCGTCCTGCCCCTCGGGGGACTGGGGGAGATCGGCAAGAATATGACGGTCATCGAGCAGGACGACCGCATCGTCGTCGTCGACGTCGGCCTGCGCTTTCCGACGCCCGAGATGGTCGGGATCGACCTCGTCCTGCCCGACTTCTCCTACCTGCGCGAGCGTGCGCGTGACATCGAGGCGATCGTCGTCACGCACGGCCACGAGGATCATCTCGGCGCGCTGCCCTGGGTGTTGCGCGAGCTGGCCTCCAACGGCGCCAGCCCGCCCGTATACGGAGGCCCCCTGACGCTCGCGATGGCACGCTCCAAGCTCGAGGAGCACAAGCTCAAGGACATCGAGCTGAACGACGTTTCGCCGGGCGAGGCGTTGGATCTCGGTCCGTTCGAGCTGGAGCTGATCCACATGACCCATTCGATCCCCGACTCCTGCGCGATCGCGCTCGGCACCGAGCTCGGCACGGTGCTGATCACCGGCGACTACAAGTTCGACCAGACGCCCGTCGACGGCCCGCCCGCAGACGTCTCGCGCCTGGCCGAGCTCGGCCGCGAGGGGGTTCTGCTCCTCTGCGGGGACTCAACGAACGTCGACCGTCCCGGCTTCTCCCCGTCGGAGTCGGTCGTCGGCCCGCATCTGGAGGAGGTGTTCGCGCGCTGTCAGGGACGGATCGTCGTCACCAGCTTCGCGTCGAACATCCACCGCGTCCAGCAGGTCATCGACGCCGCCGCGGCCCTCGACCGCAAGGTCGCGCTCGTCGGGCGCTCGATGCGCAAGAACGTCTCGATCGCCCGTCAGCTCGCCCACGTCGAGGTGCCCGACGGCCTGCTCGTCGGTCCGCGCGAGATCGCCGACTTCCCCGACGAGCGCGTCGTGATCCTCTCCACCGGCTCCCAGGGCGAGCCCCTGAGCGCGCTGCGGCGGATGGCCCATCGCGACCATCCCCAGGTGCAGCTGCGCGGTGGCGACACGATCGTCTTCTCCGCCACCCCCGTCCCCGGCAATGAGCGCGCCGTCAATGAGACGATCGACCGGCTCTACCACATCGGCTGCGACGTCGTGACCCCGGCGGACGCGCCCGTGCACGCCTCGGGGCACGGCTACGCCGAGGAGGTCAAGCTGATGCTCAACCTCGTCCGCCCGCGCTACGTCATGCCTTTCCACGGCGACTTCAAGCGGCTGCGCCTGCACGCCCAGCTCGCGGAGGCCGTCGGCGTGCCGCCCGAGGACATCTTCCAGGGCGACAACGGGCTGCCGCTGGACATCTCAGAGCGCGGCGCCCGCTTTGGCAAGCGCGAGCACGCGGGGATGATCTTCGTCGACGGCGTCGAGATCGGCGACATGGCCGATGTCGCCCTGCGCGACCGGCGCATGCTCTCCGCGGACGGCATCTTCATCGTGGTCGCCACGATCGCCGAGCAGGACGGGCGCTCGGTGGCCGATCCCGAGGTGATCTTCCGCGGCGTCCCATTCTTGGACCAGGCCGACGAGCTCGTGGATGAGATCCGCGCGACGGTCGAGTCCTCCCTGCGGCGTGCCGCGGGGGAGGAGATCCGGGAGGTCGACCTGCTCCAGCAGGTCCTGCACGACGACTTGGCGCAGCTGGTCTATGACCGGCTCAAGCGGCGGCCGATGGTTCTCCCCGTAGTAGTTGAGGTTTAGCGCCCTCTGACGCGGGCAGATCGACGACGAACCGCGCGCCGTGTGGCTGCCGTTTCTCCAACCTGACCGAGCCGCCGTGGGACTCCGTCACCGCGCGCACGATCGCCAGGCCCAGGCCGAAGGAGCCGCCGCGGTCTCCGGCGCCGCGGACGAAGCGCTCGAACAGGGTTGGCGCCAGCTCCGCCGGTACGCCCGGGCCGTCGTCCTCGACGATCAGCTCGGCCTGACCGTTCACCAGGCGCGTGCTGACTCGGATCTCACTCCCCGGGGGGGTGTGGCGCAGGGCGTTCTCGATCAGGTTGATCGTCAGCCGGTGCAGCTCATCGCGCGCGCCCTCGACCAGGGCCGGCTGGACGTCCAGCTCGATGTCGTGCGCATCGCTGACGGGTCCCAGCTCGCCTGCGGCCTCGACCACGATCTGGGCAAGATCGCTCGGCTCGTGCGCGACCACGCGCCCCACGTCGGTGCGCGCGAGCAGCAGCAGGTCGGCGACCAGCCGGCGCATACGCTGGGAGGAGCGCAGCGCGGAGCGGGCGGCGTCGCCCTCCTCGCCGCGCAGCGAGTCGGCCAGCAGCTCGAGGTTGGCGAGCACGCTCGTCAGGGGCGTGCGCAACTCGTGCGAGGCGTCGGCGACGAACCGTCGCTGGCGCGCCAGCATCGCCTCGGTCTCGCCACGCGCGGCGTCCAGCTCGCGGAGCATGCCCTCCAGCGTGCGCGCGAGCTCTCCCACCTCGTCGTCGGCCGCGGGCTGAGGCACCGTGCGCGAGGGGTCGCGGGTGCGCGCGATCTCCGCGGCAGCTCCGGTCAGCTCCGCGATCGGCGCCATCGCGCGCCGGGCGATCGCGACGCCGGCCAGCAGCGCCAGGCCGGCCCCGGCGAACACCCCGACGAGCAGGAACAGCTCGACGCGCGCGACCGTCGCGTCGGTGTCCGCTTCCGAGCGCCCGTACTGGACGATCACCCGGCCGATCGGTTCGTCGGTGCCGGCGAAGCGCACGACCGCGGGAGGCTGATTACGCGATAGCCGTGGATCGGTGCGGGCCGGCGGAGGGGGCGCCGAGGTTGGGCGCACCGGCGGGGCCTGTTCGATCATGCCCCGCCTTGCGTGAGCACGTGATGATCGCGGCCTCCTGCGGGGGCGTGACGAGATCCGCGAGCGGCGGTTCGATTCGCGTTCGATCCGGTACGTCGACGGGTTGACCCTGATGTTCAGCTGCGAGGGCAGATGCCGGGCGATCGTCTTCGACCTCGCGGTTGAAGTCCGAGCGGATGCGTCGCACGGTCAGCGAGCCGATCGCGATCGCGAACGCGCACAGGATCGTGAACGTCAGCAGCGCCGACACGCCGGCCAGGCGCGTGCGGATCGGCAGCCGGTCGAACGCGGCGGACAGGCGCCCGACGGCGCGGAGTGGGGCGCTGGGGGGCTCAGGGCTTGGGGACTCAGGCTCGGAGGACGTAGCCTGCCCCCCGAATCGTGTGCAAGAGCCTCGGCTCACCCTCGGCCTCGAGCTTGCGGCGCAGATTGGAGACGAACACCTCGATCGTGTTCGTCGTGGAGAATGGGTCGTACCCCCACACCTCGTCGAGCAGGCGCTGGCGCGAGATGACGATGCGCTCGTTGCGCATCAGGTACTCGAGCAGCTCGAACTCGCGCTGGGTGAGGTCGATCGTGCGCTCGCCGCGCGTCACCTCGTGGGTGTCCGCGTTGAGCAGCAGGTCGCCGACACGCAGGGGAGCCGATCCGCGCGGCGGGCGCCGCCGCAGCAGCGCGCGCATGCGCGCCAGCAGCTCCTGGCGCTCGAACGGCTTGACGAGGTAGTCGTCCGCGCCGGCGTCGAGACCCTCGACGCGCGACTCCAGGGCGTCGCGGGCGGTGAGGATCAGGATCGGCACGTCGTCGTCGGCGCGCAACGCGCGCGCGACCTCCAGGCCATCGAGGCCGGGCAGGCCGAGGTCGAGGATCACGAGGTCGGGCGCGAACGCGCGCCCGTGCTCGATCGCGGCGGGACCGTCGGGCGCGGCGCGCACCTCATACCCCTCCATTCGCAGCGAGCGCTGCAGGGCTTGAGCGATGTCCTCGTCGTCCTCGACGACGAGGACTCTGGGGGCGCGGGAGAAGTCGTTCATCGGAGGTGGCCGTTCATGGTTGGAAGTCGTTCATGAGCAGGACTCTCTATCTACCGAATTGCAGTAAAGCGATCGTAAGGGAGGTTCCCAAGGCTCGGTGTCGAAGTTGCGCGAGATGAGTACGACCTCCAGACGCTCGACGGCGCCGCGGAAGACGGCGTCGAAAAAAGCCGCCAAAGCGCGCGTGCGTACGCACGCGCGTTATCGCCGCCGCGGGAGAAACACGAGGTTCGCGCCGCTGGACGTGATGGCGTGGGCGTGGCCGCCGCGCAAGCCCGAGCTCGATCAGCGTCAGCGCGACATGCTCGGGTTCGGGACGATCGCGCTCGGTGTGTTCCTGGGCTTCGTCCTGTACGGCGGCTGGAACGGCGGGCACGTCGGCGGCGGGCTGACCGAAGCGCTCGGCTGGTGCGTGGGCGAAGCGAAGGTGCTCGCTCCAATCGCGCTGGTCGCGGGCGGCGGGGCGCTGCTGGCGCGACCAGCATGGCCCGAGATGCGCCCGCTGCGGGCGGGCGCGACGTGTCTGGCCGGAGGCGTGACGATGTCCCTCGCGGCCGGAACGCTCGGGGTGAGCTCGGGCGCGAGCCCGAACACGGGCGAATCGTCGTGGTCGGGCGTGTTCCTGCAGGCGCACGGCGGCGTCGTGGGCGAGGCGCTGTATCAGGCGGCACACAGGTCGGTGCAGAGCGTGGGCGTGGACCTTCTGATCGCCGTGCTGCTGTTTGTCGGCATCACCTTGCTGACCGGCGCCTCCCCGGCAGGTGTGCTGCGGTCTGCCGGCGAGCATCTCTGGAAGCTGGCACGGGGCTTGCGCAGGCAGCCGAAGTCTGTTGCCTGCGAGCCCGGTTTACTGCCTCCCGAGCCGGCGTCCGGAGAGTTGATCGTGAGGGCGACCCATGTGGAGGCGCCATCGCAGGACGAGACGCCAGACCAAGATGTCGTTGAAGTCGATCCGCAGGAAGAGGGCGAAGAGAACGAGGCGATCCCGGGGGTCGCCCACGCCGATGCGGGCGACCCGGAGCGGTTGACCCCGCAGGGCCGCTACCGGGACAGCGTGACCGAAGACCCGGACTTCGTGTGGGAGCCGCCCGACGCGGGCAGGCTGCTGACGCGCTCCACCGGCGAGCAAGCGCGGCCCGACACGGCCGGGCAGGAGCGCACAGCGGTCAGCCTGGTCGAAGCGCTGGGGCATTTCGGCGTGCAGGCCAAGGTGATTGGGACGGTCGCGGGGCCGCACATCACCCGCTATGAGCTGCGCCTGGCACCCGGCACGAAGGTCGCAAAGGTGGCGCAGCTGAAGGACGACCTGGCCTATGCCCTGGCGGCGACGGACATCCGCATCCTCGCGCCGATCCCCGGCAAGCAGGCGGTGGGCGTGGAGGTGCCCAACGCGCGCCGGCGGATCGTGCGGTTGGGCGACGTCTTCCAGCAACCCCCACTTGACTGGTCGCCGCTGACCGTATGGCTCGGCAAGGACGTGGCGGGCAAGGCGATCGGCGCGGACCTCGCGAAGATGCCGCACCTGCTCGTCGCGGGCACGACTGGCGCGGGCAAGTCCGGCGCGATCAACGCGATGCTCTCGAGCATTCTGCTGCGCGCCAGCCCGCACGAGGTGCGTCTCGTGCTGGTCGACCCCAAGCAGGTGGAGCTCAACCACTACGAGTCGATCCCGCACCTGCTGACGCCCGTGATCACGAGCCCGCGGATGGCGGCGAACGCGCTGGGAAACCTCGTCCGCGAGATGGAGCAGCGCTACGGGACCATGTCGCTCGCACGCACCCGCAGCCTGATCGAGCTGAACAAGGCGCGCGCCAAGCGCGGCGAAGCGCCGCTGCCGTACATCCTGTGCGTGATCGACGAGCTCGCGGACCTGATGATGGTCGCGCCCGCCGACGTGGAGGACTCGATCATCCGTCTGGCCCAGAAGGCGCGCGCGGTGGGCATCCACCTCGTGCTGGCCACGCAGAGCCCGCGGGTGGACGTGATCACGGGCATGATCAAGGCGAACGTGCCCTCGCGGATCGCGTTCGCGGTCTCGAGCCAGACCGACTCGCGCGTGATCCTCGACCAGAACGGCGCCGAGTCGCTGCTCGGGCAGGGCGACATGCTGTTCAGTCCCGTCGGCACCTCGCGGCTGCAGCGCATCCAGGGCGCCTACATCGACGAGGCGCAGATCGCGAAGCTGACCGATCTGTGGCGCCGCCAGGGCGAGCCGGAGCTGCGCGAGGAGCTGCTGGAGGAGGTCGAGCCCGCCGAGCCGGAGGGCACGCCGGACGAGTTCGATCCCGACGAGGACCCGCTGCTGCGGGACGCGATCGTGCTCGTGGCGGAAATGCAGACGGCGTCGACCTCGATGCTGCAGCGCCGTCTGCGGCTGGGGTACACGCGCGCGGGGCGCGTAATCGACATGCTCGAGCGGCGCGGGGTGATCTCGGGGTACGAAGGGTCGAAGCCCCGCCAGGTGCTGATCACCGAGGCGGACCTGCCGCACGTGCTGGTCGGATTGGAATCCTCACCCAGCCAGCCGGCAGTAACCGCGAGCGACTAGCCTACGAGCGGACATGCCCGAGATCGGTGCAACGCTGCGCGAGGCGCGGATGCGCGAGCGGATCGACGTGTCCGAGATCGAGGCGACCACGAAGATTCGCGCCAAGTACCTGCGCGCGCTCGAGAACGAAGAGTGGGACCTGCTGCCCGGCCCCACGTTCGTGAAGAGCTTCCTGCGCACCTACGCCAACGCGCTGGGCTTGGACGGCAAGGCGCTGGTCGAGGAATACCGGCTGAACTACGAGCGCCCGAGCGAGCCGCCCGAGCCGATCGTGGCCAGTCCGCGGCGCGTGCGCGTGCCCCGTGGGCCGGGCGGGTCAGGCGGGCCGGGGCCCTCGCGCGGATACATGGCGCTCGTGGGAATCGTCGGGGTCGTGATCGTGCTGCTGATCGTCGGGCTCCTGTCCGGGGGCGGCAACGGCGGATCGACGAGCGGCACGAGCGTGCGGACGGGTACGGCCGCCAAGCACCGGACGGGGCGCCCGGGCGCGTCCCGGCATGCGACGGCCACGAACGCGACCACGCACGGTGTCGCTGTCGCTGCGGGCGACGGGGACGGTGTATGTGTGCCTGATCGGAGAAGGCGGCAGGAAGCTGGTCACGGGGCAGACGCTGGAAGCGGGCGCGCGGACGCCGACGTTCCACGCGAGGCGCTTCGAACTGACGCTCGGCAACAACGCGGTGACGCTGCTGATCGACGGCACGCCGCGGGTGGTGCCGGCGAGCAGCGCCGCGATCGGGTACTCGATCACGAAGGCCGGTCGCAGGACGCTTGCACCCGGGCATCTGCCCACGTGCGCATGAGCGCGCGCGCGGGGATAGTGGTCACCGGCACCGAGGTGCTGAGCGGCCGCGTACGCGACCGCAACGGCCCGTGGCTGGCCGATCGTCTGGGAGAGCTGGGGGTGGACCTCGCATATGTGACGATCGTGGGTGACCGTCCGGACGACGTGGAGACGGCGCTGCGGTTCATGGCCGAGCAGGGGATCGATCTGGTGTTGACGAGCGGGGGGTCTGGGGCCGACCGCAGACGACCTCACGGCCGAGGTGGTGGGGAGGTTTCAAGCTCGCCCGATGGTGCTGGACGAGGCGCTGACTGGGCGCATCGAAGAGATCGTCAGGCCGCTGCTGACGCGCTGGCCGAACCTCGATCCCGAGGCGATCCGGGTCGGCACGCGCAAGCAGGCGACCGTCCCAGAGGGCGCGACGGTCCTGGAGCCGGTGGGGACAGCCCCAGGACTTGTGGTGCCGCCGGGTGAGGCGAGCGGCCCGACGGTCGTTGTGCTGCCGGGGCCGCCACGCGAGCTGCAGCCGATGTGGGACGCGGCGGTGCGCACGGACGCGCTGCGCGATGCGATCGCGAACGCGACGACCTACGAGCAGCGGACGCTGCGGCTGTTCGGCATCCCGGAGTCCGAGATTGCTCAGACGCTGCGCGAGGCCGAGGAGCAGGGCGTCGAGCTTGGGAAGCTGGAGGTCACGACGTGCCTGAAACGCGGCGAGATCGAGGTCGTGACGCGGTATGAGCCGGACGTGGCGGAGGTGTACGAGGCGTTTGCGCGAGTCGTGGCCGAGCGCCACGCGGACACGCTGTTCTCCACGGATGGCAGCACGGTGGACGAGCAGGTGGCGGGGATGCTGCGTGAGAAGCAGTGGACCATCGGTGTGGCTGAGTCCTGCACGGGGGGTGAGCTGGCGGCGCGTCTGACCGGTCCGGCAGGTGCGTCGCGGTATGTCGCGGGCGGCGTGGTGGCGTACTCAAATGAGGCGAAGATCGCGCAGGTGGGCGTCGATCCTGCGCTGATCGAGGAGCACGGCGCCGTGTCCGAACAGGTCGCGCGGGCGCTGGCCGAGGGGGTGCGCGCGCGGATGGAGGCCGACGTGGGGGTGGGGGTCACGGGCGTGGCGGGCCCGGACGGTGGCAGCGAGGCCAAGCCCGTGGGCCTCGTATGGCTGAGCGTGGTTGGCCCCGACGGGGTGAGCCCGACCCGCTCGGTGAACCTTCCGGGCGGACGCGCGGATGTCAGGGATCGCGCGACGACTGTGGCGCTACACCTCGTCAGGCGGGTGTTGCTGGGCGAGTCCGACGGCTGAGCTCCAGATGACTAACGCTCCCGCCGCCCGCTTGTTCGTCGCGGTCGATCCACCAACGGATGTATGCGAGAAGTTGGCAGCGTGGGCGAGGACGGCGGTGCGGGGGCTTGGCGTGCGTGGCGGCGGGTCTGCGCCCGTGCGCGTGCTCGACCCCGAGCTGCTGCACGTCACGCTGTGCTTTCTCGGCAGCCGTCCGGTCGAGGAGATCGCGGCGATCGGCGCGGCTCTGGAGGAGTGCGCGATGCCTGTGGGCGAGCTGTCGATCGGCGCGCCGCTGTGGCTGCCCCCGCGCCGCCCGCGCACGCTGGCTGTCGAGGTGCGCGACGACCCTGACGGAGACCTGACCGCGCTGCACGGCGCTCTTGTCGAGACACTCGCGCGGGCGTGCGGCTATCGCGAGGAACGGCGGCGGTTTCGCGCCCACGTGACGCTGGCGCGCATGCGCGAAGGCGCCCGCGGATCGGGGGCACACAGCTCGGATGGCTGGGTCGGGCGCGTGCTGCCCGCGACTCCGGCGCTTTCGTTCACACCGGCGTCGATCGTTCTGTACCGCTCGTGGCTGTCGCCCGCAGGCGCGTCGTATGAGGTGCTGGCGACGCGTACGCTCATCCCGTCGTAGAGCCAATCCAGGGCCCCAAACATACGAACAGACGTTCCGTCCGAAGCGATCTCTAACTTTTCCAATCCATCTCGACTGGAGGAGTAAGACCATGCCCGTGAACGCCGTAAACGAAGAGGAGAAGGCCGCAAAGGCGCGTGACGCCGCCCTGAAGGGAGCGCTCACGCAGATCGAGCGCGAGTTCGGCAAGGGCACGGTCATGCGCATGGGCGACGAGGGCGCCCAGGTGCGCTGCGACGTGATTCCCACGGGCGCGCTGTCGCTCGACCTGGCGCTCGGCATCGGCGGAGTGCCCCGGGGGCGCATCGTGGAGGTGTACGGACCCGAGTCCTCGGGCAAGACGACGCTGATCTATCACGTGCTGGCGGAAGCGCAGAAGCTCGGCGGGGTGTGCGCGTTCATCGACGCCGAGCACGCGATGGACCCGCTGTACGCGCAGGAGATCGGTGTGGACATCGACGAGCTGCTCGTCTCCCAGCCAGACTACGGCGAGCAGGGACTGGAGATCGCCGACATGCTCGTACGCTCCGGCGCGGTCGACGTAGTCGCGATCGACTCGGTCGCAGCGCTCACACCGCGCAAAGAGCTGGAGGGCCAGATGGACGATCAGAGCGTGGGCGAGCAGGCGCGGATGATGTCCAAGGCGATGCGCAAGCTCGCGGGCAACCTCAATCGCACGCAGACGCTGTGCATCCTCACCAACCAGATCCGCGAAAAGGTCGGGGTGATGTTCGGCTCGCCCGAGACCCAGCCCGGAGGGCGAGCGCTGAAGTTCTACGCCTCACAGCGCCTGGACATCAGGCGCATCGAGACGCTCAAGGACGGGACCGAGGCGGTCGGCAACCGCGTGCGTGTGAAGGTCGTCAAGAACAAGGTCGCCGCACCGTTCAGGCAGGCTGAGTTCGACATCGAGTTCGGGAAAGGCATCTCCACCTCGGGATGCTTGATAGACCTCGGCATCGAGCACAACATCGTGAGCAAGTCCGGCTCATTCTTCGCCTATGGCGAGGAGCGTCTCGGCCAGGGCCGCTCGGCCGCCAAGGCACATCTCGACGCCAACCCGGCGGTGGCGAGAGAGATCGAGCAGAAGATCTACGCGGCGCTTGGCATCGGCCGCGAGCACGTCACCCCGATCGACCGGTCACCGACGGCGGAGCCGCCGGTGAAGGACGTCGTGCCGGTTGCGGTAGTAGAGGAGCCGACCGTGGCGGCAGCCTGAGCAACCCGCGAGCGGGTTAACCTGTAGGAGGTATGAAGCGCTATCACCTGACGACGTTCGGTTGCCAGATGAACGAGCACGACTCCGAGCGCATGAAGGGCATGCTCGAGTCGTTGGGCTACAGCGAGGCGCCCGAGCGCGGCGCGGCGGACCTGATCCTGTTCAACACGTGCTCGATCCGCGAGTCCGCCGACAGCCGGTTCATCGCGCATCTCGGCGAGGCCAAGCGCCTGAAGCGCGAACGGCCCGAGCGCGTGGTCGGCGTCGGCGGCTGCTGGGCGCAGTCGGTCAAGGAGGAGGTGTTCGAGCGGTTCCCGTTCGTGGACGTCGCGTTCGGCCCGGGTCAGGTGCACAAGCTCGCCGAGTTCTTGACGAGCGATTCGATCAGCGCCCAGGGCTACTTCGAGTTCGAGGGCTTCACCGGTCACCTCCCCGCGCGCCGCGCGCGGCCGTTTCAAGGCTGGCTGCAGATCAGCGTCGGGTGCAACTGCGCGTGCTCGTACTGCATCGTGCCCTCCACGCGCGGGCGGGAGGTCTCGCGCCCGCTGGGAGAGCTCATCGCCGAGGCGCAGACAATGGCGGATGACGGCGTGCGCGAGGTGACGCTGCTCGGGCAAAACGTCAACTCCTACGGGCGCGACCTGCGGACGGGCGGACGGGCGGGCGGGCACTCATGGCCTACGTTCGCGCAGCTGCTTGCAGAGATCGACGCGATCGAGGGGATCGAGCGCATCCGCTACACGAGCCCTCATCCGAAGGACATGCGCGAGGACGTGATCCGCGCCCACTCAGAGCTCGCGAGCGTGTGCGAGCACATCCACCTGCCGCTGCAGTCCGGCTCCAGCCGGATCCTGAAGGCGATGCGGCGCACGTACGACCGCGAGCGCTACCTGGACCGGGTCGCGCTGATCCGCGAGCACGTCCCCGACGCCTCGCTCAGCACCGACATCATCGTCGGCTTCCCGGGCGAGACCGAGGCCGATTTTGCAGAGACGCTCGAAGTGGCGGAGCAGGTCGGCTACGACGGCGCGTTCACGTTCCTGTTCTCGCCGCGGCGCGGCACCGAGGCAGCCGGCATGGCCGAAGGGGTCGTGCCCCACCCGGTGAAGGTGGAGCGCATGGAGCGCCTGCTCGAGGTGGTCCAGCGACGAGCGCACGAGCGCGCTCTGCGGTTCGTCGGACGTACGCTGGAGGTGCTGGTCGAAGGTCCCTCGCGCACCGACCCCGAGCGCCTGCGCGGCAGGACCCGCCACAACAAGGTCGTCAACTTCTCGGGCCTCGCCGCGCCCGGGGAGCTGACACAGGTGGAGATCGCCGCCGCCACCAGTCAGACGCTCTCGGGGGAAGAGCATCTGCTGGCACGGGCGGTGGGTTGAGACGTGAGGGTCTTCCGCGCCGCGCGAGCGCTTCCCCGCGGCGCGGCTGAACCCCGCTGACTTACTGGTAGGTCGCGCCCGGCGGTGGGCTCGGAGGGCCGCTCGCGCCCGAGTTGGACCCAGACGAGCCGGACGAACCCGAGCTGGAGCCAGAGCCCATGTTCGGGCACGGGTGTTTGCTGCCGGATGAGCCCGATTTGGACTGTGTGCCCGACTGGCCCTGCCCCGGGGTGGGAGAGGGTGTTGTCGGGGTTGTGGTGGTTGGTGTCGTGGCGGTGCTGCTGGTGCTCGTGTCGGTGGTGCCCGTGCCGCTGGGGGCGGCGGCCGCTTCGGCGATGCCGGCCACGGCACCACCGCTCGCAAGCGCGCCGGCGACCATCGTGGCGCCGAGCATTTTCGATAGGTGCATCGGTCAAACCTCCTGCTGGTGGGTTGATGACTGCATGTGCGAGCCATCGTCCAACCGGCCGCTAAGCGCACCTGTAGGGGCGGGTAAGCGGCGGCATAGACTTGCGTAGGAGGTTTGTAAGGGCGCCTCAGCGTTTGGAGGCGTTGCCTGCGGCCAAGTCTCCGGCGATCTTGTTGGCGCCGAGCTTGCGGCTGACGGTGGCGGCGACCTCGGGGGCGAGCCCGGCGAAGGCGGAGCCGAGGCGCAATGACAGCGGCGCGACGTCGACCTCGCCGCGGTTGTGCTCGATCGCGCTGATGACGGCGCGCGCGACGTCCTCGGGACTGGCGGTGCCCACGCCTGGGGGGAGCTTGACGCCTGCCTCGGCAAACATGCCCGCGTCGCGAATAAAGCCGGGGAACACTGCGGAGACACCCACGCCGCTGGAGCGCAGGTCGGCACGCAGGGCCGACGCGAAGCCGCGCAGGCCAAACTTCGTCGCGTTGTAGATGCCCGTCCCGGGGGTCGCCGACTTGCCGGCAAGCGAGGACATGAACAGCAGGTGGCCCCGGCTGCGCTCCACCATCGCCGGCGCGAGCGCGTGCGCGAGCGCGATCGGGGCACGCAGGTTGACGTCCAGCGCGCGGTCGATCTCGGCAATCGTGAAGGACTCCAGCCGACCCGCGGCGGGCAGCGCGGCATTGGCGACGAGGATGTCCACCTCGCCCGCGTCGGCCACGAGACGATCCACGGCGGACGGGTCGCTCAGATCCACCGCGAGCGTGCGGGCGCCATCGAGCTCGGCGGCCAGCGGCTCCAGAACCTCCGTGCGGCGCCCGGTCAGGATCAGATGGCCGCCGCGGGCGTGCAGCGCCCGGGCGATCGCCTGACCGAGGCCGCCGGTGGCGCCGGTGAGCAAGACTCTGGAGCCGGAGATCTGCACGAGCTGGGAGCCTACGTCAATGCAGATCATCGCGCTGTTCGGCCCCACGGGCGTCGGCAAGACCGCCGTCGCGCTCGCGCTCGCGGGACGGTTGCGCGCGCGGGGAGAGGATCCGGTCGCGGTATCCGCGGATGCGCTGCAGGTGTACAGGGGCCTCGAGACGCTTACGGGCGTGGCAAGCGCGCGGGAGCGAGCGCAGCTGGAGCACAGGCTGGTGTCGTTCGTAGCACTTGGAGAGACGTTCAGCGCTGGCCGATACGCGCAGCTGGCGCACGCGGAGATCGACGGTCTGCTGGCCGCGGGCAGGCGGCCGATCGTGGTGGGCGGGACCGGGCTGTACCTGCGCGCGGCACTGGGTGAGCTGGACTTCAAGCCGGCGCCGCCGGAAGGTCCGTCGCAGCTGTGGAGCGAGGAGGTGCGTCGCCCGACGCTGCTGGTCGGGCTGACGATGGAACGCGAGGCGCTGTATGGGCGGATCGACGCGCGCGTGCAGGCGATGGTCGACGCCGGTGTGCGCGATGAGGTGGCGCGCGCAGACGGGGCAGGAGCATCGCGGACGGCGCGCAAGGCGCTGGGGTTCGAAGATCTGCTGGCGGGCGACGTGGAGGCGATGAAGCGACACACGCGCAACTACGCCAAGCGCCAGCTGACCTGGATGCGCAAGCTCGCTGGGGTGCGTGTGATCGACGTGACCGGGCGCGACCCGGACGACGTGGCCCGGGAGATAGTGGAGGCGCTTGATCGCGGTCGGGTACAGGCGCAGGGGAGCCGAGGCGCGGACGCGACGTCATAGACTCCGGCGCCGACATGCGATTCGAGAAGTGGCAGGCGCTGGGCAACGACTACCTGATCGTCGAGTCAGACGAGCTCCCGTTCGAGCTGACGCCCGCGCGCATACGCAGGCTGTGCGAGAGCCACTGCGGCGTGGGCGCCGACGGGGTGCTGCTGCTGTCGTCTGCCGCGAATCCCGAGCATGTGGCGGACCTGCGGATCTTCAACCCGGACGGCTCCGAGGCGGAGCTGTCGGGGAATGGGGCGCGTGAGGCGATCCTGTATCTGCGCAGGCGCGGGTGGACCGACAGGGACGAGTTCGCGATCGGGACGGCGGCCGGCGAGATCAGGCCGGCGATCACCGGGGCGGACACATGCAGGGTGGACATGGGCAGGGCGAGCCTCGAGTCGAAGGATTTTCCCGGCGGTCCGCCCGATGGCCGCGGCGAGCTGAGCGCCGGCGGGCGAACGTGGCGGTTCAGACACGTGTCGATCGGCAACCCCCAGTGCGCGATTCGCGTCGACTCAGAAGCGGAGCTCAAAGCGCTCGACCTGGGTGTGATCGGTCCCGGGATCGAAGGGCACAAGCTGTTCCCGAACCGTACGAACGTGTCGTGGTACGCGGAGGTCGAGCCCGGCCCGCCGGTTGGACCGGCTCGCATACGCGTGCGGATATACGAGCGGGGCGTGGGGGAGACGCTGGCTTCGGGCACGGGCGCGACGGGGGCGGTGGTTGCGTACGTTGAGGAACACGGAGAGGACCCCCGGGGTCCTGTTCTACGGGTGACGGTGGTGCTCGACGGGGGTGAGCTGGAGGTCGAGATCGGAGAGGATCTAAACGTGAAGCTGACAGGCTGGGCGCGACCGGTGTTCGAGGGTCGCCTGAGCGATGAGCTCGTAAAGGAGCTGGAGGCACTAAATGAAGCCGAGTAAGCGACTGGAGCGGATACCGCCGTACGCGTTCGCCGAACTGGAGCGCAAGATCGCGCAGAAGCGCAAAGAAGGCGTGGACGTGATCAGCCTCGGGATCGGTGACCCCGACAGACCGACGCCAGCGCTGATCGTGGAGGCGATGCAGGAGGCGGTCAGCGAGCCTGAAACGCACAAATACCCGAGCAACCGTGGCCGCGAGGATTTCCGCGGCGCGGTGCGCGACTTCTACGAGCGCAGGTTCGACGTAAAGCTAGACCCCGACAGCGAGATCGTGCCGGCGCTCGGCGCGAAGGAGGCGATCTTCAACCTCAACCTCGCGTTCCTGGACCCGGGTGATTACGCACTGGCGGCCGACCCGGGGTATCCGGTCTATACGGGCGGGCCGTGGCTGACGGGCGCGGAGCCGGTGCTGATGGCGCTGAGGCCCGAGCTGGGGTTCGTGCCGGACCTCGGCGCGATCGAGGAGGAGATCGCAAAGCGGTCGAAGCTGATGTTCCTGAATTACCCGAACAATCCGACGGGGGCGGTCGTGCCGGAGGGGTTCTTCCAGCGTGTCGTCGAGTTTGCGCGCGCATACGAAATCCTCGTGGTGCACGACAACTCCTACTCCGAGATCTCATACGACGGCTACCGCGCGCCCTCGTTTCTTCAGACGCCGGGCGCGAAGGACGTAGGGATCGAGGTGTTCTCGCTATCGAAGGGCTGGAACATGACCGGCTGGCGCTGCGCGGTCGTGGCCGGGAATGCGCAGGCGATCGAGACGTACTGGCGGCTGAAGACGAACATCGACTCGGGCATGTTCGAGGCGGTGCAGCTGGCGGGGGTCGCGGCGCTCTCGCCCGACACCGACGTGGAGGTCGCGGCGATGAGCGAGCTGTATCTGCGCCGGCGGGATCTGGTGTGCGACGCGCTGCGGGAGATCGGCGTGAACGTGAAGCCACCGCGCAGCACGATCTACGTGTGGGCGCCCGTGCCGGCGGGGTACGACAGCTCCGAGGCTTACTGCGAGCACGTGCTGGAGGAGGCCGCCGTGGTGCTCTCCCCCGGAGCTACCTGGGGTCCGGCGGGGGAGGGGTGGTTCAGGATCTCATTGACCACTCCCGATGACAGACTGCTGGAGGCCGTAAAGAGGCTGGGGGCGCTGGGCGGATAGACCTAGACTGTCAGGTGAGATGGAACAGACCCAGCGAGCACGCCAGCGAGCCCTATGCATAGCCGCCCTGTCGACCACCGGCTCCGACCCAGCCCACCGGGCTGTGTGCTCCGGTGCCCGCGAGGATCTACAGGAGCTCGGTGAGCTGCTGCGGACCGCGGGCGTGGCAGTGGTCGGTGAGCTGGTTCAGCACCGCGAGAGTCCGCATCCGAACACCTATCTCGGGCCGGGAAAGGTCGTCGAGGCGAGGGAGGCCGCACGTGAGTGCGACGCCAACTTGATCGCCTGCGATGACGAGCTGAGTCCGCGCCAGGAGCGCAACCTCGAAGAGGCGCTGGGCCTGCCGGTCGTGGACCGGACGGCGATCATCCTGGACATCTTCGCCGACCACGCGGACAGCGCCGAGGGCAAGCTGCAGGTGGAGCTGGCCCAGCTGGAGTACAATCTCGCGCGGATGCGCGGGCTGTGGAGTCACCTCGAGCGCCTCGGCGGCGGAATCGGCACGAGGGGACCGGGCGAGAGTCAGATCGAGACCGACCGGCGGCTGGCGCGCGACCGCATAGCCGCGCTGCGCAGAAAGTTGGAGCACGTCAAGGGCACGCGCGCGGTGATGCGGGCCGAGCGCGAGCGCGCGGCGCTGCCGGCGGTGGCGCTGGTGGGGTATACGAACGCCGGCAAGTCCACGCTGCTGAACGCGCTTACCGGCGCGGAGGTGAGCGTGCGTGACCGGCTGTTCAACACGCTCGACCCGACTGTGCGGACGTTGAAGCTCAGCGGCAGGCGGTATCTGCTGAGCGACACGGTCGGGTTCATCCGCAAGCTGCCCCATCAGCTGGTGGACGCGTTCGGGGCGACGCTCGAGGAGACCAGGCGCGCGGAGCTGCTCGCGCACGTGATCGACGCGAGCGCGCCCGAGGAGGAGAGGGAGGCGATGCGGCGCTCGGTGGAGGAGACGCTGCGGGAGATAGGCGCGGACGAGCGGCCGCGGGTGCTGGTGCTGAACAAGGTGGATCTGCTGGTGGAAGACGCACGCGAGGAGTTGCGCACGAACCACCCCGACGCGGTGCTCGTCAGCGGCGAAACGGGATACGGCCTGGATGAGCTGGGAGAGCGGATCGAGCGCGAGCTGGCGCACACGCTGCGGTCGGTAGAGCTGCTGGTTCCCTACGCGAACGGCGGCAGCCTGGCGGAGCTGCACGAGCTCGCGGGCGAGATCGCGCGCCAAGACACGCCGGAGGGAGTCAGGGTGCGGGCGCTCGTGCCGGCAAGGCTCGCAGAGCGCTTCGCGAAGTTCGCCGTGGCGCCGTCTTAGCGGTCGTCGCCGTCACCTGATAAAACACCTCGCCGCTGGCGCGAGAGCAGCTTGTCGAGGTTCGTCTGGGCGATCTCGTCGAGATCCAGGCCGAGCTCGCTCGCCAGCTGGGCCACATACCAGAGCACGTCGCCGAGCTCCTTGGCCATCGCCGCGCGACGTTCATCGGAGATTTCGCCATCGTCGTCACGGATCGCCTTCTTGGCGTGCTCGGCCACCTCGCCCGCCTCCCCGGAGAGGCCGAGGGCGGGGTAGGCGAGCCACGCCTCGCGCGGGTACTCGGCCGTGCGGCGCGAGCGCCGCTGGTACTCCGCCAGATCCACCGCGCGATCGTAAGAGGATCCGCCGGCTGCGTGCGAAGGCGATCCTCGATTTTGGGGGAATCGGATCGAGAGCTTTGATCGAAATAGTTCTGCTTCAGGGACGCCATCTCTAATACGATTCGTGCAGATGGCCAGCACGGTGCAGCAATCCGAAATGTCCGCGGGCGAGGTAGTGCTCGGCCTGCTGATCGAGCGACCGGACACGTGCTATCAGCTCGACAAGCGCATGGCGGAGCGTCTCGGCTCGGCCGAGTTCAGCCGCGGCGCCGCGGCCGGGGCGGTGAAACGGCTGCTGGAACGCGATCTGGTGCGCCCCTCCGAGCGCGAGGAGCGGGCGGATCTACGGGTCGTGGACGGACGCAGGAAGACGGTCTACGAGCCGACGCCCGCGGGGGTCGAGCACTTCCGGCGCTGGTTGCGGGCCTCGACGCAGACTCCGCCGGTGCGCGAGGAGCTGCACGCCAAAATCGCGCTGTGGGGATCGGAGGATCTGTCGCGGCTGATCGAGATCGTCCGCGAGGCCGAGATGGGCTGCGCGCAGCAGCTGCAGGAGCTGAGCCGGCGAACGCGACTCGAACGGGAGGCCGCGGATGCGGGCGAGTGGGCACGGACGATGCGGTTGATCGCGATGAACGGAGAGGTCCTGTGGTGGGATGCGCGGATCAAGTGGCTGCAGGATGTGCGCCTGTATCTGGAAAAGCAGCGCGAGCGTCAACGGGACCCGGCCGGCTTGGGGCGTGGGTGGGCGCCCGCACGGTGATGGATCCCATGCTGTCGTTGCGGGAGGTGTGGTTGAGCTTTCCACGCGGGCGGCGACACGTCGTGCGGGTGCTGGCGGATGTCTCGCTCGACCTGTGGGCGGGCGAAGTCGTGTCGGTGATTGCCCAGCGCGCCCAGGGCAAGACCTCGCTGCTGCGCGTCGCGGCGGGGATGGAGCGGCCCGACAGGGGCAGCGTCGTGTTCGCCGGTGAGGAGGTGTGGCGCATGTCCGAGCGGCGGCGCTCGCGACTGTTGCGAAGCCGGATCGCGCTGGTCGAGCGCACGGCGCCGCAGCTCGACGTGCCGGTGCTCACGGGCGTCGCCCTGCCGCTGCTGGACGCGCACGGCCGGCACGGCGCCTATGCACGCGCCAAGCAGGCGCTCGAACAGGTCGGAGCATCCGAGTGCGCGCACCAGCACTGGAGCGAGCTGGCCGACTGGGAGCGCGCCCTGGTCGCGCTCGCGCACGGGATCGCGCGCGAGCCGAAGCTGCTGCTCGTCGACGACCTGACCGCGACGCTCGGCATGGATGAGACTGAGGAGATAGCCGGACTGTTGGGCTCGCTCGCGCGAGAACGGGGAGTCGCGGTTCTGATCTGCGCCAGCGACTCCGACCTGGCGAGTCGCTCCGACCGGACGGCCTCGCTCGCGGGCGGCAGACTGGTGGCGCCGCCCCGGACGCCGGAGCCCGAGCAGGAGAACATCATCGACTTCCCGGGCGAGCGTCCACGGCGCGCGTCCTGGTGAGAGTCTGTAGAACCCTGATGCTCGAGCTGCGCGACCTCGTCAAGCACTACCACGTCGGTGACGACGAGCCGGTGCGGGCCGTGGACGGAGTGTCGCTGTCGGTGGGCGCCGGCGAGCTGGTCGCGCTGTATGGGCCGAGCGGGTCGGGCAAGACGACGCTGCTGACGCTGATCGCCGCGCTGATCAGCCCCGACAGCGGCGCGGTGCTCGTCGACGGCCGCGACATCTCGGCGCTGAGCGACTCCGAACGCTCGCGCTACCGGCTGCGCGAGCTGGGGTTCGTGGACCAGAGCACCGACCTGCTCCCAGGCGCCAACGTCGTGCAGAACGCGGCGATGAAGCTGTGGATGCTCGAACACGCCCGCCAGGCCGAGCACAGGATCGAGCCGCTGCTCGTGCGCCTGGGGCTGGGTGAGCGGTTTGCCCACCGTGCCGATCAGCTCTCGATGGGCGAGCGCCAGCGCGTGATGATCGCGCGCGCACTGTCGACCGAGCCGAAGCTCCTCCTCGCCGACGAGCCGACCGGCAATCTGGACACTCAGCGAAGCCGCGAAGTATTGGATCTGCTGGCGGATGTCTGCGGCGAGCGGGGTGCAGCCGTGCTGCTCGTCACCCACGATCCGCTGGCGACTGCATTCGCCGATCGCGTGTACGCGCTGCGCGACGGTCGCATCGTCGACTACGAGCCGGACCACCTCTTCACTGTGCGCGAGCCGAACATCGCCTCATAGCGATGCGGCTGTCGAACATCGCCCACCTCTACGTGGTGCGCCTGAAAGCCAGGGTGGTGCTCGTCCAGGAGCTGTTCGCGGTGCTCGGGATCGCCGTTGGGGTCGCGCTGCTGTTCGCCTCGCAGGTCGCGAGCACGAGCCTCAACGGGTCGGTCGCTCAACTCACCAACGGGGTCGTCGGTCAGTCGAAGTACCAGCTCAAGGCGCGCAGCGCGCAGGGATTCAGCGAAGCGCTGCTCGGCGACGTGCAGCGTCTGCCGGGAGTAAGCGCGGCGGTGCCCGTGCTCGAGGCCCAGGCGAGCGTGACCGGCCCGACGCGGCAGCCGGTCGGTCGACCTGATCGCCACCGACCCACGCGACGTGCATCTCGCCGGGCGGCTGTTGCGGCGCCTTTCCGCCGCGCAACTCGCAAACAAGCGTGTGCTGGCACTACCGGTGCCGATCGCGAACAAGCTTGGTGTGGGTCCGCTGGAACCGGTAACGCTGGAGATCGGCGCACGTGCCGAACGTGCTCTTGTCGGGATCGAACTGACGGCTCGGAGCATCGGAGCGCTGGTCAACAGCCCGATCGTGCTCGCGCCGATGGCCTACGCCCAAGAGCTGACTGGAATGGAGGGCCGGATAACGCGACTTCTTGTCCAGACGCGACCCGGCGACGACCACGAGGTGCACGCCGGACTCGTGCGGCTGGCCGCGAACCACATCAATGTCGAGCCGGCCGACTATGAGGCGACGCTCTTCAGTCAGGCGGCCGCACCGGTGAACCAGTCCACGAAGACATTTGCCGCGATCTGCGCACTGGTCGGCTTCATGTTCGCGTACTGCTCGATGCTGCTCACGGCCGATACCCGTCGAGGATTGATACGGGAACTGCGACGTGGCGGCGCGACACGCTGGGAGGTCGTCAAGACGCTCCTGTTCGATGCGCTCGTGCTCGCCGCAATCGCCTCGCTGGTGGGGCTGGCGCTGGGCGATCTGCTCTCGATCGTCGCGTTCAGTTCGCCCCCCGGGTTCCTGTCGTTTGCGTTCCCGATCGGTTCGCAGCGCATCATCACCTGGGAAAGCGTCCTCATCGCCGTCGGCGCCGGAGCTCTCGCGGCGTGTGTCGGTGTGCTGACCCCGACATGGGACATGTGGGCGCGCACCAAGCGCGCCGACGCGGCCGGCGGGGGCCCCACCTTCGACTGGCGGACGATGGGGATGCTCGCCGGCGGTTGCGCCTGCCTCGGGGTGACGACGATCATCCTACTTACGGCTCCACAGTCGGCGATCGTCGGCATCGTGGCGTTGATCGTTGCGCTGCTGCTCCTGCTGGGGCCGTTGCTCGATGCGATCGTCACCGGCTTCGACCGCCTGCAACGTCCGTTTGGGCACGGGGCCACGGCGCTCGCGGTCGTCGAATTGCGCTCTCCGAAGACGCGAAACCGGTCGATCGCGATCGCCGCGACCGCAGCGGTCGCGGTGTTCGGGAGCGTCACGATTCAAGGAGCGAGAGCCAACCTTCAGGGGGGACTCGACCGCGCGTTTCATGACGTAGCCTCAGTTACCGACCTGTGGGTGGCGCCATCCGGAGAACAGAGCCTGTTCGCAACCATCCCGTTCCCAGGTGTCGCCACTTCGACGCTTGCGCATCTTGCAGGCGTCCGATCTGTAAGTCCGTACCGTGGCGGGTTCCTCGAATACGATGGCCGTCGTGTATGGGTGCTCGCACCACCCGCAACGGCGTCGTCGCCGGTTCCTGGAAGCCAACTCGTCACCGGCAATCTCGCGCTGGCGACCGCGAGGCTTCGCGCCGGCGGCTGGGCGGCGATCTCGAAGACCTTGGCCACCGCGCATCATCTGCGCATCGGTCAGTCATTTGCGCTTCCCTCGCCCCGCGAAACGACGTTTCGAGTCGCGGCGCTGACCACGAATCTAGGATGGCCGCCGGGCGCGATCATCCTCAACGGCGAAGACTATGCGCGTGCATGGGAAAGCCCCGACCCCGGCGCATACAATGTGATGCTCGATTCCGGTGCGCCGCCTGTGCGGATCAGCCGTGAGATTCAGGATGTCCTTGGCCCGAAGTCTGGGACTTTTCGTTCAGACCGCGCAACAACGTGGACAGGCTCAGCAAGCCGCGGGCCACCAGGGGCTGGGCCGTCTCACCCAGATCGCCGTGCTGGTGCTGGTGGCCGGGGCGCTGGCGACAGCGACCGTGATGGGAGCGATGATCTGGCAGCGCCGCCGCCGGTTCGCTCGCATGAAGGTGCAGGGCTACGAACGCCGGATGTTGTGGAGGGCGTTGCTCTGTGAGAGCGCGCTCCTGATCGGTGGTGGCTGCCTGATGGGGGCTGGGCTGGGCATCTACGGTCAGCTCCTGCTGAGTCACGCGCTGCTGGCCGTCACCGGCTTTCCGGTCGTCATCTCGGCCAATGTGCTGGTCGCCTTCGCGAGCTTCCTCCTGATGACAGTCGTCGCGGCGACATGCGTCGCCATACCGGGGTATCGCGCGGCGGGCGTCGCCCCGTATCCATGGCCTGACGTCTAGGACGCAGGGCAAGAAGGGCGGCAAGCCTCAGTCCGCGGCCGAAAGTCTTGCGCCTATCAGGCCGAATGCGACGAATCCGTCGCATCGATCTTCTAGTCTCGGAAAGATCAGTACCGTTGGAGCTACTGACACTCCCTGCTTTTCTCCAGCGCAGACTTGGACGCTAGTCCTCGTATTGGCCCGCACACTGCTGTGGAGTCGGCGGGCGACGACGCGCGAGCTTCGCGCCTGGCATCGGCGGGCCGCAAGCATTCCAGATGTCCCGATCCGCGAGGATGCGCTCGACGCGATCGACCGCAAGCGCGACAACGTGGAAGGCGCTGCGCTGTTCTCGATCCTTCCCAACCATCGGGATGAGCGCCTCCTGGAGCTGCTGGTCGCATATCAAATCATGTGGGACTTCCTGGACAGCGTCAGCGAGCACGGCGCGTATGCCGGCCAGGCGAACGGCCGTCAACTGCACCGCGCGCTCGTCGAGGCGCTCGATCCCGAGGCTCCGATATCAGACTACTATCGCTACCACCCGTGGAAAGACGACGGCGGCTACCTGCTGGCACTCGTGGAGACCTGCCGGCGCCTATGCGCCGGGCTGCCCGGTTATCGACAAGTTCGCCCGTTGATGCTGCGGGGCGTCAGAGACTGTGCGATCCAGAGCCTGAACCACGAGCACGAGCCGAGCAACCGCGCTGTCGCGCTGAAAGAGTGGGCCGAGCGCGAATTCGCAGCCGATGAGCATGGGCTGAGCTGGTTTGAGCGAACGGCGGCCGTCAGCGCCTTCATTCCACATGCCCTAATGGCGTTGGCCGCGGAGCCGTCGTGTGATCAGCATGAGGTGGACGCCGTCTACTCGGCCTACTTTCCCTGGGTGTCGCTGGCGATCGCGATGCTCGACAGCTACATCGACCGGGCGGACGATGCCGCGAGTGAAAGTCACAGCTATATCTCCCACTACGCCAGCGAGGCTGTGGCTCTGGATCGTCTCGCGGCGATCATCAGAGGAATCGTGAGCCATGCACCGGGCCTTCCCAACGGCCGTCGTCAAGCCGTCCTCACGGAGGGCATCGTCGCTTGGCATCTCTCGGTCGAGGACGTCAACACGCCGAGCACTCGCGAGAGCACGCGCATGCTCGCCCGCGCCGGCGGGTCTCTCACGAGGCTGTTGCTGCCGACCGCACGTGCGTGGCGAATGGTGAGAAGCCAAGCAGCGGACATCCAAAGAAGGTAATGGTCTTCCACCAGGCCTTCCCCTCTCTCCCACAATTCTCACCTATGTCTACTGGAGATGGCCATTAGAGTATATGAAGCGGTGCCAGGCCCGCTACGGACGATGTTTCACACATAGGATGACCAGCTTTCCCCAGCTGGTGTTTCTGTCCGATCCGGCCGAGGTCAAAGCTATGTTTGCGGCGCCGGCCGATGTCCTTCACCCGGGCGAGGGAGGAGTGAAGATCACACCAATCGTGGGCACGAGTTCATTTATGCTTCTGGACGAGGACGAGCACCTGAATGGGCGCAGGGCCGTACTGCCAGGGTTGCAAAAGAGCATGATCAGTAACGATGCGGATCGGGTGCTCGAGATCGTAAGGCGCTCGACGGCGTCGTGGCCACGAGACGTTCCCCTGCCACTGCATCCGCGCCTGCGCGCGCTGACGCTGGAGGTCATACTGCACAGGATCTTCGGTTGGCAGGAGCCCTGGTCTGAAAATGGCCTTCCCGCCCTGCGGGACACGGTGTTGGCGATGTTGGCGATTACGGGAAGCGTCGTGTTTCCGTTGCCGATCCTGCGACATGGCCCGGGACGGAGGACGTGGAAGCGCTTCCTGCGAGATCGGGCCGACGTGGACAGGCTGATCCATGTGCTTATCGAGGAGCGCCGCGACAGGGCCAACGCGGATAGCGAGGATGTGCTTGCGATGCTCTTTCAGGCCCGCAACGCCGATGGCTCGCCGATGACACGCTCCCAACTGCGGGACAATGTGATGTCGCTGATCCTCGCGGGACACGAGACGACGGCCTCAGAGCTGGCGTGGGCGTTTCAGCTGCTCGCGCACAACCCGGTCGCGCAGGAGCGGCTAATCGAGGAGATCGACGAGAACGCGACCGATGAGTATCTGACCGCGACCGTTCAGGAGGTATTGCGCCACCGGCCGGTCTTCCTGTTCGCGATCCCGCGCGCGGTCAAGCAGCCGATCGAGATCGGTGGCTGGACGTATCGGCCGCCGACCCACCTGCTGGCGTGCATCTACCTGCTGCACCACGACCCGGACATCTATCCGGAGCCCGACGAGTTCCGCCCCGAGCGCTTCCTGGAAGGGCAGCCCAACCCGCACACGTGGCTGCCGTGGGGGGGAGGCCGCAAGCGCTGTCCCGGCTCGCACCTGGCGATGCTCGAGATGAAGACGGTGCTGCGCACGGTGCTCGAGAGCATGACCGTCAGTCCCGCGAGCCGGCGAATGGAGCACCCGCGGTGGCGCAGCGTGATCGTGACGCCGCACGCCGGGTCGCGCGTCGTGCTGCGCCGGCGCGTCCGAGCACGGCCGCAATGCCGCGAGCACCCGGAGTTGCTGGCGGGGCGTCGCTAGATCACAGCACGCGCGGACGAGCCGCGTCCTGCACAAGGGCTGTAAAGAGGCTATGTTCTGTTTTCCAACGACGGTGGCTGGCATAGCATGAGCGAATGGCATCGTTCGGAATATTCCGCTCGGTAGGAGAGCCCTCCGGGTCGTCCGGCGCTCGAACATACGTCCAGCAGCCGGCTCCATCCGAACAGTTGAGGAACAGGCGAGCTCGGAGGCGCAGACGAGTGCGAGCCGTAAAATCCCTGCTGCTGGACAGATTCTGAGATCGCTGACTGCGGCGGTCGTCTCGACGCCCGCGACGAGCCTCCACACGCCGGCCAGAGATCTGCTAAACCCTGCGATCTGTTCCATCAGCCGGGGCGATGTGCTGCCCCACCGGTATGACTTCGACGTCGGGGAGGGCCGAGGGATCCCCACAAAGGAGCAGACTGCTGTGAGTAGCGAGAATCGGGCGTCCCGGATCTTGGGCGGCGCCAGATCGTCGCGGGCGCTGTATCGGAAGCTGCACCCGGGGCCGGGCGCCGCCTCAGAGCAGGTCGCCTCCGATCAACGCGCGCGGATCTATGCGGCGATGATCGAGCTCGTCGCTGAGCGCGGCTACGGCGCGGTCACGGTGCGTGAGGTCGTGCGCCTGGCGGGCGTCTCGACGCACACCTTCTACGAGCACTTCGCCGACAAGGACGCGTGCTTCCTGCGCACCTATGGGTTGATCGTGCGGCGTTCGACGAAGCAGGTCGGCGCCGCGCAGAAGGACTGTCACGACTGGCGAGAGCGCCTCGAGCTGGCGCTCCGCGCCTGGACGGACGGGATCGCGCGCGAGCCGAAGGCGGCGCGGCTTGGGCTCGTCGAGGTCTTCGCCGGCGGAGGAGCGGCGCTCGAGCAGATGCGCCGCGCGGAAGGGCACTACGAGGCGATGATCGAGCAGAGCTTCGCCGGCGCGCCGAACCCCGTGCCGGTCCCACCGCTGGTCGTCAAGGGCATCGTCGCGGGCGTGCACCGCGTGGCGCGCGCGCAGCTGCTGGCCGGCCGCGCGCACGAGCTGCCCGGCCTGGCCGACGAGCTGCTGGAGTGGATGCTCTGCTTCCGCTGTCATGCCGCCGCGTCGCTCGGGCGACTCGACGGTCCGCCGGCGCTGGCGCGACCCGATACCGCGACGCTCGCCATCCACGATGGCGCCGCGCGCGGCGAGGACCGTGCGCGCATCCTCGACGCGGTCGCGCGGCTCGCGGCGCGGGAGGGCTACTGGCAGCTGACGGTGCCACGGATCCGCTCAGCCGCGGGCGTCTCGCGCAAGCGCTTCAACGAGCACTTCGAGGACGTCCACGGCTGCTTCATCGCGGCGCTCGAGCGCCTGACCGAGCGCGCGCTCGCCCACGCCGTCCCGGCGGGCGCCGGCGCGCGGACCTGGCCCGGTGGCCTGCACCGCGCGCTGTGCTCGCTGTGTGCGTCGATCGCGGCCGATCCGGTGCTGGCGCGGCTGGGGTTCATCGAGGTGTTCGCGCCGGGCCCGGACGGGATGCTCTGCCGGGAGCGCGTCATAGCTGGCGTCGCCGAGAGCCTGCGGGTCAGCGCGCCGGCGGGACAGCGCCCGAGCGAACTCGCCGCCGAAGCTTCTGTGGGCGCGGTCTGGGGAGTCATCCACCGGCATGTCGCCAGTGGGCGCGCGCACGAGCTGCCGAGGATCACCGCGGTCCTCTCGTATCTGGCACTGGCGCCGGCGATCGGCGCAGAGCGGGCCGTCGAGGCGATCGTGGCTGAGCATGAGGCTATGCGCGACGGCGCCGGACCGATAGGAGCTGCCCATATTGAAAGCTGACTTTCCGTTCCCAGCTATTGCGCGGCGTGTGTGTCTTGGCGCCGGAAGAGCTTGCGGAAGAACTTGGTCACCACCGCGGGGATCAGGAAATCTTCTCCGACGAGGCCGGGGATGGTATACGGCTCGTAGTGCAGCGGCCGTCCGTCCTGCGTCGTGTACTTATATTTGCCGTCAGGCGTCCTAGGGTAGGGCCGGGTGGACCGGACGGTGGTGGTTGGCTCCATGCCGCTCATTCTACTACCCGCCCCGCCAGCTCCACAAGGATCGCAAACGCCAGCAATGTCAGTGCTCCTTTGAACAGTAGGGTTTTGCGGGCCAAGGCATGTTCGTTGGCCTCGATGTCTTCTTCGAGGTCGTCGAGCAGCGAGTCTTCGAGTTCGCGCGCGTCTTCGGCCTCGCGAGCCCCGCGCATCGCGGCGAGGGAAGGGCCGGCGTCCTTGGCGCCCGGCCGGAGCAGAGCCCGCACGGCCAGGCTGAACGAGGACCCGAGCCCTACCAGCGCGAGGATCGACAGGCCATACGCCCCTCCGGCACCAATGACGATCAAGGCGGCGGCCAAGTCGAGGGCCATGACGCCGAGCACGCCGGCATCGAGCGCCACAGAACGCGATACCTGCGTCTGCAGCCGGTTCCCGGTCAGCAGGCGCAGCCACTCGGAGGGCTCGGGTTTGTGCGGTCTCGTGGACATCCCTACTCCCTATTCCGACGGGAACGCCCAAACGGGACAGCCGGCGCCAAAGCCATGCCCTGTCGAGAACAGCGGCCGGGAGCCCCGGCCGCCCCGCGAGCGCCCCCGCCGAGTTAGGAAACATCCAGCCCAAAACGTTGACTTTCCCGGAGAGAGCGGCATCCTGGCCTTCCAGGGTCGATCAAGAGGAGGCCAGCGTCCAGATCAAGAACGACTTCTCCAGGCAGGCCCGCCCGCGCGTTTCCTGGACGGGTCCCCGAACGAATCTTCTGTGTGCCAGAGCAGGGAGCAGAACTAATCGGGCCCCGGGGCGCCACTACGTGCTTGCGGAGGGCGCCCCAGGGCCAAGCACAACACAAGGAGCATATCAAAATGAGTTCTAGTCGAGTAAGACATCTGCTGGTCGCCATGATCGCTGTGTTCGCGTTCAGCGCGGTCGCGGCAGCATCTGCTTCGGCGCACGCATTTTTTGTCAAAGGTGTCGAAGTCAAAGCAGAAGAAAAATTTGAAACCACAGGCACAAGCTCAAGCCCAATACAGTCGCCGGCTAAACTGCAGAGTATCGTCGGTGGCGTAAAAGTAGTGATCGAATGTGAAAGCGATGTGTTTAAAGACACAATCGAAAAGGAAGGTAAAACCACAGCCACAGTCAAATGGGGCGGGTGTACCGTATGGGAAATCAAAGCAGGGAAAAAGACGCATCTGACGACCTGCAAAGTCACCGAACCGATTGAAGCCAAAAATTTGAAAGACAAACTAATTACCGGACCAGGGGGTGTGGTGGAAGAGGAATTCGAACCAGAAACATCCGGTGGCACCTTTACTACAATCGAAATAACCGGCTGCGCCCTTGAAGGCAAATACAAAGTCACAGGCATACAAGTATGCAGTCTGCCCAATGGTGAAATAGAAGGTTACGCACACGAAATTGTCTGCACTCCCACGGGCAGCAAACTAAAATTTGGTGCCGAATCAGCAGCCTTTACAGACAACCTAGCGGATAAGCTGGTGAAAGAAGAAGTGTGGCGCGCTGAATAAAGCGCAGGTTGGGCGGTGGGGGCCGGACGATCTGGCCCCCACCGCCATCTTTGTATGAACGATGAATAGGAGATATATGGGGGAGCCGGAGTTGAGGATGGTCGACCTTCGGAGATGCACGCGGATCTTCTTTGTTGTCATGCTCGTTGTGTCGAGCGGTACCCTTGCGCTTGCGAGCGCACCGGCGTTGGCGGGCGGATTCAAGCTCTCAACATCCTTCGGATCGGAAGGCACAAGGCTTGGCGAATTCGAGGGACCTCGCAACGTGGCTGTGGAAGCGTCGACGGGGGACGTGCTCGTGTTCGACAGCGGTAACGGGCGGGTCGAGAGGTTCACTCCGGAAGGCACAGTGCCCAGTGCATTCACGGGGTCGGAAGCGCCGTGCAAGGAATTTGGAGGACTCGATGAAGGGCTTGCCGTGGACAACTCCACCGAAACGAGTGACCCGTCACGGGGCGAGGTCTATGTCGCCGCCAATGGCGATGGCGCGGTCGACAAGTTCGATGCCTCGGGTAAATGCGCCGGTGAGATCACGATCAACGAACCGAGGGGCGTGGCGGTCGACTTAAAAGGCAACGTCTACATCACCTCCGAAGGCAAGGTGCACGAGTTCGACGACGAAGGCAAACCGCTCGCCACGATCGAAGCCACCGACGTGAAATCCGGGGCCAGTGGTGTCGCGGTCAACGCGACCGGTAGCGAACTGTATGTCGTGAACCCCTACGAAAACATCGTCAAGCTGAAGCTCGAAGCTGGGGGCAAAGTCGAATCGGAATCGGTGCTCGACCCCGACAAGTCGACGGCAGTCGCGGTCGATTCGGAAGGCAACGTGTACGTATTCGACACCCAAAACTCAAAAGAAGAAGAAGAACCCCATGTGGCGGTATTCAACTCCAGCGGCGCACTCACCGGAGAATTCGGCGCCGGAGAGATTCTCTCATCACACGGTCTCGCGTACAGTCCATTCAACGAACACGTGTACGTGGCCGACTACGGCAAAAACGAAGTGCACGTGTTCGTAAAAGGACTTCCGGAAGTCACGGGATGCGGCGCGACGACGCCCACGCCGGTGAGCGCGATCGTCAGCTGCACCGTCAACCCAAATGGCCTGGAAGCCGCTAAATGGTATGTCGAATATGGCGAACCGGGCCACACATTCACCAAGACACCCGGTGGGACGGTCGCGTTCACCGGCGAAGTCAGTGAAACACTGAAACCGCTCAACCCGGGAACGACGTACCAGTGGAGGCTTGTGGTGGAAAACAAACACGGCCCCACGACCGCCAAAGGCGAATTCACGACGGAACCCGCAGTGAAGGGCGTCGGTCAGTGCAGTGTACCCGTGATCGGGAACGAAGGTGCGACGCTCGAAGCCTCGCTGGAACCGGAACCGGGCGAACTACCGGTGGAATACCGCTTTGAATACGGTAAGAGCATCCCATTGGGCGGCGCACCCTATGAACACCAGACGTCCTGGACGCCGCTCGCGGCGGCCGGTGCCGTGACGGTGAGCGTGCCGCAGGGAGCGGAAGCGTCTTTGAAGCCGCACACGATCTATCACTGCAGGCTGGTCGCTCAAAGGAAAATCGGGGGTAAACCATATGAAAGCGATGGGGCTGGCGGTGAATTCACGACGACTGGCCCGCCGTTGATCGACGGTGAGTCCTTCTTTGAAGTGGGTTCGACGAGCGCCACCGTGAGCGCTCAGATCAACGGTGAAGGGCTTCCCACCACGTACCACTTCGAATACGGACCGGCGGAAACGTATGGTGCCACGACACCGGAAGCGAGTCTCGGCGCCGGGAGCGGCGACGTGGGTGCGTCCGCGGAACTGAGCGGGCTCGAACCGGGCACCGAATACCACTTCCGGGTCGTCGCAAAAAATATACATGGCACGACGCCGGGCGTCGATGTCACCTTCACGACCTTTCCGACAAGCACGTATACGTTGCCGGATGGCCGCGTCTACGAAATGGTCACTCCCGTCTCCAACCAGGATGCGAACGTCTACGTGCCGGCTCTAGCACTCCTTGAAAGTGCGTCCAGCGCCTTGTTTACGGACCGGCCGTTCCAAGCTTCAGCCGACGGTGACGCGGTGGCCTACGTGGGCGATCCAACATCGGGAGGCAACGGCAGCAATGGCAACGGCGGCGGCAACGAGTACCTGGCCACACGCTCCCCGGCGGGCGCCTGGACGCAGGTCGACATCCAGCCACCCGGCTACCTGTCACCGGTCTACCAGGGTTTCTCGAGCGATCTCTCGGTGGGATTCCTCTACTCGAGCGAACCCTTGGTGGGCGCGCCGGCGGGCCTGTACTCGCGCACCAGCGCCGACGGCAGCTACCAGACGCTACCTGGGAGCGTCTACGCGGGCGCATCGACCGAAGCCGACCCTGAACGCCACGTTCTCGTCGCGGAAGCGGACGGCGGCCTCTATGATGCGGTCGGCGGCCAGCTGCACCCGGTCGGAAACGGAACCTTCGGCTCGCTGCCGCTGAGTGGAGTAAATGAAGCTCAGCCCGACTTCAGCCATGTCGTCTCCGCCGACGGGTCGCGCATCTTCTGGACCGATTCCGCGGAACATATTTACGTGCGCGAGAACGACGCGGTCACCGTTCCGGTGTCCGAAGGGGCGGCCCGGTTCTGGACGGCGACTCCGGATGGCCGGTACGTGTTCTATACCGAAGGTGAAAAGCTCTACCGGTTCGACATCGAAGGCAAGACCCCGCAAGAAGCCCGCGAGGAACTTGCCGGTGTCGGCGCCAAGGTGCAGGGCGTGATCGGGGCGAGCGGCGATGGCGGATACGTTTACTTCGTCGCCGAAGGCGCTCTCGCCGGAAACGAAAATGCCAATAAAGAAACGGCGAAAGACGGCGCCCCCAACCTCTATGTGCGCCACGGCGACGTAACGACGTTCATCGCCACGCTTGCTCCCCGCGACGACGAAAGCCTTGGATCCGGCTCCGGCTTCGGGGTCCATGGCGACTGGCAGCCCAGTCTTGGGCAGCGCACTGCCGAGGTGACGCCGGACGGCGACGGTCTCGTGTTCATGTCGAAACAGAATCTCACCGGCTACGACAACCCTGACAACCTGTCCGAGGTATACGTCTACGACGCCGAAGCCAGCGCAGGTGCAGGCGAACTCTGGTGCGCGTCCTGTGACCCCAGCGGAGAAGCACCTTCGATAACAAATGTGGGGGTAGCGGGCGCGGCTCTCCTGCCCCCCAGCAACAACGACACCTACCAGCCGCGCTGGATCAACGAAGAAGGCACCGAGGTGTTCTTCGACAGCGCCGAGCCGCTGGTCCCCACGGATACCAACGGCAAGCAGGACGTGTATGAGTGGGAGCGTGACGGCGCGGGTGGCTGTCGGCGCGGCGGGGGCTGTGTCTACCTGCTCTCGGGGGGGTTCAGCACCGACGCCTCGTATTTCATTGACGCGAGCGCGAACGGCGACGACGTGTTCATCGTCACCCGCGCGCAGCTCGTCCCGCAGGACACGAACGACAATTTCAACCTCTTTGACGTGCGCGCCGGTGGCGTTCAGCAACTCTCTCCGTCGGCGTGCTCGGGCACGGGCTGTCAGGGCGTGCCGCCCGCGCCCCCGATCTTCGCGACGCCTTCGAGCGCCACGTTCAACGGTGTCGGAAACTTCACACCGCCCTCCGGAGCACCGGCGAAACCCACGCCGAGGCCCTTGACCCGAGCGCAGAAGCTCGCGAATGCTCTAAAGGCATGCAGGGCGAAGCGAAACAAGCGCAAGCGAGCCGGTTGCGAAATGCAGGCCCGAAAGCGCTATGGCTCGAAATCAAAAGCAAAGAAGAGTGCTGGGAGGGGTAAATGATCGCTCGGCAGGCATGGCTCGCAGCTTGGACGGCGATCGCGGTCACTCTGCTCACGGCGTTTGCGATAGGCGGCGGGGATGCCGAGGCCGCGCCTGTCACGCCAACGCCGAGTGGCTTCGGGTTTCACAGCCTCGAAGCCTCGCTCTCCGGTACGCAGGCGGGCTCGCACCCCGACCTGACCATCGCCTTCGAACTCAACAGCGCGCTGAAGCCGGGGGAAAAGGAAGGGGTTCCTTATTTCGCTCTTGAACCGGTCGGTGGTGAAGTCAGGAACCTGGCGGTCAACTTGCCGCCGGGCGTGATCGGCAACCCGACAGATGTGGCCCGGTGCACCCGCCAGGAACTGGACGAAGAGGGCGCGTGTCCCGGCGATACGCAGGTCGGCGTCGACAACATAGGTCTCGGTAGTGGCGGCGTAGTTCTGACCGAATTCAAAAACACGCCCGTCTACAACATGGTTCCCCCGTCCGGCGCTCCGGCCCAGTTTTCCTTCGCCATCGAGGACGTCCAGGCCTTCATTGATTTCGGCGTCCGCAGCGGCGGTGACTACGGGATCACCGCGCACACCGATAACATCACGCAGCGAAAGATCATTCTTAACAGCATCACGGTGTGGGGCGTTCCGGCCGACCCGAGCCACGACGCCCTGCGCTGCGAAGTAATCGCAGGGTATAAAGTCTGTGGCGTGCCGTCCACGGCGCCCCTGACGCCGTTTCTGACGCTCCCGACGTCCTGCGCGGGACACGGGTTGACGTTCACCGCCGACGCGAGCACGTGGGAGGAACCGAACGCCACGGCTGAAGCGAGCGCCGATGTGCCCGCGATCACCGGCTGTGGGCGTCTCGTTCACTTCAACCCGTCGATCTCGGCCGCGCCCGATACGTCTGAGGCGGATACGCCGACGGGCCTGACGGTCGATGTGCGCTCGCCGCAGGGGCTGAACCCGGAAGGCCTGGCGACCTCGGACATCGAGGACACGACGGTGACGCTGCCGGAAGGTTTGGTGATCAACCCGGGTCAGGCCGCGGGGCTCGTCGCATGCCAATCTGCTCAGGAGGGGTTGGGGAGCGAAACCGATGAAGGGCCGCCGGAATGCCCGGCCTCCTCGAAGGTCGGCACGGTGGAAATCGAAACACCGCTGCTGAAGGACACGCTCAAGGGCGATGTCTACGTGCTCCAGTCCAACCCTCCGAACCTGCAGCTGCTGCTCGCGGCTTCGGTCGAGGGCGTGAACCTGAAGCTCGTCGGCAACGTGCACCTGGACGAAACGACTGGGCGCTTGATGACGACGTTCGATGGCAACCCGCCCGGGTACGAAGGTACGCCGGACCTGCCGTTCACCGAACTGAGGCTGGCTTTCAGCGGCGGCGCGCAGGCGGCACTGGCGACGCCGACCGCGTGCGGGGAATACACGACCACCTCGGACTTCACGCCCTGGAGCAGTCCGTTCATACCGGATGCGTTCCCGACGAGCAGCTTCGCGATCGACAGCGGCCCCGACGGCTCGCCGTGCCCATCCTCGCCGCTGCCGTTCAGCCCGCAACTGATCGCGGGCGCGACCACGGATCAGGCGGGCGGCTTCACCGACTTCTCGCTGCTGTTGCAGCGCGGTGACGATCAGCAGCGCATCGACGGGTTGCAGTTCAAAGCCCCGGAGGGCTTGACGGGGTTCCTCTCGAACGTCCCGCTGTGCACGAACGCGCAGGCGGAAGCGAACACGTGCCCCGCGGCGTCGAAGATCGGGCATACGGTCGTGGAGTCCGGTCCTGGCCCGTACCCGCTGGTCGTGCCGGAACCGGGTCAGGAACCCGCGCCGATCTACCTGACGGAATCCTATGACGGCGCCCCGTTCGGCCTCTCGGTCGTCGTACCTCTGCACGTCGGCCCGTTCGTCCTGCCCACACAAAGGGTCAGGGCGAAGATCGGAGTCAACCCAATCACCTCGGCACTGACGGTCACGACCAACCCGTTGCCTCAGGTCGTCGCGGGCATCCAGACGGATCTACACGAGGTCGACGCCGTCATCGAACGTCCCGAATTCATGGTCAACCCGACCAACTGCGACCCGCAGGAATTCTCCGGTACCGCGTATGGGACGTCGCCGCCGGGCTCGAGCGGCCCGGGTGCGGGAGCATCGATCTCCACTCATTTTCAGGTGGGCGCGTGTCGAGCGCTTGATTTCGCACCGAAATTCTCGGTTGCCACCTCCGGCAAAACGAGCAAAGCGGACGGCGCGAGCCTCACGACGAAGGTGTCCTACCCGAACGTCCCGCAGGGTACAGACGCGGACATCGGCTCCGTCAAGGTGGAACTGCCCAAGCAGCTCCCATCGAGACTGACGACGTTGCAGAAGGCGTGCCTGGCGAAGGTGTTCGAAGCCAACCCAGCGACTTGCCCCGCAGCGTCGTTCATCGGCCACGCGGTCGTGCGCACCCCGCTCCTGCCCGTCCCGCTCGCAGGACCGGCAATCTTCGTAGCGCACGGCGGCGAAGCGTTCCCGTCGCTGACGATGGTCCTCCAGGGCGATGGCGTGACAATCGACCTGGTCGGCACGACGTTCATCAGCAAAGCGGGGATCACCAGCACGACATTCAAGACGGTCCCCGACGACCCCTTCAACACGTTCGAACTGACGTTTGCGCAGGGTCCCTACTCCGCCCTCGCGGCGAACGTTCCGGCGAAGGCGAAATACAGCCTGTGCGGGCAGAAGCTCGTAATGCCCAATGAATTCGTCGGCCAGAACGGCGCGGCGATCCGCCAGGACACAACGATCGATGTCACGGGGTGTGGGAAGGCGAAGTCGCGGACCAGGGCGCAGAAGCTCGCTGCGGCGCTGAGAGCTTGCCGGATGAAGGTGAAGGGCAAGCGGGCCGGCTGTGAAAGGCGGGCTCGGAAACAGTATGCCTCGGCAAGGGCCGGGGCGAAGAAGGAGCACAACAAGCAGCATTAATTGAGCCTAAGGAGGCTTTTCGTTCATGAGTCATAAAAATCCCATAGTAGGTGTTTGCAGGCGCGCGCTTGTCGTTGTGGCTGCGTTGGTAGTGCCGTTGGTGGTCGCTTCGCCGGCGGTGGCGACGGTGCATCATCCGACGCCGCCGTTTGCTCAGTTCGCGGATTGTCCGTTGAGCAATGCGTCGGTGACGCAGTGCATCCTCGCGAGTACGACGAGCGGGGAATTCACGGTCGGTAAGAAGACGGTGCCGATCAACAAAACGATCACGCTGCAGGGCGGGACCATCCCCAACGAAAAAACAGGGGAAGTCGAATTCGTCGCGGCGGAAAACGGCGAAACGCTGTCGAAAACAGCGCTGTATGTGCCGGGCGGCCTGTTTGGGGTCAAACCGCCGGAATACCTGAACAAAGAACAGAAAGAAAAGTTCGAAGAAATGATCAATAAGGGGTTGACGGGTGTCACGGAGACGACCGAACTCGCGAAGCCCGCGAGCGCGATCAAACTGAACACCACCAACCTGATCTTCGAAGAAGGCGTCGCACTGCAGCTGCCGGTCAAGATCAAACTGAGCAACGTGTTCCTCGGCAGCAGCTGCTATGTGGGCTCGGAATCCAGCCCGGTGATCCTGAACCTCACGACGGGGACGACGAGTCCTCCTGCACCGAACAAACCGATCAAAGGCAACAAAGGCGAACTGAACATCGAGTACGAAGGTGCCCTGGTCGTCCTCAGCGGAGGCTCGCTCGTGGACAACGCGTTCGCGGCGCCCGAAGCGACAGGCTGCGGCGCGCCGTTCTCATCGCTCGTCGACAAACTCGTCGATTCGGTCTTCGGCGTGCCAGCCGCGGCGGGAGAGAACACCGCGATCCTCAGCGGCAAGCTCGAAGACGCATACGCGCCGGCCGTAAGAGCAAGCGAATAACAACACCCAAGCACCCCGCCTAACCACAGAGGGCCTGCCGCACCACGCGGCGGGCCCTGGTTAGGCGAACACGTGGTGGCGGGGTCCACGGCCGGATGCCGTGGACCCCAACGCCCGCGTCGGGTGAGGGTGAACAAATGAAACCAGCAGAACACATACAGACGCGAACCGCAGGAAAGAAGACGCGACCCGGAGGAAAGACGCTCGTATGGCTGACGCTCGTCACTCTGACGGTACTCGCCGGATGCAGCAGCGGCTCTCGATCCACCTCGGTAGCGAAGTCGGCTGCGACGACGACGACCGGGACGAGCGGCAGCCAGTCGCAGAGCGTGTCCGCCTCGACGACGCCGACGAGTACGAGCACATCACCAAAGCATACGAGCAGGCGATCGGAACCGGCGCCCGCGACGACGATCGGAGTGTCGATCCCCGTCCTGCTTCCGGAAAACTACATTCCCAAGCGCTACACGTGCGAAGGTGCTGACGTGTCGCTCCCGGTGCAGTGGAGCGACGTGCCGCCCGGCACCGCGGAGCTCGCGATGTTCGTCGTCAATCTACGGCCCGTTGACGGGAGGTTCTTCTTCGACTGGGCGGTCGCGGGCCTCAATCCAACGTCGCACGGTACATCAGCCGGGAGGCTTCCCCCCGGCGCAGTCGTCGGCCGCAACGGTTTCGGCAACGTTGGCTACTCGATATGCCCGGCCAAGGGCACGGGCGAAGAACATTACGTCCTGAGGGTGGTCGCCCTGCCTCACCCGCTCGCGGTCAAACCGGGCTTCAACGCGGAAACGCTGTACCAAGAGGCCGAGCGGTCTGCCAAGGTCGTCGGGCTCGCTGGCGGAGCCTACACACCACCACAAGCGTAGAGGAGACTGGCGACGAGCACAGGGGGCAGAACTAATCCGGCCCCCGCCCAGGAAAACTGGCTGGCTGGCAGTTAGGAAACATCTCGCTCGAAACGTTGACTTTTTCGGAGAGAGCGACATCCTGGGACTGTCAGGGCCAATCACGAGGAGGACAGCAGTCCAGATCAAGAACGACTTCCCAGGCAGGCCTGCCCGCGCGGAATCTGGACAGGTCCCCGTGGCCCATACGGATCGGCGTCGCCACTGTAGCTCGGCGGCGCAGGCCGCAGATGGCCAAACCGATTCTTCTGCGTGCCAGATCGGGGAGCAGAACTAATCCGGCCCCGGGGCGCCACTACGTGCTTTCGGAGGGCGCGCCAGGGCCAAGCACAACACAAAAGGAGCATAGCAAAATGCATTTCAATCGAGTAAGACACCTATTGGTCGCCCTAGTCGCCGTGTTCGCGTTCAGCGCGGTAGCAGCGGCGTCAGCGTCGGCGCATACGTATGTCGTATGTAAAGAAACAGGCACAGAAAAATATACGGAACATCTTTGTAAAACAAAAGGCGAAACAGGGAAATGGTCATTTGCGGAACTAACCGCAGCTGAAAAAGTTGAAGGAACAAGTGGTGTGTCCAAACTGGAAAGCAATTTGGGCGGCGTCCGTGTCATTATTGAATGTAAAAAGGACAAACTAACCGGAGAAATCGAAGGAGGGGGCAAAAGCAAAGATACGGTCATCACTTACGAAGAATGTTCCCTCTTCCAAGTAGTTAAACATGTTAAGGAAGCATTGACCACCTGTGTTGTGCCAAACATAAAAACGAAAGCGCTCAAGGATCTACTGATAGCGGGTAAAGGTATCGGACCGGAAGAGGAATTTGAACCAGAAACGGGTACCACCTTTACGGAAATCACCATAGAAACCTGTGCGCTGGCGTCCAAAACTGCAGTCACGGGCAAGCAGATCTGCCAGCTTCCCGAAGCTACCGTAGGGAAAGTTGAACACGAAATCGAGTGTTCACCGACTGGCGGCGAACTAAGACTAGGTAAAGAAGCAGCGAGCTACTACGGTACCGCCACGGCCAAACTGGTGAATGGGTGGAGTTGGGCCGCTGAATAGAGCATAGGCTGCATCTCAAGATAGGCAGTCCTTGTGGCTGGGGGCTCGGGACATCGAGCCCCCAGTCGTGTATGTCAGACAAAGCAAGTGAAGAATCGGCGGTCAAGCTAAAGTAGGGAGGAATGTTCTATGGGGATGAGGATTTAGGTGCGACGCGCGAAAGGCGTACTGGTTACAACGGTAGTGCTCGCGTGCGTCGGAGTCGGCACGCTGTCTGCCCCAGCCCAGGCTGAAGTCTGCCCCAACGCCGCCTCCCGCTCGGGTCTCTCGGCTAGCCTGCCCGACTGCCGCGTCTACGAAATGGTCTCCCCGGTCAAGAACGAGGACGGTGATGTTTACGTGCCCGACACAGGCCCCGATGGCCACGCCATCGACACGGGCCGGCCGTTTCGAGCTTCGGCGGATGGCGATGCGGTCACTTACGTTGGCGATCCCTCCGCGGAAGGCAACGGCGCCATCGGCGGTGGGGTTGGGAACAGCTACCTGGCCACGCGCGCTGCGGCGGGCGACTGGACCTCGCACGACATCCAGCCACCGGGCGTCACGTACGCGGTCTACCAGGCCTTCTCGAGCGACCTCTCGATCGGGATCCTCGGCTCGCCTGAAGTCCTGCCCGGAGCGGGCGTGCCCGAAGAACTGGGAGGCTACGATCTTCTGTACTCGCGCACCGATAGCGATGGCGCCTACCGTCCGCTGTTCACCACCAAGCCCCCGAACCGGCCGCCAGGATTCAACGGCACGGTGGGCCAGTTCGGGACCGCCGATCCGGGATCAGGATCAGGCGTTTTGCAATCTGTCCTCTACGCGGGCGCGAACGCCGGCGGGAGCACGGTTCCCGAGTTCAGCGACATAATCTTCGAGGCGGATGACGCGTTGACGGCCAATGCCGTCGATCCCGGCGATTTGGCGAACAATCTGTACGACTCGGTCGACGGCCGGTTGACGCTGGTAAACGTGCTGCCCGTCGGCGCACCCAAGCCAAACAGCAGCGCGACGTTCGGCGCTCCGAACGACGACTTCAGTGATCCGCCCGACTTCAGCCACGACATCTCCGCCGACGGCTCGCGCATTTTCTGGAGCAGTTTGAAGAACGGTAATGAAATTGAAGACCTGTACGTGCGCGAGAACGGTACGGAAACCGTGCTGATCTCGGAAGGCGGTCGCTTCTGGACCGCCAACAGCGAAGGCACCGAGGCATTCTTCACCGGGGGCGGCCTGTACGAGTGGCACGAAGTCAACGGAACCGCGACGAGCACCGACCTCACCCCCGGCGTGGAAGTGCTGGGCGTGCTCGGCGCGAGCGAAAACGGCGAATACGTTTACTACGTCGATGCGAGCGACAACCTCGATCTCTGGCACGGCGGCATCACGACCATCATCGCCACGCTATCGCCGGGCGATGACAAAACTCAGCTGATCTCCGTTGGTGACGCCCAGTCCGGTGACTGGGCAATCGGCCTTGGGCAGCGAAGCGCCGAGGTGACGCCCGACGGGCGCGCCGCCGTGTTCATGTCCAGCCAGAGCCTGACCGGTTACCCCAACGAAGGCCTGGAGGAGGTGTATGTCTACGAGACCGAAACAGAACGTATCTACTGCGCCTCGTGCGCCCCGAGTGGAGCGCCACCCGCCCTTCCCGGGTACGATGGCAACGCTGCCTTCCTGCCACTGCCGTTCCAGGGTTACCAGCTAGGCACGAACACCTACCAGCCGCGCTGGATCTCTGAAGAAGGCAGCCGCGTGTTCTTCGACAGCGAGGAGCCGCTGGTTTCTCAGGACAAAAACGGCCAGCAGGACGTCTATGAGTGGGAGCGCGACGGTGCCGGCAGCTGTCAGACCGCCGAAGGCTGCGTGTATCTGCTCTCGAGCGGGACCAGCGGCGACATCTCCGCGCTCGTCGAAGCCAGCTCCAGCGGCGATGACGTGTTCGTCGTCACCCGCGCCCAGCTCGCCTCGCAGGACCGCTACGAAGACGACGACCTCTATGACGCCCGCGTTGACGGCGTCCAGCCGCTGGCTGGGACCGCATGCACGGAAACGGGCTGTCAGGGCGTGCCCTCTGCGCCGCCGCTGTTCGCGACTCCCCCGAGCGCGACGTTCAACGGAGTCGGGAACTTCGAACCGCCAGCGGCGGCGGTCAAACCGAAACCGAAACCGAAGGCGAAGGCCAAGCAGTGCAGGAAGGACTACGTCAAGAAGCGCGGCCGGTGCGTCAAGAAGAAGAGGCCAAAGGCGAAGATGGCATTGGCCAAGAGTGACAAGCGCCATGTTTAGGAGATATCTGGTCCTCGTTCTCCCTCTCGCCGTGTACGTCCTCGCGGGTTCTTCGCCCGCGTCGGCGTCCTCGTCCTCGTCCTTCGGCTTCCATACATTTGAAGTCTCGATCACCAACAAAAACGGGACGCCCGACACGCTTGCCGGCTCGCATCCGTATGCCGAGACCTACACCTTCGAACTCAACGACGCACTGAACGCGGAAGGCATCCTTGAGCTGCCCGGCGGCAGGGAAGTCAAGAACCTCTCCTTTGAGCTCCCGCCCGGCCTGATCGGCGACCCCCAGGCGCTGCCCCAGTGCACCCGCGAACAGTTCGACTCTGCCGAGGAACCTGAATGTCCTCCCTCCACCCAGGTCGGTGAGGATACGGTCGGTCTCGCTACCGTGGCGAAAACCCTCTTCATACAGCAACTCCCCGTGTACAACATCGTCCCCCCGCCCGGTGTCCCGGCGGAGTTCGCCTTCAACGAGTTCGGCATCCACGGCATCGTCGACATCACCGTCGGTGGCCCCAACGAACAGTACCGGTTGACCGCGCACGTGTACAACGTCACGCAGCGGGGCGTCGCCTACAACTCCTTCACAGTGTGGGGAGTTCCGCCTGGTGCGACGCACTCGTTCCTGACGCTGCCGACCTCCTGCGAAGGACCGTTGAAGTTCGGCGTTTCGGCGACGACATGGCAGGAACCGAATGCCGCTCCCGCCACGGACAGCACCGAAGCGCCCGGCATGACGGGCTGTGGCCATTTCAGCTTCGCCCCTTCGATCGCGATCGCGCCGGACACCTCTCACGCCGACACGCCCGCGGGCCTGACGGGGGAAGTGACGATGCCCGAAGACCCGGGTCTGACCTCCGCCGGCGTAGGCCGGGCGGACACCGATGTAAAGAACACGACCGTGACGCTGCCCGCGGGCATGGTCATCAACCCGGGCCAGGCGACGGGGCTGGCCGCCTGTCAGCCGGCCGAAGAGGCCCTGGAAGAACCGGAGAGCCCGCCGTCGTGCCCGGCCGCCTCCAAAGTCGGCACGGACAGCATCTCGACGCCGCTGCTGCCGGACAAGCTGGAAGGCAATGTGTATGTGCTGCAGTCCAATCCGCCGCACGTCCAACTCCTGGTCGCGGCGTCGGGCAACGGCGTGAACCTGAAGCTGATTGGTGACGTCAACCTCGATCCGGTGAGCGGGCAGTTGACGACGACGTTCTCGGAAACGCCACAGTTTCCCTTCACCGAATTCAAGTTGGCCTTCAGCGGAGGCGCGCAGGCCGCGCTCAGCACGCCGCTGACCTGTGGCGTCTACACGACCACCTCGGACTTCACGCCGTGGAGCAGCCCGTTCACAGCAGATGTCTTCTCCGACAGCGCCTTCGCGATCGAAGGCGGCGCGGACGGCAGCTCTGTTTGTCCGTCCTCGCCGCTGCCATTCGCCCCGTCGCTGATCGCGGGCGCGAGCACCGACCAGGCGGGCGGCTACACCGACTTCTCGATGCTGCTGCAACGTGGCGACGGCCAGCAGCGCATCTCGCGCCTTCAGTTCAAGACGCCCGAGGGGCTTCTGGGCATGATCTCCGGCGTTCCGCTGTGCGGCGAACCCCAGGCCGCGCAGGGAACGTGCCCCGCGGCCTCGCAGATCGGCCACACGGTCGTGGAGGCCGGGGCCGGCCCGTATCCGCTGGTCGTTCCCCAGCCCGGAGCGCCCCCCGCGCCGATCTATCTCACCGGCTCATATGAGGGCGCCCCCTTCGGCCTGTCGATCGTGACACCGGTGATCGCGGGACCGTTCAACCTCGGCACGATCGTAACGCGCGCCTCGATCGCGGTGAATCCCAGCACCGCGCAGATCACGGTCACGACCGACCCGCTGACGACGATCGTGGATGGTATCCCGACGGACCTGCGCACGATCGACGCCGTGATCGATCGGCCGGACTTCATGTTCAACCCGACCAACTGCAAGCCGATGTCCTTCAGCGGCAGGGCGAGCAGCGCCGAAGGCGCGAGCGCTCCGCTTTCGAGCCCGTTTCAGGTCGGATCGTGCCGCAGCCTGGCGTTCGCGCCGAACTTCAAAGTCTCGACGTCGGGAAAAACCAGCAAAGCCGACGGCGCCAGCCTCGACGCCAAGGTGATCTACCCAACCGGCCCGCTCGGCGCCAACCAGGCCAGCTCGCAGTCGAACATCGCCAGCGTCAAGGTCGACCTCCCCAAGCAGCTTCCCTCGCGCCTGACGACGCTGCAGAAGGCGTGTGTAGCCGCGACATTTGAAACGAACCCCGCCCGGTGCCCCGCGGCGTCAGTGATCGGCATCGTCAGGGTCAACACCCCTGTGCTGCCGGTGCCACCTCCCGGCACGGACGCCAATCTCACAGGCCCGGTGTACTTCGTCTCCCACGGTGGTGAAGCGTTCCCTGCCTTGGAGGTCGTGCTGCAGGGCGACGGTGTCCGCGTCGATCTCGTCGCTTCGACGTTCATCAGCAAAGCGGGGATCACGAGCTCGACGTTCAAGAGCACGCCAGATGTCCCGTTCAGCTCGTTCGAGCTGTACCTACCCGAGGGCAAGTACTCTGCGCTCGCTGCCAACGGCAATCTCTGCAAGAGCAAGCTCACGATGCCGACGGCGTTCACCGCGCAGAATGGCGCGGTCATCCACCAGTCCACCCCGATCACCGTCACCGGCTGCCCAAAGATCAAGAAGGCAACGAAGAAAAAAGCGAAAAAGGCAACCACAGCCCGAAAGTCCGGTCACAGCGACGGGAGGAAGTCCTGATGAATACTGCTGGCAGGCTGACCTCGGCGACCCTGGTTGCCCTCTGCGCGGTGACGGTTGGGCTCGCGCTCTCGAGCGCCCCCGCGCTGGCGAAGAGTCATGTCTTCAGCGTCTCGTTCGGGACCGCCGGCGCCGGCAATGATGACTTCAACGAACCGTATGGAATCGCCGTGAACAACACGACCGGCAGGGTGTATGTGGTCGACAAGGGCAACAATCGTGTCGAGTACTTCGGCGCCACGGGCACATACGAAGGGCAGTTCAACGGAAGCGAAGCGCCCGGCGGTCCCTTCAATGAACCTACGGCGGTGGCGGTGGACCAGTCCAATGGTGATGTGTGGGTGGCAGACAAGGGCAACAACGCGGTCGACGAGTTTAGTGCGACGGGAACGTATGTCTCGGGCTCGCAGCTGACGGAAGCGCCGATTCCCGAGAATGGCGGTACTGTCGGGCGCTTCGAACACCCCGACGGCGTCGCAGTGGATCCCACCAACGGTGACGTCTACGTTGCCGAACGCAATGAACGGGAAGGCTCCTGGGGGCCGCACCTCGAACTGACATCTGAAAACGGGCCGATCAATGTTTTCGAACCGTCTTCGGGGAAATGGGTGTGGAAAACCCAGTTCGCATCAGAGTATCGACCCTGGAGCCTGGCGATCGATTCGAATCGGAACGTTTACGTAGCGGAGGCTGGCGCAGAGCAGGTGAATGAGTACACGGCCGAAGGTGTGTCCGGAGTAGAACCGCCATTTGTGGCTATATCTGGAAAGGAAGCCCCACGAGCCGTCGCCGTCGATCTGAGCAACGACCACGTCTACATCGCCGCCAACCAACACGAAACTGAAGAAGCGGGGTGGGTCGACGAATACGGCGCCTCGCCCTCCCGCAGCCTGATCGAAAGCTTCGGCGCTGGCGCCTTCGGTGCCGGTGGAGCCGCACATCCGCTCCCCGGCATCGCGGTCAACTCATCCAGCCATACGGTCTATGCAGCCAACACCGCCGGTAACGATGTGGATATCTTTGTTCAGGTCGAAGGTCCGACTGCCACGACGGAATCGCCTGCGACCGAAGTCACCGCGACGAGCGCGACGCTGCCGGGGGAGGTCAACCCGAACGGGGCGCCGCTCACGGAATGTCTGTTTGAATACGGCCTCACCAGCGGCTACGGACAGCCGCCGGCGCTCTGCTCCGACCCGTCCGCGGCCGAAGTGAGCGACGGCACGAGCTTCGTAAAAGTCAAAGCGAAGCTTATCGGGCTCACTCCCAACGAGACCTATCACTACCAGCTCTACGCAGCAAACGCATCCGCACCCGGCAAGGGCGGAGACGAGACGTTCAAAACGGAAGCGGCGCTGCCGACCGTCAACGACCGTTCACCGGTCGTGAACGCCACGCGCACGACCGCGCGGCTCTCGGGCACGGTCAACCCAGAGAACAGTTCGACGACATACCACTTCGAATACGGAACGACGACGGCGTACGGATCAAAGACCGAAGAAGCGAACGCCGGCGCGGGCTACGGGGACGTCTCGGTCAGGCCCCAGGAGATCGTGGAACTGCAGGCGGAAACGACCTACCACTACCGTCTCGTTGCGACCAACGGAGCCGGTACCGAACCGGGCCCGGACTACACGTTCACGACCGCTTCTCGCACGCTCCCACTGGTCAATACAGGGGAAGCGAGCGGGGTGACACAGACGGGCGCGAGCATCTCGGGCGCGGTCGACCCGCAGAGCATAGAAACCAGCTACGCGTTTGAAGTCGGCACCGACACCAGCTACAACGGCGCGAAGATCTACGGCGACGCGGGGCAGGGCGAAGGGGCCGAGCCGATCACGGTCGCCGTGCAGGATCTCGCGCCCGGCACGACCTACCACTACCGGCTCACCGCGACCAACGTGTACGGCACGAGCTACGGCCAGGACATGACGTTCACGACCCAGGGTGTGCCCTCGCCGATCGTCCAGCCGCTCACCATGCCGCTGCTCGCGACCCCGAGCATTGCGTTCCCGACGGAAGAAAAGGCAGCGACCACGAAGACGCTGACGAACGCACAAAAGCTTGCCGCCGCGTTGAAGGCGTGCAGGAGGAAGTCGAAGGACAAGCGGGCCGGCTGTGAACAGCGGGCTCGGAAGAAGTACTCCCCGGCCAAGGCTGGGGTAAAGAAAAAGCACAACAAGAAGCATTAATCCGGCCCCGGGGCGCCACTACGTGCTTGCGGAGGGCGCCCCAGGGCCAAGCACAACAGCCTAAGGAGACTGCGTACAACAACATACCCGAAACCGGTCCCGCTGACAAGCGTAACCCAGCAATTTGCGACAACAAAACTGTACCGACAGAGTGTGAAACAGACTATTTCCTATGCGATGAGCGTCTGCTCAGCCTCGCTGGGCCATAGAGCCGAGCGCGGTGGAGTCCCCGGCGAGAAGCTCCACCGGCCCACGTGGCCGGGCAGGGCATCTGTCTCCCGCTCGCATCTGTCCTCTCTCCCCCAAACCAGAGCTTCCGGTCGGTCGAACATCGACTATAATCGAAATACATAGCGACGTGTCGCTATACAAGGGGTCAAGGGACCGTCAAGATCACCCAATGCCGCCCCGTGTCGCATCTCGCTACCCGGACACCTGGAGGATCCCGGACCTCTCCGAGCCCCGGTACTCCCAGTCGCTCGAGCGTGGCCTGGCGATCCTCGAGGCTTTTACTCCCGAGCGGCCTGTGCTCGGGATCGCCGATATCGCCGACAGCCTGGGGATGAGCCGCTCGACGACTCATCGTTACGTCACGACGCTCGTAGCGCTGAACTATCTGGAGCAGGGGGCCAAACGCAAGTATCGACTGGGCCTGCGCGTGACCGATCTGGGGATGTCCGCGCTGAACGCGACCGGCCTGCGCGAGCACGCACACGCCGATATCTCCGAACTGGCCCACAGGTCCGGCTACACGACGAGCCTCGCGGTCCTCGACGGGGAGGAGATCTTTTACGTCGATCAAGCACATGGCATTCGCCGCAGACAACCCACCGGTGGCCTGGATCTCGGACCGGGATCGAGCCTGCCCGCGTATTGCACGGCGCTCGGGAAGGTGCTGCTCGCATACCTGCCCGAGCGCGAGCGCCAGGAGCTGCTCTCCAGCATCGCCCTGGAGCGCCGGGGCCCGAACACGATCACGAGCAAGAGCAAGCTGCGCGAGGAGCTCGCCCAGGTGCTGGACGAAGGCTTCGCCGTCGAGGACGAGGAGCTCGCCGACGGACGCATCGCGATCGCCGCGCCGGTCCTCAATGAGGCCAGTGAGATCGCGGCGGCGATCGACATGTCCGCCCAGACGCCGGGCATAGCGCTGGAGGAGCTGGCCAGCGGTCTCGGCCCGCATCTGATCTCGACGGCCGATCGCATCTCCGCACGGCTCGGCTACCGGCGCCAGAGCGAGTCGCGCGGCTGAGCCGACGATTGGCCGCGCCGCGGCCGGCCCGATCAGTCGTCGTGGTCGAGGTCGGCGAGGAAGTTGCGCAACAGAGGGTCGGTCACCTGCCATCGGCGGGGCGTGTGCTGCTCGATGATGCCCGCGTCACGCAGGGCACGGAGCGTTTCGCTTACGATCTTGGAGTTCAGTCCGCGGGACAGCTGGCTGCCGCGGGCGACGCGGACGGCGACGCGCTGGGCGTGGCGCCCGAGCGAGCGGATGCGCGCCAGTGTCTGCTCGTGCTTGGGCAGATCCGAGAGCTGTGCGGCGTGGATGCCGGCGCTGACGTGCGTGTCCGTGATCGCACGGGTCGCGTCGATCAGCGAGCTCTCGTGTGTCCAGCGGGCGATCAGCATCGTCACGCGCGGATGCCCTTGGCCGCTGGCTATCAGCCGCTCCAGAGCGGCCGGCTCGATGTTGCAGCCGTCTTCGGCCAGACGCCCGGTGATGCCCTGCTCCCAGTCCTCCGGGGGGATCGGCGGAAGCGGGTTAAAGGTCCCGAACTGGCTGAGCGCTCGCTCGGTGGGGGCGAACAGATCGCGCATCAGGTGTTCGACCGACCCGGCGAACAGGAAGCTCACGCCGGGCGAGCGCTGGAAGATCGCACGCATGCGCTTGGTCAGACGGTCGGGATCGCCGAAAGGGCGCCGGATGGCGGAGATCTCCTGAAACTCGTCGAAGAACAGGACCAGTCGCCGGCCGTCCGCACTGGCGATTCGTTGGGGCAGCTTGAGTGCATAGGTCAGGTAACGGTCGGGGTCCTCGGAGGCCAGGCCCGGGCGGAAGGCGATCTCGAGCTCCTCGCCCAGCTCTGCGTGGGCGCGAGCCGTCGCCGTGAGGACGAGCCGCGTCCGCCAGGCGCCTGCCGGCCCGGCGCGCGGCGTGCGCCACGCGAGCCAGTGGGCCGCGGTTGGCGATCGTCGCGAGCACCAGCGCCTCGGCGAGGTCAGCCGCGTCGGCGAGCCTGAAGAGATCCACCGCGGCCACGTAGCACCCTTCGTCGCGAAGGCGTTCGAGCGCCGCGTCGCAGACGCTCGTCTTGCCGGTCCGGCGCGGTCCGGCGATGATCAAGTTCCCGCCGCCTGCAAGCGAGCGGGCCACTCCCGCGATCTCCTGCTCGCGGCCGAACATCCGCTCCGCCGGGATCGGCGTGTCGGTCGGGAAAAGCTCCCCGCTGCCCATCCGCTTATTACTCATGTGGTAAGCATACGTCACCTAATGGGTAGCTTGAAGCGGCTCTGACACGGGGCTCACACCCCCGCGGCCCGGCGGGCGCTGCGGTGGGCCTCGTGCTCCAGGGCGTCGTCCAGCGGCGCCAGCTCGCCCGGGTCGATGTGTAGCGCCGTGGCGATCAGCCAGTCGGCGAACCATACGTTCTTCGGCAGCAGCGGCCCGTGCAGGTAGGTGCCGATCGTGTTCCCCTGCCAGGCGCCCTCATGGCCGGAGCGCCCGTCGTTGCCGTACCCCTTGATGACCCGCCCAAGCGGCTTGCCATGCGCGCCGAGGTGGGTGCGCCCGCCGTGGTTCTCAAAGCCCGCCAGCACGCGCCGGCCGGTCTTCGATCGGTCGACGGAGACGCCGCGGCCGTCGAGCGAGACCTCGATCGCGATGTTGCCAATCAACCGTGGGCCGGGCTCGCGGACCGTGCGGATGTCCAGCAGGCCGACGCCCTCGATCTGCTCCTCGCCGAGGACGTAGGCGTGCCCCAGCAGCTGGTAGCCGCCGCACACACCGAGTATCACAGCGTCGCGAGCGGCGGCGGCGTGCAGGGGCGCGCGCTTGAACTCAAGGAGATCTTCGGCGCACAGGCGCTGGTCGCGGTCCTGGCCGCCGCCGATGTAGAAGAGGTCGTGCGCGTCTGGGTCAAGCGGCTCGCCGAGCCCGCTGCTCCTGCGCTCGAAGCCGATCCCGCGCCAGGCGCAGCGGCGCTCCAGCACGAGCAGATTGCCGCGGTCGGCATAGATGTTCATCAGGTCCGGATACAGCGCGCATACGCGCAGGGTGCTCATGAGAGCGCGCTCCGGGTCTGACCGCCGGCGCTCAGCAGCTCGCGCAGGGCGAGCATCGCGGTGTAGGTGGGCAGCGCGTACAGCGGCGCCCCACCCGGTGGTCCATCGGCCTGTGCGGCGGCAAGGGCGGCAGCGAGATCGGGCTGCACACGGATGCGCTCGGGCTCGATGCCCGCGTACTTCAGCCGCAGCGCCAGCTCGGGCGCTCGTGTGCCGGAGCACGTCGCGCTGCGCACGCGCCCGGCGAGCAGCTCGAAGTCGGCGTCCCATACCCAGGAGACGTCGCGACCGTCGGCGATGTTGTCGTTGAGCGCGCCGAGCAGGTCGTGCTCGCCCGGCTCCAGCGCCAGCGTGCGCAGCACCTCGTTGGCGCCGGCGGGGTTCTTGACGAGCAGGATGCGCAGCTCGCGGGGGTGGTCGGGCGCTCCAATCGTCACGCTCTCCGCGCGACCGAACGCGGCGCGGGTGCTTTCGAGGCCGGCGACGATCACCTCCAGCGGCACCTCCAGCGCGTGGGCGAGCGCGGCGGCGGCGAGCGCGTTGTAGACGTTGTAGAGGCCGGGCAGAGGCAGCGCGACCTCGGCCTCGCCGGCGGGAGTGTGCAGCGTGAAGCGTGCAGCCCGCACGCCCTCCAGCCGCACGTCGGTGGCGAGCACCGACGGCGCTGGCCTCGTCTGGCCGCAGTAGGGACAGTGGTAGTGGCCGAGGTGTCCGAGGTAGACGGCCTCGAAGAGATAAGGAGCGCCGCAGTGGCGGCAGTGCTTGGCGTCGGCCGCGTGGGCCATGTCGGCGAGCGCGAGCGAGTCGTCGTCCACGCCGAAGTACAGCACCCCCGCGCGATCGCGGCCGAGGTCGGCGATCACGGGGTCGTCGGCGTTGAGCACGAGCGTGCGCATCGGGGCCAGCACGTCGTGCACGCGGTCCGACCCAGCTGTCGGCGATCGTCTCGAGCTCGCCGTAGCGGTCGAGCTGGTCGCGAAAGAGATTGCCGAGCAGCAGCGCGCGGGGGCGCAGCTGCGCGACGAGCTGTGGCAGCCACAGCTCGTCGACCTCGAACAGGCCGAGCTCGCCGTCGATCCCATCCCGGCCGTGCGCGGCGGCGAGCAGCGTCGAGGCGATCCCGCCGGCCATGTTCGCGCCGGCGCGGTTGTGCACGAGCCGCACCCCCTCGCGCTCGAGGATCGCGGCGGCCATCGCGGCCGTCGTGGTCTTGCCGTTGGTCGCGGAGATCAGCACGCTGCCGCGCTGCAGGCGGGAGCCGAGCACGCCGATCGCGTCGGGCTGCAGGCGCATCAGCACCTTCCCCGGCACGCTCGTGGCACCGCCGCCGCACAGCCGCGAGAGCGCACCTGCCGCGCGGGCCAGGGCGAGCTTCGGGAGCGAGTGGGCCGCTCAGGGCCTGCTCCCGAGCGGGCTGTCGGCCGGCACGAGCACCCGCACCGCGGCGGGAAGGACGCTCACGCGCAGCGGCAGCTCGCCGATCGGGTCGCCGTCGGCGTACAGCGTGAAGGGGCGGTCGGCGGCGATCTGAAGATCGCGGCCGCGGAGCACGTGCACGGAGGGCTCACGGACGTGCGTGCCCTTGAAGACCTTCGGCAGAATCCGCGTGAGGAAGCGCAGCTTGGAGATCTGCTCGCAGTAGGGGACGTCGAGCAGCCCGTCGTCGAGCAGTGCGTCGGGCGCCGCGTACATCCCGCCGCCGTAGGCCTTCGAGTTGGCGGCCCCGACGCTGTAGCCGGTGAAGGCGTGCCGCTGGCCGTCGATCACGAGCTCGAAGCGCGCCGGGCGCCACGCGACCAGTGCGCGGAGCGCGCCGTAGGCGTAGACGAGGTTGCCGAGCCAAGCGGGCGCCTCGTTGGCGATCCGGTTGGCATCGGAGTCGAAGCCGCAGCTGGCGATGCCCACGAAGGTTCGCTCGCCGACGAGGCCGAGGTCGAGCTCGCGCGCGACGCCGCCGGCGATCACGGCGCACGCCGCGACCGGGTCCTGCCCGATGCCGAGCACGCGCGCCAGATCGTTGCCGCGCCCGCCCGGCAGCAGGCCGAGCACCGCCCCGGGAATCTCACGCAGCACATCGGCGACGGCGCCGATCATGCCGTCCCCGCTGAGCACGACGACCGTCTCGCCCGCGCCGGCGCCCTCCCGAGCAAGCGAACGAGCGTGGTCGAGATCGCGCGTGTCGTGTCTGTGCACATCCAGGCCGAGCTCGCGCAGGGTCCGCTCGACATCAGGGACGGCACGGCGCGCCCGGCCGCCCCCGGCGGACGGGTTCACCAGCAGGCATACGGGCGCGGGCACTGCCCCAAGCGTATTCTTGATCGGGCGTGACCGTTCACGCGCCGCGTCTGATGAACGGGTGCGCCAGCCTTGGGTTGCGCCTGGCGAGGGTCAGCAGCGCGCGATCCCTCACCGTGAGCTCCCGGTCGTCCGCGACTGGTGTCCTCGAAGCGCGGTCGGTGTCTTCGTCGCCGAGCACCCGGTAGACCCGCCACGGGTCGCTCACGCCCTTCAGGGCATGTTCTCCTTGATGTTCGAAGTTGATCCCCGAGCCCACGACGAGGTCCTTGACCGTGCTCGAGACGAGCAGCTCGCCCGAGCCTCCGAGCGCCGCGATGCGGGCGCCGATGTGAACGGCGATACCGGCCAGGTCCTCCCCGATGGTCTCGCACTCACCGGTATGGATGCCGGCACGGATCGGAATATTGGAGTGTGCCAGTCGCTCGATCAGCGCCTGCCCGCAGCGAATCGCCCGGGCGGGCCCGTCGAAGGAAGCGAGGAAGCCATCCCCGGTCGTGGTCACCTCGCGTCCACGGAAGCGCTCCAGCAGCTCGCGGACCAGGCCATAGTGCTCCTCGAGCAGCTCGCGCCAGCGCCTGTCACCGAGCTCCGAGGCTCGCTCGGTCGAGGCGATGATATCGGTGAACAGCACCGTCGTCAGGACGCGTTCGGGCAACTGTTCGGCGAGCGGACTGGTCAAAAACGCTTCGATCTCGCCGACATGCCGGTCCACGTCACCGAAGAACGGAATGTGATCCACCCCGGGCAGCACGGCAAGCCTTGCGCCGGGTATGTGTGAGGCCATGTACCGAGCGTGCTCGACAGGGATGATCTCGTGGTCGTGGTGCACGATGAGCGTCGGCACGCTGATGGTTGGAAGCACGTCGCGAACATCGATTTCGATCGCCATGTCCCACAGCGCATGCGCCATCCGCGGGCTGGCGGCCGAGCGCTCGAAGGCGGCCATACCCTGGCGCATAAGGGCTCCCTCGGCGCTGGGCGCGAACAGGCGCATCGTCCCGCCGGAACCCCACTCCCGCATAGCCTCCCCGACAACCATCTCAGCTTGCACCCCAGGCTCGCCCCCGGAATTGTCCTCCGCGTTCAGCATGCTGCAAGCGAATGTTCCGCACAACACCAACGCCGAGACACGCTCGGGGTAGGTCGCCGAGAACAGAATCGCCAGCGGGCCGCCTTCGGACAGCCCGATGATCGCCGCCTGCCGTGACCCCGCTGCGTCCATCACCGCTCGCAGGTCGTCCATGCGCTCCTCCAGCGGCGCCGGTCCCGCAACGTGGTCCGAAAGGCCGGTCCCGCGCTTGTCGAACAGGATCACCCGGCTGAACGACGCCAGCCGCTCGAAGAACCGCTGGGCGCCCGGAACACCCCACTGCAGGTCCAGATGCGAGATGATCCCGGGCACGAACACCACATCGAGCGGCCCCTCGCCCAGAACCTGGTAGGCGATATTCAACTCGCCGCTGCGGGCATATCGCGTCTCAGGCAGATCCATGCGCTTCCCTTGGCCGATGGCAGCACGTGCGGCGCCCTCGCCGCGGAGCCGCCGTGCGATCCGAGGATACGGCAAGGCGAGGACCCGCGGTGTATCCCCCAGTTGGATTCTGGCGCGTGGCTTCTCGCCAACCCCCGCTTCCTGTCCTACACACCAGAGTGGGAAGGCGGCTCAAGTTCGGTGGACGCCGATCCGATCTAGGGCTTACCATGGCCGAGGATCGTCCACGTACCGGTCCTCTTGTCGTCGTCGTCGGCGCCGCACTGCTCGCGGTATCGGTTTTCCAGCCCTGGTATGCGGTCACGTTGACAGCCAGTGGGGTCGCCTCCGCCCAGCAGGCGATCAACAACCTGGCCGTGCAGTACGGCAACGCCGCATTTCAGGCCCAAGCAAGAGGTCTCGGCAGCAGCTTCACCGCGCTCGCCGGTCACCAGGTCGCCACGCTGAGCGCACACCAGGCGCTGAAGTACCTCCATGTCGTGCTGCTGATACTGGCCGCGGTCGCCTTCGTCTGGGCGCTGTTGCACCTTGCCGGCGCGTCCCAGCCGACGCAGGCAAGCGGCCCTCAGATCGCGCTGATAGGAGTCATGGCGACTCTCTGCGTGCTGTTTCGGATGGTCGATCGACCTGCCGCCCAGGAAGAAGTCTTCTCGCTGTCGCTGATCTGGGGTGCCTGGCTGGCGCTGGGAAGCTCCCTGGCGATCGTCGCGGGAGGCCTATGGCCCCGTCACATAGGCCCGACGACTCCCTCCGACGCGACGCTACGCAAGGCCTTGGACGGGCTTTCGGGCTGGACGCCTGACGCCTGAAGCCTGAACGGACCTGGGCCTCTGCCGGTGTAAGGGCCTCATCCGGCGCGTCTGATAGGCATCCGCGACCATGAATCCCGCTCGCTCCCTCTCGACCTCCTTCCGGGGACGCCTCGTGGCTACTGTGGCGGCGTGCGCGGCGATCCTGGCGCTGCTGCTGGCGGTCTCGGCCCAGCCGGCGCACGCCGCGCCCTCGCACGGCGTCACGCTCGAGAGTGGTACGCCGCTCGTCCCCTACATCATCGGCGGGCAGCAGACCTCGATCGAACAGGTCCCCTGGCAGGTCTACGTGGAAGGCGAATTCGTAGAGGGCAGCAACATCCTTCATACGTCGTGTGGCGGATCGATCCTCGATCCCACGCACATCCTCACCGCCGCGCACTGCACGGATGTCGAGGGGACCACGACGCCGGAGCCCGCCGAAAACTATGCGATCTTGGCGGGCGACTCCTTTGACGACCTGCCATCCTCAACAATGCAGATACGAAAAGTGGCGAGCATCCGCAGGGATCCTCTCTACAAAACCTCTCCAACCAGCGACGATGTGGCGATCCTGACGCTCGAAACATCACTCGAACTGTCTGAAGAAAAACACGCACAGGCCATATCCCTCGTCTCCACCGGGGACACTCCGGCCCCGGGGACCACGCTCAGCATCAGCGGATACGGCAAAGAGGAAGGCGCGGAATCAGCACAGCCAAAAGGTGAACTCAACTCGACGACGCTCACCGCGATCAGCAGCGATGCCTGCCGGGAAGGGGTGGGAGTCGATTCCGCGGTGTTGCTGTGCGCGGTGTCGGCGAGCTCGTCGACGTGTCAGGGAGACAGTGGCGGACCCCTGACCGAGGGCAGCCCCGCCGTGCAGGTCGGCATCGTTGACTTCGGGGCGAAGGAATGCCCGGTGGGTGTACCCGATGTGTTCACCAACATCGCGGCGCCGGAGATCCGCGACTTCATCGAAGGCAGCGAATCGCCTCCCGTCGCCGCGCGCCCGAGCTCGCCGCCGGTCGTCAAGCAGATCGGGGCCGCCCCGGTCGACTTCAGCCCGCTGACCTGCGAACCGGGCGCATGGAGCGGCTCCCCGACGTTCACGTACACCTTCCAGACGGAAAACGCCGCAGCACAGGTGCTCCAGAGCGGGGCCGGCAATGTGTTCACGCCTCCCGCCACGGTGGTCGGCGCTCCGGTCGTGTGCATCGTGCAGGCGAGCAACCCGGGAGGCGTCAGCACGTCCCGCAGCGCCACGACCCCCGCGATCGCCGCGGACAGTGCGGCGCCGAGCGCCAAGATCACCGCGCTGAAGTGCCACCTGCAGGCGTGCACGCTGTCGATCTCGGCCTCGGACCCCAACGGCGTGGCGCTGAGCGAGCAGGCCTCGGCCGCCTACACGGTCACCACCAAGTGCCCGATCAAAAAGAGAAAGAAGAAGCGCGGAAAGAAGGTCAAGCAGCCCGTCTGCCACAAGACGCTGACCGTGCCGATGTCGCTCACGACGCTCTCGCCGGGCTCCTTCCAGGCGTCGGTCTCGCGGCTGCCGTACGGCGAGACGATCACGTTCATTCTCGACGCCTCCAACGCCGCCGGCCTGCAGGCCCCGCCGGCGAGCACCGTCATGACGCTGCACAAGCCCAAGCCGAAGAGGAAATCCAAGAAGGGGCGCAAGTAAGCCACAGGGCTCCCGACGGGCGCCGGGGCCATACGGACGACGCCGGGCACGCATCTATCCTCAAGGACGGATGCCCGAACACGCCCGAGCCGAGCTCGAGAGCCCCGTCGCCGCGCCCCGCGAGCTCGACGAGCCACGCCCTCCGGGCCAGACGGCGCCGGACGAGGAGGAGCGCGTCGAGCGCTTGCTGGAGGGTTTGAACGAGCCCCAGCGCGAGGCTGTCACGCACGGGGAGGGGCCGCTGCTGATCCTGGCCGGCGCGGGCAGCGGCAAGACGCGCGTGCTGACGCACCGGATCGCGTTTCTGATCTATACCGGGCAGGCGCATCCGGGGGAGATCCTGGCGATCACGTTCACGAACAAGGCCGCTCAGGAGATGCGCGAGCGCGTCGAGCGCCTGCTCGGCCACGGTACGCGCGGTATGTGGGTGATGACGTTCCACGCGGCCTGCGCGCGCATCCTGCGCGCCGAGGCGCAGCGCCTCGGCTACACGCGCCAGTTCACGATCTACGACCAGGCCGACGCGCGGCGGCTGACGAAGCGCTCGGCTGACGCGGTGGGAGTGGATCCCAAGCGCTTCACCCCGGCGGCGATCCACAACCAGATCTCCGCGGCCAAGAACCAGCTGATCGACGCCGACTCCTACCGCCAGCGCGTCGGCTCGCAGTACGAGGAGATGATCGCCGACGTGTACGACATCTACGAGCGCGACCTGCACCGCTCCAACGCGATGGACTTCGACGACCTGCTGTTCCGCACGGTCAACCTGCTGGAGCTGTTCGAAGAGGTCCGCGAGCGCTACACGAACGCCTTCCGCCACGTGCTCGTCGACGAGTACCAGGACACCAACCACGCCCAATACCGGCTGCTGCAGCTGCTCGTGGGCGGTGGACGCCCGCCGCAGCGAGGAGGGGTGGAGCCCGGAGATCGGCCCACCTATGCCGGCCCGGTCGGTCACCGGAACCTGGCGGTCGTGGGGGATGACGCGCAGTCGATCTACAGCTTCCGCGGTGCTGACGTCGAGAATATTTTGGGGTTTCAGAAGGATTTCCCAGACGCGCGCGTGGTCAAGCTCGAGCAGAACTACCGCTCCACCGAGACGATCCTGTCCGCCGCCAACGCGGTGATCTCAAACAACCGCGGCGGGATCGCCAAGCGGCTGTGGAGCGAGCTGGGCGAGGGCAGCCCCGTACATGTGCGCGAGCTGGAGGACGAGCACGCCGAGGCTCGCTTCGTGGTGGGTGAGATCGAGCGGCTCGTGGATGAGGGAGCCTCCTCGCGCGCCGAGATCGCCGTGCTGTATCGCACCAACGCGATGTCGCGCGTGATCGAGGACACGCTCGTGCGCCGCGAGATCGCCTACCAGGTGATCGGCGGGACGAAGTTCTACGAGCGCGCGGAGATCAAGGACGCGATCGCGTACCTCTCGTTGCTCGCCAACCCATTCGACGCGGTGAGCTTCACGAGGGTCGTCAACTCTCCCAGGCGCGGCATCGGGCAGACATCCCTCTCGCGTGTAGTGGCGCATGCGACCACGGTGGACATGTCGGTGTGGGACGCGGCGGCTACGCCCGAGCAGATTCCCGGCCTCGGCACAGCGGCCGTGAAGGCCCTGCGCCGCTTCATGGACACGATGGAAGGGCTGCGGGCGATGGCTCATCCGCCCGGCGAGGGGCTCCCGCCGGACGGTGGTGAGGCTCCCGCACAGGCCCACGCGGTCCCGATCGCCGAGCTGATCGAGGCGGCGCTCTCGCAGACCGGCTACGTCGAGGCGCTGCAGGCGGAGCGGACGATCGAGGCGCAGGGACGGCTGGAGAACCTCGAGCAGTTGGTCGAGGTGGGACGCGAGTTCGACGTCGCCGCCGCGGCCGGCGAGGACACGCTGGATGTCTTCCTCCAGCAGATCGCGCTCGTCGCCGACGCCGACACGCGTAGCGAGGACGAGGGTCTCGTGACGCTGATGACGCTGCACAACGCCAAGGGCCTGGAGTATCCGATCGTGTTCATCGCCGGCTGCGAGGAGGGGGTCTTCCCGCATTCCCGTGCGCTCGACGAAGGCGGTCTGGAGGAGGAGCGGCGCCTGTTCTACGTCGGCGCCACCCGCGCCAAGCGCGAGCTGTACCTGACCCACGCGCGGCACCGGGCGGTGTTCGGCCAGGCGACCTACGGCCTGCGCAGCCGTTTTCTGGACGAGATCCCCGCCGAGCTGACCGATTGCGAGGATGAGCCGCGGCTGAGCGCCGGGACGGTCCCGGTGGGCGCCGGTGCCGGCGTGGGAGTGCAGTCGGCGCGGGGACTTGCCGCTGGAGGCTGGGCGGCCTCTCAGGCGCCGCAGACCCCCGCCGGCAAGGCATTTCGCATGGGCGAGGACATCGTGCACCCAAAGTTCGGTGATGGCGTGGTGATCGGTCTAAGGCCCGATGGCATCGTCGTGCGCTTCGCCGGCGACGGCTCAGAGAGGACGCTCCTGGGCGAGTATGCCCCGGTCAGCCGGCGCTGACGCGCGCGCTTGCACGCCCGCTCCAAACGCATAGCATCTGCGCATGAGCGCCACGATCATCGACGGCAAGGCGATCGCCGCGCGCGTGCGCGCGCAGGTGGCCGAGGACGTGCGCGCGTTCACCGAGCGGACCGGACGCACGCCGGGCCTGGCGACGGTGCTCGTCGGCGATGACCCCGGCTCGGTCGTATACGTCTCCGGCAAGCAGCGCGCGTGCGCCGAGGTCGGGATGACGCCGCTGGACAAGCGCCTGCCGGCGGACGCGACGCACGAGCAGGTCGCCGGCCTGCTGAACGAGTGCAATCGCGACGAGACCGTCAGCGGCGTGCTGCTGCAGCTGCCGCTCCCGGACCATCTCGACGGCCCGACCCTGACCGGCACGATCGATTCGGCCAAGGACGTGGACGGGCTGACGCCGGTCAACGCGGGCCGACTCTCGCTCGGGCGGCCCGGGCTGCGGCCGTGCACGCCGCTGGGCGTGCTGGAGCTGCTGGGCAGCGTCGATGCGACGCTGGAGGGGGCCGAAGCCGTGGTGGTCGGGCGCTCGAACCTGTTCGGCAAGCCGATGGCGCAGCTGCTGCTCGCGCAGAACGCCACCGTGACCATGTGTCATTCGCGCACGCGCGACCTCGCCATGGTGTGCTCGCGTGCAGACATCCTGATCGCCGCCGTCGGACGTGCGCGCCTGATCGAACGCGAGTTCGTCAAGCCCGGCGCGGTCGTGATCGACGTCGGCATGAACCGGCTGACAGGAGAGCAGGCCGGCAACGCCAGCGGGCTCGTCGGAGACGTCGACTTCGCCGCCGCGGTGCAGGTCGCCTCGGCGATCACGCCGGTACCCGGCGGCGTCGGTCCGATGACGATCGCCTGCCTGCTGCGCAACACCCTGCAGGCGGCTCGCGCCCAGGCGGGAATCCAGTGAGCGTCCGGCGCCTGCGTCTGGGTGAGCTGCTCGCGCTGGCGGGCGCCGTCTGCGTGATCGTGTCGCTGTTCGAGCGGTGGTATGAGAACGCCGACGGCAATCTCACCGCCTGGAATACGTTCGGACCGTCGGTAGTGCTGCTGCTCGCCGCCACCGCGGCCGCGCTCGCGCTGGTGCTGAGCACGATCACCGAGCGCAGCACCGCGCTGCCGGTCGCGGCCGCGGTGTGGAGCACCCTGTTCGGGATCGTCGCCGTGATCGCGGCGATCGTGCGGGTGTTGGAGCGCCCCGAGCACGCGACCTCGGTATGCGTGGGCGCGTGGCTGGCGCTGGCCGGCGCGATCCTGATCCTCGCCGGCTCGTGGCAGTCGCTGCGCGACGAACGCGCCTCGCTGTATGAGCCGGCGGAACCCCCGCCGTTGCCGCCCCCTGACGTTGGAGCCAACGGCGCCCAGCCTCCGGGCTGAGCGTCACACGCGATCTTCGCGTCACGAGTCGCTGTGACAGGCGCCCCGTAGAATGCGGCTCGATGATCGACCGCGACGAAGTCCTGCACGTCGCTCGTCTGGCGCGGCTGAAGCTGGGCGAGGACGAGATCGAGCCGCTGGCCAGAGAGCTGTCGGCGATCCTCGACCACGTCGCGCACATCGGCGAGCTCGATCTGGAGGGGGTGGCGCCTACCTCGCACGTGGTCGCTGATGCGATGCCCACCTACCCCGCGCTGCGTGCGGACGAGCCGCGCGAGTCGCTGCCGCGCGAGGTCGCGCTTGCGCAGGCGCCGGCCGTGAGCGGTGAGGGTTTCTCGGTTCCCAGCCCTCAGGCATGAGCGCCGCGGACACGATCTGGCGCTGTCCGCCGCCGAGGCGGCACGGGAGATCGCCGCCGGCGAGCTGTCGGCGGGAGAGCTGTTCGACGCCTACCGCGCCCGCGCGGCCGGCGATGACCTGAACTGCTTCACGTGGGTTGCGCCAGAGCGTTCGGCGGATGTCGCGGCGAGCGCCGCGGGGGCGGACGCGCCGCTGGCGGGAGTGCCCCTTGCGGTCAAGGACCTGTTCTGCACCGAGGGCGTGCCGAGCCAGTCGGGCTCGCGCATCCTGGAGGGATATAAGCCGCCGTACACGGCCACCGCCGTGCAGCGTCTGCAGGCGGCGGGGGCGAGCCTGCTCGGCAAGACCAACCAGGACGAGTTCGCGATGGGCTCCTCGAACGAGAACTCGGCGTTCGGGCCGGTCCTCAATCCGTGGGACCGCACGCGCGTCCCGGGGGGCTCCTCGGGCGGAAGCGCGGCCGCGGTCGCCGCGGGCCTCGCGCCGTGGGCGCTGGGGACGGACACGGGCGGCTCGATCCGCCAGCCGGCCGCTCTGTGCGGGATCGTCGGGCTCAAACCGACGTACGGATCGGTCTCGCGCTACGGGATGATCGCGTTCGCCTCCTCGCTCGACCAGGCCGGTCCGCTGACGCGCGACGTGACCGACGCGGCGCTGCTGCTCAGGCACATGGTCGGCGCCGACCCGTGCGACGCCACCTCGCTGCAATTCCCGCACGAGATCGAGCTGCCCAGGGCCGAGCGCCTGGACGGGATCAGGCTCGGCGTGCCGGCGGAGCTGACAGGCGGCTCGGGCGGTTCGGTAGGCCCGGGGACGGGCGCCGATGCGGGCGATGCCGGGATCGATGGCGAGGGCATCGAAGCGGGGGTGCTCCGCGCGTTTCAGTGCTGCCCTGGATCGAGCCGTGGAGCTCGGTGCCGAGATCATCGAGAGCATCAGCCTTCCGCACGCGCCGCACGCGCTGTCGGCCTACTACGTGCTCGCCCCCGCAGAGGCATCGTCGAACCTGGCGCGGTTCGACGGGGTGCGCTATGGACTGCGGGCCGACGGCGCGGAGGATCTGCTGGACATGTACGAGCGCACCCGCCACGACGGCTTCGGCGCGGAGGTCAAGCGGCGGATCATGCTCGGCACCTACGCCCTGTCGGCCGGCTACTACGACGCCTACTACGGGCGGGCGCAGAAGGTGCGGACGAAGATCGCCGAGGACTTCGGGAGCGCGTTCGAGAGGTTGACTTCGTCGTCACGCCGACCGCGCCAACTGTCGCATTCGAGCTGGGCGAGAAGACGAGCGATCCGCTGGCGATGTACCTGAACGACTACTGCACGGTGCCGATGTCGCTGGCGGGCATCCCCGCGATCTCGATTCCGTGCGGCCTGCAGCGATGGGCTGCCCGTGGGTCTGCAGATCGCCGGTCCGGCGTTCAGCGAGAACGAGCTGCTGGACGGCGCGTATGCGCTCGAGCTGGCGCTCGGCTTCGACGGGAGCCGCGCGCGTGTCTGACCTGGAACCAGTCATAGGCCTGGAGATCCACGTCCAGCTGAAGACGCGCACGAAGATGTTCTGCGGCTGCGAGCTGTCGTTCGGCGAGCCCGCCCAACACGCGCACCTGCCCGGTCTGCCTGGGCCTGCCCGGCGCGCTGCCGGTGGCGAACGCGCACGCCGTCCACCTCGGGCTGCTGATCGGCCTGGCGCTCGGCTCGGAGCTCGCGTCGCGCTCGATGTTCCACCGCAAGAACTACTTCTACCCCGACCTGCCCAAGGGCTACCAGATCTCCCAGTACGACGAGCCACTGTGCCGTGGTGGCCGGCTCGGCGAGGTGCGCATCCACCGTGTGCACCTGGAGGAGGACGCGGCCAAGCTGATCCACGTCGGCTCCAGCGGACGCATCCACGGCTCGGACGCCAGCGTCGTCGACTTCAACCGCGGCGGCACGCCGCTGGCGGAGATCGTCACCGAGCCGGACCTGCGCTCGCCGGAGCAGGCCAGCGAGTGGCTGAAGCTGCTGCGCTCGACGCTGCGCCAGCTTCGGCGTCAGCGACGTGAACATGGAGGAGGGCTCGCTGCGCTGCGACGCCAACATCTCGCTGCGCCCGGCCGGCGAGCGATGGCCTCGGCATGAAGACCGAGCTGAAGAACATGAACTCGTTCCGGTTCATCGAGCGCGGGATCAGCGCCGAGATCGCCCGCCAGGAGCAGATCCTGCGCGACGGCGGGATGGTCGTCCAAGAGACGCTGCACTTCGACCCCGCCTCCGGCGCGATCACCTCGCTGCGCTCCAAGGAGGAGGCGCACGACTACCGCTACTTCCCCGAGCCCGACCTGCTGCCCGTGGCGATCGACCAGGAGATGCTCGACGCTGCCGCGCGCGGACATGACCGAGCTGCCTGCCGACCGCGCCGAGCGTTTCGAGCACGAGCTGAGACTTGAGCGCGGAGTCCGCGCAGCTGCTCGCGTTCCGCGGCGAGCTCGGCGACTACTTCGAGACCGCGCTTGGCGTCCGGCGGACGTCACCGCGCAGACGCTCGCCAACTGGGTCTCGAGCGAGCTCGCCGGCCGACTCGACGACGGCTTCGATCCCGCTGAGGCGCCGCGTCACCCCCGGGCGCTCGCCGCAGCTCGTCGAGATGGTCTCCTCCAAACGGGTCAGCGTCGGCGCGGGCCGCCAGGTGCTCGACAGGCTCGTCGCCGAGGGCGGTGACCCGGCGGCAATCGTTCAGGCGGAGGGCCTTCAGGCGATCGGCGGCTCCGATGAGCTGGCCGGGATCGTCGCCGCCGCGCTGGCCGCCAACCCCGATGCGGCCGAGCGCGTGCGCGAGGGCAACGCCAAGGCGATCGGCCCGATCGTGGGACACGTGATGCGCGAGACGCATGGGCGCGCCGACGGCGGCGAGGTGACGCGGCTCGTGCACGAGCAGTTGGGCATCTAACCCTGGCGGCCGATGGCCTGCGCGGATGCGGCGTCCTCGGTCGCTCGTGTGCAGAGCACACCACGCTCCCTGCGTCCTGGCCCCGCTTGACCCTCGACCGCCAGGGGCGCTCTTCTCTATCGGTGCGGCATGCGCAACAGGACGGCGGGCGACATTTTGGACCGTGGGCCAATGGCAGGGGGGAGGCGGTGCGTCAAGATCGGCGCGTCGCACAAGTAGGCTCACGCCGATGCGTCCCGGTTTCCCTCGGCCGGACGCGAGTGGAGCGGCCGGGCGGGGTGGCGATTCCCGCTCGGCCGCGCCGGCGGCTGGCGGACCGTCTACCGCTCGTATGCATGAGTGCTGGTGCGATGACGTCCCAGGAGTGCTTCCGTACGAACGAGTCAGCTCGAGCACCCGCACAGTGGTGGCAGGCCTCGTGATCCTGATCGTCGGGTACTTGATCGTGCTGCACGTGCTCATTGGGATCGCCTCGCGGTTCCGGCTTCCCGCTTGGTGATCGTGGCGATCATCGCCATCATCTGGGCGCTGCGCGTCCTGTTCTGAGGCGACCGGCGTGGAAGGCGCGCAATACCTGATCATCGCGGTCTGCTTCGGGCTGGCCGGCGGGATCGTCGGTAAGATCAAGGGCAGCCCGTTCTGGCTGTGGTTCCTGATCTCGGCGATCGTGCCCGTGATCGGCCTGATCACGGCGATCGTCTACCGATCCGAGCGCAACGAGCTGCGCCGGCGCTGCCCACGCTGCGGGCGGGTGACGAAGATCTACGACGCGATCTGCACGCGCTGCGGGACCGAGCTCGAGTACCCCGACATCGTGCTCGCGCCCGAATCCGCGCAGAATCCGAATGTCCTTCCGACCGTATAACCGCTTCGCGGCGTCGGTCGGAATGACATCGCGGACCTGCTTTGCCTAGAAGATAGATTGATTTGATGGGCAGCCACGCAGTCCTGATCACGGTCCCCGCCTCGACAGCTCTCCCTCCTCCCTCTCTCTCTTCAGTCCAAACGCTTCGCAAAGGGCAACCCGAGATAAGGGATCCCGAAGTCGGGGCCATCTATAAAGCCTTGATGGACGTCGAACGCGACGAGTGCCCCCGCGCGCGAGAGCCTGATCCCAAAACTGATCCATCGGGCCGGGTTCAAGGACGAGACGGACTTCGTGCTGCGCGTCGTGCAGCCCGCGCTGGTCGGGATGATCGACGGCACCGTCTCCTCGCTGGCGCCAATCTTCGCAGCGGCGATCTCCTCGGACTCCCACACCGCCCTGCTGGTCGGGTTCGCCACCGCGCTGGGGGCCGGGGTCAGCATGGGCTGGTCGGAGGCGCTGTCGGACACGGGCGAGCAGACCGGTCGTGGCTCGGCCGTCGTGCGCGGGTCGATCACCGGCGGGATGACCACCCTGGGCGGCATATTTCACACGCTGCCGTTCCTGATCTCAGACGTCCACAAGGCGCTGATCGTGGCGGGTGCGTGGTCGCGGTCGAGCTGTTCGCGATCGCCTGGGTCAGCAAACGGTTCCTGCACGTGTCGATGCGCTCGTCGCTGCTGGTCGTGACCGTCGGTGGCGTGATCGCGCTGGCGATCGGCGTGGGCCTGGGCGTGTCCTGAGCTGAAGCGGCGCGGGTCGCCCTCGAACATGAGCGTACCCGCACCCCCCGGAGCCACCGGCCCCAAAACCCGCTGGTAAGCTGCGTATATGCGTGCGGTGGACGCCATCATGGAATGCCTGAAGGCCGAGGGCGTGGACGTCGTGTTCGGCCTGCCCGGAGGCGCGAACCTGCCGACGTACGACGCGTTCGTGAACGGCGGCATCAGGCACATCCTCGTCCGCCACGAGGCGGGCGGCGGGCACGCCGCGCAGGGGTACGCCAAGGCGACGGGCAAAGTCGGGGTCGCCTTCGCCACGAGCGGTCCGGGCGCGACGAACCTGATCACGCCGATCTGCGACGCGATGATGGACTCGGTGCCAGTCGTGTTCGTCACCGGGCAGGTCCGCACGGAGCTGCTCGGGACCGACGGGTTCCAGGAGGCGGACACGCTCGGGATCACGATTCCGATCGTCAAGCACTCGTTCATGATCCAGGACCCGCGCGAGATCCCCAGGGCCATACACGAGGCGTTTCACATCGCCCGCACGGGCCGCCCGGGCCCGGTGCTGGTCGACATTCCGCAGGACCTGTCGCGCGCGGAGATCGAGTACGAGCCGGTGACCGACGTGCGCCTGCCCGGGTATCAACCGACGACGGAGGGCAACCAGAAGCAGATCCGCCAGGCCGCCAAGGCGCTGGCGGCGGCCCGTCGCCCGGTCATATACGCGGGCGGAGGCGTCGTGAACGCGAACGCCTCGGCGGAGCTGGTCGAGCTGGCGAGCTGCGACCGGTTCCCGGTGACGTGCACGCTGATGGGCCTGGGCGGGTTCCCGGCGCCGCACCCCCAGTGGCTGGGGATGCTGGGGATGCACGGCACGCGCGCGGCGAACTACGCGATGGACGAGGCCGACCTGATCTGCGCGGTGGGGGCGCGCTTCGACGACCGCATCACGGGCAAGCTGTCGGAGTTCGCGCCGAAGGCGAAGTTCATCCACATCGACATCGACCCGGCCGAGATATCCAAGAACGTGCCGGCGCACATCCCGATCGTGGGCGACGCCAAGCAGGTGCTGGGCAAGCTAGCGGTCGAGTACCGTGCGCTGAGCGCCGACCCCGCGCGGCTGGGCGACTGGTGGGAGCGGATCGACGGGTGGAAAGCCAAGTATCCGCTGGGCTATGAGGACTCCACCGACCACGAGATCAAGCCCCAGTACATGATTCAGGCGCTGCACGAGGCGACCGGGGGCGAGGCGATCGTCTCGAGCGACGTCGGCCAGCACCAGATGTGGGCGGCGCAGTACTACGACTTCCCGGCGCCCAGGCGCTGGATCAACTCGGGCGGGCTGGGCACGATGGGGTTCGGCCTGCCGGCCGCGATGGGCGCCGCCGTGGGCTGCCCGGACCGGCTGGTGTGCTGCGTCGCCGGCGACGGCTCGGTGCAGATGAACGCGCAGGAGCTGGCGACGTGCGCGCAGAACAAGATCCCGATCAAGGTGTTCATCATGAACAACGGCTACCTGGGCATGGTCAGGCAGTGGCAGGAGCTGTTCTGGGACGGCAAATACAGTCAGGTGGACACGGGCGAGTTTCCGGACTTCGTCAAGCTTGCCGAGGCGTACGGCGCGACTGGGATGCGCTTTGAGGACAAGACGACGCTGGTCGAGGACATGAAGCGCGCGATCGAGACGGACGGCCCGGTGCTGGTGGACGTGCGGGTGACGCGCGAGGAGAACACGTACCCGATGATCCCGGCGGGTCAGCCCGCGCGGGAGATGGTCGGGTGAGCGTCGCCGTGGGGGAGCCAGGCACGAAGGAGCCGCTGAGTCTCGAGGAGCTGGAGGCATCGGCGGGGCTGCGCACGGGGCGCAAGCACGTGCTGTCGATCCTCGTAGAGAACAAGTCGGGCGTGCTGACGCGCATCGCCGGGCTGTTCGCGCGCAGGGGGTTCAACATCGACACGCTGACGGTCGGGCCGACCGACGACGAGCAGATCTCGCGCGTGACGCTGACGGTGGATGGGGCGCTGCACCCGATCGATCAGGTGACAAAGCAGCTGCACAAGCTCGTGAACGTGCTCAAGATCCGCGACCTGGAGCCCGCCGACACGGTCGCGCGCGAGCTGGCCCTGTTCAAGGTCTCCGCGGACGGGGCGCAGAGGGGCGAGCTGATGCAGATCACGGAGATATTCAGGGGCAAGGTCGTGGACGTGACCAAGCGCTCGGTGATCGTCGAGGTGACCGGCACCACCGAGAAGATCGAGGCGTTCGAGGGCATGGTCCGTCCGTTCGGCCTGATCGAGATGATGCGCACGGGAGAGATAGCAATATCGCGCGGGCGCACCGAGACCTGAGGATCGTTGAGCGGCGCATCTCTGTGTCCTCGGTCGCTCGCGTGCAAAGCACGTCACGCTCCTTGCGTCCGTGATCTGCTTGCTCAAAAATCCTCAGGGGGCGCTCTTGCAGACAGACCTCAGTAAACAAAGCGCGAGCTCGCTGTTCAAGCTGAGCGAGGAGAACCGTGACCGGCTCGCCAAGCGGCTCGAGACCGGCGGTGCAAGCGTGCACGCCGGAGTAGCGAGGAGACTCTGGCGACGATTGCGTTGAGACTGCCCGCCGACGTGGACCCGAGTGCAGTGGTGTGCGCGTCGCGCAGGGAGAACGAGCCGTGGTTCGTGTTCGAGCAGCCCGACCGGGGCGGGGTGGCGCTCGCCGCGCTGGGCGAGGCGGTGAGGCTGGACGGCGCGGGCAAGGAGCGGTTCGCGAGCGTGGCGGACTGCTGGCGCGGGTTGGCGGCGAGCGCGGTGGGTGATCCACACGACGATCCCACCGATCGAAGATCGGCCAGCGCGGGGCCGGTGGCGGTGGGTGGGTTCGCGTTTGCGCCCGAGGGCGGGGGCTCGCCGGTGTGGGAAGGGTTCGAGCCCGCCTCGATGATCGTGCCCGAGGTCGCGATCAGGCGCGCCGCGAAGGGGCGTCGCGACGGGGAGGAGCCGGACGTCAGGCTCACGCTTACGGCACTGATGGCCGGCGACGACACGGTCGAGGATGTGCTCCAGCGGCTGGAAGGACGGCTGGAGGAGCTGAAAGAGCGAGCGCTGCCGCTGCTGGATCCCGCCCCCACAGGAAAATATCGCGTGGCAAGCGCGATGCCGCCCGAGCACTACGAGGCGGCGGTGGAACGCGCGACGGAGCTGATCAAGCAGGGCCAGCTGGAGAAGGTCGTGCTCGCCCGCGAGGTGCAGACGCACGCCCCGCAAGCGTACGACCCGGCTGCGATGCTGGGCGTGCTGCGCGAGGCGTTCCCCGCATGCTTCTGCTTCTGCGTCGGACGCGGCGACGCGACGCTGATTGCGGCCAGTCCCGAGCTGCTCGTGCGCAGGGAAGGCCACCGCGTGAGCACGCTCGCGCTCGCGGGCTCCACCCGGCGCAGCGCCGACCCCGCCGTGGACGACCACCTCGGCGAGCAGCTGCTGCGCGACGAGAGCTACCGCGAGGAGCACGCGATCGTGTCCCGGCGGATCGAGCGCACGCTGCGCGATCACGCGGTGTGGGTGGCCGCCGCGCCCGAGCCCGAGCTGGTCAAGATCGCCAACATCCAGCACCTGGCGACCCCGATCCGAGCCCAGCTCGCCACTCCGATCGACGTGCTGGAGCTCGCCGGCCTGATGCATCCGACTCCGGCCGTCGGTGGTGAGCCGCGGGACATCGCCGGGTCCCTGATTCCCGCGCTGGAGGGGTTGGACCGCGGCTGGTACGCGGGCCCCGTCGGCTGGACCGACGCGACCGGCGACGGCGAGCTCTGCGTGGCCCTGCGCTGCGCGCTGCTGCGCGGCAGCGTCGCCCGCTGCTACGCGGGCAACGGCATAGTGCGCGACTCACGCCCGGAGGCCGAGCTGGCCGAGACCGAGGTCAAGCTTCAGGCACTGCTGCCGCTTCTGGCCGGCTGAGCCGCTGTGGCAGCCACCAGTTGCGTGTGCCGATCAGGCGCATCAGGGCGGGTACGAGCACGAGGCGGATGAGGGTCGCGTCGATTGCGATCGCCAGCGCGAGGCCGAGTCCGAACTGCTTGAGTTCGAGCACGTTCGCGGTGGCGAAGCTGCCGAACACCGCGACCATGATCGCCGCGGCTGCCGATATCGGGCGGGCGGTGTGCTCGACGCCGGTCGCCACCGCGAGCTCGTTGTCGTGGCTCTTCAGCCACGTCTCGCGCATGCGCCGGATCAGGAACACCTCGTAGTCCATCGACAGCCCGAACAGCAGCGCGAAGATGCTCAGCGGCAGGTACACCTGGATGAACCCCGTGCTAGTGAAACCGAGCAGGCGCTCGCCGTGGCCGTCCTGGAAGATCAGGATCACGATCCCGACGGTCGCGCCCGTCGCGAGCAGGTTCATCAGCACAGCCTTGACGGGCAGTACTAGGCTGCGGAACACGACCGTCAGGAACAGCAGCGACAGCGCCAGGATCAGCGCGATCACGAGCGGCGCCTTCGCATCCGTTTCGTTTGAAAGGTCGACGATCTTGGCGCTTGCGCCGCCGACCGCGACGTCGAGCCCCCCGCTGGCGAGGACCGGCGGCACCAGCTCGTCGCGGATGCGACGCACGAGCTGTTCGGAGGCATACGAGTCGATCGACGTCCTCGGCGCCACGGTCAGCAGCTCCGCGTCCTGTCCGGGGGTCACAGCCACCGCGGCGACATCGTTTCCTCCGGTGGGGGCGAGCTCGCGCGCGAGCCGCGCAGCGCGCGCGTGCACTGCGCGACTGAGTCCGCCGCTCCCAGCGGGGCGGCTGATCACGATCTCGATCGGCGCCAGCGTGCCCGCGCCGAACGAGCGCGCCAGCACCTGCTCGCCCTTGCCCGATGGTGTGCCCGACAGCGAGCGGATGCCGAAGTCCACGCCCGTGCGCAGCCCCAGCAGGGGCGTCGCCGCGAGGATCAGCGCCACCCCGATCGCCCCCGCGGCGAGCAGCGGCCGGCGCATCACCGCCAGCGTCCAGCGCGCCCACACGCCGTGGCCGTCTGCGGCCTGCGTCCTCGAGTCCCGCGGCTGCATCCGCGCCGGCAGCGCGCCCCTGTTGACGCGCGCTCCCAGCGCCGCGAGCAGCGCCGGCAGCAGCGTCAGCGCGGCGATCACCGTGCAGATCACGACCAACGCCGCACCGAGCGCGAACTCGCGGTACGTTGGCGTTTTGATCACGACCAGCGTCGACAATGCGAGCGCGACGATCACACCCGAGAACAGGATCGTGCGGCCAGAGCTCGCGATCGCGGCGCCCACGGCGTCCTCGACCTGCCTCTTTGTGTCCGCCTTGTGCCCGGCGCGCATCCGCCGCGTGAGCTCCTCGCGGAAGCGGCTGACGATGAACAGCGCGTAGTCGATCCCGATGCCGACGCCGAGCATCGTCACGATCGTCGTCAGGAAGCTGTCGAACGTGAGCGCCTTCGCGATCAGCGCGAGCACGCCGTAGGTCAGCAGCAGGCCGCTGCCCGCGAGCGCGAGCGGCACCACTGCCGCGACCACTGCCCCGAGCGCCAGCAGCAGGATCGCGAGCGCGATCGGCACGCCGATCGTCTCCGCCCGCTCGACGTCTTCGTTCTCGACCGTCGTGATGTCCTTGGCGACCGGCGAGTACCCCGTCAGCCACACGTTCACGCCCGCGTGCGCGATCGGGTCCACGGCGTGTTGCAGGGTCTCGGCGCGTTCCACCAGCTCCCGGGGGTCGCCGGCGATGCCCACCAGCGCGATCGCGGCGTGTCCGTCAGCTGAGATCTGCCGCCGCGCGCCGGGATTGTACGGCCCGGCGACCCCCTTCACGTAGGCCTGGCGGTGCGCTGCGAGGAGCGTGCGGACGACGACCAGGCGATAGGCCGGTTCGTTCGCGCGGCGCGTGGGCGAGTAGAACACGAGCACGTCCTGCTCGGCGCCGTGCCCGGCGAACCGCTGTTCGAGCAGCTGCGCCGCGCGCGATGACTCTGACCCGTCGACCCCGTAGTCGGGCGCGCCCAGCGAGCGCTTCAGCCCCGGATACAGCGCCGCGCAGGCGATCAGCACGAACACCCACACGACCAGCACGACGCGCCGCCGGCGGGCGATCATGTGGCCCCAGCGGTAGGCGGCGGCGCTACTCATCGCCGCGTGGCCGGGCCGCTTCCGGGTCCGCGGTCCGCGTCCGCGCGTGCCTGCGACACCGCGCTCCACACGCGGCCGTGCAGCTTCCACGTTGGCGGCGCGACCGGTTCGTACGCGCACGATCATCGAGCCCGCCTGTGGCGCCAGCGCGCGCTCCAGGGCGGCGCGCAGCGCGGGGATCGTCTCGACGTGCTCGTACTCCAGGCCGTACAGCTCGGCGGCCGTGGCGAAGTCGAGGCCCGTGGGTGTGGCTATGTGGTTGGTGTATACGTCGTTCTCTTGCGCCATCGCCGCCCGAGACACCGGCAGGAAGTCGAAGATCCCGCCACCCTCGTTGTCGAGCAGCACGACCGTCAGCTTCAGCCCCAGGCGTTTTGCGGCGAGCAGGCCGCCGATGTCGTGCGCCAGCGCCACATCGCCGATCAGCAGCACGACGGGGCCGTCTGTTGCGGCGGCCACCCCGAACGCGCTCGACACCGTCCCGTCGATGCCGTTCGCGCCGCGGTTGCACAGCACGCGCGGAGGATCCGCGCGCACCGGCCAGAACGTCTCGATGTCGCGCACCGGCATCGACGAGGCGACGAACAGGGTCGCGTTCGCCGGCAGCAGCACGCCCAGCTCGGCGGCGACCGCGGGCTCGGTGACCTTCTCGTCCGCGAGCACGCCGAGGATCGCCTCCGCCGCCTGCTCGTCGGCGACGCGCCAGCCTGCGAGCCAGTCCGTCTCGGCCGTAGGCGACGACGATGCCAGCCCGGCCAGCGCCGCCGTGGGCTCCAGCGCGAGCGAATCGCTCAGCACGGACGCCGGGTCCTGCCAAGCGCCCTCTGGGTCGAGCGCCACCTGAGGCAGGTCGTCCAGGCCCGCGAGCCATGTCCGCAGCGGCTTTGACACCGGCAGGTCGCCCATCCGCAGCACCAGGTCGGGGCGGTGCGTTGCGGCGAACGCCTCGTCGCGCAGCAGTGCGTCGTAGTGGGCGACCGCGGCCTGCCCGCGGCGCGCCCCGGACAGCGGGTCCGCCAGCAGTGGCCAGCCCGCCGCCTCGCAGAACGCCGCGGCGGCTTGTCCCAAGGGGGCGTCGCGCTCGTATCGCCCGGCCACGACCACGCCGCGCCTGGCCTCCGCCACCAGCTCTCGCAACCGCGTGTCTTCGTCGGCGGCGGGCGTGGGCGGGCGCCAGACATACGGCCGGCCTCCGGGCCGGCCGGTCTCATCGGCCGGCAGCGGCTCGTCGTCCGTCACGAGCGGCTCGCGCAGCGGGAAGTTCAGGTGCACCACCCCCGGCCGGCCCTCGAGCGCCGTCCAGTACGCGCGGCACGCGAGCGTCCGCATCCAGCGCAGCCGCGCGGGGCTCGCGTCATGCGTACCGACCTCGACGAACCACTTCGCGGCGCTCCCGAACAGCTTCAACTGGTCGATCGCCTGCCCCGCGCCGTTATCGCGCAGCTCCGGCGGGCGGTCTGCGGTCAGCAGCAGCAGCGGCACGCGCGCCTCGCGCGCCTCGATCGCGGCGGGCAGCAGCTCGGCCGCGGCGGTCCCCGAGGTGCACGTCACTGCTACGGGGAGTCCCGACGCCTTGGCTGCTCCGAGGGCGAAGAACCCAGCGCAGCGCTCGTCCACGTGCGAGTAGCAATCCAGCCGTTTCTCGCGCGCGAGCGTCAGCACCAGCGGTGCGCACCGCGACCCCGGCGAGGTGCACGCCACCCGCATCCCGCACCGCGCGAGCTCGTCTACGAACGCACGCAGGAGAAGGTATGTGTCAGTGGCAGGGGTCATAGGATGTGCGCGTGCCGGAGACAGTCGTCCTGCTGCACGGGTTCAGCGGCACCCATCGTGCCTGGGACGGCGTGATCGACCGTTTGCCCCCTGCACGCTATCTGTCGCTGGCGCTGGACCTGCCCGGGCATGGCGAGCATGCCGACGCCGAGCGGGTCGGCGGGAGGCAATCTACATTCGCCGGCTGCGTCGAGCACGTGCTCGCGCATGCCCCCGAGACGCTTCGTGCTGTGCGGCTACTCGCTGGGCGGCCGCATCGCGCTGCACGTCGCGCTGGCGGCTCCCGAGCGCATATCGCGGCTGGTGCTCGTGTCCACCACCGCGGGCATCGAGGACGCATCCGAGCGCGCCGAGCGCAGCGACGTCCGATCATCGTCTGGCCGACGAGCTGGAACGCATCCCGTTCGAGGACTTCATCGAGCGCTGGCGCACCCAGCCGCTGTTCGCCGACGATCCTCCCGAGGTCGGACGCCGCTCGCGCGCGAGGATCAGCGCCGCAACCGGCCGGATGCCCTTGCCGCGGTACTGCGCGGTGTCGGCACGGGGGAGATGGCGCCGCTGTGGGGCAGGCTGGGGGAGCTCCAGATGCCCGTGACGGTCATCGCCGGCGAGCGCGACGCCAAGTTCCAGGCGCTCGGCCAGCGCATGGTGGACCTGCTGCCCGACGCCGATCTGATCGTGGTGCCGGGAGGTCACGGCCTACCGCTGGAGAACCCGGCCGCGGTGGCGCGCGTGCTCGAACAGACACCTGAGACGAGATGGCCTCCGTGTCAGAGCGGCTCGACACCAAGCCCCGGAGCTGACGGCAGCGCGATCCTGCCCGCGCGCACGGGCAGCTCGTCCTCGACAGCGCCCTCGAACATCCTCAGCGTCGCCAGCCCGCACGCGGGCACCGGTCCGCGCGAGGCCAGCGCCGCAGCCGCGTGCAGCGCTGCCGCCACTCCCAGCGGGCCGTCCAGGGTCGAGGCGACGTACGCCTCCGCGCCCGAGGCGCGCACCAGCGTCGCGGCGCGCGAGCAGGCCTGAGATCCCACCGCAGCGGCCGATCTTCAGGCACACCGCGTCGGCCACGCCCGCGCCAAGCGCGCCGTGCTCGGCCGCGGTCTCGTCGATCGCCACCCTCGTGCTCACCCGCTCGCGCACCTCCCTGACTGGCCTGCAGTCCGTGCGTCGGCTCCTCCACGAGCTCCAGTCCCGCCGGCGCCAGCGCCTCGATCGCCCTGACCGCCTCCTCGCACCGTCCACGCGCCGTTCGCGTCCAGTCGCAGCGCCGTCGTCGTGCCCGTCGCCGCGCGCACCGCTGCCACGCGTGCCGCATCATCGCTCGTCTCCCACCTTCAGCTTGACGCACTCGAACCCTTCTTCCGCGGCCGCTTGGGCCTGCTCGGCCGCGCCACGCCGATCGGTCGCGCCGATCGTCGCGTTTACCGCCACCTCGCTTGCCGGATCGTCGGTGAGCAGCTCGGCGACAGGCTTTTCCGCGCGCCTGCCCGCGCGGTCCCACAACGCCATGTCGATCGCCGCCAGCGCCTGGGGCAGATCCTCGGCGCGCCGGCACGCTTCGATCAGCTGCGCCCCGTTCATGTGCTTGGCGTTCTCCTCCGCGAGCACCTGTCTGTAGCGCTCGAGCGCGTCCTCCACCCGGGCGACGCTGACACCGTCATACGCCCGCAGCGGCGCGGCTTCGCCGTAACCGGTCGCTCCGTCCTCATCCGTGAGCGTCACCGCCACCAGCTCGCGCTCGCTCACAGTGCCGTGCGCGGTCTCCAGCGGTTGCCTCAGGCGCACGTTCCGTCGCTGCACGCTCAATCGCAATCCGCGCTCACCCTCCGATCCCGCCGCTGGCGAGGATTCCCGCGGCGAACAGCACACAGAACAGCAGCTGCAGCATGCCTGTCTTCGCCAGCGCGCCGTTCAGCGACGGTCCGTCCACTCGCGTGCGCACGGTCTTGACGACCCCCACCGCAAGCGGGATAGCCGCCCAGCTGAGCAGCAGCCACGGCGACGATCCCCAGCGCCCACAGCACCGGCGCGCTCACGAACGCGCTCGTCACCATCGCCGTATACAGACCGCGCGTGCGCTCGCGTCCCAGCCTGACCGCGAGCGTGCGCTTGCCTGCGCGCCTGTCGGTGTCGATGTCCCTGACGTTGTTCACGACGAGGATCGCGCTCGCCAGCAGTCCCACCGGCACGGCGCACCCGAACGCCTGCCACGGCAGCTCCTGGACCTGCACGAAGTACGAGCCGGCCACCGCCACCACACCGAAGAACAGGAACACGAACACCTCGCCCAGGCCCTCGTACCCGTACGGCCGTGGCCCGCCCGTGTACAGCACGCCCGCGAGGATCGACGCGGCCCCGACCGCGATCAGCTCCGGCCCGGCCACCGCCACCAGGTAGGCCCCGCACAGCGACCGCCAGCCCGAACGTGGCGTATGTGGCGATCAGCACCTGCCTGGGCGGCACCAGCCCGCCCGCCGTCACCCTGACCGGACCCAGGCGATCCTCGCTGTCCGCGCCCCGGCGCGCGTCGGAGTAGTCGTTTGACAGGTTCGTCCCCACCTGGATGAACACCGCCCCGAGCAGCGCCGCGACGAACGCGAGCGGGTGGAAATGGTCCGGCCCCGAGCGCGAGCGAGGTCCCCACGAGCACGGGCGCAACCGCGGCCGGCAGCGTGCGCACGCGCGCGGCCATCACCCAGATGCGGACCATGCTCGTCCGCCCGGTCATGCCCGGCTCCGCCGGGGATGGCGCGGTCATCGTGGTGTGCGCGACGGTCATCGTGCGCTCACGCGCGCCTGGGAAACTTGGCGAAGTCCGGCTTGCGCTTCTCCCGGTATGCGTTTCTGCCCTCCTGCGCCTCCTCGCTGCCGTAGAACAGCAGGTTCGCGTCGTGCGCGAGCTGCTGGATGCCGCTCAGACCGTCCTCGGCCGCGTTGAAGCTCGCCTTCAGCAGCCTCAGCGCGAACGGCGAGAGCTCGAGCATCTCCTCGCACCAGCGCACCGTCTCATCTTCCAGCTCGCGCGAGCGGCACGACCGTGTTGACCATGCCCATCTCGAGCGCCTCCTGCGCCGAGTACTGCCGGCACAGAAACCAGAATCTCCTTCGCCTTCTTCGGGCCCACGATGTTCGCCAGCAGCCCCGCGCCGAACCCCCCGTCGAACGAGCCCACCTTCGGCCCCACCTGCCCGAAGATGGCGTTGTCCGCGGCGATCGTCAGGTCGCACACCAGGTGCAGCACGTGCCCGCCGCCGATCGCATATCCCGCGACCATCGCCACGACCGGCTTGGGCAGCCGCCGGATCTGCACGTGCAGGTCGGTCACGTGAAATCGCCCGACGGGCCGGGACTTCGTCGATGGGGACTTCATCTCCTCCTCGGTCAGATAGCCCGAGTCTCCGCGCACGCGCTGATCCCCGCCCGAGCAGAACGCCAGCTCGCCCGCGCCCGTCAGCACGATCGCGCCGATCTCGGTGTCCTCGCGCGCGTCATCGAGCGCCCTGGAGATCTCCACGATCGTCTGCGGCCTGAACGCGTTGCGGACCTCCGGGCGATCGATCGTGATCTTCGCGATCCCCGACGTCGAGGGCTCGGCAGACTTCTCGTAGCGGATGTCCTCGTACTCGCCCGCTGCTGTCCAGGTGGTCGGCATTGCCGCGAAGGCTAGCCTGTGGCGCATGATCGTCGAGGGCTGGCTGCATCGCGCCGCGCGCACACGGCCGGGGTCGACGGCCGTGAGGGCCCCGACGGTACGCCGCTCCTACGCCGAGCTTTACGACGCCGCGCTCGCCGGGCGCACGCGTCTTGCAAGGCCGCGGTGTGGTGCCCGGGGATCGTGTCGCGATCGCGCTCGCCCCGGGTATCCCGTTCGCCGAGGCCTTTCACGCCTGCCTGCTGCTCGGGGCCGTGGCCGTGCCGGTGGATGTGCGCCTCGGGCAGGCCGAGCGCGCGCTCATCTGCGACGGCTCCGCGCTGATCGTGGAGGAGCCGCTGAACGGCGGGCTCTCGACACGGGCGTCGCGTCGCGCGACGGCACACCCGCACCGCCGGGCGATCGTCCGCATCCCCGGGCCGCCGGCATGACCTCGACGCCGTCGCCGCCGTCATCCACACCTCCGGCACGACCTCGGCTCCACGTCCAGTCGAGCTGACCTACGGCAACTTCCTGTGGAGCGCCCTCGGCTCGGCCGTCGCCCTGGACCGCGATCCCGCGGAGCGCTGGCTGTGCGCGCTGCCGGTCTCCCACGTCGGTGGCCTCTCGATCCTGGTGCGCTCAGCGATCTACGCGACCACAGCGGTCGTCCACGAGCGCTTCGACACCGAGCTGGTGTTGGATGCGCTGCGCGAGCAGGACATCACGCTCGTCTCCCTTGTCGCCACGACGCTCGCGCGGCTGCTCGACGCCGGTCTGCAAAGCCCATCCGCGCTGCGATATGCGCTCACCGGCGGCGGCCCCGTGCCCGAGGCGCTGGTCGAGCGCGCGCGCGAGGCGGGCGTCCCCGTCAGCACCACCTACGGGCTGACCGAGGCCTGCTCGCAGGTCACGACCGGCGGCCCGCCGCTGTTCTGCACGCGCGTGCGCATCGACGGGGTCGCGCCCGGGGAGGGGGAGGACGGCGAGATCCTGGTGTCGGGGCCGACTGTCGCGCCCGGCTCGCGCGACCCTGGCGGCTGGCTGCGCACCGGCGATCTCGGCTCGCTCGACGAGCATGGCTTTCTGCGCGTCACCGGGCGCGTAGCCGACACGATCGTCAGCGGCGGTGAGAACGTCGCGCCCGCCGAGGTCGAGGCCGCGCTCGCATCCCATCCCGGCGTGCTGGAGGCGGCGGTGATCGGCCGTGTGGACCCGGAGTGGGGGGAGGCCGTCACGGCGATCGTCGTGCCGCGCCACGGGGCGGCCCTTCAGGCCGAGGAGCTGCGCGCCCACTGCGCCGCGCGCCTGGCCCGCTACAAGGTTCCCAAGCAGATCGATTTCACCGCCGAGCCGCTGCCCCGCACTCGATCGGGCAAGCTGCTCAGGAGAGAGCTGACATGAGCGGCAAGCTCAACGACAACGGCGGTCCGCCCGCGGACGGCGGGCCAGCCTTCGACGCGAACGCCCACCGCGAGGCGAGCCTCGCCGGCTGGGAAGCCGCCGCCCCCGGCTGGACGCGCCGCCAGGAGGCGATCCGCCGGTTCGGTGCGCCGGTGTCCGAGTGGATGCTCGACGCGGTCTCGCTGCAGCCGGGCGAGCGCGCGCTCGAGCTGGCGGCCGGTCTCGGCGAGACGGGCATGCTCGCCGCCGAGCAGGTCGCGCCGATGGGCGGGGTGATCGTCTCCGACCAGGCCGAGGCGATGCTCGACGGCGCCCGCGCACGCGCCGCCGAGCTGGGTCTCTGCAACGTCGAGTTCCAGGTGCTCGGCGCCGAATGGATCGACCTGCCGCTGGCGAGCGTTGACGCCGTGCTGTGCCGCTGGGGCTACATGCTGCTCGCCGATCCGCCCGCGGCGCTGGGCGAGACCCGTCGCGTGCTGCGACCCGGAGGGTCGGGTCGCGCTGGCCGTGTGGGACTCCGTCCAGCACAATCCCTGGGCGCTGCTGCCGGCCCTCGAGCTGATCGAGCGCGGCCTCGCCTCACCGCCCGCGCACGGGGACCCCGGGACCGTTCGCGCTCGGCGATCCCGAGCGCGTGCGCGAGCTGCTCCAGCAGGCCGGGTTCGCCGAGATCGACGTGCAATCGCTGGACGTCGAGCAGCGCCACGACTCGTTCGACACGTTCTGGGAGACGACCCTCGACATCTCCCACGCCTTTCACGACGCGGTGCTCAGCCGGCCCGAGCCCGAGATCGCCGAGATCCGCGCGGGCCTGGCGACGCGCCTGGAGCCGTACCTGAGCCCGACGGGACGCTCGCGATCCCCGGGCGCACCCTCGTGGCGTCCGCGAGCGCGTGAGCGGATAGCCTGCGCGCCAATGCTCTACGACGACGACGCAGACCTCACGCTCCTCGACGGCAAGACCGTCGCGATCATCGGCTACGGCTCCCAGGGCCACGCCCACGCGCTGAACCTGAAGGACTCCGGCGTCAAAGTCGTCGTCGGCCTGCGCCCCGACTCCGCCTCGGTCGCCAAGGCGCGCGAGCAGGGCCTGGAGGTGCTGCCCGTCGTCGAGGCCGCCTCGCGCGGCGACCTGGTGATGATCCTCGCTGCCCGACGAGCTGCACCGCCAGGTGTGGGAGGCGGAGATCCGCGACGGCATCGCCGCCGGGCAACATGATCCTGTTCGGTCACGGCTTCTCGATCCACTACAAAGAGGTCGAGCCGCCGGCCGGCGTCGACGTGGCGATGGTCGCCCCCAAGGGCCCCGGCCATCTCGTGCGCCGCCAGTTCACCGAGGGCAGCGGCGTCCCCGGCCTGATCGCAGTCGCGCAGGACGCCACCGGCAACGCGCGCGCGCTCGCGCTCGCATACGCCAAGGGGATCGGCTGCACGCGCGGCGGCGTGATCGAGACGACGTTCAAGGACGAGACCGAGACCGACCTGTTCGGCGAGCAGGCGGTCCTCTGCGGCGGCGCCTCCGAGCTCGTGCAGGCCGGCTTCGAGACGCTCGTCGAGGCGGGGTACGACCCGGAGATGGCCTACTTCGAGTGCCTGCACGAGCTCAAGCTGATCGCCGACCTGATGTATGAGAAGGGCCTGGCGGGGATGCGCTACTCGATCTCCAACACGGCCGAGTACGGCGACTACACGCGCGGCAAACGCGTGATCACCGAGGAGACGCGCGCCGCGATGCGCCAGATCCTCGCCGAGATCCAGTCCGGCGACTTCGCCCGCGAGTGGATCGCCGAGAACCGCGCCGGCCAGGAGAGCTTCCTGCGCATGCGCGCCGAGCAGGCCGACACCCAGGTCGAGCACGTCGGGCAGCGAGCTGCGCTCGCACATGGACTGGATCAAGCCGTCGTTCTAGGCCGCCAGGGCGGCGTTCGCTACACTCGCTCGCATCGTCGCGACTGGCGTTCGGGTGGGCGCTAACCACCGGGGAGCGACGACGATTTCACACCGCCGCGCGCCTGGGCACCTCTGATCAGCAAACCCTCGAGGCCCGAAACGAGGAAGCCCATGACGCCGAGCTCCGCCCCAGCGACAGACACAACGCAACTGATCATCCCCGACGAGCTGCGCCCAGCCGACGGGCGCTTCGGCTGCGGACCGTCGAAGGTGCGCCCCGACGCGCTCGCGCGCCTGGCCGGCGACGGCGCCGCGGTGATGGGCACCTCCCACCGCCAGAAGCCCGTCAAGGCGCTCGTCGGCAGAGATTCGCGCGGGGCTGCGCGAGCTGTTCGCGCTGCCCGACGGGTACGAGGTGGCGCTCGGCAACGGCGGCGCGACGGCGTTCTGGGACGCCGCGGCGCTTGCGGCCTCGTGCGCGAGCCGCGCGCTGCACCTGACCTACGGCGAGTTCTCCTCGAAGTTCGCCCAGGTCACGACCGGCGCGCCGTTCCTGGACGACCCGATCGTCGTGTCCGCCGACCCCGGCGACGCTCCCGACCCCAGGCGCGCTCGGCCACCCCGAGACGGGCCTGTCGACGTGGTGACGTGGGCGCACAACGAGACCTCGACCGGGGTGATGGTCCCGGTCGACGAGACCGGCCGCGACGTGGCGATGCGCTGGTACTGATCGACGCGACCTCCGGCGCGGGCGGACTGCCCGTGCGATGTCGACCAAGCCGATGCGTACTACTTCGCGCCGCAAAAGAGCTTCGCCGGCGACGGCGGCCTGTGGGTGGCGCTGCTCAGCCCCGCTGCGCAGCAGCGAATCGCAGACCTCGCCGCGAGCGAGCGCTGGATCCCCGCGTTCCTGTCGCTGAGCACGGCGCTGGAAAACTCGCTCAAAGACCAGACCTACAACACCCCGGCGGTGGCGACGCTGTTCCTGCTCGCCGACCAGATTCGCTGGATGCTCGACGGGGGCGGTCTGGACTGGTGTGTCGAGCGCACTCGTGAATCCTCGACGCACCTGTATGAGTGGGCGCAGCGCACCGACTACACGACCCCGTTCGTCTCCGACCCAGCCAAGCGCTCGCTGGTCGTGGGAACGATCGACTTCAGCCGAGGAGGTCGACGCCGCGGCGGTCGCCAGGACCCTGCGCGCGAACGGGATCGTCGACACCGAGCCGTATCGCAAGCTGGGGCGCAACCAGCTGCGGATCGGCATGTTCCCAGCCGTGGACCCGGGCGACGTACGCGCGCTGACCGCGTGTATCGACTGGACCGTCGAGAGGATCGCGGCATGAGCTCCGCTGCGCCGAACACCGCCGCCACCGCGCCGGACACCACAGGCGAGCGTCTGAAAGTGCTCGTCAAGGAGAAGATCGGCGACTCGGGCGTCGAGCTGCTGCGCACGCGGTTCGACGTCGATCTCGGCATCGACTGGAGCGACGAGGAGCTCGTGCAGCGCATCGGCGCCTACCACGGCATCCTGATCCGCTCGGCCACGAAGATGACCGCCGAGCTGATCGAGCGGGCCGTCAACCTGCGCGTGATCGGCCGCGCGGGCGTGGGCGTGGACAACGTCGACGTGCAAGCCGCCACCAGGCGCGGGATCGTCGTCGCCAACGCGCCCGAGTCGAACGTCGTGACCGCGGCCGAGCACACGATGGCGCTGCTGCTGGCGCTCGCCCGCAACGTCCCGCAGGCGTACGTGTCGCTCACGAGCCGGCAAGTGGGAGCGCTCGAAGTTCTCCGGCGTCGAGCTGTACGAGAAGACGCTCGGCATCCTCGGGTTCGGGCGCATCGGCCAGCTCGTGGCCCAGCGCGCGCGGGGATTCGGCATGCGCGTGCTCGCGTTCGATCCGTTCGTCAGCGCCGAGCGCTACCGCGAGCTGGGTGTCGACAAGGCCGACTCGCCCGAGGACGTGTACGCGCAGGCGGACTTCATCACCGTCGCACCTGCCCAAGACGCCCGAGACCGAAGGCTTTCTCGACGCTGCCGCGTTCGCGAAGATGCGCGATGGCGTGCGCGTGCTGAACGTCGCCCGCGGCGGGCTGATCGACGACGCGGCGCTGCAGGAGGCGCTCGACTCCGGCAAGGTGGGCGGCGCGGCGCTCGACGTGTTCCCGTCAGAGCCGATCACCGACTACCCGCTGTTCCAGGGCTACCCCAACGTCGTCGTCACGCCCCACCTCGGGGCCTCGACCGCGGAGGCGACCGATCGGGCGGGGTATCAGAGCGCCGAGCAGGTGCTCGCCGCACTCACCGGCGGTGTCGTCTCGACCGCCGTGAACATCCCCGCGATCGGCGCCGAGGACATGGAGGTGCTCGGCCCGTTCCTGCCGCTGGCCACTCAGCTCGGGCGCCTGGCGATGGAGCTCGCCGAGGGCAGCTCGGTCGAGCGCATCGAGGCCGCGTTCCTCGGGCGGATCGCCGACTTCGACACGCGCCTGCTCGGGCTCGCGGTGATCGTCGGGCGCGCTGCAGGGCCGCACCGAGGAGCAGGTCAACCTCGTCAACGCCCCCACGCATGGCCTCAGCAGCGCGGGATCGTCGCTCGAGGAGAAGGCCGTCTCCGAGGCGCAGGACTTCAACGAGCTGATCCGTGTCACGGTCGTCGCCGGCGATCGAGCGCGTCGCGGTCGCCGGCACCGGCATCGGCCCCAACCGCGTGCCGCATCTGGTCGAGGTCCAGGGCCGGCGCCTGACGATCGAGCTCGAGCCACACGTGACCGTGTTCCGCTACCAGGACCTGCCCGGCATGATCGGCCGTGTCGGCACGATCTTCGGCGCGCACGGCATCAACATCTCCTCGGCCGCGGTCGGCCACACGCCCGACGGGCATGACCGATGGTGAGGAGCAGCGCCTGGCGGCGATGGTCGTCACGACCGACGCCGCCGTGCCGGACGAGGTGGTCGATGAGATCGTCGCCTCCGATGGTTTCGTCAATGGCTGGTCGGTCGAGACCTCGAGCTTGATGGGATAGGGTGCTCCTCGGATGAGGGCGGTCGTCATCACCAAGCATGGGGGACCCGGTGGTGCTTGCAGGTCCAAGAGCGCCCCGATCCGACGCTCGGTCCGGGGGAGGTGCGGATCGACGTCGCCGCCGCCGGAATCAACTTCGCCGACGTGATGGCGCGGCTGGGCTTCTACCCCGACGCGCCCAAGACCGCCGTGCGTGGTCGGCTACGAGGTGGCGGGCACGATCCTCGAGCTGGGCGAGGGAGCATCGAACCCCGACCGTCCCCTCAGCCCCGGACAGCGGGTCGTTGCGGGCACGGACTTCGGTGGGTACGCCTCACAGGTGGTCGTCCCCGCCGATGGTGTGCTGCCGTTGCCGGACGGGCTCTCCTTCGAGCAGGGCGCGGCGATACCCGTCAACTACGGGACGGCCTGGATGGGGCTCCTCGGCTTCGGCAGTCTGCGGGCGGGAGAACGCGTGCTGATCCAAGCGGCCGCCGGCGGCGTCGGCATCGCCGCGACCCAGATCGCCAAGCGCCAGGGCGCCGAGGTGTACGGCACCGCCTCGCCCGGCAAGCACGCGCGGATCTCCGAGCTCGGCGTCGATCATCCCCTCGACTACACCAAGTCCGGCTGGGAGCGGGGCCTGCCGCAGTTCGACGTGATCATGGACGCGATCGGGGGCGCGAGCTTCCGGCGCAGCTACGAGTTGCTCGGCCCCGGTGGGCGTCTGATCGCGTTCGGCGCCTCCGCGGTCGTCTCCGGCGAGCGGCGCAACCCGATCTCCGCACTGGTCAAAACGGCCCTGCGCATGCCGCGCTTCAACCTGATCAAGCAGATGTCCGCATCCAAGGCCGTGATCGGGCTGAACATGTACACGCTCTCCCAGGACGAGCGCCGCCGCGCCCAGGTGAGCGACGCGCTGCGAGAACTGGCCGGTGACGGCACGATCCAACCTGTAGTCGCCGGAACGTTCTCCTTCGAGGAAGCCGGCGCCGCGCAGAACATGATCACCGAACGGCGCAACGTCGGTAAGGTTGTCCTAGTGCCGTAGGCCGTTTGCCGTCCCCGGCGCGGGTGCTAACCTGCGCCGGGAATGTCGTTCCAGTTCTCGTCTCTTCGCTTCTCCTGCTCCCCCCTCGGGGGGAATAGCGCGTGGCGGCCGCGTAGCCGCATACCCAGCGGAAGAGGAAGAGCAAGCGAGATAGAGAAGGAGCACGAACGACATGAGCACGACCGATCGCACGCAACCGAGCGCCGAGAGACCGCGTCCTGATCTTCGACACGACCCTGCGCGACGGCGAGCAGTCGCCGGGGATATCGCTGAACAAGCAGGAGAAGCTGGAGATCGCCCACCAGCTCGCGCGGCTGGGAGTGGACATCATCGAGGCGGGCTTTCCGATCACCTCGCCGGGCGACTTCGAGTCTGTGCAGGCGATCGCACGCGAGGTCGAAGGACCCGTCATCTGCGGGCTGGCGCGCACGTCAAAGCAGGACATCGACGCGGCGTGGCAACGCGGTCAAGGACTCGCGAGCGCCCGCGGATCCACACGTTCATCGCCACCAGCGACATCCATATCGAGCGCAAGCTGCAGACCACGCGCGAGGACGTCAAGGGGCAGGTGCGCGCCGCGGTCGCGCACGCGCGCGAGTACACCGAGGACGTCGAGTTCTCACCCGAGGACGGGTCGCGCTCGGACATCGAGTACATGGCCGAGGTCATCCAGATCGCGCTGGACGAGGGCGCAACGACGATCAACGTGCCCGACACCGTCGGCTACACGATGCCGCGCGAGTACGCGGCGATGTTCGAAGAGCTCTACCGGCTCCTGCCGGGTCTGCGCGACGTGGTCGTCTCCGGGCACTGCCACGACGACCTGGGGCTGGCGGTGGCCAACTCGCTGGCGAGCGTGGAAGCGGGCTGCAGGCAGGTGGAGTGCGCGATCAACGGGATCGGCGAGCGTGCTGGCAATGCGTCGCTGGAGGAGATCGTGATGCTGCTGCGCACGCGCGAGCCGAGTCTCGGGCTGTGGACGGGGATCGAGACGACCGAGATCGCGCGCACGAGCCGGCTGGTGTCGCGGCTGACCGGGTATCAGGTGCAGCCGAACAAGGCGATCGTCGGGCGCAACGCGTTCGCGCACGAGGCCGGCATCCATCAGGACGGCGTGCTGAAGGAGCGCACGACGTACGAGATCATGGACGCCACGACCGTCGGGCTTGCGAGCAACTCGCTGGTGCTGGGCAAGCACTCCGGTCGCCACGCGCTGCGCGACGCCCTGGAGGAGATGGGCTTCCAGCTCGACGGCCAGGCGCTGAACACGGCGTTCAAGCGCTTCAAGGAGATCGCCGATCGCAAGAAGCAGATCACGGCGATGGACCTGGAGGCGCTCGTGACCGACGAGCTGCGCGGCGAGGACATCTCCGGTTATGCGCTGGACTGGTTCGAGGTCGAGGCGTCCTCGCGTCGGCCCCCGCACGCGCGCGTGTCGGTGACGCTGCCCGACGGTGGCACGGGCGAGGGCTCGTTCACCGGCGACGGTCCGATCGACGCGGTATTCCGCGCGATCAACGCCGCCGCGGGCGTGGAGGCCAAGCTCGGCGAGTTCACGATCGGCGCGGTCACCGAGGGCCAGGACGCGCTCGGCGAGGTGTCGGTCGTGGTCGAGGTCGATGGGATGTCCGGCGCGGGGCAGGGCGTCTCGACGGACATCATCGACGCGGCTGCGCGCGCGTATGTGCGCGCGCTGTCGGTCGCCCGCGCGCGCGCCGAGTCCTCGGCGGACGCGCTCGGGTTGCCCGAGCCCGCCGGGCCATAGGCAACGCATACATACGTGTGTGATAACGTACGCACGTATGATGGCAGTCAAGGAGAAGCGTGCGCGGGTCGGTGGAGGTACCCCGGCGGACGGGGCGAGCGCGGCGCCTTCGCGGCACGCGCTGGACCCACTGGACCCCGTCACGATCGGCGCACGCGTGAAGGCGCTGCGCGAGTCCGAGTCGCTGTCGCTGCGCGATCTGTCCGCAGCGCAGCGGCGTGAGCGCGCCGATGCTCTCGCAGGTCGAGCGCGGGGAGACGAGCCCGACGCTCGACGGTCGCCGCGCGCATCGCCGCCGGGCTCGAGCTGCGGCTCTCGCAACTGCTGCGCCTCGATGAGGGTGGCGCGGTCACCGATCGTGCGCGCGAGCCAGCGCCAGCGTGGGGGCAACAGGCGCCGGGGGCACAGCTTCGAGGTGCTGACCTCCTCCCAGCCCGGGCAGCGCGCCGAGCTCTCGCGGCACACGCTCGCGCCCGCAGGCGCCACCGGCGCAGCCGACGATCCACCGATGCACGAGCCAGGCAGCCGCGAGACCGCGCTTGTCGAGCACGGCTCGGTGGTGCTCGTCTGCGACGGGCAGCGATACGCGCTGGACGAGGGCGACTGCGTGACGTTCGACGCCGACCTGCCGCACCACTTCGAGAACCCCACCGACGCCGAGGCCGCGTTTCTGGCGGTCGTCAGCGCCGGGTTGAGACGCAGCTAGGAGAGGCCATGCCAAAGACGCTGTTCGACAAGATCTGGGAGACGCACGAGGTGGACGGCACGGCCTGCTGTATATCGACCTGCACCTGGTGCACGAGGTCACGAGCCCGCAGGCGTTCGACGGGCTGCGCCTGGCCGGGCGCGCACGGTGCGTCGCCCCGACCGGACGCTGGCCACGGCCGACCACAACACCCCGACCGACGGCACGCCCGTCGCGGCAAAGATCAAGGACGAGCTCTCGCGCGTCCAGGTGGAAACGCTCGAGCGCAACTGCACAGAGTTCGGCATCCCGGTCTACTCGCTGGGATCGGACCGCCAGGGCATCGTGCACGTGATCGGCCCCGAGCTGGGGGTGACCCAGCCGGGCATGACGATCGTGTGCGGGGACTCGCACACCTCCACCCACGGCGCGTTCGGGGCGCTGGCGTTCGGGATCGGCACGAGCGAGGTCGAGCACGTGCTGGCCACGCAGTGCATGGTCCAGCAGCAAGCCGCGCTCGATGCGCGATCGTGCTATGAGGGCGAGCTGGGCTTCGGCGTGACCGCCAAGGACCTGATCCTCGGCACGCTGGGACAGCTCGGCGTCGGCGGGATGACCGGCCATGTCGTCGAGTACGCGGGGCCGGCGATCGAGGCGCTGTCGATGGAGGGCCGGATGACCGTCTGCAACATGACGATCGAGGGCGGTGGGCGCGCGGGGATGATCGCGCCCGACGAGACGACGTTCGCCTGGTTTCAGCAGGACGCGGGACGCCGGCTGGCCGAAGGTCGTCCCGGGGCGCCGAAGGGCGTGGACCTGGAGCGGGCGATCGAGCGCTGGCGCACGCTGCGCAGCGACGAGGGCGCCGAGTTCGACACGGAGGTGTCGATCGACGCGATCAGCATCTCTCCTCAGGTGACGTGGGGCACGAACCCCGGGATGGTGCGCGCGGTCACCGAGACAGGTGCCGGCGCCTGAGGAGGCCGAGAGCCCCGCCGAGCGGGAGGCGACCGAACGCGCGCTGCAGTACATGGCGCTCGCAGCCCGGGACCCCGATCGAGCAGATCGCGATCGACAAAGTGTTCATCGGCTCGTGCACGAACTCGCGCATCGGCGATCTGCGCGCCGCCGCCGAGGTCGTCGCCGGGCGCAGGGTCGCGCCGAGCGTCAGCGCGATGGTCGTGCCGGGCTCCCAGCAGGTCAAGGCGCAGGCCGAGGCCGAGGGGCTGGATCAGGTGTTCCGCGAGGCGGGCTTCGACTGGCGCGTGGCCGGCTGCTCGATGTGCTTGGGCATGAACCCGGACATCCTGCAGCCCGGCGAGCGCTGCGCCTCGACCTCGAACCGCAACTTCGAGGGCCGCCAGGGACGGGGCGGGCGCACGCATCTCGTGTCCCCGCAGATGGCCGCGGCGGCGGCCATCGAGGGTCATTTCGTCGACATCCGCACCTGGTCTAGGAGGCCTCATGGACCCAATCAACATCATCTCCGGCAAGGTCAGCCACCTCGACAGACCCGACGTGGACACCGACCAGATCATGCCCAAGCAGTTCCTCAAGCGCGTCGAGCGCAGCGGCTTCGGCGAGTTCCTGTTCTACGACTGGGCCAAGGAGCCCGGCTGGGATCTGCCCGCCAACCCGATCCTCGTCGCCGGCGAGAACTTCGGCTGCGGCTCCTCGCGCGAGCACGCGCCGTGGGGGCTGCAGGACTACGGCTTTCAGGCGATCGTCGCGCCGAGCTTCGCCGACATCTTCTACTCCAACTGCACCAAGATCGGCCTGCTACCGGTCGTGCTCAGCACCGAGGACTGCCACAGCGCTGGCCCGGGCCGGCGACGGAGAGATCGACCTGCGAGGCCAGGAGGTCCGATTCGCCGGCCGACCGCGAGGTCCCGTTCGAGATCGACCACGAGATCCGCCATCGGCTGCTGGGTGGCCTCGACGACATCGCCCTGACGCTGGAGCGCTCCGCCGAGGTCGATGCGATCGACGCGTGAGCACGAGGACCTTGGCGGGCGCGCGTGCCCACCACCGCGCTGTGAGCACCCGCCCACCGGTTCCCCCCACCGTGGCCTGCTAGCTTCGCCGCCCATGACACACCACATCGTCACGCTGCCCGGCGACGGGATCGGCCCGGAGATCATGGCGCCCGCGCTGCGGGTGCTGGAAGCCGTGGGCGAGTTCGAGTTCGAGGAGCACCCGTTCGGGGGCGCCTCGATCGACGCGCACGGCACCGCGCTCACCGACGAGGTCCTGCACGCGTGCCGCAAAGCCGACGCGGTGCTGCTGGCGGCGGTGGGCGGGCCCGAAGTGGGACAGCACCGACCCTAAGGCCCCGCGCCCGGAGCAGGGGCTGCTCGGGCTGCGCAAGGGGCTGGGGCTGTACGCGAACCTGCGCCCGGTCAAGCCGCTGCCGGCGCTGTACGACGCCTCGCCCCTGAAGCGCGAGCGGATAGAAGGGACGGATCTGCTCGTCGTCAGGGAGCTGACGGGCGGGATCTACTTCGGCGAGAAGACGCGCACCGAGACGTTCGGCCTCGGACGTATGCGCGTACACCACAGAGGAGATCGAGCGGATCGCGCGCACCGCGTTCACGGCCGCGCGCTCGCGGGTGAGCAGCGTCGACAAGGCCAACGTGCTGGAGACCTCGCGGTTGTGGCGCGAGGTGGTGAGCGAGCTGCACGCGCGCGAGTTCCCGCACATCGAGCTGGAGCACGTGCTCGTGGACAACGCCGCGATGCAGCTGGTGGCGGCGCCGCGTCACTTCGACGTGATCCTGACCGAGAACATGTTCGGGGACATCCTCAGCGACGAGGCGGCGATGATCACCGGCTCGATCGGGCTGCTGCCGAGCGCGTCGTTGGGGGATCGGAGCCAGTCCACCACCCCCACCACCCCAGGCCTGTTCGAGCCGGTGCACGGCTCCGCGCCGGACATCGCGGGAACCGGCACGGCCAATCCACTGGCGATGGTGCTGTCGGCCGCGATGATGCTCCGACACGGACTCGGTTTGCCCGACGAGGCGACGGCGGTAGAATCGGCCGTTGAGACGGGCGCTCGACGGTGGCCTGCGCACCCCCGACCTGGGCGGTGCGGACGGGCACGGCGAGCGCGACGAAGGCAGTGCTCGACAACCTCTAACGGGAGGCAGAAGAAGTGGACCCGACGGACCTCATCTGGATGAACGGAGATTTCATCGCCTGGGAGGACGCCAAGGTCCATGTCCTCACGCACGGCCTGCACTACGGGACGGGCGTGTTCGAGGGCGTGCGCTGCTACGACACGGATTTGAACCCCACCCACCGGCGGTGTTTCGCAACGCCGAGCACGTGGAGCGGCTGCTGCGCTCGGCCGAGCTGTATTACATGCCGGTGCCGTACTCCGCCGAGCAGCTGCGCTCGGCGACACGCGAGCTCATCGCCCGCAACGGGCTGCGCTCCTGCTACATCCGCCCGATCGTGTTCAGGGGCTACGGGGAGATGGGGTTGAACCCGCTGGAGGCCCCCGTCGACGTGACGATCGCCTGCTGGGAGTGGGGCGCGTACCTCGGCGAGCAGGGCAAGCGCGAGGGGGTCAGGGCGAAGGTGTCCTCGTGGGAGCGGATCAGCCCGCGCTCGCTGATCCCGCACGCGAAGGCGTCGGGTCAGTACCTGAACAGCGTGCTCGCGAAGATCGAGGCGACGAAGTCCGGGTACGAAGAGGCGATCCTGCTCGACGAACACGGGCACGTGTGCGAGGGGACGGGCGAGAACCTGTACGTCGTGCGCGACGGCGAGATCGCCACGCCCGGCCAGCACAACTCGATCCTCGACGGGATCACGCGGCGCTCGGTAATCCAGATCGCGCAGGACCTCGGCTACGCGGTCGTGGAGCGCAACGTGGCGCGCGCGGAGATGTACCTGGCCGACGAGGTGTTCATGTCCGGCACGGCGGCCGAGCTGGTGCCGGTGCGCGAAGTCGACGACCACCCCGTCGGGACGGGCGAGCCCGGGGAGATCACGCGCGTGCTGCAGGCCGCGTTCGACGACGCCATCCACGGGCGCAGCGAGCGCTACCGCGAGTGGCTGGACGTCGTGCAGGCGCCAGCGCTGCAGACGCCGAGCGGCGCCGGCGAGGCGCAGGCGCGGGCCGCCGCGCCGAGTGGTTCGACCGCGGCGGGCTGATGTCCGCGATCCAGCTCTACGACGCGACCCTGCGCGATGGCATGGGCGGCGGCGGCATGACGCTGACCGCGGCGGAGAAGGTGCGGGTCGTGCGCGCGCTCGACTCGCTCGGGGTGCACATGATCGAGGCGGGGTTTCCCGCGTCCAACCCGAAGGAGCTCGAGCTGTTCGGGCTCCTGGAGCGCGAGTCGCTGCAGAGCGCGGAGATCGTCGCGTTCGGGATGACCCGCCGGCGCGGGGTGGCCGCCGCGGAGGACGAGGGGCTGCGCGTGCTCGCGGAGTCGTTCGTGCCAGTGTGCACGATTGTCGGCAAGAGCTCGGTGTTGCAGGCCGAGACGGTGCTGAAGGTGTCGCGCGAGGAGAACCTGAGCATGATCGGCGAGTCGATCGCGCACCTGATCGCCCGCGGCAAACGGGTGCTGTTCGACGCCGAGCACTTCTTCGACGGCATCTCCGAAGACGCGGGCTACGCCCTGGAATGCCTGCGCGCCGCCGCGGACGCGGGCGCCGAGCGGGTCGTGCTGTGCGACACGAACGGGGGCTCGCTGCCGCTGGACGTGCGCGAAGCGGTCAACGCCGTCCGCGAGCAGATGCCGGACGTGCCGCTGGGGATCCACACCCACGACGACACCGGGTGCGGCGTGGCCAACACGCTCGTGGCCGTGCAGGCGGGCGCGAGCCAGGTGCAGGGCACGATCAACGGGATCGGCGAGCGCACGGGCAACGCCAACCTCGTGACGATCATCGCCGACCTGCAGCTGAAGATGGGCTATGAGGTGCTGCCGGGAGAGCGGCTTCAGCGGCTGACGGAGACTGCGCATCTCGTGGACGAGCTGCTCAACCGCGCGCCGGACCCGGCGCAGCCGTATGTCGGCAAGCACGCGTTCGCGCACAAGGCGGGGATGCACGCGGCGGGGGTGCGCGAGTCGAGTGAGGCGTTCGAGCACATCGATCCGGCGCTGGTGGGCAATCGCAGCGACGTGCTGATCTCCGAGCTGTCGGGGCGAGCCACGATCGCCGAGAAGGCGCGTGCGGCCGGGATCGCCGCCGACGAGGAGCTCACCCGGCGGATCGCTCGAGCGCGTGAAGGAGCTGGAGCACAGGGGCTACCAGTTCGAGGCGGCGGACGGGTCGTTCGAGCTGCTGATGCGCGCGGAGGCGGACGCTGCGTATGAGCCGCTGTTCAAGCTGGAGTCCTGGCGGGTGATCGTCGAGCAGCACGCCGACGGCCGGGCGACCACCGAGGCGACGATCAAGATCTGGGTCGGGGCTGAGCGATACGTGCGCACCGCCGAGGGCAACGGGCCGGTCAACGCGCTGGACCGGGCTCTGCGCGACGCGATCTCCGAGATTCATCCTCACCTGAAGGACATCGACCTGGTCAACTTCAAGGTCCGGATCCTCGACGAGACCAAGGGGACTGGGGCGGTTACGCGGGTGTTGATCGATGCCTCGGATGGGCACGACGTGTGGGGGTCGATCGGGGTCTCCGAGAACCTGATCGCCGCATCTTGGGACGCGTTGGTGGATTCGCTGGAGCGTGGGATGCTGGGTGGCAGACGGTCCCCATGCCCGAGGTTACGCAGCTTGATTCCTCTCGCTAAGCCTGTACTGGGGGAGGCAGAGGAGCGGGCCGTGCTGGAGGTGCTGCGCTCGGGGCAGCTTTCGCTCGGGCCGAAGCTGGCCGAGTTCGAGCGCATGTTCGCCGCGCGCGTGGGGGCGCCGTATGCCTGCGCTGTGAGCAGCGGGACGGCTGGGTTGCACCTGGCGTTGCGGGCCGTGGGGGTGGAGGCTGGGGATGAGGTGGTCACCAGTCCGCTGTCGTTCGTGGCTTCGGCCAACGCGATCGTGTACGAGGGCGCCAGGCCGGTGTTCGCGGACATCGATCCGGTGACGTTGAACCTCGATCCACAGGCGGCCGAGGCCGCCGTCACCAGCCGCACGAAGGCGATCCTGCCGGTGCACATATTTGGCTATCCCGCTGACATGCCCGCGTTCGAGCGGATCGCAAAGCAGCGGGGGCTTCAGATCGTCGAGGATGCGTGCGAGGCGCTGGGCGCGCGTCATGCCGATGGGATGCGCCGTGGGGGGGCGGGGGCATCCGGCGGTGTTCGGGTTCTATGCCAACAAGCAGATCACTACGGGCGAGGGGGGGATGGTGACGCTCGCCGATCCGGCCCTGAAGGAGCGGATCGACTCCGAGCGCAATCAGGGGCGGGCGAAGGACATGGGCTGGCTCGATCACGACCGGCTGGGGTTCAACTACCGCCTGTCGGACGTGGCCTGCGCGCTGGGGATCGCTCAGCTGGAGCGGCTGGACGAGATGCTGGCGGCTCGGGCTCTCCTCGCCGAGTGCTACCGGGAGGCGCTGGCTGGGATCGAGGGACTGGAGCTCCCGTGTGTGGATATGGAGGGGGGAGAGAGAGGGTGGTTCGTGTTCGTCGTGCAGGTCCCGCGGGGGGTGGACCGCGACGGGACGGTGCGCGCGCTGGCGCAGCGCGGCGTCCAGAGCAAGCCGTACCTGCCGGCGATCCACCTGATGAGCTACTACCGCGAGCGCTTCGGCCACCGCGAGGGGGAGTTCCCCGTCTGCGAGGACGTGGCGGCGCGCAGCTTGGCGTTGCCTTTCTTCCCCGAGATGAGTGAGGCGCAGGTTGCCCGTGTCGCCGGGGAGCTGCTCGCCGTGCTGTCAGACTGATCGCCCGTGTCCCGCTTCCGCGAGCCTCAGCACCCCGACTTCCAGCGCCTGAACGCATCGATCGGGTTCGATCGGCGGCTGTGGCCGTACGACGTCGCGCAGTCGCGCGCGCATGCGCGGATGCTCGCCGACAGGGGGATCGTCGCCGCCGAGGATCGCGACGCTCTGCTGAAGGGGCTGGACGCGGTCGAGCGACGAGCTGGCCGAGGACCGGTTCCCGTTCGCGCCCGGACGACGAGGACATCCATATGGCGATCGAGCGGCGGCTGACCGAGATCGCGGGGCCGGTCGGCGGGAAGCTGCATACCGCGAGCTCGCGCAACGACCAGGTGGTGACCGATCTGGCCATGTACACGCGCGAGCGCGCCGGACGGCGCGCGGGTGGCCGTCGAGGTGCTGATGGATGCGCTCCTGGAGAAGGCCCAGGAGCACGTGGACTGGGCGATGCCGGGGTATACGCATCTGCAGCGCGCCCAACCGGTGTACCTGGGGCATCATCTGCTCGCGTACTTCTGGATGCTCGCCCGCGACCGCTCGCGGTTCGCGTTCGCCGAGCGCGAGTCCGGACGGCTGCCGCTCGGCTCGGGCGCGCTCGCGGGCGTGAGCTTTGAGACCGATCGCGGCCAAATCGCGCGCGAGCTGGGGTTCGCGGAGGTCGCGCCGAACTCGATCGACGCGGTGTCGGGCAGGGACTTCGTGCTCGACTACCTGAACGCGGCCGCGACGTGCGCGACCCACCTGTCCCGGCTGGGGGCAGAGCTCGTGCTGTGGTCGAGCAGCCGAGTTCTCCTTCTGCGAGCTGCCGGACGAGTGGAGCTCGGGGAGCTCGATCATGCCCCAGAAGAAGAACCCCGACGCGGCCGAGCTGCTGCGCGCCAAGGCGCCGCGCGTGGTTGGACATCTCGCGGCGCTGCACGGCGTGATGCACGCGCTGCCGCTGACCTACAACAAGGACCTGCAGGAGGACAAGGAGCACCTGTTCGACGCGGTCGACACGATCGAGCTGGCGCTCGCGGCGGCGACGGGGATGATCGCGGGGGCGCGCTTCGACCGCGAGCGGATGCGCGAGGCGGCCGCCGACGAGCTGATCGCCGCCACCGACGTGGCCGATCTGCTGGTGGGGCTCGGCGTGCCGTTTCGCGAGGCGCACGGCGTCGTCGCGGGGCTGGTGCGCACGGCGCTGGACAGCGGGGGGCAGCTGTCCGGGTTGACGAAGGATCAGCTGTGCGCAGCACAGCCAGACGCTGGCAGAGCACGAGGAGCGGTTCCGCGAGGTGCTGACGCAGAGCTCGTGGCTGGAGTCCAAGGTGTCCGAGGGCGGTACGTCACTCGCGCGCGTGCGCGAGCAGATCGAGCTGGCCAGGGCGACGCTCGATGACCCGCCGCAGGGCTGAGGGGCTGCCGGCCGGGTTCTACGATCGCCCGGTCGTGGAGGTCGCCGCGGAGCTGATCGGCTGCACCGTCTCGTTCGGCAGGGGGAGCGGTGTGATCGTCGAGACCGAGGCCTATCACGACTCAGAGCCCGCGTGTCACGCGTTCGCCGGGCTGACGCCGCGTACCGAGACACTGTTCGGTCCGCCGGGCCGCGCGTACGTGTATCGCTCCTACGGCGTGCATGCGCTGCTGAACGCTGTGTGCGAGCCCGAGGGCGTCGGCGCCGCGGTGCTGATCAGGGCGCTCCAGCCGCTCGACGGGATCGAGGCGATGCGCGGCGTGGCGCGCAGCGCGGGGAGCGAACGGCCGAAGCATGCGAGACCGGCAATACGCGATGCGCGACCTGTGCTCGGGGCCGGGCAAGCTCACGCAGGCGCTCGGGATCGAGCTGTCGGAGAACGGGGGCGACCTGCGCACGGGTCTAGTCAGGATCGGCCCGCGCGCCGAGGGTTGGGATCAGCCGGTCGTGGTCGGCACGCGGATCGGGATCACTAAGGCGGTCGAGCTGCCGTGGCGGTTCTGCGTGGCCGGCAACCGCCATGTCTCCAGTCCTCGTCCTACCCCGTCGGGCTGACTCCACCGGTTGTTTCGGGATTCCCGCCCGCCCCCGCGCTGCCACCGCCGCCTTTGGACGCTGGCGAGCTTTCCGTCGGGGTTGGACTGGCCGGAGTCGGTGGAGTGGATGGAGCGGGAGTGGGGGTGGGAGCCGGGCTGGCGGGCGTGGACGGCGCCGTGCCGTGTTCGCCTGCGCCCCCGCCGCCGCCCGCGCCGGTGCCCGGCCTTGCGTGTCGTTCGGCGGGCTTTTCTCCGGCCGGCTGGGACGCGCCGGACGAGCGTGCCTGCGGGGGATGCGGCTTCTTCAGAGGTGCTGGTGCGTGCGACTGGCCCGTGCGTCTTGCCGGCGGCGCGCGCGGCGGCGACCGCGGCGGCCTGTTCTTCGCGGGTCTTGTCGATGTGCAGAGCGGAGACCATGAAGTCGTGCCAGATCAGCGCCGGGAACGTGCCGCCGAGCACCGGACCGTTGTTGAACTGGGTCGTCATGGGGACCAGGCCGTTGGGGTAGCCGACCCAGACGGCGACGGTGTACTTGTGGTTCCAGCCGACGAACCAGGCGTCGCCGTAGTTGGAGGTCGTGCCCGTCTTGCCGGCGGCGAATTCGCCGAGCGCGGCGGCTTTGGCGGTGCCGTACTGGAGCACGGTCTCGAGCATTTCGGTCTCGGTCGCGGCGATGCCGGGCGGCAGCACGGGCCTGGTCGTCACCTGGTTTACGTCGCGATGGGAGCCGTCGGGGAGCGGGCGTTCGGGCGAGGCGACTTCCTGGATGCCGACGGGCGCGCCGGTCTTGCGGCCAGCGTCCCGCTGACGCGCTGGCCGCCGTGGGCGATCGTCTCATAGGAGTGAGCCATGTCCAGCGGCGTGACGCCGACCTTCAGCCCGCCGATCGTCATCGCCGGGTTGGTCGAGATCGGGGTGGTGATGCCCATCTCGTGGGCCACGTGGGCGATGCGATGGGTGCCGACCTGCAGGCCGACTTCGGCGAAGATCGAGTTGTCGGAGTAGGCGGTGGCGCCGGTCAGCGTGTTCGAGCCGGTGTAGGCGCCTTCGTCGTTGTGCACGACGAACTTTTCGTGGCCGCCGGTGCCGGGGACGATGAACGTCTTCTCCTTCGAGGCCCACACCGAGTCCGGCGAGATGCCGTCCTGGAGCGCGGCGGCGAGGTCGAAAGCCTTGAACGAGGAGCCGGGCTGGCGCTCGCCCTCGGTCGCGAGGTTGAACGGGCTTGCGTCGTAGTTGCGCCCGCCGACCATCGCGCGCACCTCGCCGGTCGAGTTTTCGATCGCGACGAGCGACGGCGCTGGGATCGCCCGAGTAGGCGAGGTAGCCTTCGATCGCCTGTTCGGCGGCGTGCTGCAGTTCGAGGTCGAGCGTCGTCTTGATGCGCAGGCCGCCGTAGAAGGCGCGCTGGCCCGTAGCGTTCGATCACCTGCTGCGCCACCCAGCTGGTGAAGTAGCCGGCGTCGACCCCTTCGACCGTTTCCTCCTGGGGGGCCTGGACGTTCGCGGGCGCGGGCAGGGCCTGCGCGACGCTCTGTTCGTAGATCGTCCTCGTCAGGTAGCCCTGTTCGTACATCTGGCGCAGCACGACGTCGCGGCGTTCGCGGGCGGCCACGGGATGGTTCGCCGGGTCGTACGCCGTGGGGTCCTGGATGACGCCGGCCAGCAGCGCGGCCTCCCACGGCTGCAGCTGCGCCACGCACAGCGTGGTGATTGGGGGTGCCGCAGCCGAGATGGTCGGCTTCGCGCCCGAAGTAGGTCTGCGCGGCCGCCTCGATCCCGTAGGCGCCGTTGCCGAAGTAGATCGTGTTGAGGTACGCCGTGATGATCTTTTCCTTGGACCACTTGTGCGAGAGCTGGTAGGCGAGCGCCGCCTCGCGCAGCTTCTCGAAGATCGTGCGGTGCGACTGGGCCTGGAGCGCGTTCTTGATGAACTGCTGCTCGATCGTGGAGGCGCCCTGGACGGTGCCTTTGTGGAGGATGTCCTGGACGAACGCGCGAGCGATCCCGCGGATGTCGACCCCGCTGTTGGTCGCAAAGCGCTTGTCCTCGATCGAGATCACCGCCTCCTTGACGATCGGCGGGATCTGCAGAGGGCGTGACGATCACCCGGTTCTGCTGGCTGACGACACCGATCTGGTGACCGAGATCGTCGGTCAGGATCGAGCTCTGCTCGTCCTTGAACTGCGAGAAGCGGGTCAGAGAGGGCAGGTCGGACGCGACGGCGACGAACATGCCGAAGACGAAGGAGACGAGGCCGAGCAGCAGCACGGCGAAGAGGATCAGCACGAAGCGCAGCCTCTTCAGACGCGGCCGGCCGCGGACTGGCGGTGCGGCGGACTCCACAGAGGGCGAGAGTCTACCATTGGATATCGATGCCCGACGCCACTGACGCGCCCGCCGCAGAGGCCGCCCGGTTCGAGCACAACGCCGTCGACAGCCTGCCGTCGGGGGCACTGGCGGAGAAGCTGCGCCTCGCCGCCGCTGAGGGGCGCCGGCTGAGGGTCAAGCTCGGGATCGACCCCACAGCGCCCGACATCCATCTCGGTCACGCGGTCGTGCTGGGCAAGCTGCGCGAGTTCCAGGATGCCGGCCACAGGGTGGTGCTGATCGTCGGCGACTACACCGCGCGCGTGGGCGACCCCTCAGGGCGCTCCGAGCTGCGCCCGATGCTGAGCGAGGAGGAGATCGAGGCCAACGCGAAGACGTTTGGAGAGCAGGCGGGGAAGATCCTCGACGAGGATCCCGAGCGGTTGGAGGTCAGGCGCAATAGCGAATGGCTGGACATGCCCCTGACGGATCTGCTCGCGCTGGTGCGCACGACGACCGCTGCTCAGCTGCTGGAGCGAGATGACTTCGCCAAACGTATGGCGGAGCACGAGCCGGTGTCGATGCTCGAGCTGCTGTATCCGTTGCTGCAGGGCTATGACTCGGTCGCCGTCAAAGCGGACGTGGAGGTGGGGGGGACCGACCAGAAGTTCAACCTGCTGATGGGGAGAGATATCCAGCGCGCGTATGGACAGCCCGAGCAGGCGATCCTGACGATGCCGATCCTCGTGGGTACCGATGGGCGCCAGAAGATGTCCAAGTCGCTGGGCAACGAGATCGGGATCAGTGACGAGCCGGGGGAGATGTACGGCAAGGTGATGAGCATCCCCGACGAGGCGATGGGGGAGTACCGCCGCCTGCTGCTGGATCCGCGTTCGGGTGATCGAGATCCCGAGCCGGGCGGCGAGTCCTCCGGCGAGTGCTCGCCCAGGGACGCCAAGCGGGCCCTCGCGCGCGAGCTGGTCACGTGGCTGCACTCGGCCGGGGAGGCGGCCGCGGCGGAAGGGCACTTCGACCGGGTGTTCGTCGAGCACCGGCAGCCCGAGCGGATCGATGAGACGAGGGTCCGCGCGGGCGAGGACGGACGGGTGCACCTGCCGGCCGTGATGGCCGAGGCGTTCGGCATGTCCCGCTCGGAGGCGCGCCGCCTGATCGACCAGGGCGGGGTGACGCTCGGCGAGACCCAGCTCGTCGCCGGCGAGCACGACGTTCCCGTCGAGCGGAGCGACGGTCAGGTGCTCAAAGTCGGCAAGCGCCGTTTCCGCCGGTTGCGAGCCGAGTGACGGGAAAGCCCAGATGTGTATTGCGATAGTATCCCAAATATAAAGGAAGTATAAAGGCCAGCTAAGGACGAAGGAGTTGCGTATATTCATTTCAAACTGCGTGCTACTATAGTTGTACCCATTTTAAACGAATAACATCACCTCACCACTCCCTCCCCGCATCGCCTCGCCGTCCTCGCCGGTCCTAATGGGCAGCTCGACTGGCCATCTCGGCTCGATTGCGCTATAGTCCGTCGTTCGCCCTGATGGCGTCTTCGGACGCAGGGCGAGATCGGTCTCCCCCGAAGGAACCACTTTCGGTGAGGCTTGGCGGTCTTTGAAAACTCAACAGCATGCGCACCTACGATCGAGATTGATCGACCGTGGTGTGCGTCCAGGTTCGACCCGTCGTCGGGCCGTGCGTTTACGCGCGCGCGTCTAACGGCGGTACAAAGAGTCAAGTAGGGAAGTACCCCGTCATGGTGCGAGACCACGGTGTATAGGTCTCGTGTAGTAACCAATGACAGCTTTTCGTGAAGTTCTTCACGGAGAGTTTGATCCTGGCTCAGGACGAACGCTGGCGGCGTGCTTAACACATGCAAGTGGAGCGACGAACCAGGGCTTGCCCTGGGGCAGAGCCGCGAACGGGTGAGTAACACGTGGGTTACCTGCCTCGATGACCGGGACAACCCGAGGAAACTCGGGCTAATACCGGATGTGCCCGCAAGGGGAAAGGAAGCTTCGGCCTCCGCATCGAGATGAGCCCGCGGCCCATTAGCTTGTTGGTGAGGTAATAGCTCACCAAGGCTTCGATGGGTAGCTGGTCTGAGAGGACGATCAGCCACACTGGGACTGAGACACGGCCCAGACTCCTACGGGAGGCAGCAGTGGGGAATCTTGCGCAATGCGCGAAAGCGTGACGCAGCAACGCCGCGTGGGGGAAGAAGGCTTTCGGGTTGTAAACCCCTTTCAGTTGGGACGAAGCTTCTTCGGTGAATAGCCGAATGGAGTGACGGTACCTTCACAAGAAGCACCGGCTAACTACGTGCCAGCAGCCGCGGTAATACGTAGGGTGCAAGCGTTGTCCGGAATTATTGGGCGTAAAGAGCGTGTAGGCGGCCCGATTAGTCCGCTGTGAAAGTCCAGGGCTCAACCCTGGAATGCCGGTGGATACTGTGGGGCTAGAGTCCGGAAGGGGCGAGTGGAATTCCTGGTGTAGCGGTGAAATGCGCAGATATCAGGAGGAACACCAATGGCGAAGGCAGCTCGCTGGGACGTGACTGACGCTGAGACGCGAAAGCGTGGGGAGCAAACAGGATTAGATACCCTGGTAGTCCACGCTGTAAACGATGACAACTAGATGTGGGGGGTGTCGACTCCCCCCGTGTCGAAGCTAACGCATTAAGTTGCTCCGCCTGGGGAGTACGGCCGCAAGGCTAAAACTCAAAGGAATTGACGGGGGCCCGCACAAGCAGCGGAGCATGTGGTTTAATTCGACGCGACGCGAAGAACCTTACCTGGGCTTGACATGTGCCTGACCGGCGTGGAAACACGCCTTCCCTTCGGGGCAGGTTCACAGGTGGTGCATGGCTGTCGTCAGCTCGTGTCGTGAGATGTTGGGTTAAGTCCCGCAACGAGCGCAACCCCCGTCGCATGTTGCCAGCATTCAGTTGGGGACTCATGCGAGACTGCCGGTGACAAACCGGAGGAAGGTGGGGATGACGTCAAGTCCTCATGCCCCTTATGTCCAGGGCTACACACGTGCTACATTGGCGCATACAGAGGGCTGCGATACCGCGAGGTGGAGCGAATCCCTTAAAGTGCGTCTCGGTTCGGATTGCAGGCTGAAATTCGCCTGCATGAAGGCGGAGTTGCTAGTAATCGCGGATCAGCATTGCCGCGGTGAATACGTTCCCGGGCCTTGTACACACCGCCCGTCACACCACGGGAGTGAGCAACACCCGAAGCCGGTGGCCTAACCCGCAAGGGAGGGAGCCGTCGAAGGTGGGGCTCGTGACTGGGGTGAAGTCGTAACAAGGTAGCCGTAGCGGAAGCTGCGGCTGGATCACCTCCTTTCTAGGGAGCACATAACAGTGCCCCGGTGCAGCGACCGTCCGGCCTCGTGTTCTTCGTGAGCACGAAGGATCTGACGGCATTCGAGTGCTCGGGCCTAGCATGTCGACCGAACCTGGCTGGATGGCCGCACGTCGTGAGTGTCCCTTACTACTTGGGGAGCACAACTGGCCTCGGTCGCAAAACGATCCCAGCATGCTGTTGAGTTTTGAGAGACCGGCGCCCGCCGGTCGTCGCGGGGACACGCGCTGAATGGCGTGACCGACAAGCGCGAAGCCCAGCTGGCGTTATACGCCTCTCCACGGTCCTTGAAAACTGCACAGAAGCCACAATTCAGCCGCCATCGATAAGCGGCGGCTGATAACGGGTATCACCGGGCCCTGCAAGACCGATCCGTCTCGCGCGCTCCGCAAGGAGTGCAAAGGGCGAGGACGTCGTGTTGGGCCAGATCACCGTCAAGATAGTAAGGGCGCACGGTGGATGCCTTGGCACCAAGAGTCGAAGAAGGACGTGAACGGCTGCGATAAGCCACGGTTAGGCGCTGAATAGCCTTTGACCCGTGGATCCCCGAATGGGGAAACCCAGCGCTGGTAATGCGGCGTTATCCCCGGCTGAACACATAGGCCGGGCGAAGACAAGCGGGGGAAGTGAAACATCTCAGTACCCCGAGGAAAGAAAATCAAACGAGACTCCCTGAGTAGTGGCGAGCGAAAAGGGATCAGCCCAAACCTCATGAGTGTAAGCGGACATGCGTTGCTTGTGAGGGGTTGTAGGACGTCTGTTCCGAGTCGTGTCCGGCTCGGCAGGAGTTACAAAATCGTGTGGTAGTCAAAACGTGTGGAACCGCGTACCATAGAGGGCAATCGTCCCGTAGACGAAACTGCACGATCTCCCGTCAGACGTTCCTGAGTAAGTCCGCGCCCGTGAAACGCGGACTGAACCTGGGGGGACCACCCTCCAAGGCTAAGTACTCCTTGGTGACCGATAGCGGACTAGTACCGTGAGGGAAAGGTGAAAAGTACCCCGGAAGGGGAGTGAAATAGTACCTGAAACCGCGTGCCTACAAGCGGTGGGAGCACCTTCGTGCTGTGACCGCGTGCTTTTTGCATAACGAGCCGGCGAGTTACTCGTCTGCGGCAAGGTTAAGCGATGAGCGGAGCCGTAGCGAAAGCGAGTCCTAATAGGGCGACATAGTCGTAGGCGGTATACCCGAAACTGAGCGAGCTACCCATGGGCAGGCTGAAGCGGGGGTAAGACCTCGTGGAGGGCCGAACCGACCTAGGTTGAAAACTGGGCGGATGACCTGTGGGTCGGAGTGAAAGGCTAATCAAGCTCAGTGATATCTGGTTCTCTCCGAAATATATTTAGGTATAGCCTCGGATAAATTACGTGGTGGCCGTAGAGCACTGTTTGGACTAGGGGCCCTACCAGGTTACCGACTTCATGCAAACTCCGAAGACCATCACGTCTACTCCGGGAGTCAGTTGCTGGGGGATAAACTTCAGCGTCGAAAGGGAAACAGCCCAGACCGCCAGCTAAGGTCCCAAAGTACTAGCTAAGTGGGAAACGATGTTCGAGTGCATAGACAACCAGGAGGTTGGCTTAGAGGCAGCCATCCTTGAAAGAGTGCGTAACAGCTCACTGGTCAAGTGTTCGAGCGCGGACAATGTAACGGGGCTCAAGCTAGTCACCGAAGCTGCGGGTGCGTGAGATCTTCGGACCGATCGCGCGGTAGGAGAGCGTTCCCATGCCAGTAAAGCGGCGGCGTAAGCCAGCCGTGGAGGCGTGGGAAGTGAGAATGCCGGCATGAGTAACGAAAGAGAGGTGAGAATCCTCTCCACCGATTGCCCAAGGATTCCTGAGTAAAGTTCGTCTGCTCAGGGTTAGTCGGGACCTAAGGCGAGGCCGAAAGGCGTAGTCGATGGCCAACAGGTTGATATTCCTGTACCACGTCGCTTCCGTTTGACCGATGGGGGGACGAGGAAGGCTAAGGGAACCCAGGCGATGGTTGTCCTGGGGTAAGCATGTAGGGGTGGCCCATGTCAAATGCGGGGCCGCATAACCTGAGGTGCGATGCCAGCTGGCTCTAAGCCGGCGAGTCCCTGACGCCATACCTCCAAGAAAATCCTCTAGGGAGGAAGCGCGTGCCCGTACCAAAACCGACACAGGTGGGCAAGTAGAGAATACTAAGGTGATCGAGATAACCCTCGTTAAGGAACTCGGCAAAATAGCCCCGTAACTTCGGGATAAGGGGCGCCCCAGTAGGGTGAAGGACTTCGCGTCTGGAGCCCGAGGGGGCCGCAGTGAATAGGCTGAAGCGACTGTTTACCAAAAACACAGGTCTCTGCTAAGTCGTAAGACGACGTATAGGGGCTGACGCCTGCCCGGTGCCGGAAGGTTACGTGGAGTTGTTAGGGCTTGACCCGAAGCAGCGAAGCTAAGCCCCGGTAAACGGCGGCCGTAACTATCAGTTGACCGAGGTAGTTGTAAAACTCGGCTATATGCTGGAACATCCGAGTATCCCGCACTACTGAGATTCCGTCCGAAGTCGAGCGGTACCGTGAAAATGTGTCGGGTGCGGACAATCAGCAGGAAAGACCGTGCATCGAGGCCATACCGGCCTCGCTCGGTAGCTTCTTGTCTGGGTTCGCGCTGGGAGAGGGGAGCTTCATGATCGTCTGTCGCAAACGCGACGACTATCAGCGGAGCTTCAAGATCTCAGCTGCCTTCAACGTCTCGCAGCACGACCGCGTGCCGCTGGATCTCTTTCGGGAGACCCTCGGGTGCGGAAGTCTGCGCAGGGCGGGAAACGGCGGTTGGTATTGGGAGGTCAATCGACTTTCCGATCTCGCCGACCGGATCGTGCCGTTCTTCGATCGATTTCCGATCGTGGGGCAGAAGGCGGAGGACTATCGGCTATGGAGAAGCGCTGTTCTGCTTCTCGTCGCCGGTCGTCTGAGCGACCAGGATGACGCCAAGGTTCTTGCTCTCCGGGAACGGATGAACCGCGGCGGAAAGAGACGCTATCGGATGGACGGAATCCTCAGAGACTATACGCCGAGCCCACTATCTAGAGCGATATTGGGATGATATAGTCCGCTCTCATGGGCGACCATGAGAGTCCGTCAGAAATGAGCGGACCGCTCAGGTGAAGTAAGTCGACCTGAGTAGTAACAGTAAGGAACGGTCCTAAGGTAGATCGCTGCCCTCCGCTAGGTAACTATGCGGTGAGCATCTGGCTGTATGCTGGAACGTCCGTGTATCCGACGCTACGATTCCGTCCGCAGTGGTTGGTATCGTGACAATGCGTCCGGTGCGGACAATCAGCAGGGAAGACTGATTCAGCTAGGCTGGGTGGTTGGTTTTGTAGACGGAGAGGGTTGCTTCTCCATCGGCTTTGTTCGGCAACCAAACCGAGCGGGTCGAAAAGGCTACAAGACCGGGTACCAAGTCTCCCTTTTGGGTTGACCCCTCAGAGACCACACGCCAGGGTCCAGTTTTGGTGGGCAAGATATGGTCCGGTCTGCATGGCGACATGCAGAGGTCGACAGAAATGATCGACTCGCTAGGACGTAACGGTCCCAGTTAATCTCAGGGTGTGCATTACAAGGAGCCTGAGAAGTAACAGCAAGCGAAATTCCTTGTCGGGTAAGTTCCGACCTGCACGAATGGCGTAACGACTTCAGCGCTGTCTCAACGAGGGGCTCGGTGAAATTGCAGTCTCGGTGAAGATGCCGAGTACCCGCGGCTAGACGGAAAGACCCCGTGAACCTTTACTACAACTTGGTATTGGGATTCGGTGCATCTCGCTCAGGATAGGTGGGAGGCTTTGAAGCGCCGGTTGCGGCCGGCGTGGAGCCAACCTTTAGATACCACCCTTGGTGTATTGGATTTCTAACAGCATTCCGTGAATCCGGGTGCTGGACAGTTCCAGGCGGGTAGTTTGACTGGGGCGGTCGCCTCCCAAAATGTAACGGAGGCGCACAAAGGTTCCCTCAGCACGGTTGGAAATCGTGCGTAGAGCGTAAAGGTATTAAGGGAGCTTGACTGCGAGACTGACAAGTCGAGCAGGTGCGAAAGCAGGTCTTAGTGATCCGGCGGTAGCAAGTGGAAGTGCCGTCGCTCAACGGATAAAAGGTACTCCGGGGATAACAGGCTTATCGGGCCCAAGAGTCCACATCGACGGCCCGGTTTGGCACCTCGATGTCGGCTCGTCGCATCCTGGGGGTGGAGTTGCTCCCAAGGGTTGGGCTGTTCGCCCATTAAAGCGGTACGCGAGCTGGGTTCAGAACGTCGTGAGACAGTTCGGTCCCTATCTGCCGTGGGCGTTGGAGAATTGAGAGGATTTGTCCCTAGTACGAGAGGACCGGGATGAACGCACCTCTGGTGTATCTGTTGTCCTGCCAAGGGCATAGCAGGCTAGCTACGTGTGGATCGGATAACCGCTGAAGGCATCTAAGCGGGAAGCCGGCCTCAAGATGAGTTCTCCCATCCCCTAGAGGGAGTAAGACCCCTGGTAGACCACCAGGTTGATAGGCCGGATCTGGAAGGACGGTAACGTCCGGAGGAGACCGGTACTAATCGGTCGAGGGCTTGACGGATTTTTTGATCTCCGTAATGGAGGGTGATACCCGTTGGTGGCGCTGTGCAGTTTTGAGGGATCGTGGGAGGCGAGGTCTCTCGCCTTTTTCCGGTGGCCTTGGCGAGGGGGAAACACCTCTTCCCATTCCGAACAGAGCAGTTAAGCCCCTCAGCGCCGATGGTACTTGGCTCGCAAGGGCCTGGGAGAGTAGGACGCCGCCGGTTTTTACTTACGATTGGACATAGGCATACCTGGGGTGGTCGTGGAGGCTGCCCCCCGCGCGCGTGTGTATATCTGCCGCGCAAGGGCTTGCGGTGCGGGTGCAGTGGAGGATCCCGCTCACGCTGGCCGATCAAGATCCCGTCGAGCTTCGAGCGGTCCCCTGACCTGATTCGTCCTGGTTGACCTCCCAGTCGACATCGTAGTCGTCCTCGAGCAACAGGAACGAGCGGGCCAGGGAGAGCGGCCGATCGAAGATCGACCAGCGCGCCCGGCGCATGAGCGGATGTTGAGTTGTCCGTGGGAACATCTGTTCGTACTGTACGTGGGCCTGCGGACGGAACTCTTGCGAACATACGTACGTATCCGGACACGATCCTGTGATCCCGCATTCCAGAGCCAAATCTGGCGAGATAAGCTGCAATGGAAGTTGCGTCGAGCGGATCCACGACGTGACTCGTGATGGGCGCCAGGCAGGGCGATCGGCGTGCCGAGCGAACATTGCGGGTGATGGCTGTTACGCTTGCCAGACGCACCTCGACCGGCCCGATCCTGGGCGGAAGGGCACGCGTTCAGCCCATGGAGAAGTTCGTCATCGAAGGCGGCGTCCCGCTGTCCGGCACGATGTTCCCGGCCGGGAACAAGAACGGCGCGCTGCCGATACTCGCGTCGTCGATCCTCACCGAGGACGAGGTGGTTGTGCGCAACGTGCCGCGGATCAGAGACGTCGACGCGATGCTCGCGATCCTCAGCGCGATCGGCGTGAGCGTGGACTGGCGGGGGCCAAACGAGGTCGCGCTCTGCGCCGCGTGCGTGCACGAGGGGGCAGGCGTCCAGGAGGTGGAGATCGAGCCCGAGCTCGCCGAGCAGATCCGAGCGTCCTTCCTGCTGGCGGGTCCCCTCCTGGCGCGCTTCGGGCGGGCCGTTATGCCCCCTCCAGGAGGCGATGTGATCGGCCGGCGGCGACTGGACCCTCATCTCGATGCGTTCAGAGCCATGGGCGCAACCGCCGATTGCGCGCGGGACATCGTGCTGAGCGCTCCTCGAGGGCTGCGAGCCACCGACGTGTTCATGGACGAGCCGTCGGTGATGGCGACCGAGAACGTCCTGATGGCCGCCGCGCTCACGCCGGGAACGACCGTGATCGGCAATGCGGCGTGGGAGCCGCACGTGCAGGATCTGGCGCGGATGCTCGTGAAGATGGGCGCCGACATCCAGGGGATCGGCTCGAACCTGATGACGGTCAACGGCGCCGAGACGCTGCACGGGTGCGAGCACGTCATCGCGCCCGACCACATCGAGATCGGCAGCTTCATCGCGCTCGCCGGTGTCACCGGCGGAGAGCTCCTGATCAAGGACACGGTCCCGAGAGACCTGCGCATGATCAGGCTCGTGTTCGAGCGCCTCGGCCTGCGCACCGAATTCGACGGCAACGACGTGCTCGTGCCGGGCGGCCAGAAGCTGATCGTGCAGGCGGACGTGGGCGAGTACAAGTCGAAGATCCAGGACGGTCCGTGGCCGGCGTTCCCGGCCGACCTGACCTCGATCGCGGTGGCGCTGGCGACGCAGGCGGAGGGCTCGATCCTCGTGCACGAGTGGATGTTCGAGAACCGCTTGATCTTCACCGACAAGCTGATCCTGATGGGCGCCGACATTGTCATGTGCGACCCGCATCGCGCGATCGTCACCGGCCCGCGGCGGCTGCGGGGCGAGCGGGTGGAGTCGCCCGACATCCGCGCGGGCATGGCGATGCTGCTGGCGGCGCTGTGCGCTGAGGGGCGCAGCGAGATCGGCAACATCCGCCAGATCGACCGCGGCTACGAGCGCATAGACGAGCGCCTGCGCGAGCTCGGTGCCCGCATCGAGCGGGTGGCCACGGAGCCCGTCCACGCGTAATCTCGGGTCGTCATGATCCATCCGATTCCCAGCGGCACGCGCGACGTGCTGCCCGACGAGACACGCGAGCTGCGTGCGATCACCGACGCGCTGCGCGCCGTGTTCGAGCGCCACTCCTATGGCGAGGTCTATACGCCCGCGCTCGAGTACGAATCGGTGCTCGCCAACGCCACCGTCACCGGTACGGGCCCGGTGCATAGGGTGTTCGACGAGACCGGAGCGACGCTGGTGCTGCGGTCGGACATGACCGTGCCGATCGCGCGAGCTCGTTGCCACGCGCTATCCGGACGCGACCGAGCCGTTGCGGTTCTGCTACTTCGCCCACTGCTACCGCGGTGTGCGCCCGCAGTGGAGCCAGCCGCGCGAGCTGCTGCAGGCCGGGATTGAGCTGATCGGCGCCGCTGCGCCGCAGGGCACCGCCGAGGCGCTGACGGTCCTGTGCGACGCGCTGGACGCGACCGGCCTGAAGGACTATCGCGTCGGGCTCGGCGACGCGTCGCTGTTCGCGACGCTGATGGATCGTCTACAGATCGCGCCGGACGCGCGCGCCGGTCTGCTGGAGACGCTCGCGAGCCGCGATTTCGTCGAGCTCGAGCAGCGTCTCGCCGCGATCGGCCTGCCCGAGGAGTCCGTCGCGCTGCTGCTGAGCGTGCCCCAGCGCCGCGGCGGGCCGGAGGTGCTAACGGCACCCCCCGGGCCCGCTGCCGACGCAGTCGCGGGCATGCGCCAGGTGAGCGAGCTGCTCGAGGAGCGGGTCGCCAAGCGGGTGATCTTCGATCTTGGTCTGGTGCGCAGCATCGGCTACTACACGGGCGCCGTGTTCGAGGTCTATGACCCCACCCTGGGCGCCCCGATCGGTGGGGGCGGGCGCTACGACGACCTGCTTCAGAGCTTCGGCGCGGCTCGGCCCGCGGTGGGTTTCGCGCTGGATGTCGAACGGCTGCACATCGCTCTGACCGGCGAGGAGCGCGGGACAGGGGTGGCGCTGGCGTGATGACTGTGCTCGAAGACCTCACGATCGCCGTCCCGCGCGGCGCGCTGTTCGACGGCACCGTGCAGCTGCTCGCCGCGCTCGGGCTTGATACGGCCGAGCTGCGCAGCAACGATCGCAAGCTGCTGTTCGAGGACATCGGCGTGATCACGATGCGCCCGTCCGACGTGCCCACCTACGTGGAGGACGGCGCCGCGGACCTCGGGATCACCGGCAAGGACGTCCTGTTGGAGCGGGGTGGGCGGGCATCCGATCACGGCGTGCGCGAGCGCGGGCGCAGGCAGATTCTACGAGCTGCTCGATCTCGGCTACGGACGCTGCACGATGGTGTTCGCCACCGCCGATCGCGTCAACGCCCGGGGCGAGGACCCGGCCGCCGAGGCGCTGCGCCGGCTGGGGGCGATGCGCATCGCCACGAAGTACCCGCGCATCGCCGCACGCCACCTGGAGGAGACCGGCCGGCAGGGAGAGATCGTCGAGGTCAAAGGCTCGGTCGAGCTCGCCCCCCTGACGGGACTGGCGGACGCGATCGTGGACCTGACCGCGACCGGCACGACGCTGCGTGAGAACGGACTGATCGTGCGCGAAGAGATCGTGGAGTGCACCGCCCGGCTGATCGCCAATCCGGTCGCCTACAAGCTGAAGGCGGCACAGATCGACCAGCTGCTGGCGCGACTGCGCGAAGGCATCTCAGCGCAGCAGGTCCGGTGAGAACAAAGGCCCGATCGGTGAACGGATGCGGATCGAGCGCCTGAGCCTTGCCCAGATCGACGATCTCGGCGGCGCGCTGGGAGCGGCGGCGCGCCTGCGCTCGCTCGTGCCCGCGGGCGAGAGCGTCGAGGAGGCCGTGCGCGAGATCGTGGCCGAAGTGCGGACGGGCGGGGATGAGTCCGTGCTGGCAAACACACGCCGGTTCGACACCGCCGGCGCCACACCGAAAGAGCTGCTCGTGCCCCAGGACGAGCTGGATGAGGCGCTCACCCAGCTGGACCTGACGCTGGTCGCGGGATTGCAAGTGGCGATCGCGAACGTCTCGATCGTCGCCCAGGCGGGCGTCGGTGAGGACGTCCCCGTCAAGCTGCCGCAGGGCCAGAGGATCGCGTTGCGCGAGGTGCCCGTGCAGGCCGCTGCGGTGTATGTGCCGGGCGGGCGCGCGCCGTATCCGAGCACGGTCGTGATGGGAGTCGTGACCGCGCGCGCCGCGGGCGTGATCGACGTGGCCGTGTGCGCTCCGCCGGGTGCAGACGGGCAGATCGATCCGGCGATCCTCGGCACATGCCGGCTGTGCGGAGTCGAGCGCGTGTACCGCATGGGCGGCACCCAGGCGATCGCCGCGCTCGCGTACGGAACGGAGACCGTACGCCGGGTCGACGTGGTCGTGGGGCCTGGAAACCTGTATGTGCAGGAGGCCAAGCGTCAGCTCTCAGGCGTAGTCGGCATCGACGGATTCGCGGGCCCCAGCGACCTATCGGTCGTGCTCGGCGCTGACGCGGGCGCGCGTGAGGTGGAGCTGGCGGCGCTGGACATGCTCGCGCAGGCCGAGCACGGCGAGGGCAGCCTCGTCGTCGCGATCTCCCCTTCGGAGCCCACGCTCGACGCGCTCGGCGAGGCGATCGAGCGGCTCGTGGTCGAACATCCGACGGTCGCCGACGCGGCCTGCGCGCTCGTGCAGAGCGCCAACGCGCGCTCGGCGATCGAGCTCGCGAACGCGATCGCACCCGAGCACCTGCAGCTGATCGGCGCGGAGCCCGAGGCGCTCGCCCCGCTGGTGCGCTCGGCGGGTTGCGTGTTCGTGGGCGCGGCATCCGCGACGGCGTTCGGAGACTACGTGGCGGGCTCCAACCACGTGCTGCCCACCGCGGGGGCGGCCCGCTTCTCCTCCTCGCTGTCCCCGCGCCACTTTCGCCGCCGGATGGCGGAGGTGCGGATCGGCGACGTGGGCGGCGAGGCGGCCCGCAAGCTGGCGGCGGCGGGCGCCCCCCTGGCACGAGCGGAGGGCTTCGAGCTGCACGCGCGGTCGATGGAGGCCCGTATCAGGGACGATTAGACTCTTGCTTCTTTCCTCGCTTTCTTTCTCTCTCTTCCATCCCATCAGACCACCAAAATGAAAAGTCGAACCGCCACGATCGAACGCAAGACCGGCGAGACCGACATACGTCTGTCGCTCACGCTCGACGGTTCCGGCGCGGGCACCCGCGAGACGGGCGTGGGGTTCCTCGACCACATGCTCGACCTGCTGGCCAGGCACGGGCGGCTCGACCTCGACGTGGCGGTGAGCGGCGACCTGCAGACAGGTGCGCATCACACCGTCGAGGACACCGCGATCGTGCTCGGCCAGGCGCTTGACCGAGCGCTCGGGGATCGTGCGGGAATAGTGCGCTACGGCGCGATGACCACGCCAATGGACGAGGCTCGCGCGAGCTGTGCGATCGACGTCTCCGGACGTCCGTTCACGCTGTTCGAGGCCCAGCTGCCCCCGGGCGCGACGGGCGGATTCGAGCACGAGCTGACCGAGGAGCTCTTCCGAGCCGTTGCCAACGCCGCGAAGCTGACGCTGCACCTGCGCGTCGAAGCGGGCTCGAACGCGCATCACATGATTGAGGCGGCGTTCAAGGCGTTCGCCCGCGCGCTGCGCCAGGCGGTCGCGATCGACCCGACCGAGACCGGGGTGCCGAGCACCAAGGGAACCCTGACGGGATGACCCCTCAAATCGGACTAGTTGACTACGGCATGGGTAATCGCCGCTCGGCCGAGAAGGCGCTCGTGCATGTCGGCGCGCGCGTGGAGGTGAGCGGCGACCCGGAGCGGCTGCGCGCGATGGACGGGCTGGTGCTTCCCGGCGTGGGCGCATTTCCCGCCGCGATGGCGGCGATCCGCGCGCGCGGGCTCGACGAGCTGCTCCAGGAGCGTGTGGGCGCGGGCGTGCCGCTGCTGGGATTGTGCCTGGGAATGCAGCTGCTGTTCGAGCGCTCCGAGGAGCACGACGGAGCCGAGGGATTGGGGTTGCTGGCGGGCACGGTGCGCCGGCTGAGCGCCCCGGGGTTGAAGCTGCCGCACATCGGCTGGAGCGAGGTGCGCTGGCGGCGGGAGACGCCGTTGGCGGAGGGCCTGCCGGACCCGAGCTACCTGTATCACGTCCACAGCTTCGCGCCGGCACCGGCCGAGGAGGAGGCGATCCTGGCCACGGCGGATTACGGCGAGCCCTTCGCTGCGATCGTGGGACAGGGCAACGTCTTCGGCACGCAGTCGCACCCGGAGAAGTCCTCGGCGCACGGTCTGGCACTGCTGGCGAACTTCACGCGTCTGTGTGGCCGGGCGATGGTGCCCGCGTGAACCTGTACCCCGCGATCGACATCCTCGACGGCAACGCGGTTCGGCTCGCGAAGGGCGATTTCGACGCGAAGAAGGTCTACGACCAGGATCCGCTGTCTGCTGCGCGCGCCTTTGCCGAAGACGGCGCGCGCTGGCTGCACGTAGTCGACCTCGACGGCGCCAAGTCGGGCGAGCCGGTCAACATCGCGCACCTGCGCGCGATCGTCGAGGAACTTGGTCTGCCCGTGCAGTTCGGCGGCGGGCTGCGCTCGATGGCCGCGATCGACGCGGCGCTCTCGGCCGGGGCGATGCGGGTCATCCTCGGGACGGCCGTGTTCACCTCAGACCTTCTGTGGGAAGCGCTCGAGGCGCACGGTCCGGATCGGGTGATCGTCTCGGTCGACGCGCGCGGCGGGTATGTCGCCACGCACGGATGGCTCGAAGCTACGTCGATACCCGTGCAGGAAGCGATCGAGCGCCTGAGCGGTAGCACGGATGAGAGCCAGGGCCCAGGCGGCGTCGAGCGCTTCGTCTTCACGAACATCGACCACGACGGGATGCTCGACGGCCCGAACCGCGAGGAGTCCGAGGCGGTCGCACGGGCGGTCGGTGACGGCAGCGTGATCCTCTCCGGCGGTATCGGCGAGCTCGCCCATCTGGAGGCGCTCGCGCAGCTGCGCGAGGAGCAGCAACTCGACGGTCTCGACGGGGTGATCGTCGGCAAGGCGCTGTACGAGCGACGGTTCACAGTCGCGGAGGCGCAGGCCGCGCTCGGCGGTTGACCGCCCGGCCGCTACGGTGAGCAGGTGCACCTCAAGCGCGTGATCCCCTGCCTAGACGTGGATGCCGGCCGCGTGGTGAAGGGCGTCGAATTCGTCGACATCCGCGATGCCGGCGATCCGGTCGAGCTGGCCGCTCACTACGACCGGGAGGGGGCCGACGAGCTGGTGTTTCTGGACATCACCGCCACGCACGAACGGCGCGACACGATCGTGGCGCTCGCGCGGCGGACGGCGGACGAGGTGTTCGTGCCGTTCACGATCGGCGGGGGGATCCGCTCGGTGGATGATGCCCAGGCGGTGCTCGACGCGGGCGCCGACAAGGTCTCGATCAACTCCGCGGCGCTCGCGCGCCCCGAGCTGATCGACGAGCTGGCGATGCGCTTCGGCGCGCAGTGCGTGGTGCTGGCGATCGACGCGCGAGAGACGGTCCCCGGTTGCAATCCGGGCGCCCCGGCGGGTTGGGAGGCCTACCTCGCGGGTGGGCGCACCCCGACGGGCCGCGACGTCGTCGAGTGGGCTCGCGAGGCGACCGAGCGGGGGGCGGGGGAGATCCTCTTGACGAGCATGGACCGCGACGGAACCTCCGACGGTTACGACCTCGATCTGACCGCGGCCGTCAGCGCGGCCGTCGGCGTGCCCGTGATCGCCTCCGGCGGGGCGGGCGAGCCCGAGCACCTGGCGCAGGCGCTGCGCGCGGGGGCCGACGCGGCGTTGTGCGCGTCGATCTTCCACTACGGGCAGCACACGATTCCGGAGGCGAAGGCATATCTCGCGGCCGCCGGGATCCACGTGCGTGCCGTAAGCTCACAGCCCGCATAGCGTCTCATCGTCGAGAATGAGCTCATGTCGTTAGGGGCGCCAGAGACCGTGCTTGAGCGGCTGCGTCAGCTGCCTGGCGGCGAGGCGCTGCTCGACCGCGCCCGCGGGCGAGCCGACATCGCGCTTGTCGGCGGCGCTGTGCGCGATCTGCTGCTCGATCGCACGCCGCGCGAGCTGGACGTTGTCGTGGGGGATGAGAGCTCCTCGTTCGGTGACGCCGCCTACATGTTCGCCGAGGAGCTGGCCGCTCGTCTGGACACGCCGGCCGGAGCGAACGAGCACGAGCATTTCGGCACGGCGCTCGTGGAATGGGACGGTGGACGGATCGATGTCGCCACCCGGCGCGCCGAGTCCTATCCCACACCCGGGGCTCTCCCAGAGGTGCGCGCGGGCACGCTGGAGCAGGATCTGCTGCGACGAGACTTCACCGTCAACGCGATAGCCGTTACGCTTAGCGGGGAGCGCGCGGGAGAGGTGCACGCGGCGCCCGGCGCGCTGGAGAATCTGCGAGCCGGGCGACTGCGTGTGCTGCACGACGCCAGCTTCAGCGACGACCCCACGCGTCTGCTGCGCCTGGCCCGCTATGCCGCGCGACTGGGGTTCGAGATCGAGCCTCACACCGCCGAGCTGGCCGCTCGTGCGGTGGCCGCGCGCGCGCTGGACACGGTCTCCGGCGCGCGCATCGGCGCCGAGCTGCGACTCGCGCTGGACGAACCCGACGCGATCTCCTCGCTCGCCGCGATGGACGACCTGGGCCTGCTCACGGCGTTGCACCCGCGCCTGCGCTTCGAGGAATCCCTGGCCCGCGCGACACTGGAGTTGCTGCCCGAGGACGGCCGGCCCGATCTGGCGTTGCTCGCGTCGCTGGTGCTCCCATTGGCTCTGCGCGCGAGCGATGACCCGCGTACGGAGATCGTCGCGCTGCTGGACCGTCTGGAGTTCAGCGCACCCGATCGCGATCGCATCGCCGCCGCGGCGACCGCCGTGCCACGCCTGGTGGATGAGCTGCCTGCCACCGAACGACCATCGCAACTGCGCACCACCGTCGCGGGTGTCCCGCCCGAGGGCGTTGCACTGGCGGGAGGTGTGAGCGAGTCGGTCACCGAACCTGCCCGGCGATGGCTCACAGAGCTGCGCAACGTACGCCTATCTATCACGGGGGATGACCTGCTCGCCGCCGGTGTCCCCGAGGGCCCGGAGATCGGGCGCCGTCTGGATGTCGCCCTGCGCATGAGACTGGACGGCGAGTTGGCGGACGGTCGTGAGGCCGAGCTCGTCGCAGCCCTGGATGCTCGCGTATGACCGCCGGCGAGCTCATATTCGACCTGCCCGGGAGCGGACGCGCGCTGTTCAGCACTCGAGCGCACGGCAACCTCTCTTCCATCGGTGGCCTCGACCACGAGCGTGGCTCCGATGCGCGCGAGCGTCTGCGCGTACAGCTGGGCTTGCGACGGCTGGCGCGCTCCTATCAGGTGCACGGCACGACCGTCCTGCGCATCCGCGCGAACACCGATATCGCCGCGCCCGACTCGGGCGACGCCCAGCCGCCGGTGCAGGCGGACGGTCACGCCACATCGGTGGCAGGTGTCGGTGTGATGGTGCTTACCGCCGATTGTCTCCCGGTCGCGCTGGGTAGCGAGGGGGCGGTCGCGATGGTCCACGCCGGCTGGCGCGGTCTCGCCACCGGGGTGCTCGAGGAGGGAGTGCGTGCGTTGCGGGAGCTCAATCGCGGGTCCGACATCGCCGCGGTCATCGGACCCGGCGCCGGACCCTGTTGTTACGAGGTCGGCGAGGAGGTCCACACCGCGTTCGGAGGAGCCCATCGCGACGGCCGGCGTATCGACCTGACGGCGCTCGCGCGAGACCAGCTGTGCGCCGCGGGAGTGGCCGACGTACGGGCCGTCGCCGCGTGCACGATCTGCGATGAGCGCTTCTTCTCCCACCGGCGCGAAGACGCGCTCGCCGGTCGCCAGGCGGGAGTGGCATGGCTGAGCTGATCACAGGCCTGGGTGCAGGCACGATTCGGGCCAACCTCGCAGAGGTGCGTGAGGAGATCGCGGCTGCGGCCGCCACCGCCGGCCGGGATCCCGGTGAGATCGAGCTGCTCGCCGCGACCAAGTACATCTCCTCGGAGGATCTACCGATGCTCGCGGCCGCCGGTGTCCGGCTCGTGGGCGAGAACCGTGCGCAGGATCTCACCGCCAAGGTCGAGGCACACGGCGAGTTGTTCACGTGGGACTTCATCGGTCGGCTGCAATCCCGCCGTGTGCGCGCGATCGTGCCGTACGTGCGCCTGATCCACTCGGTCGCGAGCGAGTCAGCGTTGCGCGAGCTCGACCGCCACCGTGCGCTGGCGCGGCCGGGACTGGAGATCCTGATCGAGGTCAACGTCGCCCGCGAGCCCGGCAAGTCGGGCATCGCGCCCGAGGAGCTCGACTCCTATCTCGAGCACTCGCCCGTTCCTGTCGCGGGTTTGATGTGCATGCCCCCACTCGCCGCCGATCCCAATGACAGCTGCCGCTGGTTCGCTGCCTTGCGCGAGCTGGCCGGCGCTCGCGGCCTGGAGCGGCTGTCGATGGGAACCTCCCAGGACTTCGCCGTCGCGGTGCAGGAGGGCGCCACGATCGTGCGAATAGGCACGAGACTGTACTGTTAACCGCTCCCTGCACCGGGACCGGCGATCAGCCCGATGACTACCATTAGCAGGGAAACTCGCCATACGGGCGAAAACGCACTTGTACATATGGCTTTTCGAGACTCCTGGCACCGCGCCCTCGTCTACTTCGGCCTCGCCGAGGAATATCACGACGACTACGACGACGACCTCCCGCCCGAGCCCGACCTCGAGGACCGCTACCGTGAGCGTCCCAACGTCCGCCGCCTGCGCCGCCGCCGCGACGAGTTCGACGACATCTTCGCCGATGACGAGCCGCGCGGACGCTCGGCCACCGTCCTGCGCCCCGTCGGCGCCCGTGGCGGTAACGGCAATGGCGACGTGCGCGTGCACCTGGTCGTGCCGAAGTCGTTCAACGACGCCCAGCAGATAGCCGACAAGTTCAAGGACTCGATCCCGGTGATTCTCAACCTGCAGAGCTCGGAAACCGACCTGTCCAAGCGCCTGATCGACTTCGCCTCGGGCCTCACCTATGCGCTCGACGGTGGCATGCAGCGGATCGCCGACAAGGTCTTCATGCTCACGCCGCGAAACGTCGAGATCTCCGCGGAGGAGCGGGCGAGACTGATCGAGAAGGGCTTCTTCAATCAGTCCTGACGCCCGGTAGCCTGAGCGTCTTATGCAGATCGGTCTGATCGGTTGCGGGAACATGGCCCGCGCGCTCGCGCGTGGATGGGGTCGTCCCGTGCTGTGCTCGGACCCGCTCCCCGAGCGTGCCGCTGCCCTGGTGGCCGAGGTGGGAGGTGAGGCGCTGGCAACCAACGCCGAGGTGGCCCGTCGCGCGGATCTGCTCGTGCTCTGCCACAAGCCGGCCCAGCTCGAGCAGGTAGCCGCGGATATAGCCCCGCACGCGCGTGCCGTGGCCTCGATCCTCGCCGCCACACGGCTGGCCGCGCTGCATGCAGCCTACCCCGGCCGGCCCGTCTACCGCTTCATCCCTTCGCTTCCGGTGGAGGTTCGCCTGGGCGCCGTCGTCCAAGCGGCAGACGCGGCCCAGGACACCGATCTCGACGCGCGCGTCCACGAGTTGTTCGCTGAGCTCGGCACGCTCGTGGTCCTGCCCGACGCGCTCGTCGACGTCGCGATGGGCCTCATGTCCTGCGCGCCGGCCTACGTCGCGCTCGTCGCCGAGGCCCAGATCGACGCGGGCGTTCGGCATGGCATCCCTGCCGCCCAGGGAGCAGAGCTGGTCGTGCAGACGCTGGCCGGCACGGCCGAGCTGTTGCGCCGGCGCGCCAATGACACCCAGGCAGTCCGCCGCGAGGTCGCCTCGCCCGGCGGTCTCACCGCGCGCGGACTCGGCGCGCTTGAGCGCGCCGGCCTGCGGGCAGCGTTCAGCGACGCCCTCGACGCCGTGCTCGGAGACGCGCGGTGATGACGACCGACCTGATCCTCGCCAGCGCCCGCACCCAGATCGCCGGCTACCTGTCGACGCTGATGTGGGTCTACATCCTGCTGATCATCTTCCACATCGTCGTCCAGCTCTTGTTCTCAGCCGGATTTCGCCCGCCCTACTCGCGCACTACCGACGCCGTGCTCGGCTTCCTGCGCGACATCTGCGAACCGTTCCTGCGGATCTTCAGGCGCTTTT